>NZ_BAAGXG010000007.1:0-394155 GCF_054779955.1 Spirosoma arcticum
GGAGACGAAACCCGCTGGCGTTACGAAGCTTATACTATACGGAATGCCCACCGTCAAGCCTGTGAAGGAGTACAAACCCGATGCATCAGTCGTAGTCGAAGCGACTGCCGTTAAGGTGGCGTCTAACAAGACCACTACCACGCCCGGTATGCCCGGCTCAGCAGCAGGCGTGCCCTGCAGGCCGTCCTTGTTAGCGTCCACGAAGACGCGGTCACCTAAAACGCCAAATAGCCCCTCGAGAACCTCGATGTTGCAGCAGTTGGTTACCAGACACCCATTACGAAACGTTTCGAAACGGTATATGCCCGGACTTTTAAAGATTAATGAAAGATCCGGGTTTACTACGGCTAATGATGCCGACACGGTCGATGTACTGATCGGAATGTCGTTTCGGTACCACACAATCTGGTCGTAACCGGATGGAATCATTACCGTATATTCGTCACCCTGATATAATACTATAGGAACAGAGAAGCAGACGGCGTCATAATCGTCCTCGGTTAGAATCTGGTTGTTGGGTGCCGAGTCGAAATCTGCCTGGTCAGCGGCCGTAACCTCAGCCGTGTTGAACCACACCCCCTGCCCAAGCACCGTACCCTGCAAAATAAGAACACTCGAATCATTCGGAGCTACCGTACCCACGCTCCAGATGCCCGTGGCGGCCACATACGTGCCACTACCCCGCACAATCGAGGCTGAACCGGGAACATACGTTACACCGCCAACCGGCAGTTGATCGGTCACAACTACCCCCGTAGCCGTGGTCGAGCTGGCGCTGTTGGCCACAACGACGGTATACGTGAGCACATCACCGATTGCCGGACTTTGATTGCTGACTACTTTTCGTACACTCAGGTCAACCGTAAGCGATTGAGCCTGTGCTGATGATGTTATCAGCCCCAGTAACAGTGTCAGCGCGAAGCAGGTGGCCCGCAACATCCGGTTTGTCGATACAGACAGCAACGTTGCCACCCTGCCCACAAAAACGGGCTGGCCTGCCGTTGACGCACGATTACCACCGGCATCCGGCACGAACCGGGCGGTGGAGCCGTATGGTGACCTGCTCAGTATACGTTGCTCATTCATTGGACGTTGAAAAAAAGGAGTGAATACCTGTGAGACCGTACGCGCTGGAGAAGTAGAGAGTCGAGAGTCGGGTATGTCGGGCGGTTCGTTCAAAAAACCGGGGACGGAGCGGGTAAGCTGCCTGTGGGCAGCTACCGAACAATGGACATTACTGACCGCGTTGGGAAGCGCTGCAGATGCGACGCGATTGGCTTTCAGACTTACCCGTTCCCGTATAAACCGGAAGAGCCAGCTAATCATCTGATCTGCCAGCCAGATCACTTGCTCTTGAAAACCGGCAGTTGTGTACTGTTCCTGTGAAGCACGGCGGTGACGCACAGCACACAAATGGCCTGAACGTAGCGTAGATGTTACTCTCATCTGCAACTTGATTTGGAGCGATATACTTGACTATCAAAATGCCCTCTGCTTCGCGGCTATTCTACCTGGCCAATTCGCGAACAAGTCACGATTCGGCCAACCAGGTTAACAAGGCACTTTTGCTCCTCAGAAATTATCTAAAACTATGCCAAACCACAGTCTTCCTTATTTACTCACTTATAATAACAGGTAACAATCTGTATATAAACAGCTTAATGACTATCTCTATTAGCATTTAGCAACCAATCTACGCGGCAGTTAAGGAAGAAGCGGGCATTCGTAGTGAAGACCTGAGCGGTCCGGGAATAGCGAAAACTATGCCAACTACACTTTCACTCTGTAGATAAGATTTATCAGTCAGCAGTTCTACACCGCGGGCATTAAGATGATACATCATTTATAATTACGTTACTTAAAGCGATGAAAAGCTATTAAACAAGTTATGCTAACGAATGATGTATTACTAATTAGGAGTTACTTATCAACTTCATTACTACATTAAATCGCATGAGCAAGCACGTCAACTGGCATTTGTAGCCCACAAAAAAGCCGCTTCCGTAAGTGGGAGCGGCTCGGTAACGACAACCGGCATTGAAAGTAAAGGGTCAGAAATCGTAGCCCAACGTCAGGTAAGCGATTGGTTTGCTAACGAATTTATCTTCAATGCCCCAGGCGTAATCAAATTTCACAAAATAACCAAACAGCATCGTTCGTGCGCCAGCCCCGTAGCCAATCAGGAACGGATTCTTATAATTGGTAACCGACGCCCGGAAGGGTATACTCCCCCCCCCGACAATCTCCGTATTCAAACTATTCTGTAGGCTGAATGGACCGCTACCCGTCCAGGCGGTGCCAACATCAGTAAAGGCAACCAACTGGAGATTACGCAGAAAATTAGACGTGATATTGCCCCGGTATAGGTAGCGAACCAGCGGTAGCCGAAGCTCGGCGTTGAACAGCATATAGCTGTTACCCGTCAGCTTGCCCTGGCGAAAGCCACGCAGCGGTCCCGCAAAATCAAGGAAGAAGACATCCCGGTAATCCGTTCTGATTTCGTTAGGAACCGTATTGGGCACCAGCAGCGGGTTCGACGCGATTGGCTCCTTTTGATTCGAGCCAATCCAGTTTTCCATGCCCCCCAACGTGCTTTGCTTCGGCGACGACCCACCGGCCTGACTAAACGAAAAACGCGCTGCCAGCACTAAGTCGCGGTGAATTTTCTGGTAATGGCGCAGATCGAGCGACAGCCGCCGGAACCCCTGCGCTGCCGCCTGCAAACCGGCATACTCCTCAAACCGGAGTTTCAGCCGGGTGCCCATCAGCATGTTCATCCCGTTGACTTTAGTATTGTCAAATACAAACTCGCCCCGCAGTCCGGCATAGTCCGAAACACGGTCCGGCTCCCCATAGGATGTCAGGTCGATGAGCCGCGTGATGGCATAGAACGGCGACACCGTGAAGCGGCTATTGACCGAAATCGGGTACGAAGCGGTGAGCGCAACCCGGTTATAGCGGTACTTCTGAAGCAAACCAACATCCGGCGTATCCACAAACAGCGCCTGACGGTCAACGCGGACGCCGTAGTCGATGCGGTGCGTCTGGTTCATGTACTCGGCAAACAAGTCGGTGTTGCGGAGCGACGTTGTGATAAAGCCCCCCGCCCGCAGCACATGATTCTCCAGCAGGTCGGTCAGCGTAACGTCCTGATAGTAACCAAAGCCTTTCGCCGAAATCGGATCGACGCGCCAGCCCGACTGTGCATCGTTGACGCTAAACATACCTTTGTAGTCGAACGGTCCGCGGATGGTGATGTTCTCCCGACGGCGGGTGCGTGGCAATGTTGCGGTCAGAGCGGGCGTGGTGGCGGTCGACCGGCGCTGGCGATATTCAGCCGCTTTCAGCACCTCGGGGTCGAACTGGTAATTGTCGGTGTCCACTTCGCCAGGTTCCAGCGCCAGTCTCGTTGCGGAATCAGGCGCTGGCGTTCTGACCGTACGGGTAGAATCACGGGCGGTGCTGTCGGGCTGCACTCCTGAATCGGTAGCGGTTCGTCCGGCGCGGTTCGCCCCGGCCGCGTTTGTGCCGCTCAAACTACGGCTGCGTTGGGTTGGCGGTACCTGAACCGACTGCGTCAGGTTTAGTTGCGAACGAAATCCAATGTACTCATCGCCGTTTTTCAGGCTGCTGTAGACAAAGCCGCCATTGGCCGGATTGAGGTCATACAGGCGAATACTCTGCGGAAGCGACGTCAACTGACTGACCGCTTTTGTTTCGGTTTGGAGTCGGTATAAATTTGTAATACCCCCCACGTTATTGAGAAAATAAACCGTCGACTCGCCAGCGGCAACGGGTTGCGTAGCGTACGATAGCGAGTCGGTCAGGCGCACCACCGACAGGTCGCGGGCGGTTCCTTCATGCGAAAACAGGCTGAGCTGATCGCGGATGGTTTTGTACGACCCTTTGTCAACACCGAGCGTGTCGGCCTGCCGGTTCGAGCTAAACACGACCGTTCGGGCGGTGCGCCCCACAAACTGAGGGTAAAGGTCATCGTACAAATCATTCGTTAGCTGCTGGTAGGATCCCCGGTTGATGCTGTACAGAAACAGGTCGTTCTGACCCTGGCGGTCGGCGCTCAAAATCAGACTGCCCCCGTCCTCCGACGCGTCCATCCAGACCACCTGCGACAGGCCGTTGACCAACCGCCTGAACTCCTGTTTGGGTCGTTTCTCAAAGTTACCAAACCGGTACAGGTTGGTCTTGCCTAATTCGTCGGTCAGAACAAGCAGGTTATTGTCGCGCTGCCAGGCCACCAACGGCGTGCTGGTTCGGGTAGCCTGCCCGTCGAGCCGGTAACCGCCGGTGAGCACTCTGGTTTTTTTGCGGGTCGTCGTGTTCACGACTTCCACGTTGAACTTGCCGTCGCGCAGCGTCGTGTACGCGAAAAACTGTTTGTCGGGACTAAGCTTCAAACTAACCAGCGACGACTTATCATCGACAGACCCCAACTTCAGTTGAAAATCATCGGCTCCGGCCTGGTACGACTGCGTTACGGTGTTGGCCATACCCGCGTAGTAGTCGCGCCACTCACGCAGGAACCGGCTGTAGGGAATACCGAGGGTACTGGCAATGCTGTTCTGCTCGTTGCGAATGATGCGGGTGAGGTTCAGGATGTTCGAAACGTTATCGCGGCCGTATTTCTGAACGATGTAATTCCAGATCGAGTGGCCCACGCGCTCGGCTTCGGCACCCGCCAGCAAACCCGGCTTTTTAACGGGTCGGGTCAGCGACACGTCGCGCATGTAGTCGTCGAGTTCAATGCTGTTGCCTTCGGCGATGTAGGCCGCAATGCCGGGCATGAACCAGTCGGGCAGCGTCAGCAGTAGCGAACTTTGCAGCGCATCTTTCAGGCTGCCGCCGTAGAGCATGTCATACACAAACAGCATGGAAATGTCGCGAACGATCTGCCGCCGAAAGCTAACCTGGTCGCCCGTGAAGGCCAGTTCCACGCGCGACTTGGAGAGGTCCAACTCGCGGCTGCTCAATCCTCCCTGCGCGTTGAGGCCAATGTTGCTCTGGGCCAGCTCCTGGGGCGAGTTGAACAGGAAAATTTTGACGCGGTTGTAGGGCGTATACCCCAGCAGTTCGGTGATCCGGTCAAATTCCAGTTCGGCATACTGCGCCGTCAGGTTCGCGATCTGACTGCCGCCCTGATAGTAATAAATCTCGAAATTGGATGTGCGGATGGTTTTCCAGTCGAAACTTCGGTATTGGATGCGGTTCTTCCCAAACCGTTCGAGCGACGGGTAGTTCTGCGCGGTAGCGATGCTAAGGCCACTCAACAACAGGCCTGCCAGCAATACGTATTTATTTCGCATAAAGTAGAAAGACGTTGATAAAACGCCCAGCAGTTAACAGCCTTTAATTACCGATTGTATAACGAAACGCACCGGCTAATATTCGCTTCCGGCTCCAATTCTTCACCAGCCAACAGATGCCGGGCAAACTGCTCAGCCAGATACGGTGCCAGCGAAACGCCTTTGGTGCCCATACCCCCAAAAATTCCCACCGTTGGGTGCGCCGGATGCATCCCTACAAACGGTCGTCGGTCTTTGGTCGATGGCCGGATGCCCGCCTGCTGCGCCACCACCCGGTAGGGCACGGTTAGGATCGAACTGACTTTCGATTCTAAATACGCCCGGCCATCGTCCGTTGTTTGCCAGTCGAGGTCATGCCAGGAATACGTCGCGCCAATGCGAATTAGCCCATCCCGAACGGGCAGCACAAACAACCCCTGATTGACGATATTTTTAAGGGTATACTCTTCGGCAACGGCCGTCAGAATCTGCCCTTTCACGGGGTTATAGGGCAAGTAAGAGAATAACGAATTCTCGCGCCCCTGAACGCCATCACAAAAGATAACTTTATTGATTTGAAGGCCCTGCCAAGCCACTTTTTTGTCGCTGATAATCAGGTCATCGTCCGTTACCCGGCCCTCAAAATATTGGTTTTTATGGATAAAATATCCTTTGATAATCCGCACAAACTCGGTCAGGTCAAGCCACCCGCTCTGCGTTACTTCCAATCCCCCAAATGGGTTATTGATGCAACGGCTATACAACGCATCATCCGCAGCCTGCGTAACATACGGCTGCACGGCAGGATCAGCTATGAGTACCGAATAGTCAGTTCGTTCGGCCACAGACCGGAAGGGGCGATAAATTGACTTCGGGTGGAAAAACTGGACACCCAACTCCTGCTCGATGCCGGTATAAAACTGGTGCAGAAATGGAAACAGCTCGTCGGCTTTCCAGGTACGAACGAGTTTACGGCCCGTCAGTGGATTCACGATACCAGCCGCCACTGCCGAGGCCGAGGGCTGCGCCGGGTCGTCGGCCACAATCACAGAGCAGCCGCGCTGATCGAGCGTCCAGGCCAGCACCGACCCGGCCACGCCCTGCCCCACAATTAAAAAGTCGACGGTCATGTTTTTTAAATGAACCGCGCGGGCGGCCCCGAATGATTAATGTATAATGCACAATGGGGGGGGCTGGCGGTTAGCGTATGGGGAATTATTGGGGTCACCCGTGTTCCTGCATTATCCATTACGCATTAACCATTATATATTAATCATTTACTCCGGTGCAACTCCGCCAGCCGCCGGTCGGCCTGTTCGACTACCCAGTCGATCTGTTCTTCGATGGTCATGTGCGAGGTATCGAGGAGCGTGGCATCGGGGGCCTGAACCAGGGGGCTTTCGGCGCGGGAGGAATCGATTTTGTCGCGCTTTTCGAGATTGTGAACAATGTCATCTAAGTTAACCAGTTCCCCTTTAGCTAATAATTCCTGCTGTCGGCGTCTGGCCCGGATAAGGGTGTCGGCCGTCATGAATACTTTTACTTCAGCATCGGGAAACACCTTCGTGCCAATGTCGCGGCCATCCATGACCACCCCCCGCCGACGCCCCATTTTCTGTTGCTGGGCCACCATCGCCCAGCGTACCTCAGGAATGGCACTGACCTCGCTGACGATGTTGGAAATGTACATTTTGCGAATCTCCTCCTCCACATTTAGCCCATTCAGGCAGGTTTCGTTGCGGCCCGTGCGGTTGTTGTGATTAAAGGTGATGTGAAGTTGTTCGAGCGCAGCGTTTACTTCATTTCGATTGGAAAGCGCTACGTGTTTCTCAATGAAAAACAGGCTGACGGCGCGGTACATGGCCCCGGTGTCGATGTAGCCATAGCCCATTCGCTCAGCTACGGCTTTGGCGGTTGTGCTTTTGCCACAACTCGAATACCCATCAATCGCAATCACTATCTTCGGCATGAACAAGGAGTCCGCCGAAGCGGTAATGTTTTGGCAAAACAAGCTAAAAAGAATGATAAACGATAAATCGGTCCCGCTCCGGCGTACCGGCCGAAGCGGATGAATGATTGTCAACTCAACTCATTCATCATTTATGATTCCCTCCCCCTCGTGTTCGGCGCGGAGCATGGCAAAGATGTACTCGTCCACGTACTGATTGTTTTTAATGGCCGCTTTACGCAGCACCGCTTCGCGCTGATAACCGGCGGCTTCGAGCACCCGCATGGAGCCAATGTTGTTTTCGAGTACGCAGGCGAAAAGCCGGTTTACCTGAAAATTCTTAAAGATATAGTCTGTCATAATTGGCAGGGCCTCGGTCATGATCCCCCGCCCCCAATAGGCCTCACTAAGCCAGTAGCCAATTTCGGCGTTGTAGCGGTAGATATCATCTTTGACAGTGAAGCCAATGTTGCCCACGGCCTGCCCCTCCACCTCAATGGCTAAGTTATTAGGCTGCTGATACGATTTGTTAGAACGCACCCACGAATGAGCATCGCGGGGGGTGTAGGGATACGGAAAAAAATCACGGACATTGTTCCAGATGTTCCGGTTGCTGGCATGGCGGCACAACGAATCTTCGTCGCCCTCGCGCCAGGGGCGAAGACGACCAACAGATAGTTGAAAGGAGGTCAGGGTAGTGGTCATCGGAGCGCCGAACCGACGGTACGCGGGTTTTCCTACGTCAGTAACAATGTTTCTCCCTAAATGTTGGTGCCACGAATTAAGCAGCCGCCCGGTATACCAACCCATTTTATCCGGTTCTACTCCCGTTTCATGTCTCCTTCTCCGGCGTTCGTCGGAAATAACGAGCGGTCAGCAACGGCTTATCGTAGGTTTGATCCATCCATTTGACGCACCAAACCGTCGGAATGCCGAACCATCGGAACGCCGAACCGCAGCAACTTACATGAAAACGCTCTATCTCCTCTCTGCCCTGTTGCTTTTGATAGCTGAAGCTTCGGCACAAAGCACTGTTACCGGCCGCGTGACGGATGAAAAGGGACACGCCCTGCCCGGTGCCAATGTGTTTTTACGCGGCACCTACGACGGGGCTAACACCGACAGCACCGGCCGGTTTCGATTCACCACCGGGGCGCCGGACCGAACCCGTAAAGACACGGCTACGCTGGTTGCCACTTACATTGGTTATGAACCCTTCGCGCAACGAATTACGATTGGGCAAACCGCACCGCTGAGCATTCGGCTCGTGGAGATGGCCAATGAGTTGAATACGGTCGTGATTACGGCTGGCTCGTTTGAGGCTTCGGATGAGAAACGGATGACCATGCTGAAGCCAATGGACATTGTAACGACGGCCGGAGCCGGAGCCGACATCACGGCCGTTATGAACCTGCTGCCGGGAACGCAGCGCGTGGGTGAGCAGGAAGGCTTATTCGTGCGGGGTGGCTCCAATGCCGAAGCGAAGGTCGTTATCGACGGCATGATCGTGCAGAATCCGTACTTCAGTTCATTGCCCGACGTGCAGTCGCGGGGACGGTTCCAGCCGTTCATGTTCAAGGGTACGTCGTTCAGCACGGGCGGCTACTCGGCCCAGTACGGGCAGGCGCTGTCGAGCGTGTTACTGCTCAATACTACCGACAAAGGCAACAACAACGGCCTGTCGCTCAGCCTGAATTTAGCCAGTGCGGGCATCAGCTACGACCACGCGACGGAAAAATCGTCCATTTCGGCAACGGGTTACTACGGTTCCCTGAAACCGCTGTTCGCGCTGGTCCGGCAGAATATCGACTGGACGCACGTGCCGGAGTTTACGGGATCGTCGCTGACGTATCGGCTGAAACCCACCAAAACCGGGACCCTCAAAGTCTACGGCATGTACTCGGATAGCTGGCTCGGCATGAACTTTCGCGACCCGGCGGGGGCTGAGTCCAACAGCGAAACGACCATGACGTCCATGAATCAGCATAACCGCAATGTGTTCTTGACCAGCACCTACGCCGACAGTTGGGCCGGTGGCCAATGGACGCTGCTTTCGGGACTGTCGTATAGCCACGACACCGATAAGACGACTTACAACGCACTGGATTTTGGGCGGGCAAGCGAGCGGGCGCAGGGACGGGTAGTGCTGACGCGGTTGCTGCCCAAAAGTAATTCGCTGCTGTTCGGCGCAGAAGCCCATGCCATCACCATCCAGAACAATGTGTTCGGCACCAACTACGCCCTGCACGACAAGTACGGCGCTGTGTTCGTAGAGTCGCAGATGTATTTCACCCGTAACTTAGCCGTTCAGGCAGGTATTCGGGGGGAATATTCGTCGGTGATTGGCCGGTTCAACGTGGCTCTGCGCCTATCGATGGCGTATAAAACAGGGGCGTATAGTCAGGTATCGCTGGCCTACGGACAGTTTTACCAGACTCCGGATTATCGCTATCTCTACCTGAACCAGTCGCTGAACTTCGAGCGGGCCGACCACCTGATTCTCAATTACCAGATCATCAAAGACAAGCGCACGTTTCGCATTGAAACGTTTTACAAAAATTACGCGCAGTTAGTACGCGAATTCGCCACGCCGGTCTACGGTCAACTCCTCGATTCGACGGCTCGCTTTGACGCTAATCCGTACCGCTTCCCGAATGGCCGTACCAACAATTCGGGCAACGGCTACGCGCAGGGTTTCGACGTCTTCTGGCGCGACCAGAAAACCGTAAAAGGACTGGACTACTGGATTACGTACAGCTACGTCGACACGAAGCGGCTGTTTCAAAACTACCTGACGCGAGCCACGCCAACATTCATCTCAAACCACAATGTGAGTTTCATTGCCAAGCGGTGGTTTCAGAAAATCAGCACCAATATGGGCCTGACCTACACCATCAGTAGCGGTCGGCCGTACTACAACCCTAACCGGAGCCAAACCGATTTTCTGACCGACCGGACGCCCATTGTCAACAACCTCAGTTTCACGGCCAGCCACATCACCAGCATCAAAAAGAACATGGTGATTCTGTACGCCACGGCCGACAACATCCTCAACACCCGCAATGTATTTACCTACCGCTACACTCAGGACCGCGACGGCGGACCGGGCAAAACACGCTACGCCGTTGGGCCACAGTCGTACCGAAGTTTCTTCGTCGGGGGGATGATTATGCTGAGCAAAAAGGCAAAAGTGAACATCAACGAATTATGATTGCCGGAGTCATGCTGTTACTAACTTTAAACCAAATAAACCCAATGAAAACGCTAACAATTCTCCTCATTGCGGCCTCTGCCGCCAGCCAGTCAGTTTTTGCTCAGTCAATCCAGGCCGGGTCAGAGCAGTACAAACAAGCTATGAGCGCGGCTATCGGTACGCTAAAAACGCAAAGCCCCAAAACGCCACCGGCCGAGTTCCAGACCGTGGCCAACCAGTTTGAGCGCATCGCCAGCGCCGAACCAAACGAGTGGTTACCCCGCTACTACGCCGGTATGATGTACGTTTATTCGGGCTTCACGGGCAAAAACGAAGCCGAAAAAGACAAATTCCTCGACCAGGCCGACAGCAATCTGAAAGCGGCCGAAACACTGTCGCCCGACAACGACGAACTGGCCGTTCTGAAAGCATACATCGCCCAGGCCCGCATGACGGTAGACCCCGCCAACCGCTGGCAACAGTACGGACCACAAATTCAGGCGGGTATCGCAAAAGCTAAGTCGCTGAACGCCAACAATCCGCGCTCATACGTGCTCGAAGGATCCGGGCTGATGTTCACACCGGAGCAGTTTGGGGGCGGACCCGCCGTAGCCTGTCCGGTGTTGAAACAGGCCGTCGAGAAATTTGCTACATTTAAACCAGTTAGTGATCTGCACCCGATGTGGGGAAAGGCTCAAATCGAACCGATGCTGGAAAAATGTCCGAAATGATAAACAGTCAGCGAGTTGATAAGTCAGTGGGTTGGTCAGTTGGTGGATTATTCACTAACTGATCTGCCCGACTACAACTTATTGGCAACAGCATTGGGTTTGTATTTTTAGCAATGAAGTCAGCAGATCAACATGAATGATGTTACGAAAGAATACCTGTCAAGAGCAGAAATTTGGTTACTGCTTACAACGCTTATTTACTTCACAATGAACGGTGCTCAGCTATTTGAAACCGCCGTCATTGTTCCAAAATGGACAGCATCGCCACCTGAATCATTTCAATTGTTTAAAGGAAAATATGGGCTCGATTTTAAACCATTTTGGATAGCAGTTCATTCTGTTCACGACATTACGTTTGTTCTCGCTATTATTTCTTGCTGGAAATTACATTTTATTAGAAATTGGCTCTTAGTGTTGTTCGCAATTCACATTGCAATACGCGTATGGACACTACTTTATTTCGCTCCAAACATAATTAAGTTTCAGAAGCTAGCCAACACGATGCATTACGAAAGTACGTTGCATCAACGCGTAATTAACTGGAAGAATTTGAATTATATTCGGGTCACTTTATTTGTAGCGGTGTCTGTTGGATTGATACCCGTTTGCATTAAACTACTCCAATTTAAAGAGTAAACTTCACGGCACTAAACTCAGGGCGTCAGAAACAGGTATCAGCAAAGTAGCACCATGACCCGCGAACAACTCATCGGCACCATCAGCAAAAACGGACGACGCCTTAAAATGCGGGCGTCGGACATGGCCGACTTTGACTTCAGTGGTCTCGACCTGACGGGCGCTGACCTGCGTTTTTCAAACCTTTCGCGGGCCAACTTTCGGGGCGCAGTACTGCGGCAGGCGGATATGAGTTTCTCCGACCTCAACGGAGCCGACTTTACCGACGCCGACCTCTACGAAGCGAACCTGAGTTTCAGCGGCCTGGAAGATACTAACCTGACGGGGGCCAACGTGGAAGGCGCGAAATTCAACTTTTCGGGGCGCAGTACGTACCGGCCGGATGAATTACGCGCCGAACCCATCACGCTGACGACGCTGCTGCAAGAACCCGGCTGGGGGACGCTCATCGGTGCAGCATTGGGCGCATTACTGGTTTATGGCAGCAATGCCATCATTTATTTCACTAACCTGATTCTGACATCGAGCGACCCGATTCTGGCCGGTTTTTACCAATTTTTGATCGTACAAAACGTTGTTGATGGCGCGGTTGTATTCCTGCTAACCTGGACACTGTCGGGCTGGCTCACGCGCCGGTTTCAGAGAACCTGGCAACAGCACGTCTTTCTAAGCTGGGCCACGGTAATTAGCTTTTTCGCCATCAACTCGTCCATTTATTTGTGGCTGGGAAAAGGGTTTATCGACGAATTAACCAAACGCCCCGACTTCGTGACGGAGAGTGCTCCCTGGTATATTTATGTGCTGGGTGATATTCTGGTCGCCAATGTTTTCCTATACGTGCTGCAACAGGGCCGTCAGCTTACCCGGAAACTTTCGGAGCAGGAATTTCAACTATTGAATCTGGAAAAGCTGAAAACCCGCGCCGAACTGGATGCGTTGCAGGCCAAAATTAACCCGCATTTTTTGTACAATGCCCTCAACAGCATTGCCAGTTTGGTGCACGACAATCCGGAAAAAGCCGAGGAAATGACGCTTTTATTGTCGAAACTATTTCGCTATTCGACCGGACGCGACGGTGAACTGTTCGGCACGCTGGCCGACGAACTGGAGATGGTCCGCACGTACTTACAGGTGGAGCAGGTACGCTTTGGCAATCGGCTGACGTTTAGCGTTGAAATTGCCAATCCAGCCCTGAATGAATTAAAATTACCGCAGTTTCTGCTCCAGCCCATCGTTGAAAATGCCATCAAACACGGCATTGCCAAACGCGCCGACGAGGGTCGGATTGACGTGCGCATTTACGAAAAAGGCGACGATCTTCACCTATGCGTCCACGACAACGGACCGGCCTTTTCCGACGATATGGGGGGAGGCTATGGCCTGCGCAGTATTCAGGACAAGCTCAAACTGCTCTATGGCGACGACGCGCGGGTTGAACTCCAGAACTGGCCGGTCAAGCAGGTGTTACTGTCGATTCGGATGAGCAAAATCAATGTTGATAAGTCTATCGTAGCGGCCCGTATTCAACCATAAATTGTATGAATTTTCCCCTCAAAACCCTGCTTATCGACGACGAGTCGCTGGCCATTAGCCGACTCCGTCGCCTGTTGGAAAAGCACCGCGACACGTTCAATGTCATCGGCGACGCGGCCAACGGTGCTGAGGGACTGGCGCTCATTGAAGCGCAGCAACCCGACGTTATTTTTTTGGATATCGAAATGCCCCTGCTCAACGGTTTCGAGATGCTATCCCGGCTAACCATCATGCCAATGGTCGTCTTCGCCACCGCGTTTGACCAGTACGCTATTCGCGCTTTTGAAGAGAACTCGGTGGATTACCTGCTCAAGCCCATTGAAACCGAACGGCTATCCCGCACGGCCCATAAAATCCGGGCGTTGGTCGAACGGCAGAGCGCCGGGCAGGCAACCGATTTCCCGGCCGCAAATCCGATGACGGAGAACGTGTTACGATTGCTGGCACAGATGCAGCCGAAGAAGAAAATCTATTCAATCTCGGTTAAAACAGGCGACAAAATCCGGCTGATTCCACTCTCGGACATCGCGTATTTTGAGGCCGAAGACAAATACGTCTTTCTGTCGACAATGGACGGGCAAAAGTTTCTGACAACCTACACGCTGACAACGCTCACCGAAAAACTGCCCGATACGTTTGTGCGCGTGAGCCGGTCCGTGATGGTTAACCGGCACAAAATCGCCGAGGTCCACCGCCACTTCGACGGCAAGTTCATGCTGGCCATGACCGATAAGAAAAGCACCCGGCTAACTACCGGCAGTACGTATGGCGAGGCCGTTCGGGGCTTGCTGGAATTATAAAGGTCCCAACCCTGAAGGGGTGGGCTGATAGTCAGCAACTGCTGTCGACTGTTAACTGACTGACGCTATGAAAGCGGCTACCGAACGAAAAATCATCCGCTGGTTTCACATTCTGGCCAGCATCCCCATCGTCGGCTACATATACGGCCCGGTGGCGAGTTTCCCCGAACCGGCCTTTGCCGTCAAGTTCGTCATCTTCCCCGCCGTTGTGCTCTCCGGATTCTGGCTGTGGCTCGGCCACCGAGTCCGCAAGTGGTGGCGTACGGTGGTGTGGCCCACCCAATGATCGGACGAAAAGCGTTATTTTTGCCTATCAATAGTGTGTATTATGAGCAAGAAAACCCGTTCCGGCGGGGTCGTATACTCAACCGACCCGAACTTCCAGTATCAGTCCAACGAACAGCCGGAAGCCGAGACAGTACCCCCAGCGCAGCAGGACCTCAAAATCTGGCTCGTGAAGTTGGGCGGCAATAAAGTCGTGACAACCGTGCGCGGCTTCGTCGGAACTGACGCTGACCTGAGCGAGTTGGGCAAGCAACTAAAAGCCGCCTGTGGGTCAGGCGGCTCAGTGAAAGATGACGAAATTCTAATCCAGGGCGACCACCGCGATAAAGTGCTGACGTGGCTTACGGGCAAAGAATATAAAGCAAAGAAAGCAGGCGGCTGAGTTAGTCTATTCCTCCCATCCACTTTTTCAGCGGCTTTACAAAGAAGAGCATAAGGACACCCGCGCCGAGTGCGAACAGGGCTACGCTCTGAAACAGGGTAGGCATCTGCTGTACGTTCTTCTCGTCGAAGCCCCCCGCAAACAAGCCCGCAATCAGGTTGCCCAGCGACGAACCAACAAACCAAAGTCCCATTAACTGACTGGCGTAGCGTTTGGGCGACAACTTGGAAAACGCGCTCAACCCTACCGGACTCAAAAACAACTCGCCGAGGGTGAAAAAGAGGTACGTCATCGTCAAATATAATGGCGACGTGCGTTCGCCGGTAAGGGCCAGTTTTGAGGCAACAATCATAACAACATAAGCCAGCCCAAGTAAAATCAGACTGGTGGCAAATTTAGCGGGCACCGGGTAGCTGATCTTTCGATTGGACAGAAAAATCCACAATACGGCCAGCACTGGCGAAAAAAGGAGAATAAAGGCGGGATTGAGGTTCTGAAACCAGCTCGACGGCATCTGCCAGCCAAACAAACTGAGGTCGGTGTAGCGGTCAGCAAAAATTTGCAGCGAAGAACCCTGCTGCTCATTACCCGCCCAGTAGACCGCCGATGCCAGAAAAAAGATAAACAGGACCACGATCCGCTTTTTCTCGACTGCATCCAGCCCGCCCGCAATCAAAATGTAGGCAAATCCTCCCAGCGCGATCATCGAAATAATAGTACCCATCGCCTGCGCTAACCCCTGCGCAGTCGTCAGGTCCAGCACACCCGTCAGTTGAAGTACCAACAGCAGCGCAACCATCACGCCCAGAAATACCAGCAGCGACCGGCTTCCAGTCGCCGGTACGTCGGTAGCCTTTGGTGGCTGCGCCACAAAATTACCCCGGTCGCCAAGGTAGCGCTGCCCGAACAGCCGGAACGTTACGATGCCAAGTGCCATTGCTACAGCAGCCGCCCCGAAACCATAATGCCAGCCCACTTTCTGGCCCAGGTAACCCACAATGGAGATACCCAGCAGGGAGCCAGTGTTGATGCCCATGTAAAAAATTGAAAAGGCTGCGTCTTTCCGCGCTCCCCCTTCGGGATACAGTTCACCGACGATGCTGCTGATATTGGGTTTCAGCAGGCCTGTTCCAATGGCTACCGTACAAAGCCCCGCGTAAAATAACCCTGGCCCGGACGGGAAAGCCAGAATAATATGCCCCAGCATAATGATGATACCCCCGTACCAGATGGACTTGCGCTGACCCAGCAGGTTGTCGGCAATCCAGCCCCCAGGCACCGACAGTAAATAAACCGAAGCCGTGTAAATTCCGTAGATAGCCGCGCCCTCCGATTCGTTCAAGCCCATGCCCCCCCGGATGTTATCAATCAGAAATAGCAGCAAGATCGCCCGCATACCGTAGTAGCTGAAGCGCTCCCACATCTCGGTAAAGAACAGGACGAAAAGGCCCATCGGGTGGCCAAAAAGCGTGACCTCTCGAGCGGGCTTATTGATGATTGTCTCCATAAAATAGGTTTAATCGAGGCAGTTAGCCAAAGAATATGGGGGTTTACTGAGCAGAATGAGGGTAAATATACTAATCTTAGCCGCAAAGACGTAACGCATTCGCAACGGCCACCGTCTGCCTTTATCTTTGTGAGTTTTGTAAACGTTGTTAAGATTACGGCCATGCTGCTTCCTATTGACTTTCGGAAATATCCGTACCTGATTCTTGATTTCGCAGCTACTAACCCCGACCTCACTACGCTCAATCTGACGAATACGGTGGTGTTCACCGACTATGTATTCGGTAAGCTTCGGGCGGCTGGGGCCGTCGTTGGCGTGGGCGGCTACAATGAACATCGCGTTATTTACCGACGGAGCGCTCATTTTGAGCAGAAGGAATCCCGCGACGGTGGACCGCCGTGTGACGGACCACGCGAAATTCACCTCGGCATCGACTTCTGGGCTAATGCGGGAACGCCCGTTTTCGCCCCGCTGGATGGCGTCGTTCACAGCTTTCAGGACAACGCCAACTTCGGCGATTATGGCCCGACGATTATTCTGGAACACGACACGACAAACGGTGAATTGTACAGTCTATACGGTCACCTGACGCGTTCTTCACTGAACGGTTTGTACGACGGAAAGCCATTTCTGGCGGGCGAAAAGATTGCCGAGATTGGCCCTTACCCCGAAAACGGCGACTGGCCCCCGCACCTGCATTTTCAGTTGATGACGGATATGCTGGGGCTGCGGGGCGACTTCCCCGGCGTCTGCTCCGTGTCTGACCGTGAGAAATTTCTGGCCATCTGCCCGAATCCGAACACGCTGTTACAGATTCCGGGGTTACAAGAAATAGTTGTACCGGTTGTTTAGGTTGTAGTCCCCGTCGCTGTGTCCTCACAGCGACATATACGTCAGCAAGGTCCGCCTGCCGGACGGGTCGCTGTGAGGACACAGCGACGGGGACTACAACCCAAACATTTACATACTCAACCACTAAAAACACCGCCCCTTTCCAGCACCTCCCGAATGGCCCGCGCTTTCAGCAGGCACTCGTCCCACTCCTGCGCCGGGTCGGCGTCGTAGGTGATGGCGCTACCCACTGAAAATGACGCGTACCGGCTTTGGGCATCGTACAGCAACGAACGAATAACCACATTAAAGTCAAAATCGCCATCGGGAGTAATGTAGCCAATCGCGCCCGAGTAGACACCTCTCCGGCTCACTTCCAGTTCATCAATGAGTTGCATGGCCCGGATTTTGGGGGCGCCCGTCATGCTGCCCATTGGGAAAGCGTTACGGAGCGTATCAGCCCACGACAGCCCATCCCGTAGCGTCGCCGACACCGTCGAAATCATCTGGTATACCTGGGCAAAACCGTAAATACCAAACAGTTCATCCACGTGCACCGAGCCGGTTTCGGCCGACCGGGCGAGGTCGTTACGGACCAAATCGACAATCATCAGGTTCTCGGCCCGTTCTTTTTCAGAGTTGAGCAGTTGACTGCGTAGCTGAGCATCTTCATCTGGAGTCTGACCGCGCCGGATGGTGCCTTTGATGGGTTGCGACAAGAGTTGCTGCCCCTGCTTCCGCAGGAAACGCTCCGGCGAAGCACCCATCACATAGCGATCACCCATTTTCAGAAAACTCGAAAAAGGCATCGGCGACCGGTCGTTCAGCGCCTGGTAAGTAGCTGGTGGGTCGAGACCGACGTTTTCCGCGAAAAACTCAATGCAGTAGTTCAGTTCGTAGACATCGCCCGCCAGAATGTGCTGCTGTATACGCCGGACGTTGGCTGCGTACTCGTCGGGCGAGACGCGCCCTTGAATGACGGTTCCCTCACCGAATATCCCCTCACCGGAACGCCGGTGCGAGGACAACGAGAATCCAGAAATCGCATTCATTAACGCCCGTCTATCTCCTTCACCCGTCACAATTACCCCGTCCTGACTAAAATCAATCACCCACTCCGGCTCCACGAAATACGCATCGGGGAAGCCCAGCCGATCAGGATTGCGGCTTTCCAATGCCTCAAGCTGGTTTTTCAGGTCATATCCGAAATAGCCCACTAAATACGACGGTTTCTCCCAGTGTGCCTTGTGCAGCGCCTGAAACGCATCCTGACCAGCAAACGAAATGACCCGCTTCGCCCCGACAAACAGCCGGTTTGGAAACGGGTCATTGGGGTAAGCAATGTCGTTGTGGTTCAGCAACAGTACGAAACCATCTTTGTGCGCCTGTTGCGCCGTAGCCCAGGCCAACGCCTGCCACCGGAACGCCGATACGTCGGACCGCGATACGTCGGACCACGACACGTCGGCAGCAGCCACGCGAACCTCATTCATGCTACGAACGCACTAACTGCACATCAATGGCAATGTCTTTACCTTCGGCGTTCTGGCCAATCATAAACTCGACTTCATCGTCCACCTGCAACTCGTTGAAATCCGTGTCGATCAGGCTGGTATAATGAAAAAAGAGGTTGTTTGGCGGAAAGTTGACGAAGCCATATCCCGTTTTCAGACTGCGAATTGTGCTGATTTTGCGGCCCTCCGGATCATCATCAACAACGACACCATCCGCCACGTTGTAGTTTGGCTCATCGGGTTGCTGGTAGCTGCTATAGGCGTTACCGTTCGCAAAATTACCAAAACTGCTGCCCGTGCCATTACCATAGGTGCCCCCATTCGCAGCCGGAGCCGCCGTAAAAGTGGGCCGCGCCTGCGCCTGCTTCACGAACAGATTCTGAATGACGGTATCATTCTTGCGAATGCGATTGTCAATCAGTTCATGCATGGCCACTGGATACGACACTTCTTCAAGTAAGTCCTGCGACGTGCGGGTAACCTGTTTCTCACCCTGCTCATTCTGAAATTCAAAATCCCAGCTCAGCACCATAATCCGGGAGCCAACCGTGTTGAGCTTGCGAATCAGCGGTACGTAATCGCCGTCCGACGTAATGAGCACCACAACGTCAAATTTTTTATACTGCGCCAGTTCAAATGCTTCAAGGGCCAGCCATACGTCGATGCCTTTTTCCTGCCGGTAGCCCTGGTACGTTTTTACGGGCAGATAGTGGGTCACTACCCCCTCCGACATCAGAATATCGTCGAACAAACGGTCGTAGAATAGTTGGTTACCGCGCTGATTGGCTTCGTGCGCATTGAGCCGCCCCCGGAAATAGTGCGCGTCGACAATTTGGCAAAGCCGCTCGTTAACTCCCTCTTCCTCAGCTACCTGTCTGCGAATAAAATCGTGAAGTCCCGAGATGCTGATCCGGCTGCGCCGTTCGTGCGAGTAATTGTAGTAGTTGCTTACGTGTAAGAAATAATTGCCGTCATAAAAAACCCCGATACGGGTTAACCTGGATGATACTGTTGGCATGAGTTGACTGTATTTTTAACTATATGGTTTTGAATGTAATGCACTCGAAATAGGTTCTTTTCAGGCTATCAGTTTATTTTGGTGTAGATTATGTTGTTGAAAAACGGTAAGAATGCTTGCGTCCTTACTAAATAAGCAGAACAATAGAAACTACTGATTCGCTGAAAACAATGGGTACGGGTACGACCAGGGCGTATAAAAATAGCTATAAAGAACTGTACTGCAAAAGTAATACATTTTCGTTCGCAACGCGCCAGGGGCCTATCTTTGTCGGCTTACCACGGTTTCCACTATGCAAAAACTTTTGTTTATCGACCGCGACGGCACCCTCATTGCGGAGCCGCAGCCCGATCAGCAGGTCGATTCTTTAGCTAAACTCGATTTCATTCCCAAAGCCATCTCGGCCATGCGCCGAATCGCCGAAGAAACCCCTTATGGCTTAGTCATGGTCACCAATCAGGACGGACTCGGCACTGCTTCGTTTCCAGAGGATACGTTCTGGCCCGCTCATACTAAAATGCTGGCCACGCTAACGGGCGAAAACATCAACTTTGCGGCCGTCCATATCGACCGCCATTTCCCCCGCGACAACGCGCCCACCCGCAAGCCTGGCACCGGAATGCTGACCCAGTATTTCTCCGGGGACTATGACCTCGCCAACAGCTACGTCATTGGCGACCGCCTGACCGATGTGCAATTGGCGGTGAATCTGGGCGCAAAGGCAATCCTGTTCCTACCCAACGCGGGTGAAGCGTCTCCGGTACAGTCTGCCGACGTGAGTGGTTTAACCGATGCCATGCGCGACGCCATCGCGCTGGCAACCGGCGACTGGGACGTGATTTATGAATTCCTGCGCCTGCCCGCCCGCGTGGCTACCGTGGAACGCAACACGAAAGAGACCCGGATTCGTGTCGATCTGAACCTCGACGGCACCGGCCGGGCCGACATGCACACGGGTCTCGGCTTTTTCGATCACATGCTCGATCAGGTAGCCAAGCACTCGGGGTCTGACCTAAGCATCCGCGTGCAGGGCGATCTGCACATTGACGAGCACCACACCATTGAAGATACCGCTCTGGCCCTCGGCGAAGCGTACCGACGTGCCCTCGGTGACAAGCGTGGCATCAGTCGCTACGGGTTTCTGCTGCCGATGGACGAAGCACTGGCGCAGGTAGCTATTGATTTTTCGGGGCGACCCTGGTTAGTGTGGGATGCAGAGTTTCGGCGCGAGAAAATCGGCGATATGCCCACAGAGATGTTTTTCCATTTCTTTAAATCCTTTTCGGATACGGCTTTGTGCAACCTGAACGTGAAAGTAGCCGGTGACAACGAACACCATAAGATCGAAGCCATTTTTAAAGCATTTGCCAAGGCGATTAAAATGGCCGTTCAGCGCGACATAACGGAATTGGATAACCTTCCAAGCACAAAAGGCGTTTTATGAAAACGGTATTCTGTCGGGCCTAACAAACAAAATCGGCCATTAAACGTCTATTGTCCGGCGTCTCTCGTATTTTTGCACCCGATTTCAACTGGACTTATATCATGGATTTATCGACCCCGCTAACGCTCCTGTTCTACGCCGTTCTGCTGATAGCCGCCTTCATCACGGGTAAGTGGCTGGAGCGCAAGGATCGGAAATACTAAATCAGTGAACAGGTATCAGTGAGCAGCTCACAGCGGTCATACGCGGTTAACGTCTCCTGAAACTGCTTGCTGCTCACTGATAACTGTTGGCTGTAAAAATGCTCGGTGCGCTCACTCGCTGGCTGTTCAAATTATGGGGCTGGCGAATCGCTGGTCCCGTACCGACCGTGCCGAAGGGCATTTGGGTCGTTGCTCCCCACGCCACTTATTGGGATTTCCCGGTCGGTTTGGGTATCCGCCCGACCATCCATATCTGGATTCAGTTTCTGGCCAAAAGTTCGCTGTTTACCTGGTACTCCGGCTGGCTGTTTAGAGCACTGGGTGGCAAACCCGTCTACCGCGACAAGTCACATAATTTGGTGGACGCGACCGTCGACGTATTCAACCGGAACGAGCGGCTTCACATCTGCATTGCGCCCGAAGGCACCCGTGCCAACGTCACTAAACTCAAAACGGGTTTCTACTACATTGCGCTCAAATCCGGCGTTCCCCTCATTCTGACCGGCTTCGACTGGCCCCGCAAACTCGTCCTGCTGAGCGAACCGCTCTACGTCACCGGCAACTACGAACAGGACATGCAGCCATTATATGCGTTCTTCTCTCAGGTGTACGGCGTCAAAAAAGACTGGCTGAAACAATGGGAAGCGACGGGCGTCATCAGCCGGGAGTAAGTGTCAGGCAATCTTCTTGTCAAGCGGTTCGCGGTTGAGTTCCAGCCAGTACTGGCAAACCGCCGAGAGCGTATCCTTTAGCGGAGCAAGGCCGCTCTTTTTGAACAAAAATGAGTTGACGCCAGCTTTATAACAGTCCTCAATTTCAAAAAGAGACGCATGAGCGCTCATCATCACGACCGGAATCTTCTGATAGGCTGACTGCTGTTTTAAATAGAGCAGCGTCTGATGCCCGTCTAAATCCGGCATGTGCCGATCAAGCAAAATCAGATTTGGTTGCTCACTCATCTGTGGAAGTTCGTCCAGGAGCGCCTTTCCACTTGGGAACAAACGCATCGGGTAAGCCGATAGGAAACGACTGAAAACCTGCTGCACTAAGAAGCGGTAGTCAGCGTCATCGTCAACAATACATAAGAGTCCATAAGAGTCCATAAGAGTCCATAAGAGTCCATAGATGTGAGTATCTGTCTCAACTCAAATACAGTGAATCTTGTTGAAGTGCGTGGTTAATTATGTTAGGCAACGGTTTGAGCACTATTTCTCAACTCCTCGACCATTAGTTTGCCAGCCCGCTCCGACGCACCGGGTTCACCCATCTTCTGACGCACGTCGGCGTATCCCGCTAACTGCACATCCCGGTTTGGGCCGCCGGGCAGGATCGCCCGTAGTTCGGCCGCAAGGCGGTCCGGTGTGCAGTCGTGAATAAGTTCGGGAACGACCGCACGACCGGCAATCAGGTTTACCAACGACAGAAACGGCACTGTCAGGATACGCTTGCCAATTTCATACCACCACCGTGCCGTTTTGTAGCATACCACCTGCGGCACATTGAACAGAGCCGTTTCGAGCGTAGCCGTGCCCGAGGTTACGAGCGCGGCCGTTGCCACGTGAAGGAGATCGTAGGCCGCGTCGCTCACCCGCCGGATGTCAGGATAATCGGCCATGATGCTATCGTAGAGGGAATCTGGCAGGTTGCTCACCGTTCCAACCACGAATTTATCCGTAGGAAACTGCCGCGTAGCAGCCAGCATGACGGGTAGCATGGCCGTAATCTCCTGACGACGGCTACCGGGCAACAGCGCGATAACAGGATAGTTATCCAAACCAATTTTTTCTCGAAAATCCGGGTCCGGCCGAAAATTGGACAGCGCGTCCAAGAGCGGATTGCCCACATATTCGACCTTGTAATCGTAGTTGGCAAAGAACTCGGTCTCGAAGGGAAGGATAGTGAACAGCCGGTCCACGCTCGCTTTGATGTTACGCGCCCGGCCGGGATTCCAGGCCCACACTTTCGGCGAAATGTAGTAGAACACCCGGATACCGTGTTTTTTGGCGAATCGGGCCATGCGCAGATTGAAACCAGCGTAGTCGATCAGGATCAGCACATCGGGGCGGTGGGCCAGCAAATCGGCCTGGCATTCGCGCATGATCCGGCGGATCGTGCCGAGGTTTTTAGCCACTTCCAGAAACCCCATGAAGGCCATCTCGCGGTAATGCCGAACAAGCTGAGCACCAGCGGCTTCCATTTGTTCGCCACCGTACCCCCGGCAACGAGCGTCCGGGTCATGCTGGCGGATTGCCCGAATTAAATTCGCGCCATGGAGGTCACCGGAGCGTTCACCAGCTATCAAGTAGTACATCATAATCGTTTGTAGAGCCGCGACCCTTCGCGTCTCCTGACCGGATGGTTTTTGCTGACGCATAGGAGACGCGAAGGGTCGCGGCTCTACTCACCAAAATAATCGACGAAGTTTCTGGGTGTTTCGTAGAGCCGGAGTTGATGGAGCCGGGCCGTCGTGCGGGGCGTTTCGGCAGCGACGGGGGCAAGGGCACGTTCGAGAATCTTCCAGATCTCCACGATAAAAACCTCGCAGCTCGCCAGCTTACCCTGCATAAAATCCACGTCGAGGTTGAGGTTTTTGTGGTCAACTTTCTCAATCACCTCGCGCTTAACGATGTCACCTAGCAACTTCAGGTCCATCACAAACCCGGTATCCGGATCGGGGTCCCCTTTGACGGTTACAACCAGTTCAAAATTATGACCGTGCCAGTTCACGTTGGCACAGGGTCCAAAAACTTCTTTGTTACGCTCCTCCGACCAGGCTGGGTTATAGAGCCGGTGGGCCGCATTGAAATGCTCAATTCTATTGATATAGACCATTTTTCTGGTTTAGAAAGGCGGTTGCCAGAAACGCCGGTTTTAAAATGAAAAGGCAAAGGTACGAACGGATAAGGCCGAATAAAATGCCCGGTTTGTTACGCAGCGGAAACGTGGCAGCACATAGAAATAATGCAATTTAATCCTCAAAAACCCTATTCAATTTGTCATATTAAAATGGGTAACTTTACGGCCTGTTTCGTCAAATATAACCCACAGAGTAACTGAAATAGTCAGGAAACACGTTTACAACCACCAGTTTATGATCATTGTCACGGGAGCCGCTGGTTTCATAGGGAGTTGCCTAATTGAAAAGTTGAATCAGGAAAATTTCAATTTTATCATCGCTGTCGATGATTTTTCAGACCCCGCGAAAGAAGCGAATTTAACGGGCAAACGTATTCAGGAACGGGTGGACCGGGAGCAGTTTTTCGGCTGGCTCGATCAGAATTATCAGGAAGTCGAATTCATTTTTCACATTGGTGCCCGGACGGATACCACTGAATTTGACCGACAAATATTTGAGCACCTCAACGTCGAATATTCTAAACAGATCTGGAAGCGCTGCATAGACTATCAGATTCCACTCGTGTATGCTTCCTCGGCGGCAACGTATGGCCTGGGCGAATTGGGCTATGATGACAATGAATCATTGATTCCGCAGCTAAAACCGCTGAATCCGTACGGAGACTCCAAAAACGAGTTCGACATTTGGGCGTTGGAGCAGGAACGCAAACCGTTTTTCTGGGCCGGGCTGAAGTTCTTCAACGTGTATGGTCCCAACGAATACCACAAGGGCCGGATGGCGTCGGTTATTTTTCACGCCCACAAGCAGATTTGTAGTTCCGGTCAGATGAAGCTGTTCCGGTCGCACAATCCCGATTTTGCCGACGGTGAGCAGATGCGTGACTTTGTGTACGTGAAAGACGTTGTCGAAGTGTGTTCGTTTTTGATGCACCACCGGCGTCACTCCGGCATTTATAACCTCGGCAGTGGCAAAGCACGCACCTTCCGCGATTTGACCACTAATACGTTCCACGCGCTGGGCCTTGAGCCTGACATTAGTTTCGTCGATACCCCCGCCGACATCCGCGACAAATATCAGTATTTTACGCAGGCCAACATGGCTAAACTCCGCTCAATTGGTTACGTTCGTCCGTTCCACACCCTGGAGGAAGGCGTTGCCGATTACGTGGCCAATTATTTGAAAGATGGGAAGTATTTGTAGTAAATAGTATTCACTAATTTACTTGATATATCAGGAAGGCGGTCGCGACAATAATCGTCAGCGCGTGAATAAAACCGGCTATGTAGATTGCCTTTACCATTTCAGATTTTAATTTCCGTACCTCATTCGCTACATCTTCCTCCCCGGCAGAAACAGTTACCTGCATTGTTTTGATTAGGTTAACTATTATCAGCGATTTCGCTACTTTCTGAATGTAAAAATACCGCTAACATAATTAGCCTGTCTACTCCCAAATCACTTCAATCACTTCTTTTTTCACATCTACTGTTGTTTGTTTTTCGCCAGCCGCCCGGCGCAGCGTCAACTGGCCATTCGTGACTTTAGCTGCTTCCTGTTGAATGACGTGCGTGGCGTCTTTTTTGTGAAATACTGAAATAGCCGTTTCAGTTGTCGCAATCGGCAGCGTCACCGATTTACCCGACGCTCTTACCAACCGGGCAGTGGCGGGCAACGGCTGGTTTTTGAGCAGTGCAATAGCTCGTGAGGCCTGTGGGACGCCGTAGCCAACGTAGTTATTGCCGTACGGATATAGATGCGACGATTTCTCAATCAACTCCATCACTTGTTTGTTGGTCAGCTTCGGGTTGGCCTGCATGACGCAGGCAGCAAAACCAGTAATGACCGGAGCCGACAGTGACGTGCCATAGAGCGAGAAACACGAAACATTTGGCTTCAGATAGGGCAAGCTTTCGGGACCAATGCTGCTGTAGCCAATTCGGTTCCAAAGCTTAGAATTGGTGGCCCCAATAGCTAACACGCCCTGCGCGTCGGCGGGGGTGCTGATGATGCGCCACGAACGGTCGTCGCCTTCGTTACCGGCCGACACGATCACTAAAATACCCTTCTTGTCGGAGGCAATCTGCGCGGCCCGGCTAATCAGGCTGGTGTGGCCGTCCATCTGACTCGGCGCGTAATTGTCTTTGGGATTACTCATGCCCTTTGCATACCCCAGTGAGGTGTTAATGAGCCGAACGCCGAGGCTGTCCATCCACTCCATAGCGGCCACCCAGTTATCCTCTTCGCCCCGGTACTCCCGGTTACCCTGATCGGTGCGGGCGAGGTAAAATTTAGCGTCGGTGGCTAAACCATACTGCACATTTTCGGTGGGATCGTTGCCCGCAATGGCCGCCAGCACTTCCGTACCGTGGAAATCGGACATCGTTTCGAGCGTGCGGAAGAGGTTGCCGTGCGTTTTCTTGTCATTCACATAATCACGAACCTGACTAACGCCCTGCCGGGCAAACACGTGTTTGAGCGCCCCCACGGAGTCCGCCCCGAAAAAGCCCGCGTCGATCACGCCAATGGTTACGAACCGGCCCGTCAGCCCGGCCTGGGCGAAATCAGGGGCCTGAATTTGGGTCATCACCGGTGCCAGCATGGGATTGGCCTCACCCGACCCGGCAGGCAGACCGAGCGACGTAATGATGATCGCCGGATCAATGGTCTGAATTGACGTCACAAACGGCAGGGCCGCCACCCGTGCGTACTGTTCCGCCGTTAGTCGGGCCGACACCGCATTGAGCCAGCGCGACTGACAAACGGGCTGCACACCCACCTGCCGTAGCCGATGTAGGTAGTCGGATGAAACGGGCCGGTCGGTGTCGTCAATGGTTATGTCCTGTAGTTGACGACGGCTCAGCGCAGTTGGCGACAGCGCCGGAGCCACCGACTGATCTTTTGCATCGAGCAGAATCCAGTATTTGGGCCGGTCGGCCGGTTCGTCGCCACGATTCGGCTGGGCGTGGGCCGAAAGCGCAATCAGGCAAAGCAAAAGAGGTAGTCGGAATGTCATACAGGTAAGAAAAGCAATTGCAACGTAGGTTACGCGAGGTTCACGTAAGAAGTTAAACACGATAACACCAAAAAACTCCTGCGGCTTTTAGTTTTCTTTGCAAACTTAACCGGAAATGTACGTTGACAACCTCCATTATGCGCTATTTACCCATCGACAATCACCTCTTCGTTCAGAATCGACAACGGCTAACGGCCTTGCTCAAACCCAAATCGATAGTAGTTGTCAACGCCAACGATATTATGCCGACCAACGCCGACGGTACGATGGTTTTCCGGCAAAACAACGACCTGTTCTACCTCACCGGCGTCGACCAGGAAGAAACGCGGCTCGTGCTGTTTCCCGACCACCCCGACCCCAAGTTCCGCGAGGTGCTGTTTCTACGCGAAACCAGCGAACTTATTGAAATTTGGGAGGGTCATAAACTTACCAAAAGCGAAGCGGAGCAGGTAACGGGACTGCCCGAAAAGCAGGTGTACTGGACAGGCCAGTTTGAGCAGATTTTCGGGCAGATGATTTTTGAGGCCAACTACGTGTACCTCAACACCAACGAGCACACCCGCGCCGACGTGGCCGTTCAAACGCGCGACGCCCGCTACATCGACGCCTTTCGGCAACAGTATCCACTGCACCACCTGGAGCGATTGGCCCCGCTGATGCATCAGTTGCGAGCCATCAAACAGCCACAGGAAATCGAACTGCTGCAAACCGCCATTAACATCACAGATGCTATGTTCCGGCGGTTACTCCGTTTCATCAAGCCGGGCGTTTGGGAGTATGAGATTGAGGCCGAAATGATGCACGAGTTCATCAGAAATCGCTCGCGGGGAGCCGCCTACACGCCCATCATTGCATCGGGGGCCAACGCCTGCGTGCTGCACTACATCGACAACAGCGCCCAGTGCCAGAATGGCGACGTTATTCTGCTGGACCTGGGAGCGGAATACGCCAACTACAATGCCGACATGACCCGCTCCGTACCCGTAAACGGCCGGTTTACGGAGCGGCAGCGGGCGGTTTACGATGCCGTGCTGCGCGTGATGAACGAAGCCAAACAGATGCTGCGGCCCGGAACCCTCTGGGATGATTATCACCGCGAAGTAGGGAAGGTAATGGAGTCCGAGCTGATTGGTCTCGGTCTGCTCGACCGCACGGCCGTAGCCAACCAGAACCCCGATGCGCCTTTATACAAGACGTATTTTATGCACGGCACGTCGCACTTTCTGGGGCTGGACGTTCATGACGTGGGCAACAAATATCGGGCGATGGAGCCGGGCATGGTCTTTACTGTTGAACCGGGCATCTATATACGCAATGAGAAACTCGGAATCCGCCTGGAGAATAACCTATTAATTACCGAGTCGGGCAACGTGGACCTGATGGCGGCTATTCCGCTCGAAGCCGACGCCATTGAGGAGTTAATGAACAATGAACCGCGCGGGCGGCCCCGAATGGTCAACGAATAATGTATAATGAAACTTCCAGCGTCATTATACATTATTCGTTGACCATTATTCATTACTTATTCCCTCACCGGTTCGAGTTTCTTGGCATTTTCCCGTTCGAGGGCAATGTTAAGACCCGAGTAAATTCGGCGGATGGCGGTTTCCAGCCGTTCCCAACCCGCTTCGGAGCGAAGGTCAATGTCCCCTATTTTGTCGCGCTGTGCGCTGATAAGTACCATGTGCGTAACGGCAGCTACCATCAGACTGGTAATGGCGATTGGGTCAAAATCAGAATATGGAGCCAGCTTATCGACCAGATTTTTGTACGATTGATCGCGGAACTCAGCTAACCGCCGGGCCAGGTCGGTTTCGCCGTGGCTCATTTCCCAGCGAATCAACTCCTGCGATGGCTTGCGGGCGCGAAACTCCTGCATAAACTGAATGGTGTACTCCGACCAAACTTTGCTTCGATTTTCGGGGGGCAGTGATTCCGGCACCGATTCAAGAAATTTCTCGTTGAACATGGACAAGAAAAAGCCACGCTGCACATAAGCTTCCAACAGCCCATTCCAGCCACCAAAGTAGCGGTAGATGAGCACTTTGTTTACGCCAGCCCGCTCAGCAACGGCATTTATACCTGCTTTTTCAGTGCCTCGTTCGGCCATCACATCACCCATTGCACGGAGGATGCGTTCCATGGTCATCTGGCGGTTTCTACGCTTGACAACTTTCATACTATTAACCGTTTGTGTTTTTAATTAGGCGTATACTGATAGGTCCCGTCAAGCTGCTAAAGTAGTATACCAACTCTACCGAATTTACAGCTTAAGAGCAAATATGATTCATAGCGTTGATGTTACCAAGTAGTAATGTCAACGGCGTACCGGAAAATGAATAAATTGATCGGCCAACTGGTCAATCGCAGCCACTAATTTCCGTTTCGGAACGACTACCGGGAGCCAAAAAGGAGAAAAAGGATCATCGTGCCAGTCGGGTGCCACTTCGTACGCCAGCTTGATCTGCAACAAAAACTCATCCGTATCGGCCGAGATGCACTCGAAACTCAAACAGGGTTCGCTGAACAGCAAGCGGGCCTGCGGTCGGCCCGTGGTATGCAGGTGACGAAACCAGTTGATTAGTAACTCGACTTCGTAAGTATGCAGGATAGCCGCCGTCGACATGGACTGATGGTGTTGCCAGCCGGAGCGAACCGCTACCCACAGCAGGTTACGATCCGCCAAAGAAGGACTCTCCGGCGAGTGTTCGTAATCGAGAATGTTCAGTTCAAAAAAACTGCGCTGACCAGAAAGGAGCATAATAACGGCGTGTACGCGTAGCAGTAGTTGCGGGCCTACAATTTAAATATACAACTATATTTCGTTATCGGGACGACTATATGAGTTTTACATGTTAAGCAACTGACCATCAAGCCAATCGGGACGGAAAGACGAGTGGTCTACCGCTCTGGATAGCTGGCTAACTCGCTCGACAAATCCCGGATGGCCTGCTGCAACTGTGCCCGGTTAAGGAACACGTCCAGTTCCATAGGAAAGTCGGGATAGGCGTGCCAGGACGGCGTTAGCCCATGATCCAGTTGAATTTGCAGCCGGTATTTTTCGTTGGGAAGCGCGGTGGCTTCAACGCTGAGACCTGGCTCCGAAAACGTGAAGTCGATGTGGCTGACCGCCCGGTTCCAGAGCAGCCGCAGCCCGTTCAGCAATCGGCTCACTTCCCAGGTTTTCAGCGGTACCGATTGCGAATCCGTCTGTTGACGCCAGTTTGTGGAAAAGCGACACAACAACTTGTTACGTTCGTGCCAGGTGGCAACATCGCTGCCGTACCCGAGAATGGATAACTCGAACGAGCCGGAGGAAGACAGTAATTTCATGGGAGGGTTGATTGAGCGTGAGGGATTATCTACTTAACAAATATACTAAATCTTTGTTTCTGCAATTTATTTGTGCGTTACGATTCATCTAATTAAGTAACTGAAGCGGCAACTGGCATTTTTCAGCAGCTTCCTGACTTTGCCTATCTTTACGGTCGAGTCAATTCTAAACTAAAATCTAAACTACATGGCAAATGTGCTCATCATCGGAGCAGGCGGAGTGGGAAGCGTTGTCGCGCACAAATGTGCACTGAACAGCACCGTTTTTACCAAAATCATGCTGGCCAGCCGCACGCAGGCAAAATGCGACCGGATTGCCGCCGAAATTCAGCAGATGCACGGCGTAACGATTCAGACGGCGCAGGTCGATGCCGATGTAGTGGCGGAAATGGTTCGGCTGATTCGCTCGTTTGAGCCAGTGTTAGTTATCAATGTGGCCCTTCCCTATCAGGATTTGCCCATTATGGATGCCTGTCTGGAAGCGGGCGTTCATTACATGGACACCGCTAACTATGAGCCGAAAGACGTTGCTAAATTTGAATACCACTGGCAGTGGGCTTACCGTGAGCGTTTTGAACAGGCCGGGCTGATGGCGTTGCTGGGTTGCGGGTTCGACCCCGGTGCCACGCAGGTTTTTACGGCCTACGCCAACAAGCACCACTTCGACCGGATGGATTATTTAGATATTGTCGATTGCAATGCGGGGAACCACGGCAAGGCATTCGCCACTAATTTCAATCCCGAAATCAATATCCGGGAGATTACGCAGCCCGGCCGCTACTGGGAAAATAACGGGTGGGTCGAGATTCCGGCCATGAGCATTCACAAATCAATTGAGTACCCTGAAATAGGCCCGCGCGAGTCCTACGTGCTCTACCATGAAGAGTTGGAATCATTGGTCAAAAACTTCCCGACTCTCAAACGGGCGCGGTTTTGGATGACTTTCGGCCAGGCGTATCTAACGCACTTAGAGGTGTTGCAAAACGTGGGCATGACGCGCATCGACCCGGTAAAATTTCAGGGAATGAACATTGTTCCGCTCGAATTTTTGAAAGCCGTGCTGCCCGCGCCCGATTCGCTCGGCGAAAACTACACGGGCCAAACCAGCATTGGCTGCCAGATAAAGGGTGTTAAAGACGGTGCCGAACGGACGTACTACATCTGGAACAACTGCGACCATGCCGAGACCTACCGTGAGGTGCGGGGGCAGGCCGTAAGCTACACCACGGGCGTTCCGGCCATGATTGGCGCTATGCTCATGCTAACCGGCGCGTGGATGAAGCCCGGCGTCTGGAACTGTGAGGAACTCGACCCCGATCCGTTCATTGAGCAGATGAACAAACAGGGACTGCCCGTGCAGGAGCGGATCGACGTGCCACTGCCGCACGAATACCCGATTTAAGTCAATGCGTTGGTAGTCGGGCAGTTAATAAGTAAATTGCCTCACCAACTTAGTCAATTACTCAACTTTACAACGCTGTTTGCATGAAACCTTTATTCGTGGCGGCATTGCTGATCGCATCGACCGCAGGGACAATAGCCCAAACGCCTGATTCGACAAAAACGCAGGTAGCTAAACGCGGGCAAGTTAAAGCCGACGATCCAAAAGCAACGCCTAATCAGCACCTGGGCAGCCCTGATGCCATGGCCGACCCGGAGATGAACCTGCGGTTGAACGCCCTTAACGGAGTAGGCACGGCTCCGATGATCTGGCGCATTGACACGCGCTACGAGGGTTTGCGCGGTACGCCTTATTTCCAGACCGAGTGGGCGAAGGGACAAATCGACCTGGTGAACGGCAAGAAGTACACCGACGTACCCATTAAGTTCGATGCCCATCGACAAGCGCTGATTCTGCTCCGGCCCAAACAAGGGAACGACTCCATCATCATTAACCAGCAAACGGTCAACCAGTTTCGGCTGAGCACCTCCGCAGCCGGTGACACCGACGGCCGGGAGTACATTTTCAAGCGCTTTCCAACGGTTAAAGCAGATGATCCCACTGTGCGGGATGGGTATTTTCTGGTGTTGTACGAAGGAAAAACGGCGCTGTTGAAACGGGTGGCTAAAAGCTTCCGGGCGGCCGACTACAAAGCAGCCTATTCGAGTGGTGTCCGCTACGATACCTACGCCGATGCCAACACCTACTACGTGCTCAAGCCCGATCAGAAGCTTACGAAAGTGAAACTTTCCAAAAAATCGCTGCTCGACGCGCTCGACAACAGGAGCGACGCGCTGAAGACGTTTGCGGACAAACTCAGCTTCAAATCAGAAGCTGATGCCGCGACCTTAGTGCAGCAGTACGACAATCTGTGAGTTGGTTTTGTGGAATTAAAGCGGGCTAAACATCGAGGTGGTACATAGCTAAACCACCCGTACCATGTTTCATGCCGACGCACCCAATGCCGTAGCGCTGACCTACGACGAAATCATTTTTCAGACCCGCAACCGGGCCTACGGCGCATTCGACCTGCGCCAGCACTACCGACCGACGCTCACCCGTGCACTGGGTTTGGGCGTCGGTTTGTTTTTGGTTGGCCTGTCCGCGCCAACGCTCTACGCCCGCTTTTTTCCAACCGATCCATTTTCAACCAGTCAGGTTATGGTTGAGACGGAGCTTATGAAGCTGAAAGAGCCACCGGCTGAGCTACCCGTGCCACTACCACCCGTGGAGCAGGTACCGGCAGTTAATACAGTGCGCAACTTACCGCTGGTCGTAATGCCCGAAGCGGATGTGGTTGAGATAACACTCCCGCCTACTGTCGAAGAACTTCAGAACGCGACATCTGGCCAGGAAACAGCCGAAGGCACCGGCGACATTGAAGTAATTGCTCCGCCGGAGGCCACCGTGCCAACCGCTAAAGAAATTGCCATTGGTGTAGCGCCTAAACCCGACGAATTATTCGTCGTTGTTGAACAGCAGCCCGAATATCCCGGCGGCATGGATGCCCTGCGGACGTTTCTGACTAAGAATCTGAACTACCCCCGCTCAGCCGCGAATGCGGGCGTATCGGGGCGGGTGTTTGTCAGCTTTGTCGTCAACAGCGACGGTAGCCTGACCGATGTGCAGGTGTTGAAAGGCATTGGATTTGGGTGCGATGAAGAAGCCGTTCGGGTGATCCAGAAAATGCCCCACTGGCGACCAGGTAAGCAGTCGGGCCGGGCGGTACGCGTAAAGTACAACCTGCCAATTGCGTTTGCGCTGGAGTGAAACCAAGTTGTTTTATTGCTCACCAACCCCAAACCAATGGCTGCGTCTACAAAATTTACCCATCGACAACTGTCCAGCCGTGCGTTGTGGCTGGTGGTCAATTTGTTTCTATCCGTTTTAACTGCATTCGCGCAGCAGACCAAGTCAGACTCTCAGCAAACGACCGGGTTTTATAATAATATAGTAGAGGCTCAGTTTCCGGGTGGCTCCAAAGCACTGATCGAGTATCTACGGCAGCATGTGCGCTACCCCGATTCAGCAGCCAAAGCCAAAATCAGGGGGAAGGTATTTATCTCGTTCGTTATTGATACGGTTGGAAATGCATCGGATTTTAAGGTATTGAAAGGCTTAAGGTATGGTTGTGACGAAGAAGCCCTGCGCGTCGCCCGAAGTTTGCCCCGCTGGCAACCAAGCACCCAATCGGGCAAGCTTATTTGGGTGAAATATAATTTACCCGTTGTGTTCCCGCCAAAATGAAGCTCCCAGCGAAAGACGTGTCTGTTTGCGTGGGCTATTTTTACCACGACTAAGCACTCATACACGAACGCATTCCTTAATTACATCCGCCCATGTCTACCAGAAACGAACTTCTTTCTGCTCATCATTCGACACTTACTCGTGTGCTCTCGTTGACCGTCGGTTTGCTGCTCCTTATTTCGGTTAACTATGGCTTTGCGCAATCCGACAATTCAGGTAATGAGCCAATATTCACAGTCGTTGAAAAACAACCTGAATTTCCGGGTGGTATGGGGGCTTTTCAGGATTATCTGGCAACGAACGTTCGCTATCCGGCAGCAGCCTACGCAGCCAAGATTACGGGTAGGGTCTTCGTCAGTTTCATCGTCCGAAACGACGGCCGGATTACCGATGTCGCTGCATTTAAAGGAGTTGGCTATGGTTGCGACGAAGAAGCTGTGCGCGTAATTAGTGCCATGCCCAACTGGAAACCGGGAAGTCAGTCGGGACGGCCGGTAAACGTCAAATACAACCTCATGGTACCGTTCGGTTTTAATAACTACCGCTCCAAAAGCCGTTAGTTTCGTACCTTTGCGGGATGAATACGACCTTACTGCAACACCTCGATAATAACAGCGAACCAGCCATACCATCGCCCTGCTTTGTGCTTGAAGAAGCCAAAATTCGCCAAAACCTCGAACTGATTGATTCAGTACAGAAAGCCGCCGGGGTAACCATTATTTTGGCTCTGAAAGGCTTCTCGATGTACAGCGTGTTTCCCATCGTGCGCGAATACCTGAGTGGCGCAACGGCTTCTTCGCTCAACGAAATCAAACTTGTCAATGAGTACATGGACGTGAAAGCGCACACCTACATACCCGCTTATCAGGACCATGATTTTGACGAAGTAATGCAACGCAGCAGCCACCTGACGTTCAATTCGTGGAGTCAGTGGGAACGGTTTAAAGACCGGGTTGCGCAATATAACCACAAACTACAAACTACAAACCGCATCGGCGGACCGTCACCAACTGTTAGCTGCGGCATCCGGGTTAATCCGCAGTATTCGGAAGTAGCCACGGACATGTATAACCCGTGCGTACCGGGTTCACGCTTAGGTGCCACGCGCGACCAACTGCCCGATCAACTGCCCGACGGATTAGACGGTATCCATTTTCACACGCTCTGCGAAAACGACTCGTTTACCTTAGAGCGTACGCTCACCGAACTCGAAAGCCGATTCGGTGAGTTGCTTCACCAGGCGAAGTGGGTGAATCTGGGCGGAGGCCACCTGATGACCCGCGAAAGCTACGATACAGAACACCTGATTAGGCTGCTGAAAGCCTTCCGTGAGAAATACAATGTCGACGTGATTATGGAACCCGGCTCGGCCATTGCCTGGCAAACGGGCGTGTTGGTTTCCACCGTGCTCGACGTGTTCAACAGTCAGGGCATCGACGTGGCTATTCTGGATACCTCGTTTGCCGCCCACATGCCCGACACGCTCGAAATGCCTTACAAACCGCGCATCCTGAGCAGTGTTTATTCGGGCGCTTACTACAAGCCTGTGGCCGGTAAACCAACTTACCGGCTGGGTGGCATGACCTGCCTCGCCGGTGACTTCATGGGCGATTATTCGTTCGACCAGCCCCTTGAAGTTGGAGATAAAATTATTTTCGACGATATGATTCACTACACAATGGTGAAAACTACCACGTTCAACGGTGTGAATCTGCCCAGCATTGGCGTTTGGCGAACAAACGACCAATTCGACTTAGTGCGGAGCTACGGCTACGAAAGTTTTAAGGATCGGCTGAGTTAGCGTAATGCCGCACCGCACGGGCGGCCCCGCTCCAGGTTCGGCTGTAAACACCATGATCACAGGCGAACCCGGAGCTTAGGCGCTACAACAAAAAACCTGCGCACATCGAGGTCCGCAGGTTTTTATAAGACAGCTAAAAGTAACAGCGCAAGGCGGTTACCCCGGTAAATATAAGGCGATTTTGTAGACTACAATATGGGTGCGTTTACAAACTCTTGACAAACTCCCGGTGGTAAGCCGCTTTGTACAACTCTTCTTCGGGCAGATTTTTAAAATATTCGTACGTAATCCGCAGCCCTTCGGCCCGCGATACCTTCGGCTCCCAACCCAGGATAGCCTTAGCCTTGGTAATATCGGGTTGCCGTTGCTTAGGGTCGTCCTTGGGCAACTCTTTAAATACCAACTGCTGCGAGGTGCCCGTCAGTTTAATAATCTCTTCGCCAAACTCCTTAATGGTGATCTCCGACGGATTTCCGACGTTCACCGGGTAAGGATGATCGCTCAGTAACAGCCGGTAAATGCCTTCCACCAGGTCATCGACGTAGCAAAACGACCGCGTCTGACTACCATCGCCAAAAACGGTTAGGTCTTCACCCCGCAGTGCCTGACCAATGAAAGCGGGCAGCACCCGGCCATCGTTCAGCCGCATTCGGGGGCCATAAGTGTTGAAAATCCTGACAATGCGCGTTTCCAGACCATGGTAGGTGTGGTAGGCCATTGTCATGGCTTCCTGAAACCGCTTGGCTTCGTCATACACGCCACGCGGTCCAACTGGGTTAACATTTCCCCAGTATTCTTCCGTTTGTGGGTGAACTGTTGGATCACCGTAAACTTCCGAGGTGGACGCAATCAGTACCCGTGCGCCTTTTACCCGCGCCAGACCTAAGCAGTTATGAATGCCCAGCGACCCCACCTTCAGCGTCTGAATCGGAATTTTGAGGTAGTCGATTGGGCTGGCCGGTGAGGCAAAATGCAGAATGTAGTCCAAGTCGCCCGGCACGTGGATGAATTTGGATACGTCGTGGTGATAGAATTCGAAGTTCGGCAGGTGAAACAGATGTTCAATGTTGCGAATGTCGCCGGTGATGAGGTTATCCATCGCCATAACATGATACCCTTCCTTAATAAACCGGTCGCACAGGTGTGACCCCAAAAATCCGGCTCCGCCGGTAATTAGAACTCGTTTCATTTAGTGGAATGTATAATGAATAATGCGCAATGTATAATGAATCTGGCTATTCAGGCAGCATTATACAGTACGCATTATTAATTGTTCATTATTTAACAGCTTGTTCAACCGGGGCCAGAATAGTCTCGCGACCAACGCTGTAGTAGGTATAGCCCATATCACGCATTTGGTCAATTTCGTACACGTTGCGGCCATCGAAAATGACTTTGCCTTTCATGAGCAGATTCATCTTGTCGAAATCGGGGGTGCGGAACAGCGGCCATTCGGTGATGATGAACAGCGCATCGGCATCGTCCAGCGCTGCGTAGGCTGTGTGGGCATAGGCAACCGAATTGCCAATCTGATTGCGCACATTGTCCATCGCTTCGGGGTCGTACACGGTTACTTTCGCACCTGCTTCCACCAGCGCCCGAATATTATCTAAGGCGGGAGCTTCCCGGATGTCATCGGTGTAAGGCTTGAACGAAAGCCCCCAAATAGCAATGGTTTTGCCCTTCAGATCGCCACCAAAGTGCGACAGAATCTGGGGGACCATCTTGGTTTTCTGACGGTCATTAACCTCCATTACCGACTTGAGCACCTTGAAATCATAGTCGAAATCCTTAGCTGTTTTGGCCAGGGCCTGCACATCTTTGGGGAAACAACTGCCGCCGTAGCCAATACCCGCAAACAGGAATCGCTTGCCGATGCGACTGTCGGTGCCGATGCCCCGCCGAATGTCATCGACGTTGGCCCCGGCTCGTTCGCACAGGTTGGCAATCTCGTTCATGAAGGTGATTTTGGTGGCCAAGAATGCGTTGGCGGCATATTTGGTCATCTCTGCCGAACGCTCGTCCATAAAAATGACGGGATTACCCTGCCGAACCAACGGCGCGTAGAGCCGGTTCATCACGGCCTTCGCCCGGTCTGACTTCGTGCCAATAACCACGCGGTCAGGCTTCATAAAATCCTCAACGGCTACGCCTTCCCGCAGAAACTCCGGGTTCGAGACCACGTCGAAATCGACGGTGGCATTGTCGGCGATGTGGGCATGCACTTTCTCGGCCGTACCAACGGGCACCGTACTCTTATCGACGATGACCGCGTACTGTTCCAGAATCGGACCGAGGTCGCTGGCCACCTTCAGAATATATTTCAGATCGGCTGAGCCATCCTCACCCGGCGGGGTTGGCAGCGCCAGAAAAATAACTTCGGCTCCTTTAATGCCTTCTTCCAAATTGGTTGTGAACGCCAGCCGACCTTCATCCACATTCCGGTGAAACAGCGTATCAAGGCCTGGCTCGTATATGGGCACGATGCCGTTGTTGAGTTTTTCGACTTTCCGTTCGTCAATGTCGACGCACGTTACCTGGTTACCAGTCTCCGCAAAACACGTGCCCGTAACAAGACCTACATATCCGGTACCAACAACTGCTAATTTCATAAATTTTCTAAAAAGAAGTTAAGATTCCTTATTTTCAGTAGTAATCCGAAATGCATCGGATCATCACAAAAATAGGAGTTTTCTACGAACACACCACGTTGTACTTTTTATTATTGACTTAGTGGCCGGGGTGTCATAACTCCGGTCAATCTGACGTGAGTATCGTACGGATGGTCACTGACTTTAATTTGGTGTTACTCAGTCATTCTAAATTGACCAATTACGTAGTTCCATCGGTATTTCGATTAGGTTGGCATCTATTTTGTCCAAATTGTGGTTATAGAAGAAGATATTGTATTTGTTTGTTATTACGTTAAATCAACCACTTTATCAACGGCCAATATGGTTAGTGAAATTGTAGAAAAACAAGTAAGCCATTCTGATCGACTGGGTCTTTCGCAGCTAATCGTTCAGTCGGTGCGGGACCTGAGCGAACGGCTCATCCGCCCCAACATCCGCAAGTGGGACGAAGAGCAGCACTTTCCCATCGAGTTGTTTCGGCAATTGGGCGATCAGGGCCTGATGGGTATGCTCGTGCCGGTTGAGTATGGCGGGGCGGGTTTGGGCTACCGCGAGTACGTAGCCGCTATTGTTGAACTGTCGCGGGTTGATGGATCAGTGGGTTTGTCGATGGCCGCGCATAACTCGCTTTGTACAAACCAAATTCTGATGTTCGGCAACGAGGTACAAAAGCAAACGTACCTGCCCCGGTTAGCCACCGGCGAATGGATTGGCGCGTGGGGCCTTACCGAACCCAATACCGGCTCCGACGCGGGTAATATGCGCACCACGGCCGTTAGAGACCGGAACGCCGGACCGCAAGATGGCTGGGTGCTGAACGGTGCCAAAAACTTTATAACGCACGGCCGAAGCGGCAATGTGGCCGTGGTAATCGCCCGGACCGGAGAACCTAACACATCGCGCAATGCCACGGCGTTTATCGTTGAACGCGGCACGCCCGGCTTTTCGGGTGGGCGCAAGGAAGATAAGCTGGGGATGCGGGCCTCAGAAACCGCCGAGATGCTGTTTCAGGATTGCCGCATTCCAGACAGTCAGCGGTTAGGCGAAGTGGGCGACGGTTTCGTGCAATCGTTGAAAGTGCTCGACGGGGGCCGGATCTCCATTGCCGCGCTGAGTCTTGGTATCGCGTATGGTGCGTATGATGCGGCTCTGGCATATGCCAAAGAGCGCGAGCAGTTCGGTCAGCCCATTGCCAACTTCCAGGCTATCGGATTCAAATTAGCCGATATGGCAACGGATATTGAAGCGTCCAAACTGCTGACGTATCAGGCAGCCGATTTAAAAGACGAGGGCAAATCGGTTAATAAAGAGTCAGCAATGGCTAAATTATTCGCGTCGGAAACGGCCGTGCGGGTAGCCAATGAAGCGGTGCAGATCTTTGGTGGCTACGGCTACACAAAAGACTATCCGGTCGAGAAGTTTTACCGCGATGCCAAGTTGTGTACGATTGGCGAAGGAACCAGCGAAATTCAGAAAGTTGTGATCTCGCGGCAGCTATTGAAATAAAGTAGAAAAGGGAAAAGGGCCTATGGAACTGCGTGATGCAATCCATAGGCCCTTTTCCCTTTTTTACTTTATTTTACACCGTCTTACGCGATCCTTTAATTAGGGCGGCAATGCCAAGAACGATAACCGCGCCAACGAATGCCGTCAGGATTTGGTCGATTAAACCACCGTCGCGACCGAAAATATAGCCGCCAATGAAGCCACCCAGGATGCCGAGCAGGATCTGAACGATCAGCGAGAACGAAAACCGCTTGAACACGAGGTCAGCTAAAAAACCGGCGACAGCTCCGACGAGAATTGAATACAAAATGCCCATGATGCTAAATACGTTGAGTGAAAGGATGAATGATATACTTGAAAAACAGAGACATAACTTCACCCGGTTCACTTTTGTTTATGGATGCATACCGATGACCGACAGCATCCGCCCCGTTTGCCCGCCTTCGGCCCGGTACGAAAAATAATCGCGGTTGTTCAGCACAGTCGAGAAACCTGACACTTCTATCTGGGCCGCTGGAACGCCAGAACCGTTTAATAAACGTACGTTAGCGGCTTTCAAATTGGCATATCTCTTTTGACTGTGCGGGTCAACCTGCACAAACGCTGCCGCAAATTGCCCCGCCACCTCCTCCCCTACCTCAAATGTGGTTTCGTCAATACACGTACCGACGTAGGCGTAACACTGTGCACCCAGCGTGCCAAACTGCTGGTGCATGGCCGTTAGTACTTTTGTGACGATGCCCCCAACAGTTCCGCGCCAGCCCGCGTGAATGGCCGCAACCGCCCGGTGTTCGCTATCGTATATAAGAATGGGAACACAGTCGGCAACAGTCACGCCAACAAGCAGGCCCGGCCGGTTGGTAATGAGCGCATCATACCCGTCGAACCGCCCGGCTTGGGTAGCGTTCAGGACTTCGGTGCCGTGAACCTGATGTGATGAAGCAAACCCAAAGGCATCGGCTCCAATACCGCAAAAAAACCGGTGGCGGTTCTCCTCAACGTTAGCTGGGTCATCGTCGGTATTGATGCCTACGTTAAGCGACGCAAACGGAGCCGGACTGACGCCCCCGTGGCGGGTACTCTCAGCGGCAATCAGCGAATTGAACGGCACAAACACCGACGGAATGCGGTAAACGGGTACGTGGGGCTGTGTTGTCATCTAAGGAATCAGCTTTATTACTGACAAATTACGGGCTGTAACCCCATTAGTACGCACATGTAGCTCGTACCATTTCCTCCGTCGTCCTCACTTTACGCCATTCATCCAACAGATCAGCCGTTCCAGTACTTTGCAATACATAGTACTTATCGTAGCCTATATCTTTGTTTCACCAATCGGGAGGAACCCAGTTGGTCATCTCAAATCAAGCAACCATCAGAAATCATGAAAACGCTCATCAAACCCCTGTTCCTGGCTCTGTCGTTAACGTTTATCACCGCTTCACTGAGCGAAGCCAAACCTGGCCGCCAGTTGGTGGCAACTTACAAGACCGGTATTTATTCGACAGTTACCGGTAAACTCCAAATCGCGCTCGACAAGCAGGCGGGTGGTTCGGTCACTGTTCAGCTAAAAGACTCAGATGGTCAACTGCTGTACAGTCAGCACCTCGGCAAGAAAGAGACTTCTTTCCGCACCCGGTTGAATGTGGACGAACTGCCCGACGGCAACTATGTGCTCGAAATTACGAATGGTGTAGAAACGACGCGCCAAACCATCACCCTCAAAACGAAACAATCCACAGCGGCTAACCGAATCGTCCAAACCGACTTCGTTGCCGGTAATTAATAACCGCCCCTGCACAACCACTCGCCGGACCGATCTGATCGGTTCGGCTTTTTTATAAGCAGCAGTTGGCTGAAAGAGCTTTGATCTCCAAAATAGACATACTAAACACGTTGCAAGCGAATGAAACGTGTTTAGTATTGGACAACAGTTAGCTTTTTAGCAGGCAGACTCAACTTTTTGGCAACATCACATTTCGGCCTGTGTTGTATAGTCAAGAAATTATTGACTTTATTGTAGGAGCATCAAACGTTCTCGTCATTCTGTCAGGTTCTTTTGGTTCTCAACTGATTCTATTTCATGCTTACAACCCAACCCTTTATTTCGTCCGTTACCTGGCCCAACGCCGTCGCCGACGCCAGTTTCTGGTCATCACTGACGCAGACGCTGCTCCCGTCCTACGTGAACACCTGCCGATGGTTCGCCGGTAAAGCCCGTCCGCAATCCGGTTTCACCATCAAGACAGTGCACGCGCTTCCGTTAACCGGCGGTGACGTAGCGTACCTGCTGATTCTGGAAGCGACCTACGCCAGCGGTCTCCCGGAAAATTACCTGCTGCCGCTCTCATTTGTCACTGACCGAGCCTCGCAAACGCTATCTTTTCGCTTAGCCGACGTGCCGAAGAAGGGCCGCATCGGCGACGCTACGCTTGGCGGGCGCGTAGGAACGCTCATCGACGCCATATATGACGAACGCTTCCGGCAGGTGCTGTTTGCGGGAATTCAGCAGAATCAGTTAGTGGGTCAGGCCAGCGGGCAGCTTCTGTTCCATCGGGGCAGGGGAATGGACGAAGGTGATGAGGCACTTAGTTCGCAGGTGCTGCCGGTCGACTCAAGTAATTCGGCCATGATCTTCGGCGATAAATATTTCCTGAAACTCTACCGTAAACTCTTCCGCGAAACCAACCCGGAAGTAGATATGGTCCGGTTTCTGACCGACGAGAGCAGTTTCGCCAATATTCCGGCCTTTGCAGGTAGCATTGTGTGGCAGCGCAACGAAATCCCCGACGTAACGCTTGGCATGATGCAGCGGATGGTGGCCAACGACATGGATTCGTGGGTACAAACCGGTGACTACCTCAACGATTTTCTATACGCCGTGCCGCAACGAATTTTCTCCGTTCGGGAAGATGTTTTCGAGAAAGTGGAGATGCTGGCTAAGCGAACGGGGGAAATGCATTGTGCGTTGTACAAACCAATTCGGGATGGTATTCCATCGGACCCGGCTTTTGCCCCCGAATCGTTCACCGATGACTACCGCGATTTCCTGATTCGTCGGTTTGAGGATCTCCTCGAACGCCGGTACGCGCTGCTGATTGACAACTACACCAAACTCGATCCGCAGGCGCAGCGCCTGGCGTGGGTGTTTATGGAAGCGCGGGAGATGATTGAGACGTTCATCGCCGACTTTCGCACCCGCCCGCTTGGCTCGCTGCGCACCCGAATTCACGGCGATTACCACCTCGGGCAGGTACTGGCCATAACGAATGACGATAACAAAGACGATTTCATTATCATCGACTTCGAGGGAGAACCGGAGTCCAGCATCAGCGAACGCAAAATCAAACACTCGCCCCTTAAAGACGTCGCCGGGATGATCCGCTCGTACCATTACGCCGTTTCGGCCAAGTTATTTAACTCCGCCGAAACCGAAGGCCTCGATCCCGACCACCTACAGCGCGTGTCGGACCGCTGGTTCAACCTCATCCGCGACACCTTCCTGAATGCTTATTTCGAGGTTTTTGGCGCCCCGCACCCCCTCTTCAAAAACAATAATGAAACCAATTTCCTGCTTCTGATTTATCTGCTCGAAAAAGCTGTGTATGAATTAGGTTACGAAATCAGCTACCGGCCATCATGGGTAAAAATCCCGCTGAAGGGCATCATCGACGTGGTCCGGGAGATTGAGAAAATTCGCCTGAGTGACGGCGATGTCCTACCCGATGTACCGATGCTGCAAACGGGGCTGTTGAAGGGAAAGTAGCCCGGCACGATGTGCGTAACCCAGCCTCATTCCTGACTAACTACGATCTTCTCCCCATGAACCCCTTCCAGAATGCTACCGTCATTATCACCGGAGCCGGGTCGGGCATCGGTCGTCAGCTTGCCCTTCAAGCAGCCGCTGAGGGCGCACACGTCATCGCAACGGATATAAACGAAGGGGGCTTGGCCGAGACCAGGCAGCAGGCGTCGGGCCAGGTTACGACCACCTACTTAGACGTGTCTGACGCCGACGCAATCCGTGCGTTCGCCGACGAAACTATTCCGACTTTAGCCAACCAGCGGCTGATTCTGGTCAATAATGCAGGGGTAGCACTGGGCAGCGGTCCGTTTTCCGTAACCGAGTTGGATGAGTTCGAGTGGCTGCTGAATATCAATCTCTGGGGCGTGGTGCGGATGACGAAGGCGTTTTTGCCCTTCATGATGACACAAGGAACGGGTCATATCGTGAACCTGTCGAGTGTATTTGGGCTGGCGGGGGTGATGAATCAATCAGCTTACTGCACGGCTAAGTTTGGCGTTCGCGGATTCAGCGACGTGCTCAGGATGGAGTTGCTGGATACGAACATTGGCGTGACCTGTGTACATCCGGGCGGCATCAAAACCAACATCGCCACCAATGCACGCCTTGGCAAGAGCGGCTTCGTTAGCAACGCCATGCACCGGCAGGGAGCTATTAGTTTTGAGAAAGCGGCCAAAACTACGCCCCAGGAAGCCGCCCGCCAGATCTGGAACGGGGTCCGTCAGAACAAAGCCCGTGTGCTAATTGGGGCCGACGCCCGCCAAATAGAATGGCTGACGCGGCTGTTTCCCACGCGCTACGTCCGGCTGATGCGTCAGCAGATTGAGAAAGCGTTTGGAACGGAAGCGTGAGTTGAAGATCAGACCCGTTGCGTAAAGACGATACGGGTCAGCAATGGCACGGCGTTCGCTGCTGGTCTTCGCCCGTTGAAAGCGATTTAGAAACTGAGTTGCTTTTTTCGATTCCAATAAAATTGGTGGCAGGGACATTTTGTTGTGCGACATCCTTATCACGTAGTTCCCTCCCGCTTTTTTTCTAACTTTCCGCCCCTGATGGGGTTCATTCCTGCAACCGATTCCCCTTAACTAATGGCAAAACGAAAAACCCCGCCGACAACGGCCGAAGCCGCACCATCACCGGCCGAACCGACCGTTCAACCGGTCACTGCTGAGCAAACCAGCACGCCCGAAGCCGATTCGCCTGCTCCAACCACCAACCCCATTTATTCCCGATTTACCGACTTCGACGTTCACCTGTTTGGGGCGGGCAAACACCAGAAACTGTACGAAAAATTCGGTTCGCACGTCGTGGAGCATAACGGCGTAACGGGCACCTATTTCGCCGTGTGGGCACCCTCGGCCCGCTACGTTGCCGTTATTGGCAACTTCAACGGGTGGGATCGGGGCAGCGCTCCGATGAACGTCCGTTGGGACTCGTCGGGTATCTGGGAAACGTTTATTCCGCACATTGGCCGGGGCGAAACCTACAAATATTTCATTGTCCACGAAGGCGGGCGCGAGGTGGAAAAGGGTGATCCCTATGCCCACTGGTGGGAGGTTCCGCCCAAAACGGCATCGGTCGTGTGGGACACCTATCACGAATGGCAGGATGGCGACTGGATGGCCAACCGAGGGGCGAAAAACGCCCTCAACGCGCCCTTCTCGGTCTATGAAATGCACCTGTCGTCGTGGCGACGCGACCCCGGCAATCCGGAGCGTGAACTGAGCTACGGCGAAATTGCCGATGCGCTGGTGCCTTATATACAAGACTTGGGCTTCACACACGTCGAGTTCATGCCCGTCATGCAGTATCCGTACGCGCCGTCGTGGGGTTATCAGATTACAGGATATTATGCGCCGAGCAGCCGCTTTGGCACCCCGCAGGAGTTTATGCAGCTCATCGAACGACTGCACCTGGCGGGCATCGGTGTGTTACTCGACTGGGTTCCCTCCCACTTTCCCGGCGATGCGCACGGCCTGTACGAATTTGACGGTTCGCACCTTTACGAACACCCCGACCGGCGCAAGGGCTACCATCCCGACTGGAAAAGTTACGTGTTCAACTACGGTCGCCCGGAGGTACGGTCGTTCCTGCTCTCCAACGCCATGTTCTGGCTCGACCGCTGCCACGCCGATGGCTTGCGGGTGGATGCGGTAGCGTCGATGCTCTACCTGGACTACTCGCGGAACGCGGGCGAGTGGGAGCCGAACGTGTTTGGCGGTCGTGAAAACCTCGACGCCGTCTCGCTGTTCAAAGAAATTAACGAAGCCATCTACAGCCAATTCCCCGATACACAGGTGATTGCGGAGGAGTCAACGTCGTTTTCGGGCGTGTCGCGACCGGTGTACGTAGGTGGGTTGGGCTTCGGTATGAAGTGGATGATGGGCTGGATGAACGACACGCTCCGGTACTTTGAGCGCGACCCCGCCTTCCGCAAGTTCCACCAGGACAACCTGACGTTTAGCACAGTGTATGCCTATACTGAAAACTTCATGCTGCCCCTCTCACACGATGAAGTCGTGTATGGCAAGCAGTCGTTAGTTGGTAAAATGCCCGGCGACGAGTGGCAGCGGTTCGCCAATCTGCGGCTGCTGTTCAGCTACATGTTTACGCACTCCGGTACCAAACTGCTCTTTATGGGGGGTGAGTTTGGGCAAACGTCGGAGTGGAAATTCGATACCAGCTTAGATTGGCACCTGCTGGAGTTTGCGCCCCACAAAGGCACAGCGGCCTGTGTGAAAGCGCTCAACACGCTCTACAAAACCGAACCAGCAATGTATGAGCGGCAGTTCACGGAAGATGGCTTCCAGTGGGTCGACACGGCAGACCGCGAAAACAGTATTGTCAGCTACGTTCGTAAAAGCAACAACCCAAAAGACACGCTTCTGGTGGTACTCAACATGACACCTGTCCCCCGCGCTAATTACCGCATCGGCGTACCATCGGCGGGTGCTTATCACGAGCTATTCAACAGCGACGCCATCGAGTTTTATGGCAGTGGCGTCACCAATGCTGAACCTATTCAGAGCGAGGAAGCTATGTGGCATGGCCGACCGCAGTCGCTCCGAATAAACGTGCCGCCGTTGGGTGCGGTGGTGTTGAAGATGGACGCATAAAAGGAGGAAAGGGAAGAGGAGCGGGAAGAAAGGAAAAATGCACAACGCACTTCCTTTCTTCCCGCTCCTCTTCCCTTTCCTCCTTTCCGCCTATCTTTGCCCGTTAAAACAACCTGCTTCGTTTGCATGACTAAATTGCTCACTACGTTACTGATCTTCTTTTCTGTCCATAGTTTCGCCCAATCGCCCGTGTCGGCCCGGCTAAAAAGTGGTGTTGATGTGGGAATGGGGTACTCGACAAACAACTATAATCCCTCAATAACCTACTACCAGTTGATTAATGTCGGCGAACGCAAGTTGTTCTCGCTCGGCTGGACCATGCGCTTAGGCGCGTTCTACGGCGATAATCTCAACTATTACACGGCCCCCGCCCGCCTGACTCGTGGTAAAACTGGTTTCGGTGCGTTGTCGGGACCGCTCATTAACGACAACATCGACACGGTGCGTTTTGACTATGTGACAATGACTTCGCTAAACGCGGGTGTCCGGGCGCAGGTTAATCTGGGCTGGCTAGAGTTGGGAGCCAGCGCCGATCTGATGGGATTGACATTCGGTCGCCGACGTACTGCCCGCTACCGATCCTCGACGGGTTTATTTTCCGCTATTAAAAGCAAAAGCGGAGCCGACTCGGTTATTGCTCCGTTTGCGGGTGCCAATGTATTCCAGCGGGCTTACCCAAGCCGGTTGAATCTGCGGCTCCTGGGCGATAATGACATCGGTACGCTCTCGACCGAAGTATACGCCCGCGTTCGCATTAATCAGCGCTTTGCCATCAAAGCCGGTTATCAGTGGCTCACAACGGAGGTTACCGTCCAGAACCGCGACATCGTCGCTGATAATAACCGCTTCCGCAACCGGGCGGGCCTGGCCTATCTGGCCCTGACGCTCCCCATTTTTAATTAAAGAGCGAACCGGAACGCCGGACCGGAGCCAATGAGTGAAAGAGCGAGCGGATGAAAGAGCGGATAAGGCCAGCGTTGGCTATTCGCTCTTTCATCCGCTCGCTCTTTCACTCTTTAAACCTCCACCGGCTTCAGGTCAAAATACGTCTCGAAGATGGCAGCACCGGCTTCGTTGGTGCGGGTTTGAAACTGATCAAGGTACTGGTGCAGTCCGGTTTTGAAAATATCCTTGGTTTCGGTGAACTCGATGTCGGTGCGGAGTTTGCTGAGCGCTCGCTCGGCGGTGTTGCCAAAGCCGTGTGCGATGTTGTTACCCGAAATTTCGTAAAGCGACAGTTCGGCCTGCCGGATGCAGTGGGCCGCAGCGCGGGGAAACATTTTATCCAGGATCAAAAATTCTATGATGCTCGATGGTGTCAGCGACCGGTACTGCTGGCGGTGCATATTATACGCGCTGACCGACTTGAGCACGGCCGACCAGATCATCAGATCGAGCGTTGAGCCGACGGCATCAATTTCGGGCAGGAGCGTGAAATACTTTACGTCCAGAAAGCGCGACGTCTTGTCGGCCCGCTCCAGAAAACGCCCCAACCGCCCAAAATGCCAGGCCTCGTTGCGGGTGATGGTGGCGTCGATAATGCCGTAGAAAAGCTGCGTACCGTTCCGAATTTCGGTGAAGAAACCCTGCGTCTGACTCTGCCCCCACTGCTGTTTGGGGGCCGTGTCGCGCACCATCAGGTAAAACTGGTTTAGGTGTTCCCACATTTCTTTTGAAATAGCCTCGCGAATGGTGCGGGCGTTTTCGCGGGCGTAGCTTAAACAGGCCACAATGGAATTGGGATTGCGCTTGTCGAAGGTCATGAACTGGATGACGTTCTCGCGCGATGCTTCCTTATAATACTTGGCAAACAGTTTGTCGTCGGCCGTAGCAATCAGCAATGGTTCCCATTGCTGATCGACATTAGGGGGCAGGTCGAGAGCAAGATTGAAGTTGACGCTCATGAATCGGGCGTAATTTTCGGCCCGTTCAATGTAGCGGTGCATCCAGTAAACGGAGTTGGCAACGCGGCTTAGCATACTGTACTGGTGAAGTTTACGAGATGGGGTACTGACAAAAATAGGCGTTGATGCGTATTTTACAAGTAATATGAAGGCAGTTGCTCCTTTTTCAATCCTGATGACTCACTATCGACTTAAATCTGTACTTTTCACGCTTCATTATGCACAAATTGATTTTACTACTGACCTTCGGTATTCTGCTGACCACTGTGGCATTTGCTAACCCCATAAAACCGTCTACCAAGCTATATGAAATCCGTGTTTACTACCCCACGCCGGGTAAGTACGCCGAAATTGTGGATCGCTTCCGGCAGTACACGACCAAGCTGTTCGCTAAACACGGCATGGAAAATATTGGGTACTGGACGCCCACCGACACATCCCGCAAAGAACTGCTCTATATCCTCGCTTATCCCAATCGTGAGGCCCGCGAAGCCTCATGGCAGGCGTTTGGCAGCGACCCCGACTGGAAAGCGGTGGTGGCCAAAACCGAAGCGAATGGCAAATTAGTTGACCATATCGATCAGATTTTCATGACCGAGTCGCAGTTGTCGCCGACTATTAAAACAGGGACCAAGTCGCCCGAACGCACGTTCGAACTCCGTACCTACACGCCCGCACGCGGCAAGCTGACCAACCTGCTGACCCGTTTCCGTGATCACACAATCGCGTTGTTCAGCAAGCACGGCATGACGCATGTTGGTTACTGGATTACGACGGAAGCCGATGGCAAACAACCCAAACTGATTTATATGCTGGCGCACCCGTCCGAAGCCGAGGGCAAGCAGCACTTCGACGACTTTCGTAAGGACCCGAATTGGGTGAAGGCAAAGGAAGAGTCGGAGAAGGGTGGACCGCTGACCGAGAAGGTGGAGTCGGTCTACATGAAACCAACGGATTACTCGCCCATCCGGTAGCGTAAATACGGCGGGGCACTGGATTAAACTTGTCAATCCAGAGCCCCGCCGACATTGTAGGCTATCAATAACGAATCGACCAGTATGGGTTCCGGCGGGCGGTCATGCTGTCGGTGATGTGCTGATGGATCATAGCGTCGTAAGCCGCGCCGTTGATTTTTTTTCCTTTCAGTTTGGGTAGTTTCAGATCGTCGGGGGTCAGCTTTCGGAAGGTTACGTTCGTTGCTTCAATGACCACGTCCCCATCGTTCAGGTCCAGTTCCAAAATTACGCCCGGCAGTCCGGTGTAGCGCTCTGGTCCGGCCGGAACGGGAATATCCTGCGCAAACCAAGCCGTAATTTTTTGCTTTTTGATGGGGTCTTGCGTTTCCGCTTTCATGCAGATATATCCCGCCACGTCCTTGATCTGATTCCCAATTTTCCAGACCGGCGTGTGCAGTGAATCCTCCACGATGTAGGTTTTACCGAGCATTTCCTCCACCTCGGTCTTTTTGTCCTTCTCAAAATTCCGGTACAACTGTAGTTCCCGGTTGCGCCACGAATATTGCCCGTCGTCGGTTTGGCCTTGCTCGCTGGCGTAGGTGTACAGGCTTTCGTTTGCGTTAAACGCTAATTTCATCTTTTCGGCGTTGTTCTCTTCCTCGAAGTTTTTCCAGGTATTGGCCGCCCGGTCCTTTTCTTCCTGGCTGAGGTACGTCATCCGGCCGATGATTTTAAGCCAGTAGGTTTTGCGTTTGTACGAGACGACACCCTCGGTGTTCTGCGCCAGCGACGTGGCAGCAATCAGGGTGAAAAGAAGCAGGGTGAAAATACGGTTCATGGCTTTATAGTTTATGCGGTTTACCCCACCCCAACCCCTCCCCGTTGGGAGAGGGGCTTGACCAATGTATGGCCCCTCTCCCAACGGGGAGGGGTTGGGGTGGGGTAGAACAGCGGGATTCTCAATAATACCCTTCTCTCCGCATTTTAGATTTAACGCCCCGCATGTTATACGTGAAGCTCAGCATAAAATACCGGGCTAAGGTGCGAATGCTTTCATCGGAGACAAAGTTCTGACCCGCATACTGCGACACGATCACGTTGCGGTTGAGCATGTCGAAGGCCGAGAGCCGAATTTCAGCTTTTTGCGCTTTGCCCATAATATGATAAGCCGACGCATTCCAGATGGGAATCCGCTGATTGAAGCCAAGGCGCTCATTTTTGAAGGTGCGGTAATTCAGACTGGTGTTTACGTAGAAACCACCGGGCAGTTTCAGGTTCATGTCGCCACTGAGGTTATTGTTGATGATGACCTGATTTTGCCCTGAACTGATTGAGTAACGTGTATTGGCGCGACCCAGATTCGCATTGCCGTAGAACGTGAACCACTCCGTTGGCGTCAGGTCGAGCCGGGCACCGACGTTATAGTTCTGATTATCCGTTTCGTTCAATTCTTTATTGATCCGGGTTAGATTCCTGCCAATATTGAAGTTTGTATTCAGGTTTAGCGTGGCTTTGGTTTTCTTGAGCGGAAAGCCAAAACCAATATACGAACCAACGTTCCGGCCACCGGTCAGGTTTTCGGGCAGGGTGCGGGTAATCAACGTTTGCGTGTCGACAAGCTGACTATAGACAATCTGGTTGACGTAATACGTACCAAACAGGTTCACGTATAGGTTGGTGAAACTGCCGGGGTTGAAGTAGTTGAACCCCGCGTTCAGGTTATGTTGCAGTTCGGGCAGCAGCGTCGCGTTTCCTTCCCGCACAAACAGCGGGTTCGTGTTGTCGATCAGCGGCTGTAAATCGCGCGATGAAGGAATACGGACGTTCACGTTGTAGCCGCCGTAGAGATATTTATTGTTTTTCAGGTCATAGTTGAGCGACACGTTCGGAATCACATTTGTGAACGTTCGCCGAATAGTGCTGTCCACTAACGTTGTCTGATCGGGAGCATAGCGGCCGTCGAGGGTGAACTGCTGCCCCGCCAGCCCCGCCGACAGGTTCAGCCCTTTGTAGGTGTAGCGGATGCTGGAGCCGAGCCGGTTGAGCAGGTAATTATTTTTATAATACCGGCTCAGCGAATCAATGAGCGTTTGGTCTATATCACCTTTGTTGAATACGTTTCGGTCGACCTCGTCGTAGCGCAGGCTGAAGTTATAAAACGTTTCCCAAAAGTACTTTTTGGCAAACGGCTCCACGTACTGAAGGTTGGCCTTGTACTCATTACGCAGGCTGTTGGTGCCCTGGTCCTGCCGGATAATGCGAATCATGTCGTTCGCGGTGGTGGCCCGAAAAAATTCGTTGCGCGAGTTCAAGTCTAAGCTGGCATCGTTGGTGTTGATCTGGTACGTAGCACTGGCGGCCAAACTCCGCCCCTTTTTCTTGAACTTCAACCGGTAAAGCAGCGTGTTAGCCGAGCCAAACTGCATCGACTCGCTGGCGTTACTGCTGGTGTCAAGCGTCGATAAGGTTTCCGAAAGCGTTGGCCCCGGAGCAGGCATTCCAGTACTGCGGAACAGCCGCTGCCCGCGAAACAAACTGGCATTTCCATTGTTCAGGCGGCTGTTGCTAATGAACACGATGGTATTCAATGAGTCGAGCATTTTCTCATAACGAATGCTGATGCGGTGGTTTCCGTTAAAATTCACCTGATTACTGTTTTCTACTGTGCGGAACGAGCTGGTCTGCGCAGCGTTTCCACTCTCCAGAAAACTTCGTCGGTTGCGCAGGGCGTCGAGTTGCAAACGGGTCTGGTTGAAATAATAACTGGTGCTGAGCTTAACTTTCTTCGTATCGTAATTGTAGTTCGCGCCACCAGCGGCATTATTGGAAAAACCCCGCCCGCTACCGCCCCCCACCGGAATGCCAAGCGATTCGTCATCGTCGCCACCGAAGGAAAAGAACCGGCCATTGCCAAAACCAAAATCGGCCTGGTCGTTCCAATTGAACGAATTACTGCCCCGGAAGTCCTGGTAATCGTTGAACGACAGCCCGCCCTGATTGGTGTTATTACCCAGCCCAATGATGGATAACTGCCGTTTGGCATCGAACTTGTTGTAGTTTCCTTTGATCTCGGCACGGGGCGCAATGTCGTTGGATGCCGGGCCGACTCCGGCTGTCACCTTCCCAAAACCACCTTTTTTGAACTCTTCTTTCAGTTCGAGGTTCACGGTTTTCTCTTTCTTGCCGTCTTCGATGCCCGTCAGCTTGGCCTGTTCCGTCTTGTCGTTGAAGACTTGCACCTTTGAAATAGCTTCGGCTTGGAGGTTCTTGGTAGCCAATTTGGGATCGTCGCTAAAAAAACTCTTCCCGTCGACGGTCACCTTCCTCACTTCCTGCCCCTGCGCCCGGATGTTACCGTCGGCATCAACCTGCACACCCGGCAGTTTACGCAGCAGATCCTCAACTGTTGAGCCGGGCGGCACTTTAAACGAACTGGCGTTGTACTCGATGGTATCGCCCTTGATGGTCAGGGGCGCTTTGGCCGTTCGTACGACCACCTCCATCAACTCCCGCGTAATAGGCTTGAGTTTCAACGGGCCGAGGTCCACAACGGCCTCTCCGGTGGGCTGAACGACCAAATTGTAGGGAATAAACCCCACGAAAGAAATCTTCAGCACGTACGTACCCGACTTTAAGTTTTTGAAGGTAAACGCGCCTTTGTCGTCTGAGCGCGTGAAGTTAACGAGCGACGAATCTTTAGGACTGAGCAGCATTACCGTGGACGACGCCAGCGGGGCCGCCGACGTATCGACTGCCCGGCCCTGGAGCGTGAAGCGAGCCGGAGCGGGCGCATTTTGCCCATAGAGCGCAGCCGTCAGCAGACACAGCACGGCCAGCAGGAAAACGTTTTTCATAAAAAGGAAGAGTTGAGGGCGGTTTGATGAACAGGCACAAAGCTATGAGTGTAAAAGCAGACATATTCCATACTTAACGATTTTTAACTAAAAATATAGTAGTATATTTTTAGTACGGCGTAACCTATTCACAATCATCATAGGCGTATAACAGTGGTCACGTATAGCTGGTACTATTATTATATTATTAAACGGTAAAATAATATCGGTTGCTCCCATTAGTTTTTGTCGATATTGCGTCCTGCACACCTTACTCTACAGCATCGCCTTGTTCACCTTATTCATCTAACCTTATGAAAAGATTTACTCAATCAGTCAGGAATGTCTGGTATTTACCGTTGGGATTTCTGCTTTGTCTGGCGACGAACGCCCTGGCTCAGGGAATAACGGTGCGCGGTAAAGTCTCCGCCGAAACCGACGAGGGCCTGCCGGGCGTGTCGGTGGTGCTCAAAGGCACCAACACAGGTACCGTCACCGACGCATCGGGCAATTACACGCTCAACGTGCCTAACACCAATGCCCGCTTAGTAGTCTCATTCATTGGCTACCTCACGCAGGAGGTCGGCGTCAGCAGCCGCACCGTGACCAATGTGACGCTACAGGCCGACGTGAAGGCACTCGATGAAGTGGTTGTGGTCGGCTACGGTACGCAGCGCAAGGTTGATCTGACCGGGGCAGTTAGTTCGGTGACCAACAAAGAGTTCGTCAACCGGCCCTACACCAATCCCGATCAGGTCCTGGCCGGACGGGTGTCGGGCGTGCAGATCAGCAACCGCAGTGGCGATCCGGGCGCACCCATTGAGGTTCGTATCCGGGGCGTGGGCACAACGGGTAACAACCAGCCGCTATGGGTAATCGACGGGGTACCCATTGTTCAGACCTCCAACATCTCGGTCAACACGGCTTCGGCCACCGAATCAAATCCCTTAGCGGGCATAAATCCCAACGACATCGAGTCGATGGACGTGCTGAAAGATGCGTCCGCAACGGCGATTTACGGGGCGCGGGCCGCTAACGGAGTCATCATCGTGACCACCAAACGGGGCAAAGAAGGCCGCACGTCGGTCAACTACGACGGCTACTACGGGGTGCAGACCGTGCCCGAGAACCGGCGATTGAATGTACTCAACGTGCCCCAGTACATCGCTCTCCAAAGCGAACTGGGCCGCGACCTGAGCGCCTTCGCCGGAAAACCCGTCGTCGACTGGCAGGATGCTATTTTCCGAACCGGCTCTATGAAAAGCCATAACATCACGGTCAATGGCGGTAGTAAAACTGCTAATTACAACATCGGGGCTGGCTATCTGGGGCAGAGTGGCGTGGAGCGGGCGCAGGGATTTTCGCGCGTTTCGATCAAAGCCAACTCCGACATGCGGGTTGGCGACTACCTCCGGTTTGGCGAATCGCTCCTGCTGAGTTCCACCAACCGCTTAGTGCAGTCGGAAGGGGCGCAGTTTGCCGCCTGGGGCAGCGCCAATAACGCACCCTACTTTCAGATTTACGACCCAACGAATCCTACCGGTTTTAACCCTGAAAACGCCACCACGCGCGGAGACGGGGCCACGGGCACCAACTACGTCTGGCGCAGTGAACTGTCGGCCAACGAAACGCGGGTCGTGACGCGCAAGGCGCTGGGCAGTATCTACGGTGAGTTTGAACCCATCAAAGGGTTACGCTACCGGATAACGGCCGGGGCCGACTACAACGTGGGCGACGGGTTTTACTTCCAGAACGCGGGCGACTACACAAACTCCAACTCACCCGGCCTGTCGCTGTTAGTGCAGGAGCGCCCCATTGAACTGACCACCAACCTGACTAACACCCTGACGTTTCAGCGTACCTTCGGCAAGCACGACCTGACGGTGCTGGGCGGCTACGAAGAAACCGCGTTCCGCTACGATAAACTGCGGTTGCAGGGTCGGGGTTTGTTCAACACGGCCATCCGGTTTGCGTCGGTCGCCACCAATGTAGCCTCGGCCAACGAAGCCGATCAGTGGGCGTTGCGCGGATTTCTGGGCCGGGTCAACTACTCGTACAACAACAAATACCTGTTCACCTTCAACGTCCGGCGAGACGCCACGTCGCGCTTCGCCGAAGGCTACCGGGTGGGCATTTTCCCGTCGTTCTCGGCGGGATGGCGGCTGAGCGAGGAATCGTTTATTAAGGACATAAAAGCCATCAGCGACTTCAAAATCCGGGCCAGTTGGGGACAGTCGGGCAACCAGTTTACGGGGCAGAACTTCGCTTACCTGCCCTCGCTGGCCACAACCGTCTTCTACTCCATCGGGAGCGGGCAGACGGTGGTACGCGGCCCGGCCCCGATTACGTTTGCCAACGCCAATCTGAAATGGGAAACCAGCACTCAGTTAGACTTCGGAGCCGATGTGAGCCTTTACAACGGTAAAATCAACCTGACGTTCGACTATTACAATAAAACGACCAACGACGTACTGCTGAGCCAGCCTATTCCGGCCACGTCGGGCTATTTCCTGCCCGCCGATAATAACCTCGGCTCCATCCGCAACTCGGGCATCGAACTGGCCATTAACTACCAGAACCGCATCGGCGAGTTGCGCTACGGCATTGGGGGTAACATCACGACGGTAAAAAATGAGGTAATATCCTTAGGCGGTATTCCCGAAATCATTTCCGGCATCGGTGGGGGACAAACCAACCGCACCACCGTTGGCGAACCGCTGGGCTATTTCTACGGCTTTAAAACCGACGGCATTTACCAGACCCAAGCCGAGATCGACGCAGCCCCGAAAGATGCGTTTTCGGGTGGGGCGGCACCGGGCGACATTCGCTTTCAGGACGTGAACGGCGACGGAAAAATAGACGCGCTCGACCGCACCCGAATCGGCAGTCCGATTGCGAGTTATTACTACGGCATCAACTTGTCGGCGGGCTTCAAGGGGTTTGACTTCTCGGCGCTCTTTCAGGGCGTGGGCGACATCCAGATCTTTAATGCAGCCCGGCAAAGCCTGACGAGCATGAACGGGGGCAACAACCAACTGACGAGTGTGCTGGACCGCTGGACGGGTCCCGGCACCAGCAACACCATTCCCCGCGCCACGTTAACCGACCCCAATGCCAACACCCGTTTCTCGGATCGCTGGGTGGAGAGCGGATCGTTTTTGCGGCTTAAGAACGTTCAGATCGGCTACACGATTCCGGCGGCAGTACTCCAGAAGGTTACCGGTAAATACATAGCCAGCACGCGGCTGTTTATTGGGGCGCAGAACCTGCTGACCTTTACCAAATACACCGGCTACGACCCCGAAGTAACGCGCGGCTTCAGCTACCAGAAAGGGGAGTTTCCGCTGGCGACCGGCATGGATTCGGGTAGTTCGCCCCAGCCCCGGATCATTCAATTTGGCTGGTCCTTCACGTTTTAACCCCGCTCAACCCATCCATGAAAAAGACAACCTTACTCAAAGCCGTCGGCCTGACCGCAATAGCGTCGTTTGCCATTGTGCAGGCCTGTAACCGGCTGAACCTCGAACCCCTCGACCGGGTGACTACGTCCACGTTTTATAAAACCCAGGCCGATTTTGACGGTGCGGTGTTCGCGGGCTACTCAGCCATTCAGGATTTCTGGGGCACCAGCACCGAAACCCTCAGTGAGCGGGGTGAGTTCTGGGCCATCTCATTAGCCACCACCGACGACGTGGAAGTCAACGCCAAAGCCGATAACCAGGGCGACCTGCGCCGGGCGCGTGACCTCGACCAACTGCTGATCCGGGCCTCCGATGTGCCGTTCGCGGCTCTCTACACCCAGGTATACAAGGGCGTTCTGCGGGCTAATTTGGTGATTGAAAACGCGGCCGGGGAAAACTCGCTGACGGATGCGCAGAAAACGCAGTACATAGCCGAAGGGAAATTTCTGCGGGCGTTTTTCCACTTTTTCTCTCTCCAGATGTGGGGCACGCCCCCGCTGGTGCTGGAAGTGCAAAAGGATATCAGTACGCTGGCCACGCCCAACGCCACCAAAGAGCAGCTTTACGCGGCCATCCTCAAAGATTTGCAGGATGCTTACGCCGGACTCCCCGCCACCTGGGACGCGGGCAACACGGGCCGGGTCACCAAATGGACCGCCCGCGCCTTTGAAGGTAAGGTGAACGTCTGGAAAAAAGACTGGCCAGCCGCCATTGCCGCCTTCGATGACGTGAACAAGAACAACGCCTACAAACTCTGGCCGAGCTACGACGATGCGTTCGCCTTCAACCGGGAAAACGGACAGGAGTCCATCTTCGAGGTGCAGTACGGCGGGCCGTTCTCCGACGACAACCTGTGGGTGTTCGACGATACGCACTCCGAAGCGTTCAAAGCTTCGCAGGGAACAGGCCGGGTCTGGTACTGGGATGCCAGCAGCGCGGCCGGCGCACCGGGCGGGCACATGGGCTGGTACGCGCCCACGAAAAGTTTGGTGGATGAATTTGAAAAAGGCGACCCCCGGCTCAGCGCCACGCTGTACCAAAAAGGTGATATGTACTACACCATCAACGGGGGCGCGGTGGTTGAGGTACCCTATAACGAAACTTGGTCATCAACGGGGTACACAGTCAAAAAATACGGCGGCAAGAACAACGTGGTGGCTGGAGCCTACGCTCCGCACGGACAGGCCAACTTCAACAACGAACGCTGGTACCGCTACGCCGAAATGCAGTTGCTGAATGCTGAAGCCCTGATCGAAGCCGGGCGCACTGCTGAGGGGCTGGCCATTATCAACGGTCAGATTCGTGCCCGCGTGGGCTTGCCTCCAACTACCATCGCCGATCCGCGTCAGGCCCTGCGCCACGAAAAGCGGGTTGAGATGGCATTTGAGCCGCACCGCTGGTTCGATATTACGCGCTGGGGCATTGGTCCGCAGGTATTCGGCAGTAAGTGGAACGACCGGTTCAACGTCTTTCCCCTGCCGCAGTCCGAAATCGACCGGAGTGGTGGTGTGCTGAAACAGAATCCGGGGTATTGATCGTTAAAAGACGATTAATTTACGGGACGATGCCAACGTGGCGTCGTCCCAATTTTTTATATATTGGTGAAAACAGTCCAAAACGAATGCTGAGTTTGTGTTATCCGGTACGTGTCTTTCTGCTACTATTAATGGCGGTTGGCCTGAGTACTTGTCAATCCCTGACCGGCTCCCAAAAGCTGTTCCGGCAGTTGAGCGCGTCGGAGACGGGGGTCGACTTTGTTAACCAGCTTACGCCCAACGATTCGATCACGATTCTGGACTTTGAGTACAAGTTCAACGGGGCAGGCGTGGCCCTCTGCGACGTCAACAACGACAAACTACTGGACCTTCTTTTCACGGGTAATCAGGTTCCGGCCCGGCTGTACCTGAACCGAACCGTACCGGGTAAAGACGGGCCAAAATTTGAGGACATTACCGAGCGGGCGGGACTGAAAACCGATGGCTGGCAGTACGGGGTAAGCGTGGTCGACATCAACCAGGATGGGTTTCAGGATATCTACATCTGCCGGGCGGGTCATCGCAAAACTCCCTCGTCGGCCATGCGGAACCTGTTTTTCATTAACAACGGTCTCAACGCTGATGGTATCCCAACCTTCCGCGAAGCCGCCGACGCGATGAACTTAGCCGACGATGGCTACGATATTCAGGCCGCATTCTTCGACTACGACCGCGACGGTGATCTGGATATGTACCTGCTGCGCAACTCCATCGTTAACTACAACCGCAATAATTCGCGACCTAAACAAACCGATGGGCAGTCCTCAACGACCGATAAACTCTACCGAAACAACGGCGTTGGCGCGGCTGGACTACCAACGTTCGCCGACGTATCGCGGGCCGAAGGCATCACCATCGAAGGCTTCGGGTTGGGCGTGTCCATCAGCGATCTGAACAACGACGACTGGCCGGACGTGTACGTCTCGAACGATTTTCTGACCAACGATCTGGTTTGGATCAACCAGCATGATGCGCGAGGACGCCACACGGGTTTTCGCAACGAAGCCGGGGCGCTGATGCGCCACCAGACGCACAACGGCATGGGTAACGACGTAGCCGACATCAACAACGACGGCCTGACCGACGTGATGGTGGTGGACATGCTGCCGCCCGACAATAAACGCTGGAAACTCACGATGATGGGCAACACCTACGACGAGTTTCAGCAGAACATTGCGTATGGCTACGAACCGCAGTACATCCGCAATACGCTGCAACTCAACAACGGCCCTGACCTCAACGGGCAGGTTTCGTTCAGCGAAGTAGGTCAGCTTGCCGGGGTGCAGGCCACCGACTGGAGTTGGAGTCCCCTCTTCGCCGACTACGATAACGACGGCTGGAAAGATTTGCTCGTAGCAAATGGCTACAGGCAGGACATCACCAATTTAGATTTCATCATGTACGGTAAGCGGGCGTTGTTCATGGGCACGCCCGACGCAAACCGGAAGGAACGCTTGGCCGAGTTGGGTAAACTGCCGGGCATCCAGGTTCATAGCTACATCTACCGAAACACTAGCGCCGATACGTCGGCCACCAACCCCATGTTTGTCGATGTGTCGGCGCAGTGGGGATTGGATACACCGGGCTACGCCAACGGCGCGGCTTACGGCGATTTGGACAATGACGGCGATTTAGATCTGGTGTTTAATAATTTAGACGAGCCAGCCACCATCTACGAAAACCGGGCCAGCCAGAAACCCAATGCTCCGAACTGGCTGCGCGTCGGGCTGACGGGACCAACCGACAACCGCGACGGGCTGGGCGCGAAAATCTGGCTCTGGCAGGGGGGAACGATGCAATACCAGTACGTTTCGCCGTATCGCGGGTATCTGTCTACGGTGGAGCTAAACGCCCATTTCGGACTGAAAACCGGCCCGGTCGACAGCCTAACTGTTCGCTGGCCCGACGGTCGGAAAGAAACGTTGCGGAACCCAAAATCAAACCAGTTTCTGACGCTGAACTACCGAAATGCGCATCCGCCGAGAAACAAATTCCAGCCCGAACGTCCCGTTCCGCTGTTTACCGAGTGTGGCAATGACCTCAACATCCACTACCAGCACCACGAAGACGAATTTGTCGATTTCCGGGAGCAACCGCTTCTGCCGCACCTCAACTCACACAACGGACCTGGTTTGGCCGTCGGCGACATTAACGGCGACGGGCTGGACGATTTTTACGCGGGCGGTGCCGCCAACGCGACCGGTGGGTTGTTCGTGCAAACCAAAGCGGGCACTTTCACCCGCACAACCGTTGGCACCGATTCGCTGGCCGACGACATGGGTGCCCTGTTCTTCGATGCTGACAATGACGGCGATCAGGACCTGTACGTGGTCAGCGGGGGCGCATCGGCAAAAAAGCAGGGCGACGCTGCCTATCAGCACCGGCTATACCTCAATGACGGCACAGGTCGTTTTGCGCGCTCGCGGAGTGCTCTCCCACCGGTCAATGCCAGCGGGTCGAGCGTGGTGGCGGCTGACTATGATCACGATGGCGATTTAGATTTGTTCGTCGGCGGGCGCGTTTGCCCCGGTGAGTACCCGCTGTCGCCCCGGAGTTATTTGCTTCGTAACGATTCATTTACCGGACCAGGTCAGCAGAAACGATGCCGATTTTCGGACGTATCGAACCGGGCCGGGGTCAACTTTTCGCGTTTGGGCATGGTCACGTCGGCGTTGTGGACCGACTTCGACAACGACACCTGGACCGATTTGATTGTGGTTGGTGAATTTATGCCCATCCGGTTCTTTCGGAACATAAATGGCCGCTTCAGCGAAGTAACCGCCCAAACCGGGCTGACGCACACGGCGGGCTGGTGGAACAGTCTGGTCGGGGGTGATTTCGACAAAGACGGCGACACAGATTACATCGCGGGCAACCTCGGCCTGAACAGTCCCTACCACGCCACCGCCGACGAACCCGTGTGCATCTATGCTAAAGACTACGACAAAAACGGCCGTTTAGACCCCGTCATGTGCCATTTCAAGGACGGCGACGAGTACACCGTCCACACCCGCGACGACATCAATAAACAGATGGCGGCCATGCGTGCCCGCTTCACTACCTACGAAGAATACGCCAAACCCACCTTTCGCGAATCATTCCGCGCCGACGAAGTTGCCGATGCCTACGTCGTTCGGAGTGAGCGTTTTGCGTCGTCGTACCTTGAAAACCGGGGCGGGGGCAAGTTCGTTATCAGCGCGTTGTCGACACAGGCACAATTTGCCCCAATTTACGGGATGCTCTGCGCCGACTTCACCGGCGACGGTAACCCCGACGTGCTGGCGGTGGGCAACTCGTTCGCGACCGAAGTGAACGTAGGCCGCTACGATGCGCAGGGAAGTTTGCTCCTACGGGGCGACGGCAGGGGGCATTTCACCCCCGACCGGCACACGCTCAACCTGACCGGCGACAACAAATCCGTCACCTGTTTGCAACACGCTAACGGCGCAACGCTCGTGCTGGTCGGCAGTAATTCTGGGCCGTTGCGCACGTTCCGGGTGGGCGGACCGGCGCGGCCTTCGATTCTGCTGCTACCCACTGATACCTACGCACTCATTATGGAATTTGACAGGAAATCCTATCGACAGGAGTTTTATTTTGGTCATTCATACCTCTCGCAGCAGGGCCGCCGGTTCACGATGCCGGTGGGGGCGCAGTCGGTGGTTATTTACGATACGTTTGGTAAAAAACGGGTTATTCAGCAGAAAGTGTATGCAGCACGGTAAGCAAATGGGTCTGCTGATAATGCTGTGGCTGGGATTATGCGGCTGTGGCAAGGAAACGCTGTTCGAGTCGCTGTCGTCGTCACAAACGGGCATCGACTTCGTGAATCGGGTTGAGGAGAACGACAAATACAACGTGCTGAATTACATGAACATCTACACCGGCGCGGGTGTGGCCGCTGGCGACGTTAACAACGACGGCCTGACGGACCTGTTTTTTTCGGGCAACCAAACCACCAGCCGGTTGTATTTGAATAAAGGCGACCTGAAATTCAAAGACGTTACCAAAGACGCAGGGCTGACGACCAATCGCTGGTGTACGGGCGTGTCGATGGTGGACATTAACCAGGATGGCTGGCTGGATATTTACGTCAACGTGTCGGGGAGCGCCACGTTCGGCAACCGGGCTAACCTACTGTATGTCAACAATGGAATTGCGAAAACGGGGAAGCAAAAGGGTCAGGTGACTTTCACCGAGCGGGCGGCTGAATACGGTTTAGCCGAAACCCGGCAGACGATGAACGCGTCGTTTTTCGACTACGACCGCGACGGTGATCTCGACTGTTTTCTGATTACCAACCCCGCCGACCAGATGATGACCGGCGTTAACAACGTAGCCGGGCGCAAAGTCAACGGCGAGTCGGAAGGCACCGATATTCTGTACCGGAACGATGGCAAAGGGCATTTTGAAGACGTATCGAAACAGGCGGGAATCCTGATTGAAGGGTACAGCTTAGGCGCGGCCATCAGCGACGTCAACGGCGACGGCTGGCCCGACATCTACGTCTCCAACGACTTTCTGACCAACGACATCCTGTACATCAACAACCGAAACGGGACGTTTTTGGACCGGGCCGGGGAATCTCTGAAACACACCAGTTTTGCGTCGATGGGCAACGACGTGGCCGACATGAATAACGACGGACTGCCCGACATTTTCGTGCTGGACATGCTGCCCGAAGACAATCTCCGGCGCAAGATGCTTATTCCAGCAGCCAGCTACGACAAATTTCAACTGGCCGTGCAGCGAGGCTACCAACCCCAGTACACCCGCAACACCTTGCAGATCAACAATGGTAATGCGCGGACCGGCCGGTCCGCCGTCGCGGTTCCGGCATTTAGCGACGTTGGTTTTCTGGCCGGGGTCAGCAGCACCGACTGGAGTTGGAGTGCGCTTTGGGGCGATTATGACAACGACGGCGACAAAGACCTGATGGTAACCAACGGTTTTTACCGCGACCTCGGCAACTTGGATTATATCACCTACCAGGCCAAATCGCAGTCGCCGATGGGCAGCGTCGATGCCAAACGGGCCGAGAAATTAGCCGCCATTCACGCGCTCGACAAGGTGCCGCTGCAAAATTACCTCTACGAAAACAACACCGCCGGCCAGCCGGGTAACCTAACGTTCACCAAACGCTCCGACGACTGGGGATTTACTGACAAAGGGTTTTCAAACGGGGCCGTGTATGCCGATCTGGACAACGACGGCGACCTCGAACTGGTCATCAACCGCTTCAACGACAAGGCGCAGGTATTTCGGAACTGGAGCCGGGAGCGCACGAAACACCACTTCCTGAGCGTCCGACTGAACGGTCCGGTTACCAACCGGCAAGGCATCGGCGCGAAACTCTGGCTCTACGCCGGTGATTCGACGCGGGGGCAATCAGATACCAAAAAGCCGGTGCAGTTTCAGGAGAACAACCCCTACCGGGGCTACGAATCGTCGGTCGACCCAATCATTCATTTCGGTTTGGGTGACAGCAAACGCATTGACAGCGTAGTGGTTGAGTGGCCCGACGGACACCGCCAAACGTTCCGCAACGTCCGGCCCGACCAGCGGCTGGTTATCCGCTATGCCGACTCGCGGCAACCATCAGCTCCCCAAGCCGCCGTTGCTCCCGCCCGTTTGTTCGCTGATATTACCGGGCAGCGGGGACTGACCTACACGCACGAAGAAAACACCTTTGAGGATTTTACGGTGCAGCCACTCCTCCCCCACATGCACTCCCGAAACGGCCCCGGTATTGCGGTTGGTGACGTGAACGGCGACGGACGTGATGATTTTTATGTGGGTGGAGCGGCCGGGGTTGGGGGGCGTTTTTTTCTACAGACGGTCGCTGGTTCATTTCAGCAGCGGGCGCTGCTCCAGCTCTCGCCCGTGGATGAGATGGGCGTTTTGCTGTTCGATGCTGACGGCGACCGGGACCTCGATCTGTACGTAGTCGGGGGTGGGTCGGAACAATTGACCGGTTCGTCGCTCTACCGGCATCGGTTTTTCGTTAATGACGGAGTCGGTAACTTCAGCCACCTGCCAACGGCCCTGCCCGACATCCGAACCAGTGGCTCGTGCGTGGTGGCCGGGGACTATGACCGTGACGGCGATCTCGATCTGTTCGTGGGCGGGCGGGTGTCGCCGGGGCGGTATCCGATGCCGGTCCGAAGTTATCTGTTTCAGAACAACCGGGGCTTGTTCACTGACGTAACGGCGCGGGTCTGCCCCGAACTGGTGCAGCCGGGCATGGTAACGTCAGCGCTGTGGACCGATTTTGATAACGACAACCGCCCCGATCTGATCGTAGCGGGCGAGTTTATACCCATCCGGTTCTTTAAAAATACCGACGACCGACTGCGCGAAGTCACGACTGAAACGGGCCTGACGCACACCGTTGGCTGGTGGAACAGTTTAGCCGCTGGAGATTTCGACGAAGACGGCGACATGGACTACGTGGCGGGCAATTTGGGTCTAAACAGCCGCTACCGCGCCACGCCCACCGAACCGCTGTGCATCTACGCCAAAGACTACGACAAAAATGGGACCATCGACCCCGTCATGTGCTATTTTGTGCAGGGCCAGAACTATCCCGGACCCACACGCAGCGACCTCATCAAGCAAATTAACCCTATGCGGGGGCGTTTCAACACGTTTTTGGACTACGCCACCGCCCGATTTGAGGACTCGTTTCTGCCGAGTGAACTGAGGGATGCATACGTGGTAAAAAGCGAATGCTTCGAGAGCATCTACATCGAGAATAAAGGCAACGGCCGCTTTGTACGCCGTGCCCTGCCTGTTGATGCTCAGATTGGCCCGGTCTACGGTCTGCTCCCCGGCGACCACAACGGCGACGGTCACCCAGACCTGCTGCTGACAGGCAATTCGTACGCCACCGAAGTATCCACGGGTCGCTACGACGCCCTGACAGGCCTGCTGCTGGCGGGCGACGGAACCGGACGGTTCCGACCCGTTCACAGTGCCGCTACGGGTTTCCGGGCCGACGGCGATGCGAAAGGGCTGACCGTATTGCACCTGACCACCGGGGGGCGGGTCGTTTTGGTTGCCAATAATGGCAGTCGGTTAGAAGGGTATCAGTTGGCGACGAAGCCGGACCAGGTTATTCGGCTGAGACCAGACGACGCCTACGCCCTCATTCGCAACCGAAACGGACGAACTTACCGGCAGGAGTTTCAGTACGGACAGGGTTATTTGTCACAGACTGCCCGTGTACTGACCCTTGGTAAAGGCGAAATCGCTACCATTTACAACCGGCACGGACTAAAACGGTCGCCGTAACCCCCGGTTACTTCATTACAAGTCCACCAAGCCGTGCCGCATGGCTTTCATGACCATTCCAACGCGGGTACGAACGTTCATCTTCTGAAATACAACTTCGCGGTAGCCATCAACCGTACGCGGACTAACACACATTCGGTCAGCTATATCGTTGTAAGTTAACTCACTACATGCAAGTTTCAAAAACGTATGCTCACGGGCGTTGAGGTTAAAAACCGTTGCTGGCGCAACTGGTTTGGGAGCTGGCAGGCTGTGGCTGAGTCCTTCAATCAGGAAATCAGCATAACATGATCCCTGTTCCGCCACATCATGCAATGCCCGGCGTAACTCTGGCGAACGGCATCCTTTGAGCAGAACGCCCCGCGCTCCGTCATGAATCATACGGATAATATGCTCGTTGAGGTCAGTCATCGAGAGGGCTGGCTGACCCGTTGCCGGGCGAAAGTACCCGAACTGCGCGACTGTCTCGAAGTCAGCCGTTCTGGCCCTGTTCAGATCAATCAGGGCAATGTCGGGCAGGGGTCCTCGTTGGAGTCGGTTCAGCAGGTCGCCATCATTCCCGGCCATAAACAGGACGTCATAGCGATCAAATTTTTGGAGTAGGTCAGCGAGGACCTTAACCACCGAATGGTGGTCATCAGCGACGGCGACAGCGATAGGCATGGTATGGGTAGCAAGAAGGTTACAATCTGAAAGGTAGGGGGTTAGCTTCCTCTGCGCAATACCTTAATCAGGTGATTTTTTGGTCATTTGTCATTTTATTATCCAGAACGCGTTTGTCAGTTTGCGTATAGTAGCCGTTACCCGAACAGTTGATCGATAACAACATAATTTGTTCAACGATGAATCTAAACAATAACCTTAAACCGTATGTCTTCCCGTTGATTGATCACACATTCAATACACATTTCAACTAATTTCAAAGAACAACATGAAGACTTTCAAACTTATTTTTTCGATGATTTCGTTGCTGGCGATGAGCCAAGTTTCGTTTGCCCAGGAAAAGACGGTGACGGTTGGCGGTGCTGCTATGTATCCATCAAAGAACATTATCGAAAACGCGGTTAACTCAAAAGACCACACCACGCTGGTGGCGGCAGTGAAAGCAGCCGGTTTAGTCGAGACGCTGTCAGGTCCCGGCCCATTTACGGTGTTTGCCCCAACCGACAAAGCATTTGCAAAACTGCCTGCGGGCACGGTTGAAACGCTGGTGAAGCCTGAAAGCAAAGATGCGCTGACGGGCATCCTGACCTACCACGTTGTATCGGGCAAAATGAGCGCGGCTGATTTGATGAAAGCTATCAAAGACGGTGGTGGCAAAGCTACGCTGACAACGGTAGCTGGCGGTACGCTGACAGCCATGCAGAAAGGCAAGAAAATCATGTTGACCGATGCTAAAGGTGGTACGTCTACCGTTACCATCGCCGACGTGAATCAGTCCAACGGCGTGATTCACGTAATCGACACGGTCGTCATGCCGTAAGTGATATTTAGATTAAAGAGTACAACAAAAAAGACCGGTCAAACTGACCGGTCTTTTTTGCGTTTTCATGGATTAATCAACAGACGATCTGTTTCTTGTATGAGCCAATCTGTATCTACGGTGTACGGGTTGGCTTTGAGATAGGTTATCCAAAATGACAGGACGGTAACTGAGGGAGGATTGTACCGCCTGAGTTCCCGAAAAAGCTGGCCGAATTTCTGAGCGTTTGGGTCCTGTTTATCGCTCTTTGCTGTTTTAGTGAGATCGCACAGTTTATCGAGATCATCGGGCAAATCGAAATCCTTCAGGGACAAACCAGCGACATCGGCTGTGTTGAGAATCCATCTTTCCATGGCTGGCCTGATGATTATCAGATAATGGTGCTCACTTCCGTGTTTGTACAATTGTAAGAACTCAGCCTGCTCACACACAAGTTGACATTCGTCCAGATACTTGAGCACCTTCTTATCTTTGTCAATGATCCCAAGTGCAAAATCTCCCCTCAGCTTCTTCATGATTTTCTCCACGTTAGAGCAACCATGCTGGTGATTGTACCTGACTTGGGGAGGTACGAGCATTTTTACAAGTTTGGTGTCAATGTAGCATTCCGGAATTATATGCTGATCCATCAAGCCAAATACGATTCACCGTTGAAAAACAGATCAATTCCGTAGCGGTAAACTTCCTTGATCTCGTCTGTTGTCAACCCTTTGACCACAGTCTGACCATCTTCAAAATCAACCATGAATATGCCCAGATCGTCGAGTGCCCCACTTAGGAACTGCTCAACAATAAGTGGGCTGTGGGTAACGATGAAAAACTGATTTGTAGCAGACCGAATAACCTCCTGCGTAAACTCTGAAATGTAGGGCGGGTACGCATGAGCTTCCGGCTCCTCAAAAAGCAACACCGAATTTTGATTGGAAGCAACGGCGGTTTTGTAGAAGATGATGCGTTGTAGTGTGTCGGCGACGGACGAGTAAGGAAGGATGAAGACTGTATCCCCCTTGTCCTTCATTACTTTCAATGACCGACTTGCCCTATCAAGCACCAAGCGTAGACCATATTGCTGAAACCATTGGCCAAAATATTCTCTCAATGATGAAGAATGCTCCAGAACGTTAAGCAGATTATTACCGAATGGGGGGTTCAGAGAAGTTATCCAAGGGCGCACTACTCCTTGTTGAACGCCACCAGATTCCCTGAATACGTACCGCATAACATGATCTACAATTTCATAATTCTCATCAGCCGTAGCGTTATTCATTTTTAAGTCAGTGTCCAGTTCAAACTTAGTTTGCCTGTGGCGTCCTTGGACAGACTCAGATATATCCTCCGAAAGATTTTCAGATTTAGTGATGAAAGTTTCAAATTCCAGTGTGCTTTTCCCTGAACCTAAATTGATTTCGTAAACTAAAGTTTTTTTCAAGTCTCCGCTCAGACTTACGCTTACTCTGCAAGTCTGACCATAGTTGCCATCAAAGAATATCTCAAACGGATTACCTAACCTCACAAGGTCTGTCAACTTTTTTGAGCCTTCCCATATATACGGCAAACTGAATAGCGACAACGCTTCCAGCAAATTAGACTTGCCTACATTGGGCCGTCCCAGAAAAAGGTTGATCCGCTTGAAGCCTGTCAACTCTAAATGACGTATTGATTTAAAATTGTTGATCTCAATCTGGTCGATGAAATTTTCCATGCGAAACTAATCTGGAAATGATAGGCATAAATTAACAACAAAAAAGACGGTCGTTGGCGCAACCGTCTTTTTTCGGGAACGCAGCCAATCCGTCTACGCATCATAACTCAGCACGGGGGCCAGCCACTTTTCGATCTCTTCTACGGGCATATCTTTGCGGTGGGCGTAATCCAGTACCTGATCTTTGTTGATCTTGCCCACGGCAAAATACTTTGATTCGGGGTGCGAAAAGTAAAAACCGCTTACCGACGAAGCCGGGTACATGGCGTAACTCTCAGTAAGTTCAATGCCAATCTCGCCCGCGTTCAGCAGGTCGAACAGTTTGCCTTTTTCGGTGTGGTCGGGACAGGCGGGGTAGCCGGGAGCGGGACGGATTCCCTGGTAATCTTCTTTGATGAGTTGCTCGTTGCTCAATTTCTCGTTGGTGGCATAGGGCCAGAACTCTTTCCGGACGCGCTCGTGCATCCGCTCAGCGAAGGCTTCAGCCAGCCGGTCGGCGAGGGCTTTGACCATGATGCTGTTGTAATCGTCGTGGTCACGCTCGTATTTCTCCAGCAATGCTTCGATGCCAATTCCGGCCGTAACGGCAAACGCACCAATGTAATCGTCGCGGCCACTGTCGAGCGGGGCCACGAAATCGGCAAGGCACAGGTTGGGCAGGCCGGGCGCTTTCTGGGTCTGCTGACGCAGGAAATGAAGTACCGTTTTGGTATCGTAAATCAGCTCCCCGGCGGATGTCACGGCGGGCGAAACAACCTGGGCCGATTCGGCACGGGATATTCGGTACTCGACGTGACGGTGCGAACCGTGCCGCTCACAGGCAACGTCGCGAATCTGCTCTTCATAGTCGTGCAACAGTACGTCGTCATCGGCGGAGTTAGCAGGGTAGAAACCCACAACCGCTTTGGCAGTTAGCATTTTGTTGTCGATGATCTCCTGTAAGAGCTTTTTGGCATCGTTAAATAACTGCCGGGCTTCGGAACCTACAATGGCATCGTCGAAGATAGCGGGATATTTGCCGTGCAACTGCCACGTCTGGAAAAAGGGCGTCCAGTCGATGTATTTTGCCAGTTCGGCGATGGAATAATCGTTGAAATACTGATTGCCCAGAAATACCGGTTTCGTTGGCTCAAACTGGCTCCAGTCGATGGCAGTGCGGTTGGCGCGGGCTTTCTCGATACTGTGCAGGTTTTTCTCCTTCTGCCGTTTAGCGTGATCCGTGCGGAGTTTGACGTATTCGGCTTTGATCTCCGAGAAGATTAACTCTTTCGTCCCATCCGTTTCGCTCACGAGCCGCCCGGCAACGGGAACGCTCCGGCTGGCATCCAACACGTGAATAACCGGCCCTGAATAGTGTGGGTCTATTTTAACGGCCGTGTGAATCCGCGACGTGGTGGCTCCGCCAATGAGCAGCGGCATCGTGAAGCCCTGCCGCTCCATTTCCTTCGCCACGCCGACCATTTCATCGAGCGAGGGCGTAATCAGACCACTCAGGCCAATAATGTCAACGTTGTGTTCGCGGGCCGCATCCAATATTTTCTGAGTTGGCACCATCACACCGAGGTCGATGATCTCGTAATTGTTGCAGCCCAGCACCACCCCCACGATGTTTTTGCCAATGTCGTGCACGTCGCCCTTCACCGTAGCCAGCAGAATCTTTCCCGCATTCTGAGCTTCACCCCCTCCTTTCTCCGCTTCGATAAACGGGGTTAGGTAGGCCACGGCTTTCTTCATCACCCGCGCTGACTTCACCACCTGCGGCAGGAACATTTTACCTGCTCCGAACAAATCGCCGACAATATTCATCCCGTCCATCAACGGTCCTTCGATCACGTGCAATGGCCGTTCGACCTGGTGCCGAATTTCTTCAACGTCCTGGTCGATGTAGTCCGTAATGCCTTTAACAAGAGCGTGTTTGAGCCGTTCGCGAACGGGTTCGAGCCGCCAGCTTTCGTCCTTCACGACCTCTTTGCCTTTGGCTTTAACCGTTTCAGCAAACTCCACCAATCGTTCGGTGGCGTCGTCCCGGCGGTTGAGCAGCACGTCTTCGCAGCGTTCGAGCAAATCTTTTGGAATGCTGTCGTACACTTCCAACTGCCCGGCGTTGACGATGCCCATGTCCAGACCAGCGCGAATGGCGTGATACAGGAAGGCTGAGTGCATGGCCTCGCGCACAAGGTCGTTGCCCCGGAAGCTAAACGAAATATTCGATACGCCCCCGCTCACTTTGGCCAGCGGCAGGTTCTGCTTGATCCAGCGCGTGGCGTTAATGAAGTCGACAGCGTAGTTGTTATGCTCCTCCAGACCCGTGGCGACGGTCAGAATGTTCGGGTCGAAAATAATGTCCTGCGGGGCAAAACCGACTTTGTCGACCAGAATCCGGTAGGCTCGTTCGCAAATTTGGATGCGCCGTTCGTAGGAATCGGCCTGCCCATCTTCATCAAACGCCATCACGACGGCTGCTGCACCGTAGCGCCGAACAAGCCGCGCCCGCTCGATGAACGCGTCCTCCCCTTCTTTGAGCGAAATAGAATTGACAATGGCTTTGCCCTGCACACACTTGAGCCCCGCTTCAATGACTTCCCACTTGGAGGAATCGACCATGATGGGAACACGGGCAATGTCCGGCTCGGCGGCAATCAGGTTCAGGAAGGTCGTCATGGCTTCCACCGAATCCAGCATTCCCTCGTCCATGTTGACGTCAATCACCTGCGCGCCCCCTTCAACCTGCCCACGGGCAATGCTCAGCGCTTCGTCGTAGTTGCCTGCTTTAATGAGCCGGGCAAACATCTTCGAGCCGGTGACATTAGTGCGTTCGCCAACGTTCAGGAAATTGGTTTGCTCGGTAATTTTCAACGGTTCCAGGCCGCTTAATTTCTGATACGGTTCGGGTTCGGGCAAGCGCCGGGGTGGGTACTTAGCCGCTACGGCCGCAATGGCGTGGATATGATCGGGGGTGGAGCCGCAGCAGCCACCAACGATGTTGACAAAACCACTTTTGACGAAATCCTCGATCTGCACCGCCATCATTTCCGGCGTCTCGTCGTACTCGCCAAATTCGTTGGGCAGGCCCGCGTTGGGATAAGCCGACGTAAAAAACGGGGCTTCATTGGCAAGCGTCTGGATGTACGGCCGCATCAGTTCGGCACCGAGGGCGCAGTTCAGACCCACGCTCAGCAGGGGTAAGTGCGACATCGAATACAGAAACGCTTCGGTTGTCTGACCCGAGAGCGTCCGGCCGCTGGCGTCGGTAATCGTGCCGGAGACCATGATGGGTAGCGGTGTCTTTCCAACAAAATACTTATCAATTGCGAACAGCGCGGCCTTCGCGTTGAGCGTATCGAAAATTGTTTCGACCAGTAGCAGATCGGCCCCGCCATCGACCAAACCACTGACCTGCTCGTAATACGCATCAACTAACTGATCGAAGGTAACAGCGCGGTAGGCTGGGTTGTTAACGTCGGGCGAGAGCGATGCGGTGCGGTTAGTTGGCCCCATTGCTCCGGCCACAAAACGCGGTTTGTTGGGGTTCTGACGCGTGAATTCAATGGTAATTTCCTTTGCAATCCGGGCCGAATCGTAATTAAGTTCGTAGGCCAGATCCTCCATACGGTAGTCAGCCATCGCAATAGCCGTACTGCTGAAGGTATTGGTTTCGATGATGTCGGCCCCGGCGTCGAGGTACTGGCGGTGAATCTCCTGAATGACTTCAGGCTTGGTCAGCGACAGCAGATCGTTATTGCCCTGGAGGTCATGTGGCCAGTCGGCAAAGCGCTCCCCCCGGTAGTCAGCTTCAGACAGCGTGTATTGCTGGATCATCGACCCCATTGCGCCATCGAGCACAAGAATGCGTTCGTGAAGAAGTTCAGGTAATGTTTTCAAACTTTGTTGCCGTTAATGTACATCCTAAAGAGGTTCGTACGCTGTGGAATACAGGGAGGATCAAGTGATTTGGGCGCGTTCAGGAATGTTGACAAAAATACGCACCAAACCCTGATCGACAAAAATCCGTTACTTTGGGGACGAAAGGCCGACATAACCCGACTTACCGGCTGAACGATACGCACTGAACATTACTGCAACGGACGTTGACAGAACCCAGGCGCACTACATCCTCTTACTCTTTCGCTTTTCATACATGAAACTGGCAGCCATTGATATCGGTTCCAACGCAGCCCGTCTGCAAATTTCGACGGTCCTACACAACGACGACATCGTTAGCTTCAAGCGCGTTGAATACGTGCGATTTCCGCTACGGCTCGGCCACGACGTGTTTAATTTTGGTGCCCTAACACCCGAATCAGAGGCTCGAACCACCAAACTGATGCAGGTGTATAAACTGCTCATGGAACTGCACGAAGTGGAAGAATACATGGCCTGCGCTACGTCGGCCCTGCGTGAATCGACCAATGGGCACGAAGTCACCAAACGGATTGAAGCGCTCACGGGTGTAAAAATTCACATCATCGACGGTCAGAAAGAAGCCGAACTCATTAATAACGTCGTAGTTCAGGCGCTGGACGGTCGGCAGTTTTTGCACATCGACGTTGGGGGCGGCAGCACTGAACTAAATTTGTACGTAAACCGGGAGAAGATAAATTCCAAATCGTTCAAGATTGGTTCAGTACGACTGCTGGAAGGCAAGGAAATTAAGGGCGGCTGGCGCAGAATTGAGGATTGGGTTCAAGACAATGTTGACACCACCAAAGAGGTGATTGCCGTTGGCACGGGCGGCAACATCAGTAAATTGTTTAACCTGGCGTCCAAAACGTCGGATGCCAGCACGACACGGACCGAAATTGAACGCATTCGCAACTACATCGCCGGGTTCAGTCAGGAAGACCGCATCAACAAATTACGGCTGAACGCCGACCGCGCCGACGTCATCGTACCCGCTGCCGACATCTACATTTCGGTGATGAAGTGGGCCGGTGCCGAAGAAATCATCGTTCCCGATCTCGGTCTCAAGGACGGGATTATTCAGTTGGTGTATGCGCAGTTAATAAAAAAGAAACGGGCGTAGCTACCTGCTCAAACCACCCCCCACCCGAAATGAGTAACGCTGATCGAGCCGAATGAGGGATTACGCGATCTTGCGACAGCGAAGCCCAGCTGCGACTGCAATTCCGTTATTCAGTCAACCCGGTTTTTTCTTCAACAGCGCTGAACACCTCTGCCAGCAAAGCACCGGGCCTTTCTGCGTCATTACGGCGCTAAATCAGGTAACCCGGCAGGCCGACGCCCGATGCGCATTTTTTGTCGAACCCGGCCGTGCCAGCAGCCCGGCTGCCGCTCCCTTCGGCTCGATTGAGTTCATACCAACGTTGTCCGATTCTGTTTTGGGCGGCTTCATCGACGCGCTGATTGACGAAGCCCAGTCAACCGGTGCGTCTGTACTTCGATTTGTAAATTACCCGCATTGCTACGCCCCCGAACAGGCTCACCGACTCACGAAGCAACTTCTTCAACGGAGATTTTGCGTGGTAGCATCCAATTGGAATTCGTACCTGCCCGTCACCAGTGCCGCCTTTAAGAACGTCATTGAAGCAGCGGAACAACGACGACTGCGAAAATGCCAGCGGGCTGGATTCCGGTTTTCGCACTGGCGTTGCCCTAACGTTGATGAAGTCACGTCATTTTTGATGCAAACCCATCAGCAACGGGGGTACAAGCTCACCCTCCCACCCGACCAACTGAAAAAACTGCTCCTCACTTTCCCCGAACAGTTTTCCGTTTTCGTTGTCAAAGACGGCCCAACACTGGCTGCTTTAACAGTGACCGTGCGGGTCCGGGAAGACATTCTGTATAATTTCCTGCCCGCGTCCAATCCCGCCTACCACGCCCACAGTCCGATGGTGCTGCTGACGGATGGCGTGTTCGGGTATTGCCAGCAGCAACAAATCCGGCTGCTCGACCTCGGCGTATCGCTCGACGGAAACCATCAGCCGAAGCCCAGCCTGCTGCGTTTCAAACGCAACCTTGGCGCACTGGAATCGCCTAAACTTACATTCGAGAAGAGGTTTTAATACGGACTAGTCCGTGTTTAAACTCCCGTTTTTTTCGTTATTTTGTATAAAAAACAGCATACCGTCGAGTTCTGACTACATGGTCGAGTCTGGTTTTAATTCTGTTCGTCAATTCATAGATACGCTGTTCGCATCGCTGTTATCGCTGGTGAAAGTGGCTATTCGCGGGCGTCATGCCACCCGGTTGCCACCCCACCAACGGCCGGTTTGCTCCGTACTGGGTAATGGACCATCGCTGAACGAGTCGCTGACGGAACAACTCGACTTCATCCGCCAAACCGAGATCGTTTGTGTTAATAATTTCGCGCACTCGGCGGCATTCGCGCAGCTTCAGCCCCAGAACTACGTCATCTCCGATCCTAATTACTTCGTTTTCACCGAACAAACCACCGACCGCGACGACATTCGACGGACACTGTCCGTATTCCTGCAGCAGGTAGACTGGCCAATGATGCTCTACGTACCCCACTTTGCCAAAAGATCGTATCTACTGAGACAAATTGAGCGCGGCAATGCCAATATTCAGGTCGTGTATTTTAACTATACTGTCGTTAGCGGCTTCAACCAACTAACGTACTGGCTGTATGAAAAAGGATTGGGTATGCCACGGGCGCAAACGGTTATCATTGCGGCCCTGACGCTGATGGTCAACCGCAGGTTCGATACTATTTACCTGTTCGGGGCTGACACCTCCTGGCATGAGCAAATCCGTTTAGACGACCAGAACCAGTTACTAATCAAACAAATACACTTCTACGATAAACCCGCCGACGTGCGCCACGAACCCGTTTATTCGGATAAGTACCGGCAACGAACGTCGTCGATGTCATCGCAGTTTTTATCCCTGCACAACGTCTTCCGGGGCTACGAAGTCCTGCGTGACTACGCCGACCACCGGGGCGTTGCGATCCTGAATGCCAGCGCCAAGAGCTACATTGATGCGTTTGAACGAACAACAGTCAGGCCAGTTAGCGAGTCAGCCAGTCGGTGAGTGAGGCTAACTCATCAACTGACCAACTCATCAACTGGCCTGACTTACCAACTGAATTATGCTTGACTTAACCAATAAATCCATTCTGATTACGGGCGGCACCGGCTCCTTCGGCAGAAAATTCGTCGAGATGGTCTACCAGCGCTTTCCGGGTGTGAAACGCGTCGTTGTCTACTCCCGCGACGAACTGAAGCAGTTCGAGATGGCGCAGTTCTACCCGCAATCGCAGTACAAATCCATCCGTTTTTTCATCGGCGACGTGCGCGACGGCGAACGGCTCAAGCGAGCCTGCGAAGGTGTGGACATCATCGTTCACGCGGCCGCGCTGAAGCAGGTTCCGGCCGCTGAGTATAACCCGATGGAGTGCATCAAGACCAACGTTTTCGGGGCCGAGAACGTAATTAACGCGGCCTTTGACAACGGCGTCAAGCGCGTGGTGGCGCTCTCAACCGATAAAGCAGCCGCACCCATCAACCTCTACGGAGCCACCAAACTCTGCTCCGACAAACTTTTTGTAGCCGCCAACAACATGAAGGGCAGCCGCGATCTGCGGTTTTCAGTCGTGCGTTATGGTAACGTAATCGGGTCGCGGGGGTCGGTCGTGCCGTTCTTTTTGGACAAGCGGAAGGACGGCGTTCTGCCCATCACTCACCCCGACATGACGCGGTTCAATATCTCGCTCGAAGAAGGCGTCGAGATGGTTTTTCACGCGCTCGAACACGCCTGGGGCGGGGAAATTTTTGTCCCTAAAATACCGTCGTACCGCATCACTGACGTTGCCGAAGCCATCGGCCCCAACTGCGAACAGAAGTTAGTTGGCATTCGGCCGGGCGAGAAACTTCACGAAGAGATGATCACCGAAACCGACGCGCTCAGTACCGTCGAGACGGATAAGTATTACGTGATTACCCCCGCTACGCCCACCTGGAGCATGGACGATTACATAAAAGCGTTCAACGGCCGGGCCGTCGAGATGGGTTTCAAGTACAACTCCGGCACCAACACCGACTGGCTGAACGTGGAGCAGCTACGGGAACAGATCCGGCAGCACGTTGACGCTGATTTTAGTGTTTAATCATTATCTAAATCAGACAACCCCACCAATATGAAACCGACTGAGGAAGCACGACGCTACATTGACAACACCCGTGAGATTTTGCGCGACAAGGCACGCAAAGAAGACGACTATTACCAGGATGCCAAATACGTTAAAATGGCTGGGAATACGGCCTATTCTGGCATTCTGGTGGCACTGGATTACCTGTTATCGCCCAAGAAAAAGGGACGTAAAGATATAAGCTGGTACAAAGAACAACTGGCCACTTTGGACAAGAAAGTATTGGGGGCTTTTGTTAGTGCCTACGACACGTTGCACTTATCGTTGGGCTACGATGGCAATCCGAGTGCGAAAGTCGCTCAATCCGGTTTAGACGATGCGGAGACCATCATTTCCTGGGTTGAAACCCGAACGGCCGATGCCTGAAAATCTCATACCCTACGGACGCCAGCACATTACGGACGACGACATTGCGGCCGTGACGGAGGTGTTGCGCGGGCCGTTTCTGACGCAGGGACCGCACATTGCCGCCTTTGAAACGGCGTTTGCCAGCTACATCGGGTGCCAGTATGCGGTGGCAGTGGCCAACGGCACGGCCGCGCTTCACCTGTGCTGCATGGCATTAGGCGTGCAGGAGGGGACGCGCGTTATTACCACACCCATTACGTTCTCGGCCTCGGCCAACTGCGTTCGCTATTGCGGGGGCGAGGTCTATTTCGCCGACATCGACCCAGCCACGGCGCTGATCGACATCGACGCCGTGCGGGTGCTGCTCGATCAGCACCCAAAAGGTCATTTTTCGGGCATCATTCCTGTCGACTTCGCGGGGTATCCGGTCGATATGGCGGCTTTCCGCGAACTGGCCGACGAACACGGGCTGTGGCTGCTGGAAGACAGTTGTCATTCACCGGGTGGATTGTTCAGCGATTCAACCGGGAGGGAACACCGCTGTGGCGATGGCTCATTAGCGGATCTGGCTATTTTTAGTTTCCACCCCGTCAAGCATATCGCGGCTGGGGAAGGGGGTATGATTACGACCAACAACGAAACCCTGTACAAGCACCTGCTCCGGCTGCGAACGCACGGCATTACCAACAAACCCGCTGAGCTGAACGAACCCTACGCGGGCGAACCCGAACGGGGGGGCTGGTACATGGAGTTGCAGGAACTGGGCTATAACTATCGCCTGACTGATTTCCAGGCCGCGTTAGGAATGAGTCAGTTAAGTCGCGTCGATGCCATGCTCGACCGTCGGCGCGAAATTGCCAAACGCTACGACGTGGCCTTTGCCGGAACCAGCGTAACGACAATCGTGCCACCCGCTAACATAGGTCATGCCTATCACCTCTACGTTGTTCAGGTAGACGACCGCAAGGAGCTGTACGACGCGCTACGAATCCGCAACATCATGGCGCAGGTGCATTATGTTCCGGTGCATCTGATGCCTTACTATCGGCAATTTGGCTGGAAACCGGGTGATTTCCCCAACGCCGAGCGCTACTACGCCCATTGCCTGAGCCTGCCAATGTTCCCGACGCTGACCGACGACGAGCAGGAGTACGTGATTGCCGCCGTATTGGAGTTTACGAACGGGTAATTAGTATTTGCTGTCCTTCATTTTCCTATCATGGAATCTACCGTCGCCGTACTACTGCCCCCCGCCCGCCCGCTTCGACAATGGTTGGGGATTGGTTTAGCGGCCACACCGGTAGCTTATTATTTCATTGTCCTAATCTGGTTTGCGTACGACATGCCGTATATGGACGATTACCCGGTGCTGGTGGATTTCCTCAATAAACTACCGGACGCGTCGACGGGAGAACGGTGGCGACTGTTGCTGGAACAAAACAATTTTCACCGGGTCGTTTGGGTCAAAGGCATTGCCTGGCTGATGTATGCCCTGACGGGGCACGTCAATTTTACCTTCTTGCAATTATTGGGCAACGCATCACTCCTGCTCGTGGGGTGGCTGCTGTACAAGGCATTGCCAAAAGTTCGTGCTGACTACGGATTCTCATCGCTGATGTCCTTCCTGCCCGTTCTGTTTTTTCTTTTCCAGTTTCAATCGTGGAACAACGCTTTTTGGGCGATGGCGGCCATGTCGAATCTGTGGGCACCGGCCTGGGCGTTGCTGGCGTTCTGGCTGGCGAGTCGTCAGCGCGAAGGCTGGGCGTTGCTGGTGGGTGTACTGGCCCTGCTGACGAATGGCAACGGTATTCTGGTATTACCCCTGCTGCTGATGGGCTTTGTATTCAGGCAACATTGGCGCTGGGCTGCGGTGACAATGGTGCTGCTTGTACTGGTTTACGGTTTGTATTTTTCCGGGTACACCAATCCATCTGGAATCTCACTCACGAGTCTGTTTGATCCGGTAACGTTTGCGCATTTACTGGCGTTGGATACAGCGTTTTTGGGAGCCATGTTTTACCATCCGGCTGTTCACTGGTTACCGCAGGCAGTTGGCTGGATCACCGGCATGTGGACGGTTTATCTGCTCGTCTCACGCTACGACCGAACCAACCCAACCTTGTTCTGGATGCTGATTTTCCTACAATTGACGGGGTTGATGCTGGCCATTAACCGAATTGACAATCCGGTCGACGTGATGTTTGCATCACGGTACAAAAACGTTACCGCTCTGGTCGTTGCCGTGACGTATCTAACCATAGTCGATAAATTGGTCAGGCAAAAACACCAGGGCGCTCTTCGTTGGTTTGTACTTCTTGCCGGAGCGGTATCGGTGAGTATGTGCGTCATCTCGAACGAGACTTACTTTTCAAAAATTGTCCGATTCCGGGAATTGAAACAGACGGATCAGGTGCTGTGGGAACGGTACGGTATCATTCGCGGATGCAGCCCGGTCTACGAGCCAGCCCGCCAATTGAGCCAACTGTCGACGGCCGGTATTTTTCGGCCTGAGCCGTTGACGCTGGACCAACTAACGTCGCGGGAGATTGCCCTGACAGTCCCCACGCCCAATACTGAAAAATTGGTTTATACACTCAACATCAACCGACGCGACGGCGACTTTCTAATCATCAGCGGGTTTGCTAAAATTGACCAGCAAAAGGCAAATTTTAATGATACGTTTCTGGCGGTTGAATCGCCGGAGGGCTGGCGTTTTTTCACGACGTTGTTCCACCAGCGGCTCGACAACGATGACTCACTGAACAATAAAGATACCGGCTTCACCGCTATCGTTCCCTTATCGGTTGCGGGAAAATCCGCCCGGTTAGGTCTGCTGGTAAAATCGGGAGGAAAAACGGCCTTTCAGCCCTTATGACACTGGCTGTGTAGTCAAAATCACTATGAGCAACATCGCCATCATCACCGCCCGAGGTGCCAGCAAACGTGTTCCGCGCGAAAATATCCGGCCGTTTCTGGGAAAGCCGGTCATTGCCTACTCCATTCAGGCGGCACAAACTGCGGGTCTGTTTTCCGATGTGATGGTATCGACCGACGATGACGAGATTGCCGACATTGCCCGGCATTGTGGGGCGACAGTACCGTTTCTGCGCAGTGCCGAAACGGCCGGTGATTTCGCCACTACCGCTGATGTGCTGCGCGAAGTTTTGGACCAGTACCAACGGCAGGGACAGGTTTTCGAGTATGCCTGTTGCCTGTATCCCACCGCGCCGTTCGTTACACCCAACCTCCTCCGGCAAGCCTTTTCGATGCTAACTAATCACAAATTTGATACGGTGTACCCGGTACAGCGGTTCGGCTTTCCCATTCAGCGGGCGGTGTCGCTGCACAGTCAGCGGGTGGAGTGGCTTCAGCCCGAGCACGCCCTGACGCGGTCGCAGGATCTGGAACCGGCATATCACGATGCGGGGCAGTTTTACTTCTTCAATGTAGCCGCTTTTCAGCGCAGCCACCGCCTGATTACGGACAACTCAGGTGGGGTGGTGATCAGTGAAATGGAAGCCCACGACATTGACACGGAGAACGACTGGCGCATGGCGGAATTAAAATACAAAATGAACGATGCAAAATGAATACTGTACAATGGGGACAACACGCGGGCCTGGACCTTGCTTATTCATTCTGCATTAAGTTATGAAGAACCTCATTTTTCGCGCCGACGGTAACCCACAAATCGGGATGGGGCATGTCATGCGCTGTCTGGCGCTGGCGCAAATGCTGGGTGGGGCGTTCCGGTTTGCCATTGTCCAGCCTGCCCCCGAAGTTGTTCAATTGATTGAAGAAGCCAACGGAACAGTCGTGCCGCTGGTAACTACTGACAGTGCTGATTTTCTGGCCGCTACGACACCCGACGACGTAGTGGTTCTGGACGGTTACACGTTTGGTGAAATGGCCCAGCGGAGTGTACGCGAACGGGTTGCAAAACTGGTGTTTATCGATGACTTGATGATCGGTCATCAGGTAGCCGACGTCGTAATCAATCACGCGGGCGGCATCACCGAAACCGATTACGATGCTGACCCGTACACGGTATTTTGTCTGGGACCGCATTACGCCCTGCTTCGCCCGGAATTTCTACGTCCCGACAGCTTCGGTGCCGCCCCCGCTGACGGTCCAATTTTCGTTAATCTGGGCGGTGCTGACCCGCACAATACGTCGCTGACGGTGCTGAAAGCGATCCGGCAGTCCGATGCAACGCGGCCCGTGCATATTGTTTTGGGGCCCTTTCACCCCAACTGGGCGGCTATTGAAGCGTTTCAGTCTCAATTGCCAAACCTCACGCTTCTACAGAATCTGAGTGCCGCAGCAATGGTTGCTGAGTTGCAGCAATGTAGTTTGGCTATTACCGCCTGTAGCACCATTGCTTACGAAGTGTGCGCCGTTAATCGGCCGCTGATCGCTATCGTTACTGCTGACAATCAGGACCGACTGGCTCAGTTTCTATCTGAAGAAAAGCTGGCGTTGTCGGTTAATTTCCCAAAATTACTGAGTCAACTGACTCCGTCAATTGGTTTGGATACGGCCCTCCGACTATCCATTCAGTCGGCTGAATTTTCACCCGATGCGGTGATGAATACGTTAGCCAACCAACGGCGACTTTTCGACGGTCGCTCGCCCGAACGATTCCGGACCTTGTTCTATAATCAATGCTAACCCACCGCCCCGCCCAACCCGCCGACGCACAGCTTTATTTCGACTGGGCCAATGACCCCGACACCCGGCGGCAGTCGTTCAACAGCAACCCGATTTCGCCCGAAACGCACGCGGCCTGGTTTACCCGCAAACTCACCGACTCAACTGCGCTACTGCTGATCTTCGAAAATGAAACTGGCGAAGCCGTCGGACAGGTACGGTTCGAGCGGACACCTGTCGCCGACATGCCGGACGAAATCATTATTGGCGTGTCGGTCGATGCCAGGCAGCGGGGTAAAGGGTTGGCGAGTCAGCTCATTGAACTGGGTTGTGCAGCTTGCCGGAAGCAGTGGGGTGCAGTGACCATTCACGCTTACATTAAACCCGACAATCAGGCGTCGGTGCGGGCCTTCGAGCGGGCCGGTTTCAAATTGTCGGGCGAAAGCGGTAAATTTGCCGGTCCAGGCCAAGCCAGTTCAGGCCGGGTCAGTCCAGGCGGGGAGACGCCAAGTTTAGTTTATACGCACGTAGAATGAGCAGTACTCAACCGATTCAGGTTGCCCACCATACCATTAGCCCGGCGCATCGGCCGTTCGTTATTGCCGAGATGTCCGGAAATCATAACCAGTCGCTCGACCGGGCGCTGGAAATCGTAGACGCCGTGGCCGATGCAGGTGCCCACGCCCTCAAACTCCAGACCTACACGCCCGACACCATCACGTTCAATGGCGCATCGGAGGAGTTTTACATCCGCGACGCCAAATCGCTCTGGGCCGACAAAAATCTGTACAAGCTCTATCAGGATGCCTATACACCGTGGGAATGGCACAAACCGATTTTCGATCACGCCAAAAAGCGAGGCATGATTGCTTTCAGTTCGCCCTTCGATACCACAGCGGTTGATTTTCTGGAATCGCTCGACGTACCGGTTTATAAAATCGCATCGTTCGAGAACACCGATCACATCCTGCTCAAACGCGTCGCTCAAACGGGTAAGCCCGTCATTATGAGCACCGGCGTTGCGTCCGTAGCCGACCTCGACGAATCAGTAAAAATCCTGCGTGAAAATGGTTGCCGCGACTTGGTACTGCTCAAATGCACCAGTACGTACCCGGCCACGCCCGAATCGACGAACCTGCGTACCATGCCGCACATGCGGGAGTTATTCAACGTGCCGGTCGGCCTGTCCGACCACACGATGGGCATCGGGGCGGCCGTGGCAGCAGTGGCGCTGGGCGCGGTGGTGCTCGAGAAACATGTGACGCTGCGCCGGGCCGACGGGGGCGTCGACTCAGCGTTTTCGCTGGAACCCGACGAACTCAAAAATCTCGTGGTCGAAACCGAACGGGCGCATCTGGCCATGGGTCAGGTGAGCTACGTACTGACACCGAAAGAGTGCAAAAGCCTGCAATTCAAACGGTCGCTGTACGTAGTTCAGCCTATGAAGGCAGGCGAACCCTTCACGCCCGACAATACGCGCAGCATCCGCCCTGCCAACGGCCTGCACACCCGCTATTACGACAACATCATCGGCAAAACCGCCACTCAGGACATCGACGCCGGAACAGCGCTGGCGTGGGACCTTATCAAATGAATAATGCATAATGAATAACGAAGTGTCCACGTGACAACTCATTGTGCATTGTGCATTACGCATTATTCATTCCTTTTAATGGGTATCATCAAACGGCAGACGATTCAGAGTTCGATTTACGCTTACGCGGGCGTGGCCGTAGGATTTTTGACACAGGGAGTTTTCTTCCCGAATCTCTTCAGCAAGTCAGAAGTTGGCTTGCTCTCGCTGCTGATTGCCGTGTCGCAGGTGCTGGTACAGGCGTCCAATTTAGGGGTTAGCAACGCGGGCGGGCGGTATTTTCCGTACTTCCGCAACGCCGACCGGCAGCACAACGGCTATCTGCTCATCACCACGCTTACCACGCTTACCGGCTTTGGCCTGTGTGTACTGGGGCTTTGGCTGAGCCGACCGTGGGTAATTGCGCAATACGGAGCGCAGTCGTCACTGTTCGTCGATTATTACTACCTGCTTATTCCGCTAACCCTGTTCACCGCCCTTTTCGCCATCTTCGACAACTACGCCCGGCTGCTCTACGACCCCGTCACAGGCACGATCCTGCAACAGTTCGTGCAGCGATTACTGGTCCTGTTAGCGGGGGGTTTGTACTGGTTCGGCTGGGTCACGTTTCCGCAGTTTATGGGCGTATGGCTACTGGCTTTCCTGCTGCCGATGGTGCTGATGACGGTTAGCGTTGCCCGCGACGAAGCGCTATTTTTCAGCCGACACTATGTATCAGTCAGTCCGCAACTGCGTCGAAGTGTAGCCCGTTATGCCGTACTGACGCTCACCTCAGCCCTGTCTACGCAGATTATCTGGACCATCGACAAAGCCATGATCAGCACCACGACTGGGCTGGCCGACACGGGCGTTTACAGCACCGCAGCGTACTTTGCGGCCGTCATTGCCTTGCCCGCCACCACGCTCTACAAAGTAGCGGGAGCGCTCATTGCCGAATCGTGGAAAGCCAACGACCGGGCTAACATCGGGATGATTTACCGAAAAAGTGCGCTCAACCAACTTATAGCGGGCTGTTTGGTCTTTGTGGGTATAGTTGTCAACTTGCCGAGTCTATATACGTTGTTGCCGACCGGTTACGAAGCAGGGTATTACGTAATTTTGTGGCTCGGTTTAGGCAAACTAATCGACATGGCGACGGGCGTGAACGGTATCATTCTGGCAACGTCACGCTACTACGCCTTCGACACGCTGCTGTTTGTGGTGGTCGTTTTCGTTACCATTGCGGCTAACAAGTACCTGATTCCGCGTTATGGAATTAACGGAGCGGCTGCCGGGGCCGCGCTGGCGACGTTTCTGTATAACTTTGCCCGGACGCTGCTCGTCTGGCTTGCGTTCAGGATGCAGCCGTTCTCGTGGCGGAATGGGGCAGTGGTGCTGGTGACCGGGGCTGTGTGGTACGTAACGGAATTAGTGCCTCACAACACGGGCATCTGGTGGCGAGTTGGAGCCGACGTAGCGGTGCGGTCAGCCGCCATCACAGTCCTGTTTCTGACGGCGATGTATGTGTTGAATATATCACCCGATGCCAATGAGTTGCTGAATGGCGTTTGGAAGCGGGTAAAAAATAGGGGTTTTTAATAGGTTATAGTTTGTGGTTGGCTGACACCTTAGATGCGCATCAGCCAACTACAAACGGCACCGGCCGCCCGGCACAAACTATAAACCACCTTAACTAACTGATTAATGCGAGAACTCCTGATTCAACTGTTTGGTATCGACACGCTGTACAAAGTACGAAAGTCGCCCGTCGTTAACTTTCTGCCCCGGCTGCAACAGGCCAGCCGGAGTTATAATCACCGCTACGGTCAGATTCTGCGCTGGGGTATTGAGTCGCGTGAGGATACTAATTATACTTACGAACTGACGGAGGATAATCTACTTTACCTCGCGCATACGGTAGCAGTGGTAGCGGGCGTCGAACCCGAAACGGTACAAAATTACATTCGCGAAGCCCAGACCGACGAGTCGCTGCGTGCGTATATCCTGGAAAAAACCCGAATGTCCTCCTACCGGCGCGTGGCCGATCTGCGCGTTGAATTTGGCCGCCGGTTGGGCTGGTACGCGCTGGTGCGGCTGCGCAAGCCCGCCGTGGTTATCGAAACGGGTGTCGACAAAGGGTTGGGGGCAGTTTTGCTCTGCTCCGCCCTATTGCGCAACCGGGCGGAGGGCGCACCCGGCCACTACTACGGCACCGACATTGCCACCAAAGCAGGCTATTTGCTCGATGGCCCCTATCGAGAAGTTGGTGAGGTACTCTACGGCGACTCGATCACCAGTCTGCGGGCCTTTAACGAACCTATCGACCTATTCATCAATGATAGTGACCACTCGGCGCAATACGAGCACGACGAGTACCGCGTGGTGCTGCCCAAACTAAGCCCAACCGGCATTATGCTGAGTGATAATGCCCACGAAACGGGCGTGCTGGCCCGGCTATCGCTGGAAGTGCATCGCAAGTTTGTGTATTACCAGGAAGTTCCCAAAGACCACTGGTACCCCGGCGCAGGCATTGGGTTTTCCTATTGACTATTCACCCCACTCCTCTCCTTGAAAAAAGAGGAGGGGCTTCTGGACCCGGAGGTTTTAGCCCCTCCTCTTTTTTCAAGGAGAGGGGTTGAGGTGGGGTAATAAACTTCTACTCCATGTGGCTTTTCCGTTACGTGTTCACCAATCTTTACCGGGCGATTCAAACGCCTAACGGTCGGCGGTTGCTGTGGCTATTTCTGCGGTATGCGGGTCGGCCACGGCATCAGTCGGGCAGTATTCCGTTTCTGACGTATCGTTTCCAGGTGCCTGATGCGCTGTCGTTCGTCTGGCAGTTTAAGGAAATTTTCACCGACGAATCGTACCGGTTCGCAACCGACGTTACCAAGCCAGTTATCATTGATTGCGGGGCTAACATCGGCACCAGTTTAGCCTACTTCCGGCAAACCTATCCCCAAGCCCGGATTATTGCGTTTGAAGCCGATCCAGCTATTGGGGTCATACTGGCGCAGAATCTTCAGAGCAACGGTATCCGCGACATCGACGTTATCAACAAAGCGGTATGGATAAACGACGACGGACTTGACTTTGGCAGTGGCGAAGCGGATGCAGCTTCCATGTTTTCGGAGACGGGTCGCCAACGCGTGCCGTCGGTCCGGCTACGCGACTTCCTGCTGCGTGAAACACGCGTCGACATGCTCAAAATTGACATTGAAGGAGCCGAAACTGACGTGTTCATCGACTGTGGCGATGCGCTGGCCCACGTTCGTAACCTGTTCATCGAGTATCACGCCTATGTGGGTCATCCGCAAACGCTTGGACTGATCGTGCGGTTGCTGGAAAATCAGGGATTTCGATATTACATCGACAGCAACCAATCTCGGACGCGGCCGTTGGTCAACCAACGGTATCGGGGTAACGACCTCATGGATTTGCAACTTAACATCTCCGCCTACCGCCCGTGAATGTCGTCCACCTGAGCACATACCACCGGTTCGGCGGAGCAGCCGTTGCCGCCAATCGGCTCCACCGTGCACTGCTGAGTGCTTCGGTCGAGAGCACGATGCTCGTTGGGACATCGAACCGGCAGGAGAAACACCAGCCCGAACGGGGCGTAACGTATTTAGCGAACAATTTTCTGGCCGAGCAAACGGCCTTCGGGCGGTTCGTAGCCGAGCGGCTGTATTTTTTACCGTTCGAGGGTGAGCGGTCCGTGCGTTTTCAGTTTTCACCAGCCGTGTTTGGCACCAACCTGAACTTCCACCCGGCCATTCAGCAGGCCGATGTGTTGCACCTCCACTGGATCAATTTTGGCTTCCTATCCATCGACACGCTTCGTAATTTATTTGCGCTCAGCAAGCCTATCGTCTGGACACTCCACGACCAATGGGCGTTTACGGGAGGCTGTCATTACTCGCGCGGCTGCGACCATTTTCTGAGTCATTGCCATACGTGCCCATACCTCAAAAAGCCAGGAAAGCATGATTTATCGTACCGCGTATTCGAGCAAAAAGTGGGGCTTTTCGACACCGCTAATATTCTGTTTACCCCCCCCAGCCGATGGTTAGCTGACGAAGCTATGCGCAGTACCCTGTTGCGTCGGTTTCCGTTTGCTGTCATTCCCTACGCCATTGATCAGAAGCGATTCTGCCCCGTCGAACGCGCCGAAGCAAACACGTTTCTCGACCTGCCCAACCTAAACCAACCCCGCTTACTTTTCGGCAGTGCGAACGTGACGGATACGCGAAAGGGATTTCACTATTTTGCCGAAGCGCTAACGCTATTACACCAGCAACACCCCGACTTAACGCCCGAAATACTGGTGTTTGGTAAGGGGCGTTCTTACCTGTTCGATCAGCTACCGTACCCAATCCGGGCGTTGGGCATTCTGACCACCGAAGACGAAATTGTGGCCGCTTACAACGCGGCCGACGTGATGGCAGTACCCTCGCTGGAAGATAACCTGCCGAACACCGTTATCGAGTCGCTGGCCTGCGGAACGCCCGTGGTGGCGTTTCGCACGGGCGGCATCCCCGAAATGATCGACCACCAGCAGAACGGTTATCTCGCGGCTGTTGGCTCAGCACAGGAATTAGCCGACGGGCTGGCGTTTGTACTGACGCATCCGAACCCAGAATTGCTCCGCCAGAACGCCCGCCAGTCTGCCGAAGCAAACTTTTCAGAAGACGTGGTGGCGACGCAGCATATTGAGTTATACAGGCAGTTATCAAACAGTTTGTAGTTTTTGAGTTTGTGGTTTGTAGCTGGCTGACGCGTCGGTTATTACGCCGGTCCGCCGGTGCGGTCAGCCAACTACAAACCACAAACTCAAAAACTACAAACCCAAAAACCATGCCCCCCACCGTCTCCATCATCACCATTACCTACAACGCCGAGCGGTTTCTGGAGCGCACGATTCAGAGCGTTGTGGCCCAGCAGGCGACGGATTATGAGTACATTGTAATCGACGGGGCTTCGACGGACGGTACGCTCGCTATTGTCAGAAACTACGAACAGCACGTCACCCACTGGATTTCGGAACCCGACGCCGGGCTGTACGATGCCATGAACAAAGGCCTGCACCGGGCGCAGGGGGAGTACGTTTGGTTTATGAATGCGGGCGACGAACTCCACGACCCGCAAACGCTATCCTGCTTGCTGGAGCGAATTAACACAACGGGAGCCGATGTTTATTACAGCGATGCACTCTTCGTGCGCGATGATGGCGACCGACGCTCCGGCTTCCGAAATACCGGAACGCCGGTCGGCCTGCGCAGCGCCGTTACCCCCCACACGTTGCCTCATAACCTAACCTGGCACGATATGGCGCTGGGGATGAAGGTCTGTCATCAGGCATTCGTGGCCAAACGGACCATCGCTCCCGACTACCCAACCAACAACCTCAGCGCCGATCTGGACTGGGAGATTCGATGTTTGAAAGCAGCGCGGCTTGTTGAGTTTTTACCGTTCGTGCTGTGTCGCTACCTCATTGGTGGCCTGTCGGTTCAGCAGCATCGGCGGTCGCTGACGGACCGATTCAGGGTGCTGGCAGCACACTTTGGACTGTTGCCAACACTGCTTAATCACGGCAAAATCGGTTGGCGGGCGTGGCGATTCGCAAAGGCGTGAGCCATTCGCTGAACATGGTTATCGGGCCATCATCACGATTCTACTGAGCCTGGTTTGCCGTTTGCTCCTGTTTATAAATTTTGCGTGAATCTAAACGGATAATTGGCTGTTTGATGCCTTTTGATTGGGAAATGCGGATAAATTTGCGGGGTTTATTCCGCCAAAATCCCCTTTTCTTGTGCTTTTTCGTTAAAAAATAGACTTAACCGATGAAACGAATTGCTGTTTTTACCTCAGGCGGTGATGCACCGGGAATGAACGCCTGTATCCGGGCGGTCGTTCGGGGAGCGGTCTATCATGGCATTGAGGTATTCGGTATCCGCCGGGGGTATAACGGGATGATAAACGGCGATATTTTTCAGATGTCTTCGCATTCGGTGAGCAACATTGTACAGCGTGGGGGTACTATTCTAAAATCGGCTCGCAGCAAAGAATTCATGACACCCGAGGGTCGGGCCAAGGCCCACGATCAACTCCTGAAATTTGGCATTGAAGGGTTAGTGGCCATCGGCGGGAATGGTACATTTACGGGTGCAACGCTCTTTTTCGATGAGTACGGCATTCCAACCGTTGGTGCCCCCGGCACCATCGACAACGATCTTTACGGTACTGATTATACCATTGGTTTCGACACGGCCGTGAACACCGCCCTCGAAGCCATCGACAAAATCCGGGACACCGCCGACTCGCACGACCGTATCTTTTTCATTGAGGTGATGGGCCGCGATTCCGGCTACATCGCCATACAGTCCGGCATTGCGGGCGGGGCCGAATTAGTGATGGTACCCGAAGTGTTGACGCCTATTTCGGAAGTTGTCGAAACGCTGAAATCTGGGTGGAGCCGTCAGAAATCGTCGTCCATCATCATCGTTGCAGAGGGCGAGGAAGAAGGAAATGCAGCAGAAATAGCCGAGAAAATTCGCTCCCAGGTGCAGCCCGACATCGACATGCGGGTCACGACGCTGGGCCACATTCAGCGCGGGGGCATTCCAACGGCTTACGACCGGATTCTGGCCAGCCGGTTAGGCTTAGGGGCGCTGGAAGGGTTGATGAACGGCGAGAAGAATGTGATGGCGGGCGTTGTCAACAATGAACTGGTCTACACGCCTTTCAAAGACACCATCCGCCTGCCCAAGCCCATCAACGAGGACCTGCTGAGAATGGTGAAGATTTTGAGTGTTTAAATATACCCCACCGCCCAATACACAACGTACCCCACCAATTCTTTTACCAGATGGTACGAATCAGCAAAGGTTTGCTCATGGGGTAGTATATACTCTCCCGGCTCAAACGAACGGCGGCTACTGATGAAACCACCGGGGAAGGGAATTATCTGCACCTTCTCTTTTCGGAAACACGCGGCTGCCCGACGCATGTGCGAAGCCGACGTAACCAACACACAGCGATTTATGCCAAACCGGTCGTGGAGCATCCGGGCCGAGAACTGGGCGTTTTCATGCGTGTTTCGGGACCTGTTCTCCAGAACGATGTCGCCGGGCCGAACGCCCGACAGGGTCAGAAACCGGGCGGTCAGTTGCCCTTCGTCGCTGGCGTTTTTGCGCTGAAACGGTAGATTGCCGGAGCCACCACTAATCAGTATTTTCCGGACAGCACCAATCTTGTACAGGTACAGTGCCTGACCGGCCCGGTCGGCTCCGGGGCCTAACACAAACCGAGTAATTGGTATCTCTTTCGTACCGTTCATTATGCCCCCCGTCAGCACAACCGCAACGGTAGCCGTCGAGTCAGCAGACACCGGCGCGGGCGTTCTTGCCGGAGCAGGATACTCCCATACTATGGCCAGTTCATTGACCAGGGCCGAGTTACCCAAAAGCCAGAACAGACCCAGCCCAACGCCAAGCAGCCGACGCCGACGCACTGAATTTTTCGTGAAATAAGCCAGTAGCAGAACCGCAAAGAGCCAGCCAGCGGGCGTCAGCAGGTAATTCAGGGTTTTAGAAAAGAAGTAAAACATAGACTATGTTGAACATGGCAAGCGTTTTGTAGGCAGTAAGATCAGCCTAAAAACTGTAAATTTGTCGTCACCCTGCCACGAAGATACGTACCTGCCCGTATGAAAAATTGTATGCTGATTGCCCTCGCCGGTTTACTGCTCACCTCGGTTGCCTGGGCGCAGTCAACGCCGACCAAGTCGACCGAAAGCTTCAGAATAGCCGGTCGCGTCAACGGTTTAAAAGACACAACGGTTGTGCTGGCTCACTACTTCGGGCCTACACAATACTTCCCCAAAGACACCGCCCGCGTCGACGGAACGGGCAATTTCGTCTTCGAGGGTACTAAATCGTTGCCGACCGGGCTGTACCTCGTCGTGATGCCTAAGCATGGCATCCTTCAATTTCTGATCCCCGACGCCAACCAACAGTTCTCATTCCAGACCGATACGTCGAACGTTGTTAAAAATATGACCGTGACGGGTTCTAAGGAGAACGAATTATTTTATACCTACCAACAGCAGCTTGGCAAATTGAGCGAGGAAGCCCAGGTTCTGAATCTGCAAAAAAAACTGCGCAATGATGCCGCGTCGACAGCATTAGCCAACCAGCAGATGGCTGCTCTGCAAAAACAAGCGCAGACCCAGCGGGAGCAGTTTTTCAATGAGAACAAGGGCACGTTTGCCGTTAAACTCCTGAAAACTGCGGCCGAACCCGAAGTGCCGCCCGCGCCCAAAGCCGCCAACGGTCGCCCTGACTCTGTTTGGGTGTTCAACTACTTTAAAAGTCACTTCTGGGACGATTTTGATTTCGCCGACGAGCGGTTCGTGCGGTCGCCTTTTTTGCAGCAGAAAATTGATCGATACATCAAGGAGTTAACCGTGCAGACGGCGGACTCACTCATTAAAGAAGCCGATCTGGTGGTTGGCAAGGCACTGGCAGGCAAGAACAAAGACGTAAAAGCATACACCATCTGGTACATCACGAGCCAGTATGAGCAACCCAAAGTGGTAGGAACCGATGGATTGTACGTCCACATGTTTGAGAAGTATTACGCCACCGGCGTCATGCCCACCACTGACACGTCGACGATTCGTAAAATTGGCGAGCGGGTTGCCACGCTCAAACCCACACTGGTAGGCAAAAAACTCGTAGCGCCCGTCGTGAGCGATACCCTCCGTCGGCCCATTGTTTTGTCCGCTATCAAAGCCGATTACACCGTCGTGTACTTTTACGCTCCCCACTGCGGACATTGCCGGGAGAGTGCGCCTAAGCTCAAGAAATTTGTGGACGACTACAAAGGAAAGGGCATCGAAGTGTTTGCCATTCCCGTTGAAGACACCCCTGAGGAGTGGAAAAAATTCATTCGGGAGTTCAAACTCGAAAAAGCAATCAACGGCTTCGACTATGCATCCCGCACGAACTACCGGCAGCAGTACGACGTGTGGACCACGCCGACCCTTTACATCCTCGATAAGAACAAGACGATTCTCGCCCGGAAACTGCCCACTGAGGATATCGAAAACTTTATCCTCTTCCACAAAAAGCAGCAGCTTGCCAAAAAACCCGCCGTCGCTCCAGCTAATGCCAAGGCGAGCGTAAATAAGTAGGTTGGAAAATTTTGATTACAGCATCTTAATACAAAGTGCTACGGTGAGTCCAAATGGCTCACCGTAGCACTTTGTATTATTTTTATAGCTGACGCATAACTCAGATTGTGTTATTTGACTTTTATCATAAATCGGACAGAAAGGCTGATTAATTCCATTACTCGGAAAATTCAACAAGCTTGAATATACAAAGAAGCTCAACCAGGCTACCGGATATTGCCACCCGGCTTGAGACCACTGGGAACACGAACTGGAATCGTCTTATCAAAATCAGGATCGCTCAGGGCGTTCATAAACGAAATGAGTTGCCCCTGCTCAGTTGTGCCCAGGGCGATCCGCTGCAGTTTTGCGTCTAATTGCTGCACTGGTACGTGTGGATTTTGTGAAATAGGCTCGCCGATATCGTCATAAAACTTCATCACCTGATTCAGCGTCTGAAAAACCCCGTTGTGCATGTAGGGGGCCGTCAGCCCCACGTTTCGCAGCGAGGGGGTGCGGAACGCATACGTGCCACTGGCGCCCGCGTCAGAACTGGCCAGTTTAACGTTGTCTGGCACCGACAGTATGTGCAGTTGATAGTCAGAAAACATTGGTCCCGAATGGCAAATGGGACAGCCTTCATCCTTAAATAGCTGCATCCCCTTTATTTGCCCTTCAGTAAGCGCCGTTTTATTACCCTTTTGGTAGCGGTCGAAGGGCGAATTCATGGCAACTAAGGTGCGCTCGAAGGCCGAAATTGCCTTGCTAATAGTAGCCCCTGTAATAGCTTGGTTACTGCCAAAGGCGATCTGAAACAGTTGTCGGTATTCAGCAATTTTTGTTAATCGGGCTACCAGACTGTCTACCGTAACGGCTTCACTGTAGGCATGGCCGCGCATTTCCTCAAAGGTCATCAGCGGATTGGTCACCTGATTTTCCAGACTTTGGATACGCGAATCCCAGAACATCGGCGCGGTTAAGGGTACATAATTCCCATCGAGATCCATACCATTAAAGACCGCATTAAGTATAGTCTGCGTATTTCGCTTCGTAACCGTCACGTCGTTAGGCCGCAGAAACCGGCGGTTTTGCCCGTAGCCAACGGCATTGGGACCCAGCGACAAGTCTAAGCCATCGGTATAGGCATCATTAGGGTGATGGCAGGTAGCACAGGCTACGTCTTTACCGCCCGACAGGATTGGGTCCCAAAACAGCGCCTGACCAAGCGCAGCCGTAGCATCGGTAATTGGTCTACTGACGGGAGAGGGGGCCGGAACGGGCTGGTTCGATTGACTGACTGCGGGAGCGATGGTCGTAGTGGGGTCCTCTTTTGTACACGCTTGGATAACAACGATAAAAAAAATAACTATTGTGAGCAGTGCCAATAGATGTTTGCGCATAACAGGGGCAGATTGATGGCAAATAACAGGTTAATGGTTTATTTAATTACTCGTCAAAGATCAGTTGTAAAGTGCTCTCATCTGATTATGCTTATTCTTGCGTTGCCCAGGCGAATAGTCGCAAACTACCCTTCATATTGGCGTAAATGCCCATGTCGCTACAAACGAGCCTGTTCTAACTTTGTCCAACACTAATTTAATAGCAAACAAACATGAGCAGTACCAATAAGCATATGCTATTTATACAAGGAGGAGGAAGTAAAGAGGACTATGAGGCAGACAAAATCCTCGTTGATTCATTGCAGGAAAGTTTAGGAGAAGCTTATTGTATGCATTATCCTCGCTTACCCAATGAATCTGCCCCAGATTTAGGGAGGATTAAGCAGATTGGCAAAGAAATTTCGCTGATTGGGGGAGAACTTATTTTGGTCGGACACTCCTTGGGAGCATCCATGCTTTTGAAATACTTTTCCGAAAGCGAAATCAAGAAGAAGATTACAGCTATTTTTCTAATTTCTACACCGTTTTGGAGTGGTGATGAAGATTGGAAAGAAGGGTTTAAACTGCAAGAACATTTTGCGGATAAGTTGTCCAGTGAGGTTCCAATTTTTCTTTACCACTGCCACGATGATGAGGAGGTGCCGTTTGCACACCTTGCCATTTATAGGCAAAAATTACCTTGGGCGACTTTCCGAGAAATAGCCAGCGGAGGTCATCAACTTAACAATGACCTCACGATTGTAGCGAATGATATAAAATCATTGTGAAAATCAAAGCTCAGTTGCTTGATCAATCTCAGCTTAAGCAACCGCACATAAGCACCGAGGTTATCCAAAACGTCGCTTATCTAACCCTATATGCTGACAAGTAGAGAGCGGCAGTCTGATATTCGGCTACCTCATCTTCGTTCGCTTCACCAAGTACGATGTCAGAATCTGGTCGAAGCCCTGGGCAATGTCGGCCTCGACAAAGTCAATTTTGTACTGCCCACAGCGCATTTTCAACTCCTGGAAATACGTTTTCACCGCCTGCTGATACGTATCACGTACCTGACCCGGTTGTAGCTTCACGGTCTCGCCCGTTTCGAGGTCGATGAATTCGTAAGGCCGCTCATCGAACGCAAAGTCTTCCTCGGTTTTCTTGTCTGTAACGTGAAAAATCAGCACTTCATGCAGGTTGTGACGCAGGTGCTGCAGGGCCGAAAAGAGCGCGTCACTCTTCTCACTATTCTCGAACATATCGCTGAAAATCACCACCAACGACCGCTTATTGATTTTTTCGGCAACCTGATGAATTACATCGGCGGCCGATGTTTTGCGCAGCGGCTTGGGTTGCGCCATCAACAGGTCTAACTGCGTGAAGAGTTTGTGAACATGCGACGGCGTCGACTTCACCGGCGTTTGCACCTCAATCGTATCGGCAAACGTCGTCAGGCTAACGGCGTCTTTCTGGCGTTGGAGCATATAGGCTAAGCACGCGGCCGCCATTACGCTGAATGTCATTTTGCCGTAGTTAGCCTCCGGATAATACATCGACGACGAGGTGTCGATGAGGAGGTGACAGCGTAGGTTGGTTTCCTCTTCGTAGCGCTTTACGAACAGTTTCTCCGTCTTGCCAAATACCTTCCAGTCGATGTGGCGCGTGGTCTCGCCGGTATTGTATAGCCGGTGTTCGGCGAACTCGACCGAGAAGCCATGAAAGGGCGATTTGTGCAAACCCGTAATGAAGCCTTCGACCAACTGACGGGCCAGAAACTCGACATTGCCGTAGGAGCGTACCTGACCTAAATTCAGCGGTTGTTTCATTCTATAAACTTTGCCAAAGTTTCGGACTTTGCCAAGGAATGAGCCATAAAAAACGTCCGCCCGATGCACTGGCAGGATTTGCACAGAAGAGCGTCGGGCGGATAGGTATCACGGATCGGGGCCACCTTACATCACCGGTTCCAGCATCGGCTGGTGGGCAACTGGATTGGCAAATGGGTTTGTCAGCGGAGCTAACGCGATGGCGCGGCCTTTGCCAACAACCCGCAGCGATACATTGACAACCCCTTTTGAGATCATTCCCAGCGCGTGAGCGGCTGCGTGGGTAATGTCGATTACGCGGCCTTTGGCGAATGGACCACGATCATTGATTCGTACGATTACGGAGCGTTGGTTGTCTAAATTGGTAACCTCAACCAGCGTATTCAGGGGATAAGTAAGGTGGGCACCTTCGAGGGCTTCGGGTCTGACACGCTCGCCATAAGCGGTTTTGCGACCTGCAAATTTTTTGGCATAAAACGATGCTTTCCCTTTCTGTAGGAGACCCGGAAGCGTTTCAACTGGTTTCATATTGCTAAAAAACAACATGAATGACATGATTAAATTCATACAGTTCTCGGTTAGGTGATACCACTTGGACAGTAGGTTTACCAACCTCATCCAGTGACTTCGTCTTTGAAAAGTGCAAATTCTCGAAAACAAAAATAGTAGAGATGAGGCTTACCACCAAACCATTAGCCAAAAAACTGGGGCACGAACGCTACAATAGCTGCACTTCATGTAGCTGTTTTACCCCGAAATATACTTTGCCAAATCTTTTCGTTCTTGTACGAATGCCTGTACTTTAGCGTCTATGAACACACTAAACCTAACGCATTGTGGACGAACGTGAACAGGAGAAAATTTATTCTAAACGGGTTCGGGCGGGGAAACGCACTTATTTTTTCGATGTAAAATCTACCCGTGCCAACGATTACTACATTACGATTACCGAGAGTCGACGGCAGGCACAGGGCGAGGGGTTCACCTACGAAAAGCAAAAACTGTTTCTGTACAAAGAAGACTTCCATAAGTTCATCGACGCCCTGCAGGAAACCGTCGACCACGTTAAAACAGACCTGCTACCTGATATTGATTTTGCACAGTTTGTACGGCCCGAACGCGACGAGCAAACCGACTTTACCAGTGAACTTAAGTGGGAATAAATCTGCGCCTATGCGATATGTATACTGATTAAAGTTCCACGTTCAGACTTGCTCCAGCAATGCCCCCGTACGCTTTCGGCCCTGTCGAAGGCTTTTTTTCGGTCCGTCGTTACGGCGGTCCGCCATCGCGGTTGTAAATTTGTACGGAAACTTAAAGAGCGAATGAGTGAAAGAGCGAGAGAACGAAGATTCAGCCTGTTGCTCTTCACTCATACGCTCTTTCGCTCATTCGCTCATTCACTCTTTCTCTTATGGGTTTACAATGTGGTATTGTGGGGTTGCCAAACGTTGGCAAATCGACGCTGTTTAATGCAATTTCGAGCGGTAAGGCCGAAGCGGCCAATTATCCATTCTGTACGATAGAACCCAACGTGGGCGTGGTAACCGTACCCGACGAACGCTTAGACGCGCTCGAAGGCCTGGTGAAGCCACAGCGGGTGGTGCCTACCATTATTGAGTTTGTCGACATTGCCGGATTGGTGAAAGGAGCCAGTCAGGGTGCGGGATTGGGTAATAAGTTTTTAGCCAACATCCGCGAGGTCGATGCCATTGTGCACGTTATCCGGTGTTTCGAGGACGACAACATCGTACACGTCGAAGGCAAAGTCAACCCCGTTTCGGACAAGGAAATCATCGACGCCGAACTCCAACTGAAAGACCTGGAGTCAGTCGACAAGAAAATTCAGCGGCTCGAAAAAGGTGCCCGCGCGGGCGACGCCAAAGCAAAAGCGGAACTGGAAGTGCTGAAGCAATTCAAGACGGCGCTGGAAGCGGGTAAAAGTGCCCGCACGGTCAACGTATCAGCCGAAGAGCGTGAAGCGGCCATCAGTGATATTTCCCTACTGACGGTGAAGCCCGTTATTTACGTGGCCAACGTTGATGAAGGGTCGCTGCCCAATGGCAATGCTTATTCTGACGCGCTCAAAGAAGCTGTCAAAGACGAAGGAGCCGAGGTGATTGTTATCAGCGCGGGCATCGAATCGCAGATTGCCGAGATAGACGATCCTGAGGAGCGCGAGCTGTTCCTGAGCGAATACGGCCTCACTGAATCGGGACTGAATAAGCTCATCAAGGCGTCTTACCGGCTGCTGGGGCTGATCACGTACTTCACGGCGGGGGTGAAAGAAGTCCGTGCGTGGACCATTCATCGGGGCTGGAAGGCTCCGCAGGCGGCCGGCGTCATTCACTCCGATTTTGAGCGTAAGTTCATCCGGGCGCAGGTAATGAAAATTCCCGATTTCACCCAGTTCAAGACTGAAGCGGGCGTCCGGGAAGCGGGCAAGTTGGCCGTTGAAGGCAAAGAATACGTCGTGCAGGACGGCGACGTAATGGAGTTTCTGCACAGCGCGTAAACGTTACCTCCGTTTATTCACCCCCACCCGCCGATACGACACCAACTGATCGGCGCGGCTGGCCGGGGGGCGGTGATACACGAACACTTCGTAGTCGTTTTCGGTAGATGAGTAGCTGCCTTCAATGTACGTTTCGTCCACGCGGGGCTGCGGCCCCGTTGTCAGCACGGCGTAATTATAATTATAAACGCCCTGCTTGAGCAGGAAAGCAGCCCGGTAAACCCCCAATGCCGGGTCGAAGGTCATGCGGTTGCGGTCGTTGAGTTGCCAGAGATTGAATCCACCATTGACAAACACATCTGCCCCCGGAATATCGGCCGTTTTGAGGGTGAACACCATTTCGACATAGTCGCCGTTGGTAGCGCCGTTGCCCGTTTCGCGGTGGTCGATTACGTACTGCCCGTTAAAATCGTCGCTTTGAATGTAGGCACCCCGGCTGCGGGGCTGATCGACTTGCACATAAGCGATATTACGGTCGGCAGGGCGGTCGATGCGGTCGATGTAGTTGGCGCGGGAAAGCACAGTCCGCGTATCGAAAAATCGAAACTCGTTACCACCGGGCATGGTGTTGCTCAGATCCACCACCCGGTATTCCAGCACCTGATCGAAGGCCCGCACGTTGGTTGGCCGCAACCCCCGAATCGTGCGGTCGTCGCGGTAATTCTGGCGAATCACCACCCGAAAATCGTCCTGGGGCGAAATAACCTGGTATCCTTTGTAGTCGATGGTCAGGTCGATTTGCTGATCGGTAAATTGCCGGGCCGGATCGGTTGAGAAGCGCACCCCCGCCCCCACCGTCAACCGATTTTGGTAGGTGCAAAACCGGCGTGTCAGAATTATGTTCTCACGGTTGCGTTCGTCGTATACCACGAGCAGGTAATTACCCGGCAATTTGACGCGCGGCACCGTAAACCGGTAATGATAGTACGGAAGCTTGGTATTGATCGAGACCTGATAGTCCGTAATTGGATTGTCGTTGTACTCGTAGGTAAACTCAATGTCGTTCAGCACCGACCGCTGCCAGTCGGCGTTGCAGTGAATGAGCCGGGCGCGAAACGAGCGGTAATTAGCCGTCAGATCATCGAATTCGAGTTGAAGGGGCACCTGCTCATCGAGCGCTACCACGGGCGGATTCAGCGTTAGTGACGGATTGGATGATGAGAGGTCGTTCGGGTTACCGCCAACCACGGGGAACAGCAGCACCGTTTGCACCTGCGGGTCATAAGTCTGGTCGACGTTCTGGAGTTGCGGCTGCGCCTGTGCAATGGATAGTGAGCAATGAATAATGAATAAGGCCAGTCGACAGTACGTACGCATTCAGCGGAAATTTTGATTGGTAAGGCGGTTCGTAAAGTAAACGCAGAGACCTCGGTGTAGTTGTGCAAAAGGACGAAAAACAGAATGCTCATACTGAATGATTTAGTATTTTGCAGCCGCTCCCATTTCACCCTTCCGCTCATGACGCTGACCACCGTAAAGACGTGCCCAAACTGCTCGGCGGACCTGGAAACTACGTACGCCTTTTGCCCTCAGTGTGGCCAAACCACCCACATTCATCGCTTCAATCTGCCGCACATTTTCCATGAGTTCGTTCATGCTTTCACGCATGCCGACAAAGGCGTGTTGTTTTTAATCAGGAGTTTGGCGCGTCGACCTGGCATTACAGCCCGGGAGTATGTGCTGGAAGGCAAACGCAAAAAATACTTCAATCCGTTTACGTTTCTGCTGATTGTGCTGGGTCTCAACATATCCGTCAACATTCTCGTAAAGCCTTACACGAAAGACAATTCCCCTCAACAGTCAGCAACGCCACGCGTAACGCCAACTATTCCGAAAGAAAATTTGCCTTACATTCAACGCCAACGGGCGGCAAGTTCATACATCGAAAAACACATCAACGTCGTCGGTTTGCTGGCCATTCCTGTGTTTGCGCTTATCTTCTGGTTATTTTTCCGGCGAACCGGCATCAACTACTCAGAACATTTGGTGGCTCACATCTTCTTTGCAGGTTCCTTTTCGCTCTTCAGTATCATTGCAACACTGCTGTTAGGCTTTGTATTTAATCAGTACCTGTCTTATCTAAACCGGTTTCTCCTGCTTTTTCAGTTGGTTTATTTAACCATTGCTTACCATCAATTCATAGGCTACGAGCGGCCAATTCGATACCTCAAGACCGGCGTGGCAACCTTACTGGCACTCATAACCTGGTTTATTGCGTCGGGAGGAGCCGTTCTTCTGTACGTTTATTTTGGTCCGTAACAGAAAAAAACCGGCAGAACGCCGGTTTTTTTCTGTTACGGGTTGCCATTCGATCTGCAGACGCGCCAATTAATACAATTTGTGCCGGCTGTCAAACAAGATTATAACCCTTTGAAGAACGTGAGTGAGGGTGCAAAAAAATACTCACCGCCCTTCATGGTCACAAAGTTTCCAAAATCGTCGAACGATTTTGAGTTTGCCGGATTGCTGTTGTTATAAACTTTCGGAAACTTGTGTGTAATCTTACCGCCAGCGGGTACCTGACCGATGGCGGGGTCGATACCAGTGGTAAGCCCATCATTTCTTTGCGGAAAGTTGATCAAGTTCGCCCAGTTTTTTTGCGTGAATTCGAACTGATTGGCAATGTCGCTTTGAAAACTGGCAAAAAGTAACCCTACGTTTTCGGTAGGCATTTCCTCGATATCCGGTTCGTCTTTCGGTTCAATCAGGCGTTCACCGTACGTTATTCCCCGGCGGGCCATCAGGTGTCCCCGCTCATCAGCGGGCGATTCAAAGCCGCCCGTGCCGCGTGGATTAGTTTTGCGAATGTGGCCCTGAAATGGGCAGCGTCCTCCGCTAAGATCGTCTATACCAGCCACTTTCTGCCCGTAATTGAAGTCGTTAATTTTACCGATTTGATTGTCAAGAAGCGACACCGAGTCCGCCGTTTTACTCATGGTGACCGGCATCCCATTCTCGAAACGGCCCACGACCAATGCCCCGGCCAGTTCTCTTTCCTCCTCGCGCTGCTCTTCAGTCAGGCCAGGGGCGCTACCCAACGCCAGTGCGGTAGCCAGCAGACCTTCCGTTTTCTTGAAACCACGCACGTTCTGCTCCAGTTTACGGAACACGTAGTAGCTGCCGAATGACTTGCCAGGAGTGCCCAGCGGGTCGTCTACCAACACCAGACTCAGTGGAGCTATCGGGTCCCAGTGATTATGTAGCAGGGGAGGACTCTGCGTAAAGAAATCGGGTTGGCTGATGCCGTCCACGTAACCGAAATGTTCGAGGTGATCGCCAACTGCATTCGTGAACCCTTTGCCATATTCAGCCGCCAGAATCTTTGCCTTGCCCGCTTCACGCAGGACACCACTAAATTCAATCATCTTTGCCCGCAGTGTAGCTTCTACGCCATGGGCAAATAAAAACAAGGCATCACCATTGCTTTGGTAGCCAACTTCCCAGTCGTCAACGAGCGGATCGTGCAGGTCGTCCTGCGACGCCTTCATGCCGTTTTGAAACAGACTGTCGAATTGATTCAGATCCGTAAACCCCAGCTTGTTATACCCTTGAGCGGTCAGATATAAACCCCGGAAAAACTTTTGAGTTGGGACCTTCCCCGCTTTTTTCTGCTGCTTGAACAGATCAGTATCGGCCTTCTGCTGTTTAGTGGACGTGATGCGGCCCGATGTAGCCAGTTTCTTCAAAAATGCCCGTATCTCAGCACGCTTGGCCGGGTTGAACTGAACGAGCAACTGCCCCGTGAAGTTACGGCCGTGCGAGGTAAGGATGTTGCCCTGCAAATCGCCGGTGATGGCTAAATAATTTGGATCAGTCTGACTGACTCCCGGTTTGGTCAAATCTAATGGCATGGTAGTAGGGTTTAACGTTAAAAAGACTGGTAGTAAAAGTAATACCTTTACTACCAGTCTTTTAGCGTACAATTCCTACTCTTCAAGGCGTATTTCTACGCAACTTCACGCCAATTTCTTTTCCCATTCTTCAGCTTCCAGCATCGCGGTTTCCCACTGAGTCTGGAGCGCGTCTAATTGATGCGACAAGTGCTTATATTCGTCGTTCTTCGCCTGCATTTTGCGGCTGTCACCGTAGGTAGCGGGGTCGGCGAGTTCAGCTTCGAGTTTCTTTTTCTGACTCTCTAAGCGGCTAATCTCCGTTTCGGCTTCTTCGGCCTGGCGAGTCAGGGTCTTCAGCGTTTTCTGCCATTCTTTGCGTTCCTCATCTGAGACCCGCCCATTCGTGCCCGGCTTATGACCATTACTGGCACTGCCGTTTCCATTTGTGGCCCCGCCTGAATTGACATGACCGTTGGTGGCGGGTTGACTGACAGGCTGCGTCTTCGGGGCTTCAGCCGGTTTGTCGGCAACAAATCCCTGTTGTTTGCGCTCTTCCTGCCACCATTCATACTCATCATACGTACCGGGGTATTCCTTAATCTGCCCGTCTTCAATGTACCAGATTTTATTGGCGATCTGCGAGACGAAATACCGGTCGTGGGAGACGACGACGTACGTGCCTTCGTACTGATTCAACGCCTGTATCAGAATGTTGACCGACTGCATGTCTAAGTGGTTGGTCGGTTCATCTAAGAGCAGGAAGTTGGCCTGCGAGAGCAACACCTTCGCCAGCGCCACCCGAGACTTTTCGCCCCCCGACAGCACCTTAATTTTCTTAAACACGTCGTCGCCCGAGAACAGAAAGCAACCCAGCACACCCCGCAGTTCCCCATCCGACTTCGTTGGATTCGCCTGTTTGAGTTCGTCCAGCATCGAATCGTCCACGCGCAGCGACTCAAGCTGGTGCTGCGCGTAGAAGCTGAACGAAACGTTGTAGCCCAACTGCCGCTCCCCTTCGATGGGTTCGGAGCCGGAAATGATGCGCAGCAGCGTCGATTTGCCGCGTCCGTTGGCCCCAATCAGCGCTACTTTATCACCCCGTTCGAGCCGGGCTGTCGTGCTTTTCAGGATACGTTTTTCGCCGTACGCCTTCGATATATTATCTAAGTGCAGAATGTGCCGACCCGGTTGCTGCGAGAAGTTAAACTTGAAATTAACCCGTGCGTTACTGTCAATCACGTCGTCGACCAACTCCATCCGTTCGAGTTGTTTAACCCGGCTTTGGGCTTGCTTGGCTTTGGACGCTTTCGCTTTAAAACGCTCGATAAACCGCTCCGTTTGCCGGATTTTCGCCTGCTGATTTTCAAAAGCTCCTTTTTGAATCTCGTTCCGCTGCGCCTTCTCTTCGATGTAATACGAATAGTCTCCCGCGTAATAATTCAACTTCGCCCCCGACACCTCAACAATCGTATCGACCACATTATCAACGAATTCGCGGTCGTGGGAAACCACGATAACGGCTCCTTCGTAATTCTGAACGTATTTTTCGACCCACTGAATCGACGGTAGGTCAAGGTGGTTGGTCGGCTCATCGAGCATCAACAGCGACGGCTTTTGCAACAGCAGTTTGGCGAGCATAACCCGCATCCGCCAGCCACCCGAAAACAGCTTCAGGGGACGGTGCAGATCATCGGTCGAGAAACCGAGACCTTCCAGAATTTCTTCGGCTTTGGATTGAATCGTGTAGCCGTCGAGGGCGTCGAACTCTTCCTGCACCTTGCCGAGCTTATCGACTAATTCATCGCGGTAATTGGTTTCCATCTGGTGGAGCAACTCCTCAATCTGCTCATGCAGTTCGTTCTGCCGGGCAAAGGCCTGCATAGCCACCGACAGAATCGAATCGTCGGTTTGGTACGACAGCAAATCCTGATTCAGGAAGCCAATTGTTACGTCGCCCGCTTTGGAAATAATACCGCCGTCGGGTTGGTATTCGCCATTGATAATACGTAATAGCGTAGACTTACCGGTGCCGTTGAGACCAATCAGACCGATTTTTTGACCGGGTTTGATGTGCAGCGAGGCATTGTCGTAGAGTGCCCGGCTACCGATAAAATAAGAAAGGTTCGTAATGGAAATCATGGATGCAAAATTACCGAAAAGAGAACGGATACTTGCATTATTAAATTCCGACCGGCTATATTTGCACTCGCAAAAAGCCTCCTTAGCTCAGTTGGTAGAGCACTTCATTCGTAATGAAGGGGTCGTAGGTTCAAGTCCTATAGGAGGCTCCAAACATAAAAAACCGAAGTCATCACGACTTCGGTTTTTTTATGCCCACTGATGCTATTCATTCGACGAGCCAAAGTCACCCGATTAATCAAATCAATACGGCTCTCCCCCTTCGTCTTCCTCCTCGGCGAGCTGGGTGATCTCGTCATCTAATTCGTCGTCCGACAGATCTTCATCCAGTAAATCGTCGGGCAGGTCATCCAGGTCTTCGTTGTTGGAAACACCGTCGGTGGCGTGGCGGGCAGTGGCCGTATCGGTGTAGAGAAGCGTGTCGGAGGCTTCCTCGTCGCCCGGATTCATCACATCAGGCTGGTTATCGACGCCCAAACCCGCGTAAACAACCGAATCCATTTCGTCGTTGCTTTCGGGCATATTCGTATTTTGGGGCGACATGCCTTCCAGCGGCCCACCCGTGTTCTGATCCACCTGCTGATTAGAGTTATCGTTGTTTTCCATAAGATTAGTAGTTGAGTGTTTGCGTGTGTTGGTATTTGAGTATGTGCGTGTCTATATTCAGCCTATACGCCTAAACCATATACACAGGCAGATACTGTTCTTTAACCCCAGTCCAAACGAAGTGTTTTTAGGAGAGGGCTATTTCCAGATGACCACCTTCTGCACCAGCGCCTGCTGTGGTGAGGTGCTGTCGGCCGATAGTCGCAGCAGGTAGGTGCCTTCGGTCAGATTGCCAAGATCAACCGTTGTTTCGATATTGGCCCGAACGGCCTGACCGGGCAGCACAACCTGTCCCGACAGCGAGAGCAGTTCAACGCGGCCGTTGTGCGGGGCGCGGATGGTCATGTACCGGTCCGTTGGATTTGGGAATGCCCACGGGCCGGTCGGCTCCTCGGTTACGCCCGTAATAACTACTTTCTGCGATGTGTTCTTCAGATACCGCAGCCCACCCGTTGTAGTGCCCACCATCAGATCGGGTAGCTGATCGCCATCGAGGTCAGCAAGAGCGGCTATAAGTCCTTTACCCGGCAACCCCGCGCCCGGCAGTGAGTCAAGCAGCGTCAGGGGTTGATCGAACGACTGCCGGTCGGGGAATTGGTATACCCGAATCTGTCCGCTATTGGTGGCAACAGTCAGTTCATTTTTCTGGTCGCCGTTCAGATCAGTAACCGTAATTGAATGGGCACCAATGAACCGGTCGATGGCAAAGTTACCCACATTTTGGTTTTGCAACTGAAACACAGGATTCGCCGTCGTGCCCGCATTGCGCAGGTACTGAATGGTGCCGTCGATCTTGCCAATCAACAGGTCGGCAATACCGTCGCGGTCAACGTCAGTCACGGTTGGCAGGTCGCCGGGAACCATCCGGTCGGGCTTGGGCCAGCGGATGGCCGTGGCGAGACTGTAGCGAACAGCACTGCCCTGGGGAGCGGAATTGAGCAGTACCCGCATCTCCACGCCGTTCGCCGTCAGCACCAGGTCCGTGCTCCCGTTGGCATCCACGTCGGCAAACGCGGGGATCGCATTGGTCAGCGTCAGCGAAGCCGTCAGGCCTAAGTAATCGGTAGTGATAAGCACGAAAGCCGGATTTTGGCGGGTGCCTCTGTTCTCGAACTGCCACAATCCGGCCCGGTAGCCATTGGTGGTTTGAAAGCCCGCGTAACCAATCAACAAATCCATATCGCCATCGCCATCGAGATCGGCCAAGGCCGGGGCCGCGTTTTCGCCCAAATCGAGCATTTCACTCTGCAAAAAATCAGTGCGAACGAATTGAAAATCCGGCTTCAGATTGGTTCCGGCGTTCTTGTAAAACCAACCCGACGCCCGGAAATTAAACGCTTGGTTCTCGTTGAAACCCACATTGGGCGACGCCAGCAAATCTTTCTGACCGTCGCCGTCGACATCTTCCCAGGACGTAGCCGGAAACGCCGGAAACACGATGGGACGGCGAGCCGGGAATAAGCTGTCGAACCCCGTAAAATACGCTTTGCTGCTGTTGGGACCAACACTGCGGATGCGGGCCAGATTCTGACAGGTGACGAACCCAAACAGCAAGTCTTTATTGCCGTCGCCATCGGTATCCAGCACGGTCAGGGTGTTGCCCGAATGCAGTGGCCTGGCTCCACTTAGATCTGGCGTTGTCAGTTGCGGTTCGCCCCCGCACTCCAGTCCAAACGTGAAGTCGTTGCAGTAATTCTTTTTGAAATGCCCCCAGCACACGCCCGACGTTCGTTTGAAGTCCAACCCGTCTTTACGGCCCGTCCGCTCAACACTCAGGTTTTGCTGGTAAGAAATCTGATCGCCCGTTCCGTCAAAGGTCAGCACGTCAATGTCGCCATCGTCGTCATAATCGAGAATAGCGGGCGTGTCGGATGGGGGCACGTAGAGCGACTGTCGGCCACCATACCCTTCGGTCATAAGCGGGTCGGCCATCAGCCTGAACACCGGATTGCCGCCTGCCGACTCATTATGAAACAGCCGTACACCGCTCAACCCGTTCGTAAACAGGTCTTTTCGTCCGTCGCCATCATAGTCGACCAGCAGTATCCAGCTATATACCACCGGAAAAGCCACTTCGTAAGCGGGGGCGTACTGCCAGGCAATGCCCGTGCCTGATGGGTCGTCGATGGCAACGAAAGTGCTGACTTTAAACGTTGTCCGGTCAAACACCACAAGGTCGTCGCGGGTGTCGTCGTTCAGGCGCACGGTCGAGTACTGGGTGGCATTCAGCCCACCCGCCCAGGGGTTGAGCAACACCCGGCCGTCGACACTGACGGTGGGGCGCTGGTCGTACTGGAAAGAAAACAGCCGGGGGGCTGTTTGCTGGGCATAGACGCCAACCGCAAGCAGCCAGCCAATAAACGTAAACGCCTTTTTCATTTACCTTTGAGAGCAGTTCCAACGTCAAACAAGCCGTATTGAGTGTAGCGCTTTTGAGTGTATCCGTTTCTGAGCGATAAACCCGTAAACACCCACACACTCAGAACGAAATTTTCCTGACTTATCAGGCTACTGTATAGAACGCTGAACCAGCCCGTTTGTGATGCTGTCAACCGAACAACTCTACGCTAAATTCCTCGAATGCACCGGTGTCTCGACCGACACGCGCCGAATCACGCCCGACTGCCTGTTTGTGGCCCTGACCGGCGACAATTTCAACGGTAACACCTTTGCTGAGCAGGCGCTGGCATTGGGCGCACGCTACGCCCTCGTCGACGACCCGGCGGTAGCAGATACTGGAGGAACTGGCTGCTTGCTCGTGCCCGACAGCCTGCTGGCGCTACAGGAACTGGCCCGGCACCACCGCCGAACGTTTGCGTTTCCCGTTATCGGCCTGACGGGTTCCAACGGCAAAACGACGACCAAAGAGCTGATTGCAGCCGTTTTGGGCAAAAACTACCGAACCTACGCCACCGTTGGCAACCTCAATAACCACATCGGCGTTCCACTGACGCTATTATCCCTGAATGAGCAGTGTGAAATGGCAGTGATCGAGATGGGGGCCAATCATCAAAAAGAAATAGAACTGCTCTGCTCTATTACGCAACCCACCCACGGCCTTATTACGAACGTCGGCAAGGCACACCTCGACGGTTTCGGCGGCATCGAAGGCGTTCGCAAAGGCAAGGGAGAATTGTATGATTACTTAGCGCAGAGTGGACAAACGGTATTTATCAACTCCCGCGACACGGTTCTAACCGCCATGTACCGCGAACGGCTCAAGACGCTGCGCCAGGAAACGACTTTTGCGGAAGCCATATTTTACCCCGGCGAACCAGTCGAACTGGTGCAGGAATCACCGGTCGTTATCTACCGCGACGCGGCCGGACATGAGGTAAGGACGCACCTGCCAGGCCGCTACAACTTCGAGAACATGCTGGCCGCGCTGGCTATTGGGCAGTACTTCGGCGTTTCACCCGCCGACGCCAACCGGGCCATCGCGGATTATAACCCCAGCAATAACCGCTCGCAGGTGCTCGTGAAAGGCACCAACACCATTCTGTTGGATGCTTATAACGCCAATCCGAGTTCAATGGCGGCTGCTATTCGTCAGTTTGCCGTGACACCGGCTCACCGCAGAATGGTAATACTCGGCGACATGTACGAACTCGGTCCCGAAAGCGAAGCCGAACACGCGGCACTGGGCCAGTTAATTGCCGACTGTCACTTCGACGTAGTTATTCTGGCCGGGCAGGACATGAAATACGCGCTCGGTGCGCTGCCCAAGGCCTATTACATTCCCGACAAGTTTTCGCTGCACAACTGGCTGATGGACCACCCCATGACCGACACCCATATACTGGTCAAAGGATCGCGGGGAATGAGTCTGGAAAGCGTCGTACCTTTTTTATAATCTTTTTTCGACGATACCGTTTCATGGTATCCAGACCGTCCCGTAGGGACATAACAGCGCAGCGTCGGCAGGCAATCGTATTAAACCGAGGCTGCGCTGTTACGTCCCTACGGGACAAAAAAGACAGAATACAACTGTTGACATGCTACCGACGCTGCGCTGTTGAACCCCTACGGGGTAAATTGCACTCCGAAAATACATACGCCCATACACCTAAATATCTGTTTATTAACCCTATGAGATTTATCGCTTACCTTTTATTGCTCACCATTGGTGTTCGGGCATCCGGGCAAACGCCCCCGTTCGAGAAAGAGATTCTGGCGTTTGAAGCGCAGGACCGGGCGACACCTCCCCCAGCCGACGTTATTTTGTTCACGGGCAGTTCGTCCATCCGGTTCTGGACCGATCTGCCTGCGTATTTTCCCAGCAAAGCAATACTGAATCGTGGCTTTGGTGGTTCTCAATTGAGCGACGTGCGCCACTTCGCCGACCGGGTTATCGTGCGGTATCAACCGAAACAAATTGTGCTGTATGCCGGAGAAAACGACATTGCCACGGGCAAGCAAACTGCCCGGCAGACCTACGCCCGCTTTGTTGACCTGTTCCGTTACGTCCGCAAAAAGCTGCCTAAAGCGACGTTTACGTTTATAGCCATCAAACCCAGCCCGTCGCGTCGACAGTTCTGGCCCGCCACCGACGACGCTAATCAGCGCATCAGCCGGTTTTTGGCGAAGAAGCCAAACGCGCAGTTCGTAGATATCCGGCCAACGATGTTTGGCCCGGACGGGCAACCCATCAGCGAACTGTTCCGGTCTGACAGTTTGCACATGACCGAAAAAGGGTATCAGCGGTGGGCACCAGTAGTGCGGCCATATTTGAAATAGAGATCTCCTTACTCCTTTGCCCCTGCCCCTTCGTAGACGGGTTTGTAGGCTACGGCATCGATCACGATCCGGGCGATGATCTCGCGCATGATTTCGGAGGAGCCACCGGCAATGGTGCCCACCCGAACGTCGCGGTAGGCGCGGGCAATGGGGTAGTCTTCCATGTAGCCGTAGCCCCCGAAAAATTGCAGACACGTGTCCACCACGCGTTTCTGCATCTCCGACGCGGCAAGTTTAGCCATAGAACACTCTTTCACAACCACTTCGCCCTGCGTGAAGAGCCAACACGTGTGGTACACAAACTGCCGGGCCATCTCGATCTCAGTAGCTACGTCGGCGATTTTGTGGCGAATGGCCTGAAACGTGCTAATTTTTTTGCCAAAGGCTTCCCGTTCGTTGAGGTACGTCACCGTCCAGTCGAGGGCTAACTGTGCGCCGGAAACCGCCATAACGGCCGCTACCAAGCGTTCGAGTTGCAGGCTTTCCATCAGGTAATAGAATCCCCGGTTCTCCTGGCCGATCAGGTTGCCGACCGGGACGCGCACATCGTCGAAGCGAATTTCGGCCGTATCAGAGCTGTGCCAGCCCATTTTGTCTAATTTGGTACGGGTGATGCCGGGGCTGTTCAGGTCCACCACAATCAGGCTGATTCCGTTGGTGCCCGCATCGGTTTTAGTTTTGACTACGAGCGTCACGAAGTCGCCGTAGGTACCGTTGCTGATGAATGTTTTGGCTCCGTTAACAACAAATTCGTCACCCGCATCGGTGCGCAGGGCCGTTGTCCGGATGGCCGACACGTCGGAGCCGGTGTCGGGTTCGGTGATGGCCAGCGCGGCTACTTTTTCGCCCGCAATGGCCGGGACTAAGTAGCGTTGCTTGAGTTCGTAGCTCCCCGCTTTTGAAATGTGGTTGATGGCCATGTACTCGTGAACGCTGACGGCCGTGGTGAAGCCGCCCATGCCACAGCGGGCCAACTCTTCCAGAAAGACGACCGAGTACCAGAAATCAGCATGGACGCCCCCAAACTCCTCCGGGAACGGAAGGCCGAGGTAGCCCAATTCGCCCATTCGCCTAAAAATGGCGATAGGAATCCGTCGATTGGTTTCCCATTCGTGGGTATGCGGAACGACTTCGGTTTCGATGAACTGCCGGACGCTCTGCCGGAATAGATCGTGTTCGTCGGCAAAATACAGCGAGGGTCGTTTCATACCTTGTTGATTGTAATACGCCTGCTCGTTTTTCAGAAACTGGCTATATCAAAGGTACGCACCGAAGCCGGAACATAAAATGTGGGGCGCACCCACAAAACATTTCCCAAACAGCGGTCGTTAAACGGGCGTATCACCATTTACAAAAGTCTATGTTTAACTCAATTCCCAGATCAGTACGCGCACCATTTTTTCTCCTCTTTTTCTTTTGTCTGTCAACGGCTTACGGGCAACAGCGATTCAGTGCCGGACCACGCCTTGGCTTGAATTTGTCTAATTATTGGGGCAACGCCGACGGCATGAAGTTTAAACCGGGTTTGGCGGCCGGGGCGTTTTTGATGTATAGCTCCCTCAACCACTTCGGCATTTCGGCCGACGTTCTCTACTCGCAGCGCGGCACCCGCTTCAATAACAACGCTATCAAATTCACGCAGCGCGTCAATTATTTGGAGATTCCGGTAGTGGCCCGCTACTTCCTGACGTTGTCGGGCAATTTCCGACCGAACGTATTCATTGGCCCGTCGCTGGGCATTAAGTTGAACGCCAAACGCGTTGACGGGGAGATCTTGTCGAGTGGCTCTTTCCCATTAATCAACGGCGACAACAACAATGATTTCAGTAACCTGGATCTCGGCGCAACGGGCGGTTTTCAATTCAACTGGGGCGTTGGCAACCGGCAGCGGTTCCTGATCGACGCCCGCTACAACCTCGGTCTGACGGACGTTCAAACCAACCTGCCAAACATTTGGGGACGACGCAGTTCCCTGCAAAACTCAACCTTCACCCTTGCGCTTGGGTATGGCTTTGGCGTCGGGCGTGAGTTCCGCAGCCGCTACTCGCGGTAGGCTTTTGAGCAATATTTTTTCGTAAATAGCAAAGCGGGTTGTTCCGGATAATTCGGAACAACCCGCTTTGCTGTTTGTGCTGTAGTCGAGAAAAGATACAAACGTGCGATCAGAACAATCCGGTCGAGCCCGCGCCCGCTACGGAATGTCGCTTGGGTCGGGGGCAACGCGGGTGTTATCGTAAAATGTGTTCAGCAGCGCCATATCCTCGTCGGTAAGCACAAAATCGAGCACGTCGAAGTTCTCCCGGATGCGATCCCGCTTCACCGATTTCGGGATAGTCACCACGCCGTGTTGCAACGACCAGCGTACCAGCAGTTGAAACGTCGTTTTGCCGTACTTATCAGCCAGTTTCACCAACCTCGGATCGTCCTTTTTCTCGCCCCGAACTAAGGGCGCGTAGCCTTCGGGCTGAATATTTTTTTCGCGGCAGTACGTCAGCACGTCAGGTAGGTAGCAGTACGGGCTGAACTCGAACTGATTGACGGCGGGCGTAATAGTAGCCTGCTCAAACAATTCATCTAAGTGCGGAGCGTAGTAATTGGAAACGCCAATGGCGCGGGTGCGACCGTCGGCGTAGATTTTTTCGAACGCCCGCCAGGTTTCGCGCCGGTGCTCTTCCACGGGCCAGTGAATCAGGTACAGGTCCACGACATCGAGTTGAAGCCGCTCCAGACTCCGGTCGAACGCCCGCAGCGTTTGTTCGTAGCCCTGATCGTCGTTCCAGACTTTGGTCGTAATAAACACCTCCTGCCGGGGCAGGCCAACCGATTGCAGGGCAGCGGCCACCTCCCGTTCGTTGCCATAGGCGGCAGCAGTGTCGATCAGGCGGCACCCGGCTTCGAGCGCCCATTCTACGGCCTGCTGTATTTCATTATTGTGACGCGGAGCGTACACACCGAGGCCAAGCTGGGGCATATCGATGCCGTTGTTGAGTTTTATAGTAGGTATTGCCATTTGCCAATTAATTTTATCAACTTAATAGCCAGCGGATACAAGATGTTTTCGCTTAGTTTGATCCGCCAAAATTCCGCCGTCAACATACCATCCGTGGGCTGCGTCTGGCGCTACCCCCATCGCTCATCCACTCCACTCCACTTATGCGTCTGCTCTATCTGTTCAACGGTTTCTTTTTTCTAATTAGTTGTTCGGTAGTGGGGCAACCAGCCATTCGATACGCCGTTGAGGTGGGTGGGCTAACAGCAACTCCGGCTCAAACACCCTTCTGGCTCAGCGCCAACCAACACGGCATCATACCGGCACGTGGCTCGTTCGGCACGGTGCGCCTAAGCGCCCAACGCGATTACCAGGCCCGCTCCGACTCAGCGAACAAACGAACGTCGCGGTTCGACTGGGGTTTTGGGCTGTATGCCGTGGCGAACGTGGGAGCGCCCCGACTGGCCAACAATCCGGCCGGGCTGCTCCCGGATGCGTACGTAAAGCTAAAATTTGGCTGGCTCGAACTCTACGGCGGCAACCGGCGAGAAGTGTTTGGACTGGGCGATACGGTGCTAACATCGGGGTTTGTGAGCTGGTCGGGCAATGCGACGCCGTTCCCTAAAGTACAGCTTCACACGCCCAACTTCGTACCGCTGGCCTTTACCAAAGGTTTGCTGGCCTTTCGGGGGGGATACGCCCACGGCTGGTTCCTGAACAGTTATATCAAGAATAGTTACCTGCATCAGAAATACCTGTATGGCCGTTTTGGAAAACCGAACTGGAAGGTCCGTTTCTACGCCGGGCTGAACCATCAGGTGCAGTGGGGCGGGCGGGCGGATTATTTAGTCGGCACGCTCTTAGCCGTCAACGGGGCGTTACCCACGTCGTTCCGCGACTACGTATCGCTGGTTACCGGCCGCTATCCCGACGGCCTCCAAAACGACCGCTTCACAAGCTTCGACGGCGAGAACCGCATCGGCAATCACGTGGGCAGTTACGATGCTGCGCTGGAGTGGCGCAGGAAGGCCAGCAACTGGCTCCTCTATCATCAGCACATTTACGAAGACGCGTCCGGGTTAGCACTACAAAATCTGCCCGACGGCCTGACGGGTCTGCGGTTTCTGAACCAGCGAACGGCTCCTGTTCGATTCAGGATGCAGCGCATAGTGTTAGAGTGGTTGAGCACGACCAACCAAAGTGGCCCGGTCTTCAACCAGACGCTCCGCTACCAGGGACGTGACAACTATTTCAATCACAGCCAGTATCGCGAAGGGTGGTCCTACCGGGGCCGTACGCTCGGCACGCCGTTCATTAGCCCACGAACCAACTTTAGTCCAACCGTGAATGACCTGAGCGGGGGCGGCTTTTTCGCCAACAACCGGGTTGTGGCCTGGTATGCCGGAGCCGGGGGCGGCTTTCGGCGCGGCCCGATGCTAACGGTGCGGGCGGCCTACAGCCGGAATTTTGGCACCTTAAACCAGCCATACCCACAGCCCTTCCGGCAGTTATCAACGGGATTATCGGCGCAGTGGCGCTTTAGAGGATGGCCCGGTGCGCTGCTTACTACGTCGGTGGCACTCGACCGGGGGGAGTTGTACCCTAACGCATTCGGCAGCTTTGTGAGCCTGCGGAAAAACTGGTGAAACCCGATTGCTCAGTCCGTTTACTTCTCCGGGGAAAATACTGATTGGTAAGTAGTTACCTCCGCTTGGTAAATTTCCAGCTTATTTTCGCTCTATACGCATCCATTCGCCCCGCTGAGACGTATTACCCCTGGTATTGTTTTCTCCATGAAAAACCTTTCAACTACTTCATGTTTATGTTTTACACTAAAACACTCCGTGTCGTCGCTGGTCTGCTGACGATTGGTTCGCTGCTGACGCTGAATGCCTGCCGGGACGTGCAGGACCCACTTAGCCCACAAGATGGGCGGTCGACCGCCAACGGACGCCTGTCTGCCGACCTTATGTTCTTCGCGCTGACCGACAACAATCAGTTGCTGCAGTTAAACTCGCAGAACTCGTCGGTTGTCCAGAGCACCATTAACGTTACCAATTTACAGATGGGCGAACGGCTGGTGGCCATCGACTTTCGCCCGGCAACGGGGCAACTGTACGCCGTGAGCAACGGCAGCCGGTTGTATTCGATTAATCTGTCGAGTGGCCGGGCACAGGTGCTGGGTACGACGCCATTTTCGCCATCGATAAACGGCGATGTAGTGGCATTTGATTTTAACCCAACCGTTGACCGCATCCGGCTGGTTACGAACCGGGGACAGGATTTGCGGTTGAACCCGGAAACGGGAACGGTTGCTGCCGTGGATGGTGCTATCAACGGCGTACCGAACGCGTCTATTTCGGGCGTTGCTTACACCAACAACCGCGCCGGGGTTACCACCACGACCTTATATGACATTGATCCGGTAACCGACAAACTGTATATTCAAAATCCGCCCAACAACGGCACGCTGGCCGAAGTAGGCGCATTGGGTATCGATGTCGCTGGAGTGGGCAGTTTCGACATTGCCCCGAATGGCGACGCCGTTGCGATCCTGATTAATAACGGTACGCAACGCTTTTACCAAATTAACTTAGGAACGGGCCGGGCTGAGTTACTTGGCGATTTGCCCAACGCTACAAGCCTTGTTGGCATGGCTGTTCCCACGGAACCGGTTGCGTACGCGGTCGATGGCGGCAATAACCTGCTCATTTTCAACCCAATGAGTCCGTCGCCCATTACAAAAACGATCACGGGTTTGCAAAGCGGTGAAACGCTCTACGGTATTGATTTCCGCCCGGCCAATGGTCAGTTGTACGCCATTGGCAGCACCAGCCGGATTTACACCATCAACACCTCAAATGGTATGGCTGCTCTGGTTGGTTCGGGACCGATTTCTCCTGCTCTGACGGGCACTGATGTTGGGTTTGATTTTAACCCGACGGTGGACCGTATTAGGGTTGTAAGCAACATGGGTCAGAACTTGCGCCTGAACCCGAACGACGGCACCGTAGCGGCCGTTGATGGTAACCTCAATCCGGGACCAGTCGTTGTGACGGCGGCCGCCTACACGAACAACTTCGCTGGCTCAACGGCTACGGTGCTGTATGACATTAGCACACGTACGGGTGCCATGCTCTTCCGTCAGGACCCGCCCAACAGCGGTGGCCTGATGCCAGTTGGTATGCTGGGCGTTGACGCGGAGGGAGGCAACGGTTTCGACATCGGCGGGGCCAGTAACACGGGCTACGCGCTGTTGCGCTCGGGTGGTACTACCCGGCTCTACACGGTTAACCTGATGAGCGGATCGGCTACCAACGGAATCGCATTACCGGGCAACCCTTCAGTTCGCGGCTTTGCGGTTGGCTTAGGCTTCTAAAATCGACAAATCAGTTACAAACAACCCGGCCCGCTTCGAAGCGGGCCGGGTTGTTTGCGTTTAGGAATAGGCTCATCGCATGTAGCACAACTGTTTCTGAGTTTTACCGGCTCAGATACAGGTTCCGTTCGCCGTAGACGGTCAGGAAAAAATCGTCCGTCAGGTCGTCGATGAAGTAGATGCCCTCGCCCGTCGATTTCATTTCGGGACCGAGTTCTTTGTTCACATTCGGAAATTTGTTGAACGAGAACACCGGAATTTTAATGGCGTAACCCTTTTTGACCGGCTTAAAATCAAAGTCGTTGACCTTCTTATCGCCCAGCATCACCTTGGTGGCATAGTTGACGTACGGTTCCTGGTAAGCCTTGCAAATGAACGGCACCGTGCGACTGGCGCGGGGATTGGCTTCAATGATATACACCACTTCGTTCTTAATGGCGAACTGAATATTAATCAAGCCAACGGTGCGCAGCGCCACGGCAATCTTCCGGGTGTGTTCCTCGATCTGCCGGATCACGTTCTCGCTCAGGTCGAAAGGCGGCAGCACGGCGTAGGAGTCGCCGGAGTGAATTCCCGCCGGTTCGATGTGCTCCATAATGCCGATGATGTACACGTCCTCCCCGTCGCAAATAGCGTCGGCTTCGGCCTCGATGGCGTTTTCGAGGAAGTGATCGAGCAGAATGTTATTGTCGGGAATGTCCTGCAAGATCTTCATCACGTGCTGCTCCAGTTCGTCTTCGTTGATGACGATTTTCATGTTCTGCCCGCCCAGCACGTAGCTCGGCCGCACCAACAGCGGGAAACCCAGCTCGCGCGACAGTTCCAGCGCTCCCTCCGACTCGCGCACCGTCCCGAATTTTGGGTATGGAATGCCCAAGTCGCGCAGCAGACTCGAAAACTGACCCCGGTCTTCGGCCAGGTCGAGGGCTTCCCAACTGGTGCCGATGATTTTGATGCCGTAGCGGGTCAGTTTCTCTGCCATTTTAAGCGCCGTCTGACCACCTAACTGCACAATAACGCCCACCGGCTGCTCGTGCATGATAATGGCGTGAACGTGCTCCCAGAATACCGGCTCAAAATACAGCTTGTCGGCAATGTCGGGGTCGGTCGAGACGGTTTCCGGATTGCAGTTAATCATGATCGTTTCGTAGCCCGCTTCTTTGGCCGCCAGCACGCCGTGTACGCAGGAGTAGTCGAACTCAATGCCCTGTCCAATGCGGTTTGGGCCGGAACCGAGCACCACAATTTTCGGGCGGTCGCTGCGGATGGACTCGTTGCCGGGCAGGTCGGACACGGGTTCGGGACGGTCCTGCGTGATGGGTAACTGGTTATTGAACGTCGAATAATAGTACGGCGTTTTGGCCTCAAATTCAGCCGCGCAGGTATCCACGCATTTGAACACCCGCCGGATATTATGCGTCTGCCGATACTGATAAATCTTGCTCTCCTTCACCGTCAGCAGGTGCGCCAGTTGCCGATCAGCGTATCCTTTCTGCTTGGCCGTACGCAGAAGTTCGGGGGGTAAGTCGTCTAAGTCGTACTGCTGAATTTCGCGCTCCAGTTCAATGAGTTCCTCAATCTGATGCAGAAACCAGGGATCTATTTTGGTGAGTTGCTGAATGGTGCGGAACGACATCCCGGCTTTAAAGGCGTCGTAGATGTGGAACAGCCGGTTCCAGCTTGGGTGTTGCAGGCTCTGCGTCAGCGCGTTGCGGTCGGTGAGTTCCCGGCCGTCGGCACCCAGCCCGTTGCGCCGGATTTCGAGCGACTGACACGCTTTTTGCAGGGCCTCCTGGAAGTTCCGGCCAATGCCCATCGCTTCGCCCACCGATTTCATCTGCAACCCCAGCGACCGGTCGGCACCGGGAAACTTGTCGAAGTTCCAGCGCGGCACTTTCACGATGACGTAGTCGATGGCGGGTTCAAAAAACGCCGAGGTTGTGCCCGTGATAGGGTTTATCAACTCATCGAGGTTGTAGCCGATGGCCATTTTGGCGGCAATCTTAGCAATGGGATAACCGGTTGCTTTGGAGGCCAGCGCCGACGACCGGCTCACGCGCGGGTTGACTTCAATGGCGATGATGTCGTCAGTTTGCGGATTGACCGAGAATTGTATGTTGCAACCGCCCGCAAACTGCCCGATGGCACCCATTACCTTGATGGCCAGATCGCGCATTTGCTGATACAGCGTGTCGGGCAGGGTCATAGCCGGGGCCACCGTGATGGAATCGCCGGTGTGAATGCCCATCGGGTCAAAATTCTCGATGGAGCAGATGATGATGAAGTTGCTGTTGTGGTCGCGCAGCAGTTCCAGCTCATACTCTTTCCAGCCCATCACGCTCTGTTCTACCAGTACCTCGTGCGTAGGCGATGCGTGCAACCCGGCCGTGAGCGCTTTGTCGAACTCATCGGGGCTGTTTACGAAGCCGCCCCCCGTACCGCCGAGCGTGTACGACGGCCGGATCACGAGCGGAAAACCGATCTCCTGCGCAATCTCTTTCCCCTCCAGAAACGAGCGGGCCGTGCGGCCTTTGCAGACGCCAACGCCCAGTTCAAGCATCAGCAGCCGGAACTTCTCCCGGTCTTCGGTTGTCTCGATGGCCTGAATGTCCACGCCGATAAGCTGAACACCGTACTTTTGCCAGATGCCCGCTTTCTCGCAGTCGATGGCTAAGTTCAGCGCCGTTTGGCCACCCATCGTGGGAAGCACAGCGTCGATGGGACGCCCCATTGCCTGATGTTTTTTCAGAATCTCGACAATGGATTTCTTCTCCAACGGCAGCAGGTACACGTAATCGGCGTTGATCGGATCAGTCATGATCGTGGCCGGGTTGGAGTTGATCAGGGCCACGTCAATGCCTTCGTCGCGGATGGAGCGGGCGGCCTGCGAACCAGCGTAATCAAATTCACACGCCTGACCAATGACGATGGGACCGGAGCCAATAATGAGAACGGAGCGAATGCTGGGGTTTTTGGGCATCTTCGGCAGAGGTGACTAAAGTAGATAAAGACAAGACGTAGTGACGGTCAAGCGGGTGGCGGGTGGCCAAAAATCCTGCAAAATTAGTCGATACAGCAACACAAAAAAGGGTGCCCGTCCGACGGGCACCCTTTTTATCGCATTCTAATTCTGTACTACTGATTATGCAGCAATAAACGGACCAGCAATAGCCAGCACATCGCTCATGCTCAGCGGCTCATCGAACGATTCGGTAACGTTGGTACGGCTGATGCCCATGCCGCTTACCAGCGTAGTTACATCAACACCACCCTGCATCACGTTGTCGTCACCCGCGTAGATTGCAGCGGGCAAACCGCTTGAGTCCGAATTGGAAATCCAGCCTTTCTGCGCACGCAGGAAACGGATACGAGCCGCGTGACGAGCTTCTACCGAGTGAATTTGCAACGCAATCGTCAGGACAACCGGGAACGGAATCAAACGGGGAGCCTGTCCTTTGTAGGCCCGAACGCCGGTATCTTCAAATGCCTGCGCAACCGCATAGTTGGTTTGCAGATCGGTGAATACGCCCGGAAATGCACCTCTGGCCGTGAAATCAAAGTTAGGCTTCGAGACAGCCGCGCTACCTAATGCTGATCTCAACAGAGCTACGTGCGCATTCTCATGCTTGGCAATCTGCTCGTAATACGACCGGGCAGCGGCCGGGATGATACCTGATGCAATGCTGCGGTTGTAAAACTCGGCTTCGAGGTACTCCAGCGTCAGGGCGAAATTCAGGACTTCACCAACTACATTGTTCTGCGCGTAGGCTTTGTTCAGGACGGCAGCAAACGCTACCGGGGCCGCACCAACAGCAACTTTCTTGATCAGGCTGCTAAAAATGTTGCGACGTGAGATGTGATCCAGGCGTTCGATGACGTCGGTATCCACCTTCTCAATTTCATTCAGTATGTTTTGTAAGTTCATGATCGTTGTAGGGGATTAAGCAAAACGGCGTACCTGCTTGAAGTTAATAGTTTCCTTGATGTACGGACTTACAATAGCCAGTACCTCTTCCGGCACCCGAATCTCTTCCAACCCGTTGCTTGGGAAGATAATATCATCACCCGCAAACGACTTACCCTGAGGATCCAGCAACGTAGCGATAATCGACGCGTGACGAGCTTCTACCGATACAATCTTACCGGCAATCGTTAGAAAACCAGCGTCTTTCAAAAACTGACCGGCACCGTTGTAGGCCGAAACACCAATGTTTTCAAACACTTTAGCGGTTCCAAGTACCGATGCCCGGCTCCTGAAATCGATGCTGCTGAAATCAGGCGTCAGGCCCGGAATGGCAGCGGTGCTCAAAGCGGCTTTGAAAAACTCCCGGTGAACGATTTCATGATCACGAATGTCACGCAGAATCATCATTTCACTTTCCGGCATATTCATGTAGGGTGTTGCAACAACCTGAATGTAGAAAGCGGCCTCCAACTGCTCCAGGGCGTAGGCATAATTGAGGATACCAACGTCGTTAGAGCCAAGATCGCCTAAATCGACGGTAGTGAAGCCAGCCCGGGCTGAACCCCTCGTGGCAGGATCAACAATCTGATCTGTACAGGCACTCAGTGCGACGCCCGCTGCTGCGGTGGCCCCAACGTAGCGCATAAACATTCGGCGACCAACCGCTGCCGATTCTCTGCCCGTCAGCAACTGACTAACGTCAGTGAGGTCTTTGGGTAGTTTTTCCATTGAGAAAATTAAGTTTAGTGTATTTTGTCTTCCGTTCATCGGGAGAGTTGCAGTAGATACGGGCAAACATGATGCCCGGATTCGTAAAATTTTAGAATTATAACTTATAGTTACAATGCGGCTCAGAAACGTTGATCAAGAGAGAATAATAGACCAAACGGGATGATCCAAAGTCAGCAGTCAGGTCAATTTTTGCTCAACCGTTTAGCCGAGATACGGTGATCCCAGACGTTGCTTTTTTAAAGAGAATGCCGTTTGCCAAACAATCAGACGCGAGAGCAGTTTTACTCAAAGTTCACAACCTATCAAATAGCAACTGTTATGATTAAGAACGAAGAGATTGTTGACGACCTTAATGATTTGGTTAAGATCAATAATGATCGTATTCAGGGTTACGAGAAAGCCATTGAAGACAACGAGGACGCACAGTTAGATGACTTGTTTCGCCACTACGTTGTTCAGAGTCAGAAGTTTCGCAGTCAGCTCGCCGAGCACATTGTGCGCATCGACGGCACGGCCGTGACCGATGCAACCACGACGGACATATCGAGTAAGATTCACCGCGCCTGGATTGATATTAAATCGGCAGTAACCGGTAAAGACCGCGACACGGTATTGAGTTCAGTAGAATTTGGCGAGAGTGCGGCTGTTGAAGCGTACAAAAGCGCCATCGAGAAAGATCACCTTCCCGCTTACATCAAGGAAGACCTGACAAAGCAATTGGGTGAACTGAACGAAGCGTACGAAAAAATGAAGGCGTTGCACAAGGCAGCGTAGCAATTAGTAGCTCAACCAAAAAAACCGGCTCTGGCCGGTTTTTTTGGTTTAAAACGATACGTTCGCGTCTGCTCTACTTCGGCAACGGCATATCCTGCAAATCTTCCTCTGTTAGTCTAATGGTTGCGGCCTGCACATTCTCCTCCAGGTGCTTCACGGACGACGTTCCAGCGATGGGCAGCATGACCGGCGACGCAGCCAGGAGCCACGCCAGCGCAATCTGATACTCAGTTGCGCCCGGTCCGTCGCCACGGTGCCGCTCGGCCACCCGATGGATCGCTTTATCAGCTTCCAGATTACCGGCGCTGAGCGGATACCACGGAATAAACGCAATGCTGTTCTCCTCGCAGAATTTCAGCGTCGGGTTCCACCGTTGCTGACCAAAGTTGTACATATTCTGCACCGACACGACCTCAAAATATGCCTGCGCCTGCTTGATCTGATCGACATCTACCTCAGACAGTCCGATGTGTCGTATTTTGCCCGCCTGCTGCATTTCCTGCAAAAAACCCAAGTACTCGTCAGCCGGTACTTTATCGTCGAAGCGGTGCAGTTGATAGAGGTCGATACGGTCGAGCTTCAGGCGTTTCAAACTGCCATCGAGGGCTTCCTGTAGGTGTTTGCGGCTTCCGTCGACGGGCCATTGATTGGGACCGGTGCGGAGCAGCCCGCCTTTGGTGCCGATAACCAGTCCATCAGGATACGGATATAAGGCTTCGGCAATTAGTTCTTCCGATACATATGGCCCATAACTGTCGGCGGTGTCGATGAAATTAATGCCCAGGTCGAGGCAACGCTTCAGTACTCGAATGGCTTCGTCGTGGTCTTTGGGTGGTCCCCAGATACCGTCGCCAGTGATGCGCATGGCTCCGTAGGCCATTCGGTTAACGGTCAGATCACCGCCGAGGGTAATTGTCCCGGCTTCGGTTGCGGGTTGTGTCGTTTGCGATTGCATAAAAAGTCTGCGTTTTTGTCGTTTATACTACGACTACCAGCCAACGCAAACTGTTCAAAATTTACCGTTTCTCAATCCCGTCCAGCACTCGCCGGATGACGTTGGCCCGCTGCATAAAATCCAGCGAAGTAGCCACGTTCTGATCGTCGATGACCTGCTTGAACTGTTGCAGAAATTCGATGTAAGCCGCCAGCGCGTCGGACACGTTGGCGCGGTTCTGGTCGAAAATGGGTGCCCACATCTGGGGCGAACTTTTGGCCAGCCGGACCGTGCTGCTGAAACCCGTACTGGCCATGTCGAAGATGGCCTGCTCATCTTTTTCTTTTTCCAGCACCGTCAACCCCAGCGCAAAGGCACTGATGTGGCTCAGGTGCGAGACGTAAGCCAGGTGCAGGTCGTGTTCCTGCGGGGTCATGTAAAACAACTTCATGCCAACATCGCGGAACAGGCTTTCGGTCAGTGTCAGGCTGTCGGGGTGGCTTTTCTCACGGTCGCAGATGATGAGGTTTTTGCCCGGCAGCAACTCCCGAAAAGCCGCACCGGGACCAGAGTTTTCGGTGCCCGCCATGGGGTGAGCCGCCACGAACTGCGTCCGCTTCGGGTGCATGTCGGCGACGTCACAGATCAGCCCTTTGGTCGATCCCAGATCCACGACCGTAGCACCCGGCGGCAGTTGGTCAAGCACCATCGGCAGCAGGTCGATGATGATATTGACGGGCGTGGCCAGCACCACCAGCGTACTCTGCGACACGGCCTCGGCCAATGGCAACACCTCGTCTACGATGCCTTTCGCCAGTGCCAATTGCCCATTTACCGGCGACACATCGACGCCAACAAACCGCATCTTGGGGTATTTCTCACGAATGGCCAGGGCAAATGAACCACCCAACAGGCCAACGCCTACAATGCTGATTGTCATGAATTTTCAAGTTTGTGGGTGCTGAGTTCGTGGTTTGTAGTTGGCTGACGCATCCAGCTTATGCCGGTCTACCGGTGCGGTCAGCCAACTACAAACCACGAACCCTTTCAACGGCCGTCCAGATCCGCTCCTTCGGCATACACAGCGACACCCGGAGGTAGCGGTCGCCTTTGGGTCCGAAAATAAACCCCGGCGCGATAAACACGTGTTTGTTATACAGTAAATCATCAACTAATACTTCGGCTGATTCAACCGAAGCGGGGAGTTTGGCCCACAGAAACAAGCCTTCCTGATCGGCGGTGTAGGTGCAGCCAAGAGCATCTAAAAACGCTTTAACCGCATCGAGCCGACCTTCGTACACGGCGTTACGCTCCCGGTGCCAGTCGTCGGAGTTGGCGAGGGCTTGCGCGGCCGCCTGCTGAACGGCCAGAAACGTACCCGAATCGACGTTACTTTTCATCGTCAGCACAGCGTCGACGTACGGCTTCGCGCCCGCCAACCAGCCAACGCGCCAGCCCGCCATGTTGTGCGACTTGCTCATTGAGTTCAACTCCACCGCTACATCCTTCGCGCCATCAATGCTAAGCAGACTGATGGGTGATTTCTTGTTTAAGATCAAACTGTACGGATTGTCGTGGCAGAGCAGCACCTGGTGATCGTGGGCGAACCGCACGGCCCGCTCGAACAGCGCCCGCGTGGCCGGAGCACCGGTGGGCATGTGCGGGTAATTGAGCCAGATAATTTTTGTGCGCTCACTGACGAGGTCGGCCATCGCGGTCCAGTCGGGTTGCCATCCACCGTGTTCCAGCAGGGGATACTCGCGCACGTCGGCACCCACCATCTGGCTCACGGCGCGGTAAGCTGGGTAACCCAATTCGGGCACGAGAACGCGGTCACCTTCGTTCAGAAAAGTCAGGGATAGATGGGTGATGCCTTCTTTGGAGCCGATCAGGGGCAGGATTTCGGTTTCGGGATCAAGCGCGACGCCGTAGGTATGCGCGTAGAACCGGGCAATGGCCGCCCGAAACGCCGGAATGCCCTTGTACGACTGATAGCCGTGGGCGTTGGGTTGCCGGGCCGATGCAGAGAGTGCGTCGAGCGTGGCCTCGGACGGCATCATGTCGGGGTTGCCGATGCCAATGTTGATCACGTCGTGACCGGCCGCGATGAGTTTGCGAACTTCGGCCAGTTTAACCGAGAAATAGTACTCCTGCGTTTGGTCGGCACGGTGAGCTACGGGAATTATCATCAGGTTTACAGATCAACCCGCAAAACTAACAGTTCACCTACTTCTTTGTAGCTTTATAGAAACGGAACGGTCAAATTTGTGCGTTAATCAACACCTGTCATTCCCGGCAACTGCCATGAAATCGGCCTACCCAGCTATCTTTTTTGACGACCGGTTGGCCCGCGCTATTGGCATACCCCTGATTGGTTTCGTCAACCCGTTGATTTTTTTTGATCACACGCTCAACGACGGTTTGGTGGCCTACCTGCCCATCTGGTTAGTTGCCACGGTGCACAGCTGGATATACTGGGAAGGAAATCGGTTTATTTTTCTACAGAGCCGACGACGCTTCCCACTTGTAGCCCAAACGAATCAGCGGCTTTTCTGGCTCATCGGGCTGTCATTAGCCTACACGTTGGTTGCCTGCTCCCTGATTGAGTATGCGATGTGGGCCCTGCTATACAAGTCTAACCCATCCATTAACCCGCTTGTCTGGAAGGAATACGCGGGCAGTCTGATTCCCACCATAACCTGCTTAGCGCTGTACGAAAGCGTTTATCACTTCCGGCAGTTGCAGGTCGCGCTGCTGGAAGCCGAACAGTTAAAAAAAGAAAATCTACAATCGCAGCTCGAAACCCTGAAGAACCAGGTTAACCCCCACTTCCTGTTCAATAGCCTGAACACCTTATCCGCCATTATTCCCGACGATGCGGACCTGGCCGTCGAATTCGTGCAGAAGTTATCGAACGTGTACCGCTACATTCTGGAAATCCGGGAGATGCAAACCGTCAGCCTGCACGACGAACTGTCGGCGTTGCGGGCTTATATTTTCCTGATGCAAATTCGCTTCGGCACCAACGTAAACTTCCACCTCGACATCCCCGACGAACGGCTGAACGACCGGGTGGTGCCACTTTCGTTACAGATGCTGGTCGAGAACGCCGTTAAACACAACATCATTTCGACGCAGCGGCCCCTGTTCATCGAGGTCTTTATCCAGAAAGACCGGGTCATCGTGCGCAACAACCTCCAACGGAAAAATCAGGATATCGACTCAACTAACCTGGGACTGTCTAACATCCGAAATCGCTACCAACTGCTGGCCAATCAGCCGGTCGACGTGATCGTGACGACTCAATCATTTGTCGTTAGTCTGCCCCTGCTCACCGAATCTGCCGACGTACATGAACGTGTTGCTCATTGAAGACGAACAACCGGCGGCCAAACGCCTGACCAAACTGCTGACCGACCTGCGTCCCAATCTGCGGGTCCTCGACGTAATCGACAGCGTTGAAGCCGCCGTCGCGTGGCTGCGTACGTTTCCGGCTCCCGACCTGCTGTTCATGGATATTCAGTTGGCCGACGGACTTAGTTTCGACATTTTTCGGCAGGTAGACGTTCGTACCCCGGTCGTATTTACGACCGCCTACGACGAGTTTACGCTCAAAGCGTTCAAAGTCAACAGTGTCGATTACCTGCTCAAACCCATTGACCCGGCCGAACTCTCGGCGGCCCTCCAAAAATTTGATTCACTGCAACCCGCTGCAACCTCCGCCACATTAGCCAAACTCATGCAGCACTTAGCGCAGCCAACCTACAAAGAGCGGCTGCTGGTGAAAACAGGCCAGCAATTAGGCTACGTGCCGGTCAACACGCTGGCGTATCTGTACTCCGACGAAGGGCTGACGTTTGCCGTCGACACGGCGGGTAAGCGGTGGCTGCTCGACTACACGCTCGACCAGGCTGAGGAATTCCTGTCGCCGAAGCAGTTCTTCCGCATCAGCCGCAAACTGCTGGTGCATCTGCCAGCCATCCACAAAATCCATACGCATTTCAACAGTCGTCTGAAACTCGACCTGCTGCCAACAGCGCCCTTTGAGGTGTTCGTTAGCCGCGAACGCGTCGGCGATTTCAAAGCGTGGTTAGATGCCTGAAAACTGAGTTATCGCTCTCCGGTTCACCTCCGTATTCCGACAGTTGACCTCGCCCGCCCGACAGCCCGCCCCAAATCCGTAGGCTTCCGCCCCGTTGCAGTGAAACTTTGATCCGTCAATCAACCAACCGACGTCCCGTTTCCTGCTATGAAAACTTCCCTATTTACCCTTACCCTGCTGCTGTGTGCAGCCTTGACCGCCTTCGCCCAACCCGTCCAAACCGTTCGCGGCACCATTCTGGATGGCTCGTCCCGGTCGCCCCTCATCGGCGCTACGGTGCAGGTCATCAACAGCAACCCGATTATCGGGGCCGTCACTGATGTTGACGGCCGCTTCCGCATGACAGGCGTACCCGTAGGCCGCGTCCGGCTCAAAATCACGTCGGTCGGTTACGAAGACCTGCTCCTAAACGAAGTGGTTGTCAACGCCGGGAAGGAAGTCGTCCTCGACCTGCCCCTGACCGAAAGTATTACCAACCTGAACGAAGTGAGCGTTGCCTACAAACGCGCCGAAGACCGCACGGTGACCAACAACGAGATGGCCACCGTGAGCGCCCGACCGTTTAACGCGGCCGAGACCGCCCGCTACGCCGGTAGCTTCGGAGATCCGTCGCGGATGGCGGCCAACTTCGCGGGCGTCAGCGGGGCTAATGACGCCCGCAACGACATTGTGGTGCGGGGCAACTCTCCAGCCTCACTGCTGTGGCGGCTCGAAGGCGTCAACATTCCCAATCCCAACCACTTCGGTTCGCTGGGCACGTCGGGCGGGCCGGTGTCGATGCTGAACAACAACCTACTGGCTAAGTCCGACTTCCTGACGGGCGCGTTTCCGGCCGAATACGCCAACGCGCTCGGCTCCGTGTTCGACGTTCGGCTGCGGAAGGGCAACGACGAGAAACGCGAGTTTCTGGGTCAGTTGGGCTTCAACGGTCTCGAAACTGGTGCAGAAGGGCCATATTCCAAAAAGTCCAACGGTGCGGCAGGCCGGTCATCCTATCTTATTAACTACCGCTACTCGTTCTTTGGTCTGCTGAAAAACATTGGTTTTGATCTGGCCGGGACGCCCGAATACCGCGATTTCACGTTCAAAACCGACATTCCGGTTGGTCGCCGGGGTACGCTGTCGGCCTGGACATTATTGGGCAACAGTCAGGTTTCATTTCTGGGAAAAGACATAGAAACGGACAGCCCGGATGCGTACGGCGACGAAAATACCAACACCCGCGTCAAGTATTTTACCGGTATCGGGGCCATTTCCTACGAGCACCGCTTCACCGACCGGACCTACGGGCGGCTTACGGTCTCCGGCTCCCGCACGACGCAGCAGTTTGAAGGGGATACGGTTATCTACCGCACGGGCAAAGAAATTGCGCAGGAAATTCGCACCGACCAGTCCGACTATCAGCAGGATAAGCTATCGCTGAACGCGTTTCTCTCGCACAAACTGAGCGCGAAAGACAAAGTCACGGGTGGTATCATCGTGGACTTGATTGGGTACGACTTGCAAAACCAGGACGTTTACCCGGTAGCCAACCGGCTGCGCAATGCCGATGGCGCAACGGCACTGACGCAGGTGTACGGTCAGTGGAAACACCGCTTTAGCAACCGCCTGACGTTGAACACGGGCCTGACTTTCCTGCGGTTGCAACTGAACGGATCAACGGCTTTTGAACCCCGCGCCGGTCTGAACTACCAGTTGACGCCGGTCAGTTCGCTCAACGTCGCCTACGGTCTGCACAGCACGATGCAGCCCCTGCTGACGTATTTTTACCAGACGCGCCAGCCGAACGGCGGCTACGCACTGACGAACCGCGAACTGGGATTCACGCGCAGTCACCACCTCGTCGTTGGGTACGACCGGATGCTCCGCCCCGATCTGCGGCTGAAAGTAGAAGCGTATCATCAGTCCATTTTCGACGCGCCGGTTGACCGGACACCCAGCTATTTTTCGCTGCTGACGGAAGGTGCCGACTTTGGGCCGGTCGATAAGGGCAATTTGGTGAATGCGGGTACCGGCCGGAACTACGGGGTGGAGTTGACGCTGGAAAAATACTTTGCCAACAATTACTACTTCCTGCTGACGACCTCGCTGTTTGAGTCGACGTACAAGGGCAGCGACGGCATTGCCCGCAACACGCCCTTCAACAGCCGCTACGTGGTCAATTTCCTGGCCGGTCGCGAATTCCGGGTGGGCAGCCGGGGCAATGTGTTCAGCGTAAACTGGAAACTAACGACTACCGGGGGCCGGTTTATTACGCCGATTGATTTAGAACGGTCGGTTGCAGAAGGCTACGGCATCAGCGATTACAACCGGGCGTTTGCCAGCCGACAGGACCCGTATTTCCGCACGGACGTTAAAATTGGCTACAAGATCAATCGTGCCCGCGTCACCCACGAAATGGCTCTCGACCTGCAAAACGTGACCAACAACCAGAACGTGTTTCAGCAGGCGTACAACCCCCGCACGAACCGCGTCGGAACGGCTTACCAGCAGGGATTCTTACCAATTCCGTTCTACCGGCTGACGTTTTAAGCTGATGATGTGTATAGGTGTTGGGCTTTTTCATAAAACTTCTGGCAGGGTAAAGCCACGGAAAAGTGGCTTCACGCTACAAGCCCTTCGACAGGCTCAGGGTGACCTGGAATTTGATTCTGTTTCCTGAATTGATTCAAGTTCGTTGTCACCCTGAGCTTGTCGAAGGGCTGTGCGACAGCAATTGTACTTCATGAGTTTACCCTGGATCACTCAACCTCAACTTTGTTTTCAATCATGACTACTCAGCTTGTCCATCCCTCCGCCCTTAACTCGTCCGTTCGGGTAACGAATCACCTGCTGTGGTGGGTTGGTATCGCCCACGTCGTGCTATCGCTGATTTTCGGTTTGCTAAGCCTGGTCGATGATCGGCAGTTGTTAGGGCTTAACGTGTGGACAAAACCGCTAAAATTCTCATTGGCGATTGCCATTTACGCCTTCACCATCGACTGGTTTTTGCGGCTCAGCGACCTGAAGCCGAACGTGAAACGCCGGGTAGCGCTGCTTTCCGCCGTTTGCATGGTGGTCGAGATTGCCATCATCGCCGGACAAGCGTGGCGGGGACAGAGGTCGCACTTTAACGAAAGCTCACTCCTAAACGGTATTCTGTTCGCTGTGATGGGCCTGTTCATTTACGCCAACACGGCGATGGTGGGTTACCTGCTATTCCGCTTCTTTCGGCAATCCACCATTGCGGGCTATCCGGCATCGTTGCTATGGAGCATCCGGTGGGGCACTGCTATCTTTATGATCGGTTGTCTCGAAGGTGGGCTAATGGTACTGAACAAGGCCCATACCGTGGGAGCTACCGACGGCGGGGCCGGACTGCCTTTTCTGAACTGGAGCGTCAACGCAGGCGATTTGCGCATCGCACACTTTGTTGGCCTCCACGCGCTTCAGCTTTTACCATTGGTCACGTACGGACTTATCCGCCTTAACCGCGCTCCATCGGTGGGCCGGGTCGGGGTAATGGCCGCTATCTACCTCGTCGTCAACCTCAGTCTGCTGGCAACGGCTTATCTGGGTAAGCCGTTGTTTTAGTGATTCACCGGAGAGATGAATATACCGTCCTGAACGATTCAGCGGCTTATCAGGTATTTCAGCAAGGGCGCAGCGCACATGGCCTGCACCATTTGACCGCTGTTGACGATTGCCAAGGCCTGTTCGGGCGATACCAAATGCACGGTTATGTCTTCGGTATCGTCGAGCATCTGCGGCTGCTGCCATTCAACGTCCGTTGCCAGAAAGGTGTGGTTGAGGTTGGTGTGCGTGCCCGTATTGGCCGAATTCGTCATGAACGGCTGCCAGTGTCCTCCACCGTAACCGGTTTCTTCGAGCAGTTCGCGTTGCGCGGCCAGCAGCAAACCAGTTTCTGATGTGCCATCGGCCGGATCGACCGTACCGGCGCAGAGTTCATAGCCTACTTCTGCACTGCCATGCCGGTACTGGCGCACCAGAATCAACTGATCATCGGTCGTAACGGCCACCACGTTAACCCAGTTGGGGTACTCAAACACGTAATAATCGGACATGAAGCCTCCGTTGGGCAACCGAACGGCGTCCTGCCGAACGGTCAGCCACTTGCTCCTGATGAGATAGGTGGAGTCTTCAACCTGCCAGGGTTGGGGATCGTTGATGGGGATCATCCCGCAAAGGTAGACACGGCTACCGGACTAATTCATCGGCAAACCGCAGGTACTGCGCCCAGTCGTAATCTGTAACGTCGTGTTTGCCGGTCCGGTCGTGGTAGCGGACAGTTTGGCCAACAGATTGATTCAGTCCCGGAAAGGTGGCCGTTCCCAAACCAGTTTTACCGTACAATTTATACGCAGGTTCGGCCTGGAGCGCCCCCAAAAATTCGCCTTTGGGATCGGACCACTGATCGCCGTCGGCACTGGCCACGTAGAGCGGGCGGGGTGCAATCAACGCCAGCAGTTCGTGCTGGTCGACGGGCAGATCGGCCACGCGCTGGTTGTATGTTTGGTAGCGACCCGTGAACCAGTGCGGGAAGCTGGTGTTGAGCCGCTCCACGGTTTCGCCGTAGTACCGGCGACTCAGGGCCGCGCCCCCCTCCCCCGACTCGTTTGAGATGATGGCCGCAAACCGCTCATCCTGCGCACCAGCCCACACAGCCGCTTTGCCGATGCGTGAATGGCCCATCAGAATCACGCGTTTGGCGTCGATGGACGGGTCAGTTTGGAGGTAGTCCATGATGCGGCTCATGCCCCACGCCCACGCACCAATGGCGCCCCATTCGCTGGCCTGACTATTTCCGTAGCGAGTTGAGCCGCCCAGCACCGAGCGGATACCGGTATGCCAGCCTTGCGGATGGTCGGGTTCAATATCGCCGTAATAAGCCGTTGCCAGCGCGTAGCCCCGTTTCAGAATCGTGTCGACGGGCCAGCGCCGTTCCTGCATTCCACGGGCCTTTTCAGTAGCCTTGTTATTTACTGACACCTCGCCGATGGCGTTGCCAACCCAGCGCGTCGAAAGCGGAATATCCGGCTCAGTCGTGATGCAATGGTTACCGCAGAAGTTCAAGCCCATGATAACCGGTGCGGGTTTCGTTGCGCCTTTTGGTATATAAAGCAGTACGTCGATGGGTGGCACTTTTGGATAATCAACAAAAAAGATAGACACCTGTTTGCGAATAGCCAGCCCGTTCCGCGCCGACTGGTTGATCGATGTGGTCTGAAAACGCAGCCGGACGGCCTGGGCGGGTGTTTTTCCGTACACGTTTTCGGCGAACAACCGCAGCAACTCGGCCCGCCGACCAGACCAGGCTGCCTTGCTGGTCACGCGTTTGCCACTGGACGTCAGCATCAATTCGGGCAGGACATACGCCCCAACTTTTGTCTCGTCATAGTTATAACCCGCTGGACCGGCTGGTTCAGCAGGAGTAGTTTGAGCCGTTGCGACCCGAATCGTGAGTAGCGTAAGTGTCAGGTAGTGTACAAGTCGATTCATGATACAGATCAGGAAATGTATTACGGAGAAAGCACGTTCAACCTTTTCCCCTACTTAACTACGACCGATGAATTATAAGTCGGTAGTGTTAAGCCGATCCATAGATTCTTAAAATACGGGTAATCTGCCAACTCTGAAATTTGCGCCGGTTCTACGTTCATCTCAACCCCAACCGCTTTCATGAAAAAACTCCTTCTACTCCTGCTTTTTCTCTTTCCGCTGCTCTCCTTCGCCCAACTGGCACCGGGCAGTATCGCGTTTACCGGCATCAACGGCGACGGTAGCGACAACCTCAGTTTTGTGGTGCTCGACGCCATTCCAGCCAACACAACCGTTTTCTTCCGCGACGATGAATGGCAGAATCCAGGTTTCAACACGGGCGAGAGTATCATCACCTGGACATCGGGCGGGGCCATCACCCCGGCCGGAACGGTTGTTGCGTTCTCCAGCATCAATCCCGACCCGGCCGCGCCCATCGTCACCAGCAGTGGATCGGTCACCATCACTGGTAATCGGGGCATTGCCGCCGGGGGCGACGCCTTCTTCGCCTACGTCGGTTCCAACGAAAACACGCCGACTACGTTCTTAGCCGCCATATCCTCCAATGGTCCGGTGGAGTTCGGTACGCTAACGGGCACGGGGCTGACGGTGGGGGCTACGGCCCTGTCGCTGACCGGCGGCATTGCCGTGGGCGCTTACAACGGGCCGCGTACCGGCATCAGCCGGGTCTGCTATCCCTCGGTGCTCAACAACGCCGTGAACTGGCAGACGCAGGCCAACAGCGGTGGCGATCAATCCATCGATGGCACCACCCCCGACGTACCGTTCAGCACAACTAATTTCACCTTTGGCTCAACGTGTCCGCAGCCAACGGTAGCGTTCAGCGCAGCTAATCAGAGCATTGGCGAAGCGGCCGGAACCCTGTCGCTGACGCTTGCCGTAACCAGTTCCGGCAGCACGAGTGGATCGGTGCAGCTATCAGTTGGCTCAGCCTCGGCGCAGAATGGACCTGATTTTACGCTGACCGGTTCGCCCGTAACGGTTGCTATTCCCGCCGGAGCTACGTCGGTTGTGTATTCACTGCCAATCGTCAACGACACCGATCCCGAAGCCGACGAGTACCTGACCGTACGGTTGCAGAACGGAGCGGGCGTTCAGATTGGCTCAGTCAACTCGCAGTTGATTCTGATCCTGGACAATGACAAAGTGGCACCCACCGGTGACGCGAGCCTTTCGCTCCAGTTGCTGACGAGTTACCGGAATCCAACGGCTGGCTCATCGGAGATTGTCGCCTACGACAAAGTCAGCAAGCGGCTGTTCATTGCGAATTCCATTGCCAATCGCATCGACATTGTCGATTTCACGAATCCGGCTGCGCCCGTCGCCATCTCGTCCATCAATGTGTCAACGTTGGGCGGCAGCATTAACAGTGTGGCTGTGCGCGACGGATTTCTGGCGGCAGCCATCGAAAACGCCAACAAAGTGCTCGACGGCAAGATCGTTTTCTTCGATGCCAACGGCACCAAACTGAGCGAAGTAACCGCTGGTGCCCTGCCCGACATGATTATCTTCTCGCCCGATGGCCGGTACGTGCTGACGGCCAACGAAGGGGAACCCAACGACGACTACAGCGCCGACCCTGAGGGATCAGTCACCATCGTCGATCTGTCGAGTGGCATTGCTACCCTGACTCAATCGGCCGTCACGACGGTTGGCTTCACGAGTTTCAATGGCCAGAAAGACGCGTTGCGGGCTGCGGGCGTTCGGCTGTATGGTCGTAAAGGGGGCGTGGTCAACGGCAGCAGCGTGGCCGAAGATTTGGAACCGGAATATATCACCTTCTCGGCCGATGGCCAAACGGCGTATGTAACGCTCCAAGAAAACAACGCGCTGGCCGTGCTGAACGTAGCCGCCAAAAGCGTGTCGTCTATCAAACCACTGGGCCTGAAAAATCACAATACCGACGCAACTCCGCTGGACCCAACCGATCAGGGGGGCATTCCGGCCCTGCAAAAGCTACCCGTATTCGGCATGTACCAGCCCGACGCCATTGCCTCGTTTAGTTCGGGCGGTCAGACGTACTTGGTGACCGCCAACGAGGGCGACGCCCGTGAGTACGCGGCCCTGACCGAAGACGTCCGCGCGGGTGCGGCTGCCTACGTGCTTGACCCAGCCACGTTTCCGAACGCGGCTGACTTGAAAAATAACCTGCTGCTGGGTCGGTTGAACGTAACCAACCAGACCGGCGACACGGACGGTGACGGCGATTTCGACCAGATTCACGCGCACGGTACCCGCTCGTTCAGCATCTTCGACGCGGCTGGCAACCTCGTCTGGGACAGTGGCGATCAACTCGAACGCATCACCCGGACGCAGGTGCCCTTGCTGTTCAACGCGACCAACACCGATGCCAATCCCGCTCCCAAGAACCGCAGCGACGACAAAGGACCCGAACCAGAGGGCGTAACGACGGCGACCATCAACGGCAAAGTGTACGCCTTCATCACCTTAGAGCGCATTGGGGGTGTGATGGTGTATGATGTAACGACACCCACGGCTCCTAAATTTGTCACCTACACCGTGAACCGAACGGCACCAACCGCAACAGCCGCCACCGACGACCGAGGTCCTGAAGGCATCATTTACATTGCACCCGCCGACAGTCCCAATGGAAAGGGATTAGTGCTGCTGGCCAATGAAGTGAGCAACTCGGTGTCAGTGTATCAGGTGAATACACCGGTGACAGATCTGGCCCTGACCCCGCCGACCTACGACTGCGCTACGGGAGCGTTCAGGTTCAACACGACCGGGGGAGATGGCACGACGATTGAGTACCGGGCCGTGCCGGGAATCACCGACTGGACCACTAACCCAAACGTATTCGTTGACCGCGAGACCCGCACCGCAGCCGATGCGCCCATCATTGTTCTGCAAGCCCGTCAGAGTGGTCGGATAGTTACCCTCGACTTTAACATCCGTGCCGTTTGCCCCATCAATCCTAATGCACCTGCACTCGTTCTGACTTCGCCAACCTACGACTGCGCCACTGGTGCGTTCAGGTTCAACACGACCGGGGGCGATGGCACGCAAATCGAATACCGGGCCGTGCCGGGCATCACCGACTGGACCACTAACCCGAATGTGTTCGTTGACCGCGAAACCCGCACTGCGGCCGATGCACCGACCGTCACCCTGCAAGCCCGTCAGAGTGGTCGGGTGGTTACCCTCGACTGGAGCATCCGGGCCGTTTGCCCCGTTAGTGCCCGCATTGGTGCTGTCGATGTCGAGACCCAATTGCAAGTTCGTGTGCTGGGCAATCCCGTTCAGGGTGGGCAGGTCACAGTCGACGTGCGCGGAGCCGGGGGCCAGCCCCTGCGCCTAACCGTACGCGACATGCAGGGCCGGGCCATGAGCGACCAGTCGGTTGAGCAGGCCAGTACAGTCGAGCGGCAAACGCTTGGACTGGGCAGTTTGCCGGGATTGTATCTATTGCAGATCAGTACGCCAACCCAAAGCCGAACGGTGAAGGTGTTGCGGCAATAAGGTCGTGTTTGCGCGTTTAGTGCATGTGTTTAGCAACGGCCGAAACTTGCGCAAGTTTCGGCCGTTGCTGTTGATACCGGTTGACAATAACCAGTCTCTTTTCTACTTTGCAATAGAACGCTGATTTTTATGATAGGTAAGACTGGTTATGATTTAACAAATCAGCCTGAATCATGTCAATCACAAAAATCAGCGTTCTATTGGACTTCAGGAATCTATTCTTCATCGACGTTTATCCATGAAAATTAAGTCTCTGTTCTTCGTTCTCATTCTTCACGTTCCTGCTTTCGCCCAAGAAACGGTTTATCAGTCTTTCGATGTAGACAGCATTGCTCAGCCACGCGGTGGTATAGCTTATTTGAACACGTTTCTGCAAGTAAATCTTCGCAAACCAGTCGCGATTGAATCGAAAGGCATTGGCGGACGGGCTGTCGTGAGCGGGATTGTCGAACCGGATGGTCACGTAACCGATGCGAAAGCAATAACCGGTAAGTCTCCCGAACTTGACCGCGAAGCCGTGCGGGTGTTCAGGCTCTTCAACGCGTGGCAACCCGCGCAAAAGGACGGTAAAGCGGTTCGGCAGCAGGTGAACGTTCCCGTTGTGTTCGGGCCAAACCCGCCCTTCTCGTACGTCGACGGCACGCAAATTGATTATTTCGATGCCGATAGAAAATTCGTTGCGGAAGGGAGTGAGCAGGTCCGTTACAAGCAAGTTTCGCCAATAGACACCAATGGGCTGCCTAATGGTGACAGAATCATTTATAAAGCAAAAGGGACAAGTTGGAAAGAGGACTACCGTCTTCCATTAGTCCGAAGCAAAAGCGAGGAACGTAGCCCTCGTGATAAACCTGTTTATCTGATTGGTTATCGCAATGAGGATAAGCTCTGGCGGGGCAACGTTTTCGGCGTAGATGACACCGGGGCACTCGTTAGCCTGACGTATTATGACAATGGTCGAAGCACAAGCTTATCCCAAACCTACCATGCGAATGGGTCAGTTGCCCAACGGACAGAACTAGTTGACGGAAACAAAGCCAGTACGTCGTGGTATCCCAACGGGCAAATCAAACAAGTGTGGACTGCCAACGATCCAAAGCCGATGTCGGTCAACAACCCGGACCAGGTTATCGCATTCTGGGATAGTACGGGTCAGTCGCTCGTTCGGGATGGTAACGGACGGGCGATTTACACCGAAATGCGAAAGTCACACAGCGACACAACCCAGCACACATTGTATATTGAGCAGGGGCTATATGCCAACGGTTTCAAGCAAGGCACGTGGACCGGCCACTACGCCGACGGGTCTTACTTCTACGAAGAGCAGTATGATAAAGGCGTCTGCCAGGGTGGCAAGGCCCGCACAGCCGGGAACGATACCGTGCGCTACACAACTCAGATGGAACAACCCGAATTCAAAGGGGGAATGCAGGGCCTGGGTCAATTTCTGGCGCAAAATCTGCGTTACCCCGCCGACGCACAACGGGCCAGAGTTCAAGGGAGAGTATTTCTCAGTTTCGTCGTCTGCACCGATGGTACCTTGTGCGATTACGAAGTCATCAAAGGGCTGGACTCATCAATCAATCAGGAAGCCCTGCGCGTAGTTAAAGCAATGAACGGCCGCTGGAAACCGGGCACCCGACGCGGGCAAAAGGTGCGGGTTAAGTACACGATGCCAATCAACTTTACGTTGCAGTGATGCAGTCCTTGCACGGATAGATACCAAACAACAAAACACCGCCCCAACTGAATGGGGCGGTGTTTTGTTGTTTGGTATAAAGATTTAGCATTAATCAGGCATTGGCCAATGCTTCGGCACCACCCACAATTTCGAGAATTTCGGTTGTGATAGCGGCCTGGCGCGTCCGGTTGTAAATTAAGCGTAGTTCCTTCAGCAGTTCACCAGCATTTTCGGTGGCCTTGTCCATCGCCGTCATTCGTGCGCCGTGTTCCGATGCGTTGGAATCCAATACAGCTTTGTAGAGCTGAATCTTCAATGTTTTCGGAATTAATTCCGTAATGATTTCGGCTTCCGACGGCTCAAACGCGTAGTTAATGGCAGCAACCTGGCCAACCGTTTCTGTCGAGACGATGGGCAGCATCTGCTCCGTCCGCACGATTTGCATGGCTGCGTTTTTGAATTCGTTGTACACGATCTCAACGACATCGTAGCGGCCCGCGGCAAAGCCAGCCATCGCTTCCTCAGCGGCTGCTTTCACCGTGGTGAAGCTCAGCGACGCAAACGCATCGATGTGTTCCTTGTTGACGGTGAAGCCCCGGCGCTGAAACGCTTCGGCTCCTTTTTTGCCAATGGCCATTATTTCGACGTTGCCCGACCGGGCCTGAGCCGCGTATTTCTCATCAATAAGCGACAGAGCTGCTTTCACAGCGTTGGTATTGAACGCCCCGCATAGCCCCCGGTCGGAGGTGATGACAATAATCAACGCCCGGCTAACAGCCCGCGTTTGTTTGTAAGGACTTTCCGAAGCACTTTCGGCACCGGCCGATACGGTGCCAAGCATCTGGCTCAGCTTCCGGGCATAGGGCCGGAGCTGCGTGATGTTATCCTGCGCCCGGCGCAACTTCGCAGCCGCGACCATTTTCATGGCTTTGGTAATCTGCTGAGTCGAGTTGATCGACAAAATGCGGGCGCGTACTTCTTTGAGAGAGGCCATGACTTAGTTTGTAGTTTGTGGTTTGTGAGTTTGTAGTTGGCTGACGCGTCCAGTTACGTGCGTCAGCCAACTACAAACTCACAAACCACAAACTTCTTAATTATGCGTATTGTCCTGACAGATCGGCGACTACTTTCTTGAGCGTGGCAACGGACTCGTCAGTGAGTTTACCGGCCCGGAAATCGTCCAGCACGTTCTGATGCTGCGCAGTGAGCACCATCGCTAAATTAGTCTCGAACGCTTTCACTTTGTTGACGGGCACTTTATCCAGCAAGCCATTCACCGACGCGTAAATAATGGCGACCTGCTGCTCCACCGCGACGGGTGAATACTGCGGTTGCTTCAAGATTTCCTGATTCCGCCGTCCCCGTTCAATCGTCAGTTTAGTGGATGCATCGAGGTCGGAGCCAAATTTGGCAAACGCTTCGAGCTCGCGGAACTGAGCCTGGTCGAGTTTCAACGTACCCGCCACTTTTTTCATCGACTTAATCTGCGCGTTACCCCCTACGCGCGATACCGAGATACCCACGTTGATGGCGGGCCGGATACCAGCGTTGAACAGGTTCGACTCTAAGAAAATCTGCCCGTCCGTAATCGAAATTACGTTCGTTGGAATGTAGGCCGATACGTCGCCCGCCTGAGTTTCAATAATTGGTAGCGCCGTCAATGAACCACCGCCTTTCACCCGGTCTTTCAGGCTCGGGGGCAGGTCGTTCATGTTTTTGGCGATGTCGTCGTTCTGGTTGATTTTGGCGGCCCGCTCCAGCAAACGGCTGTGCAGGTAAAAAACGTCGCCCGGATACGCTTCCCGGCCTGGTGGCCGACGCAGCAACAGCGACACTTCGCGGTAGGCAACGGCCTGCTTCGAGAGATCGTCATATACGACCAGCGCGGGACGACCCGTATCGCGGAAGTACTCGCCAATGGCGGCACCCGTAAACGGCGCGAAGAACTGCATCGGCGAGGGGTCCGACGCGTTAGCCGCCACGACCACTGTGTAGTCCATGGCTCCGGCTTTGCGCAGCGTTTGCTCCACCTGCTTCACCGTCGACGCTTTCTGACCGCAGGCAACGTAGATGCAGAATACAGGCTTTCCTTTATCGAAAAACTCCTTCTGGTTGATGATCGTATCGATGGCCACGGCAGTTTTACCCGTCTGGCGGTCACCGATAATCAACTCGCGCTGTCCCCGACCGATGGGGATCATGGCGTCGATGGATTTGATCCCTGTTTGCAGCGGCTCGGTCACCGGTTGGCGGTAGATAACGCCCGGAGCTTTGCGCTCCAGCGGCATCGAGAAAAGTTCGCCCTGGATGGGACCTAAGCCATCGATGGGCAGGCCCAGCGTGTTGACCACGCGGCCCAAAATACCGTCGCCCACGCTGACGTAGGCAATCTGATCGGTCCGTTTAACGGTGTCGCCTTCTTTAACTTCCGAGTAGTCGCCGAGCAACACGGCCCCCACGTTATCTTCTTCGAGGTTCAGCGCCATTGCCTGAAGCCCATTATCAAACGACAGCAACTCGCCGGCCTGCACTTTCGAGAGGCCGTAGATACGCGCTACGCCGTCCCCGATTTGCAGCACCGTACCGACTTCTTCGAGTTCAGCCTCGGTTTGCGTACCTGCTAACTGCTGACGCAGGATGGCCGAGATCTCGTCGGGTCTTACGGATTCCATATGTATAGGGTGAATTTGAACGATTGATTTTAAGCCGCAAAGGTAGGGTTAAAATTCAAGAAAAGCGAGACAAAGCCCCGAATTGAGACGCAATGGGTCGGCTTTTCCAACCTCGTTTTCAATTCATTGATGCCACCGGACCGGGTCTCAAACCGTTCATCAGGTCATCCATCGAAATTAACAAATTTTAAAGTAATGTACGGATCGAATTGGTCCAAATACCGTTAGTTTTAGTGTTGAAACGGGCGGATCAGGCGGGCAGGATTTTACCAAAAGCACCGGTTGCCAAACTTTTCTACTACTAAATCACGTTTTATCTACAGAATCAGTTCTTACTTATACACCCCTGTTTTTAGTTCACATGAAGTTCAACCAATGGATGTTGGCCGGTGTTGTCTCGGCCGTTTTTATGGGTGGTTCTGCTACCGCGCAGACGAAAAAACCCACTGTAAAGAAACCCGTTGCCAGTACCAAAGCACCCGCCCGGCCAATGGCCGCTGGGGCAGCTATGTCGTCGCAGGATTCAATCAGCTACAGCATCGGCCTGTTCATGGCGCAGAGCCTCAAACAACAGGGTATGACCGACCTTAACACCGCGCTGTTGATGCGGGGCATGAATGATGCGCTCAAAGGCCAGCCGACTCAATTGTCGATGGAACAGGCGGGACAAGTGATGAACGACTTCCAGCAAAAGCAACACGCCGTTCGCAACGCCGAGAGCCTGAAGGTTTCGGCGGAGAACAAAAAAACGGGCACCGCTTTCCTAACCGAGAACAAAGCGAAAGCGGGCGTGACGACCACAGCCAGCGGTTTGCAGTATTCGGTTGAAAAAGAAGGCACGGGGGCTAAACCAACTGCCACGGATCGAGTTAAAGTACATTACACCGGTCGCCTGCTCGATGGCAAAGTATTTGATAGTTCGGTTGAGCGCGGCCCCGCCGAGTTTGGCGTGGGCGAGGTGATCCGGGGTTGGACGGAAGCGCTGCAACTAATGCCCGTTGGCTCCAAATGGAAGCTGTACATTCCCGCCGAACTGGCCTACGGCGACCGGGGAGCCGGTCAGGAAATCAAGCCCGGCTCAACGCTGATGTTCGACGTCGAATTGCTGGATATTGTGAAACCAGCTGGTTCGGAAGCCGCTAAAACAGGCCCGCAACCCGTTGGTGGAGCACCCATCAAAGAAAACCGTTAAGGAACAGTACCTAAAAATGAACGCATAGCAAGTGAACAGTCGGGAAACGAACAGTTCGTTAGCGACTCTATTTCGTTGCTCCATATAGCCAATTGCAACTTAAGATGAAGAAGTATCTGGTGACCCTTGTGCCCGTGCTGATGCTGAGTTTTCAGCCGGATTCGCCATTGAATGGTGCTCCCGACAATGGAGCATTGCGCTCAACATCTTCCTCAGCACCGATTGACGATCTGAAACCGTCGATTTCGCAGGAGAAAGTAGAAACGCTGGTGGCCAAGCTGCTGACGACGTATCACTACCGCAAAGTGCGGCTGGACGACTCTCTCTCGTCGGTGGTGTGGGATAACTACCTCAAGGAAGTCGATCAAAATAAAACGTATCTGCTGGCGTCGGACGTGGCGTCTTTTGAAAAATACCGCAAACAGATCGACGATGCGCTCATCAACGGTGATCTAACGGCGGCTTACGACCTGTATAACGTGTTTCGCAAGCGCTACCAGGAGCGGTCTGAGTTCATTAAACAGGAGCTTAAAAAACCGTTCATATTCACAGCCGATGAAAATTTTAATACCGATCGGGAAAAAGCGACCTGGCCCAAAACGGCGGAGGAGCAAAATGATTTGTGGCGCAAGATTCTGAAAAACCAGGCCCTCGAACTTAAGCTTGGCAACCGCAAAGACAGCGCCGTTGTGGCCTTGATGAATCAACGGTATACCAACCTCGACAAGGGGGTTAACCGCATTAAGAGCGCCGATGTGTTTCAGATATACATGAACTCGTTCGCCGAAGCGCTCGACCCGCACACCAATTACCTGTCGCCCAGCAATGCAGATCGGTTCAATCAGGAAATGAGTCAGTCGCTGGAAGGGATCGGTGCTTTGCTACAGGAAGACGGCGATTACATCAAAATCACGAACGTACTGCCCGGTGGTCCAGCTTTCAAAAGCAACCTGTTGAAGACTAATGATAAGATTGCGGGCGTAGCGCAGGGCGATAACGGTCCCATGGTCAACACCTCGAACTGGCAGGTTGATGAGGTTGTCAAACTGATAAAAGGTCCTAAAGGAACCGTCGTTCGCTTACAGATTATTTCGCCGAATGCCCTGGCTGGTGCTCCCCCAAAGGAGATTCGACTGGTCCGTGAGAAGATCAAGCTGGAAGAGCAACGGGCTAAAAAAGAAGTTATTGAGGTAACCGACAACGGCAAAGTCTTCAAGATTGGCGTTATCAACGTACCGATGTTCTACCGCGACTTCGAGGGGGCACGTAAGCGCGAGGAGGGCTTCAGCAGCACCACGAGCGACGTGAAGCGGTTCATTGAAGAACTAAAAACGGAGAAGGTCGATGGTGTTGTGATCGATTTGCGGGATAACGGCGGTGGTTCGCTTACGGAAGCTATCGACCTAACAGGGCTGTTCATTCCGAAAGGGCCGGTGGTGCAGGTGAAAGAGTCGACCGGTGAAACTGAGGTCTACGCCGATAAAGACGGAGGTTCCGTGGTTTACGACGGTCCAATGGCCGTGTTGGTGAACCGTTTCAGCGCATCAGCATCGGAGATTTTCGCGGCTGCCATCCAGGATTATAAGCGTGGTATTATCATCGGTGGGCAGACTTTCGGCAAAGGCACCGTACAGACGCTGATCGACCTGAACCAGTGGTTACCCAAAGAGCCGGAAAAAGTTGGGCAGGTTAAAATGACGATTCAGAAGTTTTACCGCATCAATGGTAGCAGCACGCAGCATAAAGGCGTAACGCCGGACATTGAGTTGCCATCGGCTTTTTCGGCTGAGGAGTACGGTGAGAGTTCGCAAAAAAGCGCGTTGCCCTGGGATCAGATCAACTCAACCCGGTACGATCTGTCGCGCGGTATCGACGATAAGATTCTGGGCCGGTTGCGTGACCGTTTCGATCAGCGTCTGAAGTCAGACCCTGAGTTGAAAAAGCTCGCGCAGGACTTAGCTGAGTTCAAGAAAGCGAAAGAGAATACGACGGTATCGCTACAGGAATCCAAACGCCGGAAGGAACGCGAGGATGCTGAACGTAAGCGGGCCGCGGCTAACAAAGTATCGCAGATGTCGGCCCCGGTCGATGAAACCGGTACGCCCTCGCCGGAGGCAGGAACGCCTGCCGCACCCAAGAAGAAGAAAGACCTGTACCTGAACGAAGCGGGTCTGGTTCTGGCCGATTATATTCTGGCTGTGAAGTAGTGTTTTGTTATGGCTCCGGCCATGACAAGAAAAGAGAAAACCCCGTGCAGCAAACCGTTGTACGGGGTTTTCGTTTTATAGCCAACAGACAATGACTATGTGGTATTTTCTCATAAAACAGGCAGCTCTCGACATCGCGCAGCACCGCGATTTGCAAAAGCGGGCATTAACTATGGAAGTAGAACTGTTCAACGAGCCGTACGAAAGCTGGTACGTATTCTCAGTTGAAAAAGACAGCTACCTTGCATTCATGGACCACTTAGACCGCGAAGGCATCGCCTACGACCTGACCACCGACCGCCCCACCCGCGACGAAATGCTGGCCGGGATGCGGTGAAAATCGCGCTTACCTTCGGACAACTACCGCGACCTGAACGACCAGCCGTAGATTGTCGTTTGTCCGGTTGTACAATTCAACGTCTCGCTTTTCAACGTCGGGTACAGATAGCCTGCCAAGGATGCTGTTGCGTACACATTTCTAATCAGCAGCGGTTCGTAGTTATCAATGCGTACTTCCAGTTGCAGAATCGTATTGACACCAGCGGTTACTTTGTAGGTGTTGATTTTAATACGATGCCGGTTACCATCGAAGACATTGACGGGATGAAATTGCGGCTGTACGCCCGAGTTCACCAATTCCACCTGCGTCCGGCCGTTGTTCGTCGACAGCCGCAGGAAGTTTTGGAGGCCTGCGTTCTGGAGGTCTACCACTTCGAGGTCGAACAGGGGAAAGCAGGGGCTGGGGGCATTTACGGCCAGCACGACCTCGGTTTCGTACCCGTCGCGGTTCAGGTAAGCGTCGCTCCAGCGAATGGTACCTTTTGAGGGCAGCACGGCCGTATTGCCGTTGATAGTCCCCCCCGACCCCAGCACAAACTCGCTGCGATACTGAGCGAAATTAGAGACGGACAGGGTTGTTTTAGCTCCCGAAACGACTTCGTTTTCTTTAGCGCGATCCGCAAAACCCCGGTTACCCGTCAAGGCCACGTCGACAATACACCCTTGCAGGGCAGCCGGGTCGGTTACGCCTGCCTGTCGGCAAATCCGTTCAGCATCTGCGCTCTGGGCTGCGGTGAGTTGCACTTCCGAACGCGGAAAAGCTTTGTCCGTGTACGAGTTCGTGTTCTTGCCCGCATCGTAGAAAAACAACGATTCCGTATCCTTGATGCGCCAGCTATCGGCAAACGCGGGATACAAAGCCGAGTAATCATTGCGCAGCACCTGCCCATCGGCTTTGGCAATGTCGTTCTGGGGGTTTCCGTCATAATTACCCAGAATGCCGCTTAGTTTACCCTTCCGGTTTTTAGCGGGCGTAATAAAGTAATCAAGGTCGGCTCCCAGTAGTTGAACCTCCACCACGTCGCCGTTGGCATTTTTGATGGTTAGCCGGTTACGCTGGTAACGCAGCGACCCACCGTTGGCAAGGGCATAATCGGTGAAAGTGAGCGGCACCGCCTGCCGGTTGACATACAACTGGTTCGGTGCATAAACGCACACTACGTCGGAACCGGTTTGCACCGCCACACCCGTGTTAACCGACACCTGCGTACTGTTTGGATAAGGCGACTGCCGGACCTGAACCAGGAAATTATCACCTGTAGATTTAGCCGCCACAAATTCACCAACGCCCATGAACGAGTACCGCCCCCGGTCGAAGGTCGTCAGGTGCGGATCGGCGGTGCTGACGGCGGTGGGGGAATCTTCGACTTCATCGGGAATGTCAGTAGGCACTGGTTGTCCCGTAATTCGGATTACTTTACCATAATGATAATCCCCGTACGTCGCGGCATAAGCCCGATAAAAATTATTTCGATTCTGTACGGGAGTATGATTGACAGAAAATGAATAAGGCACTGTAGTGAACGATACCTGAGCTGGGTTTAACTCCCTGAAAATTCCACCACTACCATGATACAAGACTGTTGAATCTTCTCCGACTATAAAACCATAACGGGTTATCGCTTTTCCCCCCTCCGATTCTACAGAACCCTTCAAGACAACTTGTTGATTTGGTGCGCTTCCATACGGATTCGTCTGCACGATAGCTGGCGTTGCATCTTTGTCTCCAGGACCCATTACATAGGCTTCATGCACTACCTGGGAAGTAATCATGTCCTCGTGCATCCATATTTTTCCATTATCTCCCCAGATTGTATTCCATGAATTCTGAACCCGGAACGCCTTCCTGCTATTATCATAGTCGGTCAATACGACGGCATGGCTACCATGTTGTCCACCTGGCCCAGTAGGGTTGCCAAATGACTTCCATATATAATCCGGTGCAAGTTTATCAGGGATATTAAGTAGTTTGTTGTTCTCGTGGAAATTGTCGTCGGTAGATATTCTTAGGATTACAGGATTATTCTTTGACAGAAATCGCTTAAAGGTTTCTTTGTCTATATTTATTCGACCCCAATCTTTGATTGTATTGTTTGTAGCCGACTGCTTTTGAGCTGGCGATGGGAGGCTGTGATTGTAATTAGCTGAGTAAATAGCGTGAGGCATCTCTGTCAACGTGCACACTCCTTGTCTTAGCACAAAGTCGATAGCTGAACTGATCGTAATTCCATCATTCGAGTTTGACGGCTTTAACGAGTTCCAGATGAAAGACGGACTGAAGACCTGATTGTCATCCCGCTGACCTGTAGCGTTTGTGAATACTACGTTCGTAGCTCTTCTGTACAAGTAGCTCCTGGTTGCATATCCTACCGCCCAACCAGCACATGAGTTTAATTGACCCTGATCTCCAACAGGAGGCATCCCTATACTCTCAGGCGATCTGAAGCCATTAAAAAGGTTATCCGAAGCACCTAATCTGCCGCCGTTCAACGGTTCCTGTATCAACGGAATTTTGGCATATTCAACTGGATCAAGCGGCAGCGCTCCGGTTCCACGTTGAAAATTTAAGACAGACGGCTGAACCGGTACATCGATCATCCGCCGACAGGATGACTGGCCAATGAGCAGCACCAGCAAGCCAAACGACAACAACCTTAACAAAGCCGATTTCATAAGCTGCGGTGGTTAATTGCTGAAGGTGTACGAATCCCCCTGCTTCCGAATCGTAACGATGTCCTTGCGCTCATCCTCGCGCGTTAGGAAACCCGTGTAGGACCGTACCGTCCGGGCGGCATTGATGGTCACAAAGAAGTTGGTGCGCGGGCCACCGCTGTAGTATTCCACCCAGACTTTATATTCACCGTCGGGTAGCTGGTTTGTCCAGTAGATATTTTCCGGTCCGAATCCGTCCGTGTCGTCGCGGTCTAATTCACCACCTGACGCTGACTGATCGTTGCTGTAGTAGATGACGTTTCCACTTGGCTCCTGCACATACAAGTCCACGTCAGTATCGTCGGTATCCCAGGTCAGGTTGGTTTGTAAATCACCGGTGCCCAATTGCAGCACTTCCACGCACTGCTCCACCACGCTGCTTACCCGGCCGCTGGCGTCGTAGGCCCACACATTGACGCAAAAACGCCCCTGCCCGGTGTTGGCTGGTAGTTGAATCGGGATGGAGGCCACGGCGGGGTTGCTCCCCGATGCAACCGGCACATTAAAATACGAATCAGACCCCTGAATCTGCACGTAGTAGCCACTGATTGGTGCAGTCGAACTCGTGTTAGTCGGAATTTGAAAGGATACGGCCGCCACCCCGCCGTTGCTGGCCGTAATGGGCGTGACAAAGATTGACCGAATCTGGGGTGCCTGGCTGCCCCCATTGGGCGCGGGCGGTACACCAACGATGCGGAGTGTACCATCGGGCATCACCACATACCGGCTCAACTGGTTTGGGTTGTTGGGGTCAATGATGGTTGGTACGGCAATAATATCAACGTTGCGTACGCAGCTTAGAGAGAACGTAGCTACGAGTAGAGAGAATACTATACGATGTATCATGGGAGTGCGAATAGACGGTAAGAAGTAAGAAGCCAAATTTTTAGCGGGCACGGGGACGAAAACCAATGCCTGCCCGCAGGCCAACGTAATGGAGCGGCCCGGTTGCCCCGGCAAAATCGCTGCTGTTGGGCGTCATCTGGTACTGAGCCGCTACGTCGACAATGAAGCTGCCTTTGCCCACTTCAAACCCAAGCGCCCCGCCAAACGTCGGCATGAACTTTTTGGTTTCGGCTTTAGCCACCCCATCAGGATGCGTATCCGAGTTCTCGCTCGCCAGCGTCAGCAGTTGACCACCCCCCATCGGCTGTAGGTACACCGAACGGAGTGCGTAGAACCGAAACCCAACCTGCCCCAGTATTCGCCTGAGATTGCGGTCGTTCGTGAAGATCACCTCTCCTTCTTCGGTCATGTACCGGCGTTGCACCTGCCACTGTCCGTAGCCGCCCTGTAGCGTCAATCCAAAACGCGGGGTCAGGTAATAATTCAGCAGTACCCCACCACCAAAACCTTGCTGGATACCGATACCATTATCAGGATTTACCCATGTTTTGGCCAATGGTTCGAGGGCATACAGCGCTTCGCCATACACGACGAAGCCTATCTTACTCTTTTTTGGGGCTATATACTGTGTCGCTACGGGCGTAGACATTGGTTCGGCAGCTCTGGGCACGACCTTTTCCGGTTGACGGGGCGGCACGTAGGGTTCGGCGTAGAGCACCGAAATTTCATCAATGGCCGTTACCTGCACGTCGACCCGGCGGTTCAGTACCTGGCGGACCGAAATAGGGGTCGATTCACCCATACCGATAACGGTAAGGTGGGAGCCTTTGACGCCGTTGGCAATCAGCAAACTACGCAGGGCAACGGCCCGCCGGTCGGACAGGGTTTTGTTCGCGGCTGCTTTGCCGAGGGTGTCGGTATGAACCGTCAGCGTCGTGTGAAATGTGGGTTTTGTCTTCAGCAGCGCAGCCAGCGCCAATGCTTGCCGGCGTCCGTCCGTTGTGAGCGCCACCAGACCCGGCATAAACGCAAAATCAAGGCGGGTGGCCTTCGCATGAAGTACCGTGCCATAGTCGTTTTCCCGAATCGCTTTCGTGAGTTCGTCCGGCAAAACGCTCATTACCTGATTCCGCTTCAGGGCCGGTACAATGAGCTGGGTAGAATCGGCATAGCGCAGTTCCCCAACTTTCTCGGTGGGAATTGAATCGCGCTGGCTGTTGAAGGTATTGACGTAGTGAATCTGTTGGCTGGTTGCCGTGATGATACGGCACGAAATGCTGACGTCGTCCTTCGTCAGTATCTTGTCCTGGCCAGTCACCGCATGGCACAGGCCAACTATCAATAACAGCAGTACATGTAGGCGCATAATCAAAAGAGGTAAGAAGTGAATTTAGTTGGTTGAACAGGCCCGGATCAGTTGCCGGGCAACATCGGCTACAGCGCGGGCTTTGCCAACATCGTCGATCTGGAACCGCACGGTATTGACGTAGTTGGCCGGACGCCCGTCCTGCTGGGTGTTGATAATTTTCTCTTTGCCGTTCGTAAACAGGTTAACGAATACGTTTTTGCCACTTACGACAAAGTCGGTCAAGTCAGCATTCAGGTCTTTCAGCTTCAGATCATAGCTGGTTTCGACCGTTTTTTTGCCGGTCTGCGTGGTCGTGAAGCGTAATTGACAAGTGCCCGGTCCGGTAGCGACCAGCGTTTGTTTGAGTTCTTCGTCTTCATTGCGAAGGGAGGGGATTCTGGCGGTCAGCCCGGTCAGTCCACTCGCAGCGGGCGCGTTTTGGCGGGACTGCATGCAGGACTGAATCAGTTTACTGAACGCAGCCGGTAAGTAGCGCGTACCGTCAAGATCGGCACCAAGTAGCCGAACCTCCGAGGTGTAGTTTTGCCGAACTCCGTTCTTGTGGTAGCTGACGTAGCGCTGCTTATTCTGAACGGGAAGATCGAGGACGTACAACGCCTTGTTAACGTCAAACTTCAGGTCTTTGTCGGTGAGGTCAGCCAGTTCAACCGTATATAACTCCTCCGTTGCCGATCGTGCCCCCGACTCTTTGCGGCTGAGTGTACACAGGCAGTCGGGCCGGATGGCTTGTTCAATGGTCTGATCGCCGTCGCGAACGGGGCCAACGGCGGTGCTGATGTACTTGCGGGCTTCGGCAACGGTAGTCAGAGCCGGTCGCTCGGCTACGAGTTTCTTCTCGGCCAGTGGAATGAGCTTACGCCAGGCGGCTTCGGTGTCCCGAATCCGGTCGACATCGGCGCTGACCAGCTCAAATGAGCTAACGTTACCGTCGGTCCGGCCAGCTTTGGTGTAGCGGATGAACTTCTGCCGGTTTTTGGTGACGATGGTCAGTTCGAGCTGGTTACTCCGAACATCAATTTTTAGGTCGCCCACGCTCAGATCACCGGCGTTAACCACAAACACGTCGGCCTGTTTGGAGCTGCCTTTGGCGTCGGTTCGGCTCTGGCGAAACGTAACCTGTAGGGGATTACGAGTGTCGAAGCTCAGTTCCTGCTCATACCGATCGGTGCCAACCGTTGCCGGGCCAACGTTTGATTTAAGCCAAAGCGTAAGGCCTTCATACGTGTCGGGAAGCCGACCGGCCTGGTAATTTTTGTCGGCTAAGATTGCCGCACTCCGGAGCGCATCAACCAGCGTCCGGGCGGCATCCGCACTTTCGGCGTATAGCTTTAGGCGTTCCGTAAAATTTTTAACGACGCCACCCGTACTGTAGCGGATAAACTTTCGTTTTTGCCGAACGTCCGCATTAACCACAACCACATCACGATCTACTTTATAAGCGATCGAAGCCGGATCGAGATCCGCTAAATTGAGGTAGTATAGTTCATCGTTGATTTTGCCTTTACTATCGGTTTCCAACACGCCGAATGTCAGGCGATAGATCGATTCTTTATCCGTTTCTGTACGCTGGGAAAATTGCGACTTAGCGGTTTTAACGGTCGAAAGCAGTCCTGATACCTTCCTGACGGCTTCTTTCATAGCCACATCCTGAGCCGATGCGGCTACTGCGCTAACCAGCCAGAACCAACAGAGTAAACGGTTTCGCATCGTACCAATAAGTTGATGATTGAAGGGAATCGCAGGTAACTCGCTTGAGCATGTATTCCACCCCCCGCCGAAACGTCGGCGGGGGGTAAACACCGGAATAAAAGACTTAGATTACACGACACTAAGCAGGGTTTGATTCTATTCAGTACGTGTGTGTATGCGTACTATATGTGTACGTGTTTAAGCCTGTACACCTAAACACACAAACACGTACACTTAAAATGTGGGGTGGATGGAAACGGAGAGCCGTACTGCAATTGGTTTTAATTCATCGTCAAACTCACTTTCCCGTCTTCCATGCCCGTCACGTCGAACTTGGCAGCCGGGTTTTTACCGAGAAATTCGAGCAGGTCATCGGTCGTGCCGAGGTGCTCAATGTGCAGTGTACCGTCGGTGCCTTTCAGAGATTTCTGCACACCCCTCACTTTCGGATTTTTGGCCAACACGTCGGCTAAGGCTTTGAGCTTGGCAAAACTGGCGTTCGCAACGGTAATGTCAGTCGTGTTGGCGGCTGGCACCGACGAGGTAGTCGATGTGGTCACGCGGGCCGCCGGACGGGCCGCAACGGCACTGTTGGCCACGCTGGCAAACTGCACGTTCATGGCGCAGAGCCGGTCGAGCAGGTACTGGGTCATGTTCTCCGACGCGTTTTGAATGGCCTGCTTGTTAGCCACTGCTTCGGACACGTCGATGCCGCCACCCGACAGCGCATTGGATGCCAGAATGGTGCCGTCTTCGGTGGCCACGACCCGCGTTTCGAGCCGCGCCCGGCACGACACCATGCCGCCCTGCGTGTTGGTCCGCTCCGAAATGGTTTGCCCCGTGATGATGATGTTGGCCCCCATTTTCAGGCCCACGGCCGCCATCTGCGACAGGTCGCCCGTTGAATCGACGCTCCGGCGCATTTTGGCGAACGATTTAGGGTCGATCACCCGGAAACCAGCCTCCACAAACCGGCGGGTGAGTTCGGTTTCCGTAGCCGACTGCTCAATGACAACGGGCTTATACACGGCCGATGCGCTGGTCTGTCGGCTGGTGGGCTCTTCGGTTTTGAGAACCTGCTTGTCCCGCTTTGCAAAGATGCCTTTTACAATTTCGCGGCCGATCAACATGGTATTTTCGCGTTCGCGCAGTTCCATTTCCCGTTCCTTACGGGCCAGGTCGGTGTCGTCGCTAGAGCGCGAGGTGCCGGTCGTGGTCGCTTCCGTAATCAGAATCATTACCTTGGGCGACCCACTGCGCAGCATCTGGCAATTCTGCGCGGTGTAGCGTTTGATTTCGCGGGGCTTCATCGGTTCCGGCATTTCGATCTGATCTTTGGCATCAGCCATCACTTCAACCGACCGGATGATGGCCTTCTGGACGGCATCCTGAACGGCCCGGTTTTCGGTGGAACCCCCAATTTTCAGTCCGTTGGCTCCCCCTAAGCTCATGCCCCGGAAGCCCGACGTGTTGCCTTTCATGTTGATGTCGCGGCTGAAAAGCAGTTCGCCCGTTTGCGGGTTGAGGAGTTTGAGCGTGAAGCCAAGCGTGGCCGTGTTGCCGCCGAAGTTTAACCCACCCACCTGCGTCGACTTATTACCTTCGGAGAAGTCAGTTACCTCACCCGTCACCACGAGTTGAGCGCCAACCATCTTGCCCGCCGACGGGCCGGACCCATCCGTGAATCCGTCCTGCGCCAATGCCATTTCGCTGGTAGCGTCGCCCACATTCCGCGTCATTTCCATGACCCGAAAACAATTCGTTTGCTGAATGGCGGAGGTCAGCATCGTTGCCAGTTCGTCGCCGAAGGTAGCGTGGGCCTGCGCTGATTTAGTAGAAACGCTGAAGCGGGCCACCTTCACCACCACGCGCTTGTCGCGGGCTAAGCCTTTGCATTTCTCGGCGATCTGTTCAAGGGTTACCTGCGGGGTTTTCTGGGCCAGTGCGTACCCGGTTGGCAACCCTAAAAGTGCCATTAAGGAGAGGTAAACGATTATCTTCATACTACTTGTGGACAGATATGATAATGAATGCGAAAACGGCAGCAATTTGTCCGTATTTATCCTCAAAAATTATACTTAGGGTAGGGATAAAAGTTGCCAATTTTTTTTTGCATACGGTTCATTCATAGTATGTTTACGGTGATTCCAAATGCTATCCACATCCCTTACTTCTGCACAATGTCCGCTAAAACTTTACTCTCTCCCGTCGACTACGAACTACAGCAGTTGAAAACATTTGTCCATGAGCTTTTCCCCAAACCAGAGTCTCTGATGTTTGTGGTGCCCGAATCGGTGCAGCAGCGGGAACTGCGCACGATGCAGCAGGGCCTGCGGGCCGAACAGTTTTTTATGATCGTTGACTTTGTGAATCTGAAGATTACGGAAGCGGCTGGTTTAGAAGAGATTGGCTACAACTCTGCACAGTTCACGTTCCGCCAGTATCTGTCGATTTTCCCGTCGCACGGGATGCTCCAGCTCATCACGCTGGTGGGCAAACAGGCGTTCGCCCTCTCGCACCAGTCGGTGCTGTCGTTCATGAAGCCCAACTACGTGTCGCAGGTTCCGCTGACCTGCGCCGACGGCCAGGTGATGCTGGCCAAGCGGATGGCCTCGCCGTGGCAATACACGGACACGGGCAAGATGACCTCCTACGTGGTCGAATACACGGTGATGAAACCCTACGAGAACGAGCCGATGAACCCGCGCTTCCTCAATCAGGGACCCACTACCGAAACCGAATTCAACGATGCCAATGCCCGGTCATTTGCCAATATGCCCGCCAAGGCCAATCTGTTCGCGCCCAAGGAAATTGTGCTCATGAAACTCTACATAGCCGAAGAGCATCAGGGCCTGTCGGCTAAGCAATTGGCTGGCTTAGCCGGGGTAGCGCACAACACCATCAATACGTATAATAAGGCCATTCTAAGCAAGGCCAAAACGATGTTTGGGGAGGACATCCTGGCCAAAACCGCCCGTGACGTGGCCGTTTTCCTTAAAAAGAGTGGCTTGCTGAAATAAACAAACCGGCGGGCCGTCAGGCAGGGATGTTGCTCGTCGACTCGCCGGTTTGTTGGTTTATCAGGTTACTGAACACCCACTGGCTCTTCAATGTCTTCAGTAACTGGCTGTGATTGTGCCACAACGGCTGGTTTTGCCTCTCCCGGCGCAGGTGCAGCCCGCTTTTTGGTAGCCTTGGTCAGGAACAGGCTCGCCAAGGCCAGCATGGCCCGGAATCGGAATCCCCGGACCTTAGAGACGTAGACCTTCAACAGCGGCAACTCGCCTTTTACCGCTGCCTGCCGGTCGGCGCTGATTGGGCCAAAATACACCGTTCGCGTCAGGAGGAGTTGGTGAATCAGTTGCAAAGATTTGACTACGCTACCGGCCAGAATGTAAGTTTTGTTGAGCTGCTGCGCATGGTCGTGGGCTTTGTTGAGCATGATTGCGTAGACGCTCATAGTGCGTCTCAGGTCGAGCGTTTTGAGCTTGTAGTTCGCCGAGATTTCCAGTATATCCCCCTCCGACAGGTCTTCGTAGAACATTACCCGCCGGGTCACCCACCCATCGAGGTAGCTGGTCGTACGCAGAAAATGATTTATCTCGACGGTATTTAGAACAAAACCAGCGACAGCTTTCGGCCCTTCGTAAAACTGGTAGACGATTGCCTTTGCCAGAAACTCCTCGGTGAGCAGGTTACCCGATTCGGCGAAGTAGTGCCGGATGAAGGGCTTTAGTTCGGCGGGGTCAGTGACGCGTTGGTAGTAGAAGGGGTTCGTTTCCATGTTCGTTCAGGTTAGATAATAGTTGGTGTACTGACTGATCAACAGAATTTTTCCTCGCAGAATTACCGGTTAATAAAGCAACTATGGAGGTCGCTCCCTACTAATTCACTATACTTCGATTGGCGGTGTACATTCCTGAGGTAAATTAGTAGGTCAATCTTCTTTTTTAGACCACAACGGCTAGGAAGCTGGTCAAAATGCTGGTCAATTTATTTTCTAATCCACCCCAACCATGTTGAGTCGAGTCGAGTATGAGCAGTCCCTCCAGCAATTAACTAAGCCCGAATGGCGGGATGCGGTCAAGCAGGTAAACAATCACTTAGTACGGAAGGCAGTATTTCTGAAGCAGAGTGACCTCAATAAGTGGATCCAAGCGAAGCATAAGAACACCCCCCCAACGCAAGGCAAAATACTGGGGTCCAGCACCTACAAAAAGTTTATCATCGACAGACTCTACGCTAACAACAAGCAGCAGATCGACAGCCCGACCAACAGGAAGAACGCCATTCGGTATTTGCTGCTTTTTTACGACGAACACCGAGTGTGGCTGGCCTGCGAGCAGGGAGCCGTCGTGCGTACCGAACAGCTCGGATCGGTGATTCGCAGCAAAACCGGCGAAGACGTTCGGGTTGATACGGTGCGTTTTAAGCCACTGGGACCAGACCACGACGACTCCGTTGTGTATGATGTGTTCTACTGGCGCACCACCCGCGACGATGTGGGCATCGCTAAACTCCGGTTCTACGACGACTGGCAGAAAGCCGATTTAATTTACCATTACCTGACCATCAGAAACGGCAAAGAATACGCGCTGCTGACGGGCGACGTGCAGCGGCACGGAAAAAACGCCTACATCAGTTTCGCCGATGCGCACGTGGCCAAAGGATTGCCATCCATTCACAGCTTCTGGAGTTTGTCCATTCCCGATGAGACGAACGAACGGGATTATATTGCTGGGGTATTCGCGTCGTCGAACCGACACAATGAGCCGGTTTGTGGCAAACTAATTCTGAAACAAAACGAGTCGAACCCCAACCTCAGTCGGTCTGACTACGTTGGCCCGCCCGCACCGGGCGGTGTGGAGAAGGTGCTGAAAAATATTCCCAATACCATTTTTTATTCAATTGCCAACGCCCGCCTGAAAATAGCAGACAAGCCCATCGCGAGCGAACGCGCCATTCCGCATCGTCAGGAAGCAATACAGCTAAAAAATTTCGCCGGTACATACCAGATGTATCAACCCTGGCACAATGCGGAACTCAACGTTAAGCAACTCGTTGTCAGTGCCAACGGCCGGGTGATGCTGATCGGTGGCAATGAGGAAACAGCCGGTTTTGTCGACTACTGCGACAAAACGATGATTGTTAAGTTTGCCTACGACCCCGACGCAGGGTACTACCGGTTCTACTTTATGCTGGAGAAAGTGCCCGGCAGCCGCAATCTGACGGGTATTTATTCGGGTCTGACCAAGGGACAAACGCTCATATCCGGCCGATTGTACCTCGGTTGGCAGGACGCCGAAACCATTCAGATGGATAACCTCTGCGCACCGGCCCGCCCTTATTTTGACGATTTGGCGGGTACCGATCCCGACGCATTCGCGTTCCTGACCAACCGGTCGCTCAGAACCACCGACAATAGCTGGACCAGCCACCTCGACAGTCTGTTCGGTGAGGCACCGAAGCCAAAAACAACGCCGACACCCGATTACCTGACGGGCACATACAACGCCTTTTTCCTAACGAAAATTGAATCCGACCCGCGCCGGAGTGATCCCGACAACCGGGTGCCACTGCCCGACCAGCCCATCCAGCTTATTCAGATGCCACTGGTGATCAACGGCGACCGGGTGGTCATCACGGATGGCGACCTCACGGTTGACGGTGAAATCTGTTACGACGGTGCCAATGGACTGATGATGTCCTTCCGGGAGTCGCGATTCTGGAGCAGTCTGATCCTCTCGATTCCTAAACCGGGTACAAGTCAGACCCGCGCCAACGTGTACCACTTTGGCATACTGGCCCGCATGGCCGAAGAGCCGGAAGCCAGCGCGTTCATTCTCCACCGCGAAGAAGACCCGGCACGTCTGGTGTACCGCTGTTTCGAGAGTTTCAGCGAGTTGATGCTGATCGAACACCACTACCACGGCTTGGTATCGTTCTTATTTGGTGACTGGGCGCGTTTTGTCCGAATGAACGGCTACGAGAAATACACCGACGATGGTTTCTCAATCAAACACGCCACGTTTCGGCAGGCGTTTTTTGCAGCCGCCTGTCACTACGGCAGCCGGAACGAAACGACCCTCTGTCTCGACAACCTGAAACGCGCGTTCCGGCAGGGTTTCGGCCAATACATCTACGCCCGCATGGACTCGACCCACGCTGATTTCCCCCCGGAGTTACGGCAAGAACGAACGATGCTGCGGGATGCGCTGGACGTTACCCTAACCCATGAGACAGTTAAGCGGTACGTCCACACGTACTGGAAGCTAAGCCAGTACCCCTGAATCCGCCGGTTCCATGCGTCGGACCCGCCGAAAAAACCGAATCGTCAGCAACACGGCGGCAATGGTCAGGCCCGCCAGCAGGCCAATCCAGACGCCCACGACGTCCATCCCGAAGGTGAACCCCAGCAGGTAGCTCATTGGCAGGGCCACACCCCAGTACGAAAACAGGGTGATGAGTGTGGGCGCGTTCACGTCCGAGAGCCCCCGCAGTGCGCCCACTGCCACCACCTGAATGCCATCGGAAAGCTGGAAGATACCACCCATAATCATGAGCGTAGCCGCCATGCTGGCCACAGCGGGGCTGTCGCGGATGTAGAGCGAAACGAGCCAGTCGTTGGCCGTAAAAAACAGCAGCGCGGCCGCGCTCATAAACCCAATGGACAAGGCAAAAGCCGCCACACCCGCCCGAAAGACCCCCTCGCCACTCCCCCGCCCTACGGCTGCTCCCACCCGGATAGCCGCTGCCGACGAGATGCCGGTCGCCATCATGTACGTTACCGACGCCATGTTGATGGCAATCTGGTGAGCCGCCAGCCGGTCGTCGCCGAGCCAGCCGGTGACCACGGCCGCCAGCGTGAAGGTAGCCACTTCGAAGAAAAACGTTAGCCCGCCCGGTATGCCTAAGCGCAGAATAGTCTGAACCTCAGTAGCGGTGGGCAGCGCCCGGAACGCCCGAAGCAGATACGGCCTGAACCGGGCTGACCGGTAGATATACACCAGCATACCGACCGCCATAAATGTCCGCGATAGCAGCGTAGCCATGGCCGACCCCATCAGTCCCATTTCGGGAAACGGGCCAAACCCTGTAATGAGCACGTAATTGAACAGGGCGTTCAGAACCAGCGCACCCACCGTAATGGCCATCGCCACGCGTGGGAACCGCAGGCCGTCGGCAAGCTGGCGGGCGGCCACAAAGAGCAGCAGCGGTACTAACGACGCGCTCAGGATCAGCATAAACTCCTCACCCAGCCGGGTCACTTCAGCCGACTGCCCAAAAAGGTTGAAATTGTAAGCCAGCAGCACCGACACGGCTCCGAACACAACGCTGAACAACCCGGCCACCCGCAGGCCCGCCCGAAACAACCGGTTCACCTCGGCCGCGTCGTTTTGGCTGTGTGCTTTAGAAACCAGCGCGGCCACCACCGACAGCCCCCCAACACCGATGCACGATACTAAAAACGACACGCCATTGGCCAACCCGGCCGCCCCGAGGGGTACGGCCCCCAGCAGTCGGCCCACAAACAGGTTGTCGGTCACGCCCATCAGCACAACGCCCAATTGAGCAATGATGATGGGGACACTTAACCGGAACGTATCGGTGAGTTCAGCGCGGTAGTTGCGTAAAAAAGGTAGCATACAAATAGATTGGTATCCAAATGACAAAATCGGGACGCCGGATGTTCCCCGGTTGGCAACTTGCGGATTTTGGACCGAATGTTTGTACTTTTGCGTATATCACGAATCCAGCACAGCCCTTGAAAGAATACGGCAGTAGTATGCAGAAGTTGGTTGACAACATGGTCAACATTGACGACCGGGAGAAGCGTACCCGCTACGCCCACATTCTGGTTGAACTGATGCGGCAAATTCACCCCAACATGAAGGATGGTCAGGACTACTACAATAAACTGTGGGACGACCTGTATATCATGTCCAATTTCACCCTCGACGTCGAGAGTCCTTATCCCCCGCCATCGGAAGAATCCCTGGGCAAGAAACCGCAGCGGGTTCCTTATAATACGCACCAGTTGAAGTTTAAGCACTTTGGCCGCAACGTCGATCTGCTAATTGCCAAAGCCGTTGCCCTCGAAGAACCCGAGGAACGTCGCACGTTTGTCTCCTACCTGACCCGGCTGATGCGAACCTTTTACCAGGCCTGGAACAAGGAATCTGTTGAGGACGAAACCATTTACCAAAGCCTGATTGAACTCTCGAACGGCAAACTTGCCGACGATATCAAGCTTATCCGGGAAGAAGGCCTTGTAGAGGCCACACCCCGCGAACGCACTGGCGACCAGATTCAGCCCCAGCGCATTAGCAACGCATCGTCCAACCCCAGTATGCGCACACCACGCGAAGGGGGTGATGCCAACTCCCGACTCGGGCGGCAGGGCCGCAACGACGGCTCCGGGCCGCGCAACATGGGTGGCCGTAACGACGGTGATGCGGCATTCCGACCGGGGTCGCGAAATCAGGGACGTCCCAACAACCGGGATGGCAATCAAAACCGCGATGGCGGACCACGTAACAGTGGGCCACGCAACTTCGGCAACAACGCCGGTGGCTCAAACCCGCGCAACGACCGGCCCCGCGACGGTGGAACGGGCGGTTCGGGCGGGTCAGGACCACAACGCCCTAACAACCGGGACCGTGGCGACCGCGACGGCGGATCAGGACCGGGCGGTTCAGGACCGAACCGACCCAACAACGACCGCAGAAGACGATAAATTAACAATGATAAATGATAAATGATGAATGCTCCATTTAAAGCATTCGTCATTTATCATTTATCATTTATCATTTTACAATGGCATCTTTTCAAATTACGGGCGGACGTACCCTCAAGGGAGAACTCATTCCGCAGGGAGCAAAAAACGAAGCGCTACAAATTCTGTGCGCCGTTCTGCTGACTAAGGAATCCGTCACGATTCATAATATTCCGGGTATCCGCGATGTCAATCAACTCATCGACCTGCTGGGCGATTTGGGCGTGTTAGTTACCCGAATGGGCGAAACATCCTGTCGTTTTCAGGCATCAGACGTTAACCTGGATTACCTCGAAACGGATACCTACAAACAAAAAGCGGCCGCCCTGCGCGGATCGGTCATGCTACTTGGCCCCATGCTCGCCCGCTTCAAAAAAGGGCGAATCCCCCGGCCCGGTGGCGACAAAATAGGCCGTCGACGGTTGGATACGCACTTTCTGGGTTTCGAGAAGTTAGGCGCTCAGTTTAACTACGACGCTAACGACGGCGGTTACTACCAGGTCGATGCCAGCAATCTGAGGGGCACGTACATGCTCCTGGATGAAGCCTCGGTAACGGGTACGGCCAACATTCTGATGGCGGCTGTCATGGCCGAGGGCACCACCCAGATTTATAATGCCGCCTGCGAACCGTATCTCCAGCAACTGAGCAAAATGCTCAACAGCATGGGCGCAAAAATTACCGGCGTCGGTTCCAACCTGCTCACCATTGAAGGCGTGTCAGAACTGCATGGCACGGAGCATACTATGCTCCCCGACATGATCGAGATCGGTTCGTTTATTGGGATGGCCGCCATGACACAGTCGGAGATTACGATAAAAAACTGCCGGATTCCGGAGTTGGGCATCATTCCCGATCAGTTCAAGCGGCTCGGCATTCAGATGGAATTTCGGGGTGACGACATTTTTATTCCGGCGCAGGAACGCTACCAGATCGAAAGTTTTTTGGACGGCGGTATGATGACCGTTGCCGACGCCCCGTGGCCCGGCTTCACGCCCGACTTGCTCAGCATTGTGCTCGTAACGGCCGTGCAGGCGCAGGGAACGCTGCTCATTCATCAGAAGATGTTCGAGAGCCGCCTGTTTTTTGTCGACAAACTCATCGACATGGGTGCGCAAATTATTCTTTGCGACCCGCACCGCGCTACGGTCGTGGGCCTCAACCGGCAACTACCCCTAAAAGGCATCCGCATGTCGTCGCCTGACATTCGGGCTGGCGTGGCGCTGCTGATTGCGGCCATGTCGGCAAAGGGCACAAGCATCATCGACAACATTGAGCAGATCGACCGGGGCTACCAGCACATCGACACCCGGCTCAATGCCATTGGCGCGGAGATTATGCGGATGTAAACGAGAGAACGTTATTCTCAGAAACGGCAAAGGGGCAGAATTCTGCCCCTTTGCCGTTATATATTACATTATATCAGCTATTATTGTGTAAATAGGCATAACTCTGCCTATTTACACGTATGAATAGTGAGGAATTAGCTTCGATAATAATAAGTAGACGTAAATCGCTTCGTGTTCGTCAGGAAGATGTAGCCGCTTTGGCAGGTGTTAGCCTGCGCACGATCAGAATGGTTGAGAGCGGTCAGATAAGTCCCAGATTGGATACCGTTACTAAGATTTTAGACGTATTGGGCCTAACAATTAACATACACATTGGATGAATCGGTTGGCCGTTTTTTACAATGCTAAATCAGCGGGCTGGTTAGAGCGGGACAGCGATGGGTTCACATTTCGCTATGATGAAACGTATCGGCTTGATCCGGTAACCCGCCCCATTGCCATCAGCTTTCCCAAAACTAAATCATCTTTTAAGTCACCGGTCTTCTTTCCCTTCTTTTATAATATGCTGTCAGAAGGCGAAAACCGGCGACTACAATGCCGGGCCTATCAAATTGATGAGCATGACTTTTTTACTTTATTAGGTTATACGGCTCGGTCGGAAACGATTGGTCCTGTTACCGTTCAACCCGATGAATGACCTATTGCAACTGACCACCTGTCCGGGTACGATGGTTGAGGGCTTCCAAACCTACAGCCCACCGTGCCGCCGTAAGCTGTTTAATGGCCGCAACGTCTCTCATGTGTTGCCGTTTGAACGAGACAGAACGAGTCAGACCAGTCTGCAGGAAAATCGAAAGCGAATTTCTATTTCGGGCGTACAGGTTAAATCATCATTACAGTTAGAGAAGAGTCAACTTGCCCCGACGGACCACGCCGGTCAATACATTCTCAAACCTGTACCTTACGAGTTGGCCAATCGGAACGACATACCCGCCAACGAACACCTCACCATGCAGATCGCCGGGCAAATCTTCGGCTTACCAACGCCCGCCAACGCACTGATTTTCTTTCCAGATGGTCAACCAGCCTACATCGTTAAGCGCTTCGACTACAAACCGGATGGCAGTAAGATGGCTATTGAGGACTTTGCCTCTATTCTGGGTCGGACGGAACGGAATGCTGGACGTAATTTCAAGTACGATGGCTACTATGAGGACATTGCGCGGGCCATGCAACAACATGTGCCAAGCTGGCGCATTGAAGTCGAAAAGTTTTTTCGGTTAGTAGCGTTTAACTTCCTGTTTTCCAACGGCGATGCACACCTTAAAAACTTTTCGCTGATTGAAGGACCACAAGGCGATTTTGTACTGGCTCCCCCCTACGACCTGCTTTGCACAGCCTTACACGTTACAGATTCAGAATTGGCTTTAGACGGGCTGTTCGATGGCAATGAAGAAACGCAGAACTTTCGCGATAATGCCTTTCGCACCTACCACGAGTTCATATTGTTTGGTCAGCGAATTAGTATGATTGACCGCCGGATAGTTGCAATACTTGATGGATCTACTAAGTCATCAGGATGCAGTTAGATCACTACTGAACCGTTCCTATTTGAGTGATGAAGGAAAGCGGACCTACCTGAGCGCTTATGAAGACCGATTAAAACGGTTTGGTCAGAATCGTTGATCACTCGCTAATGAGACAGGCGCAGTCGTTTCGTGCTGCACCTGTTTCGTGTCTCGCAAATATATTGTCTACCCCAATCACTCCAGCACCGAAATGGTGTGCGGGGCGTCGTACTTTGTGTTAATGGTGCCCGCTTGTGGGACATCGAAGTTGGAGATGTACAGTTTGTTGTTGCACAACAGAATTTCGGCGGGTTGGTCCAGGCGCCCGTCGGAGCGTGGGTGCCGCCGTTTTGGGACACCACCCGCGTATCGCCGGTGGGCGACACAACCCGGATGGCGTTGGTTTTGGCATCGCACACGTAGATATTGTCCGTGCTTCGGTTTATGATGATGCCGTCCACATTGGGCACATTGGCGAACTGCGTTTTGGACGCTAAGCTACCGTTCGGGTTCAGTATCATCTTATACATAGTCCCATCGCCAAACAAACCCGTGAATAGATTCCCCTGACTGTCGTAGTCAACGCCGTCTGCTCCCAAATCATCGCCGTCGGGTCCAACCTGCGTCGTGAACGTGGTCAGGATGTGCGGGTCGAGCGACAGCAGCTGGAGCTGAATCGGGCCACCGGCGTTCAACTCGTTGAGCGTGAATTTGAAAATGGCACTGCCGTTCGGAACGCCCGGCAAATCCCACTGACTGTCGGACACGTAGACGATATTTTCCCTCCATACCACCGCGTTCGATAACCGAAAGCCTTCAACAACCGGCTCAATGGTCATTGGCTGACCGTTAACGATGCGTATCCGCATAAGCCGTGATTTAAAGTTGGGATCGTTATTAAACTGGTTGTCGGCGTAATACACGTTGCCATCCGGTCCGTAGGCCAGATCAAACGGTGAGGCTTTACCCGTTGCCGGGCTGGGCGCGGGATTGGCAAACACGGCGTAACCCTTGTCCGTCAGCCGGAGAATTACGGGTGGGTACGCCGGATTGCCAGGATTCGGCACTGACAGCAGCATGTTGTTGTCCGGGGTCAGAGCCAGGCCGTCGGGCGTATTGTACTGCTCCGGCAGGTTATAGGCAATGCGGGGTTGAACGTTTAGATTCTGCGCGGGAAAGTTGCGGTGATCTTCGCAGCCAGCCAGCCAATTAGGGCAATCAGTGAACGTATTTTTTTCATAGTTGTTGAGCAAATCGTTTTCTACATGAGTAATCGACACACTACCGATGCGTGCAACACAGGTATCAATTCGGTGGTTATACAAGCAAAGCGACCGGTCACTTAACCGGGCAGACAGTCAAAAACAGCGCCCGATCACTAAACCTTTCTTACTTTTAGCGGTCTGAATAGTGTATTACGCACAAAATCAACCATTCGAGTTTATGAAAACGCAAAACACCATGATTGTACGCCAGGCTACCCTGATTCTGATGGGGACCCTGCTTTTCGGTTCGATGTTTGCCTGCGCCCAGGCGAAACCAGTTTCGGGCACCGCCACAAAGGGTACAGCCCGAGTTAGCGCCCAACCCGACCCGGCCAAAACCGCTCTGTTGCAACCCCTGCAACAGATGGTGACGAAGCTGAAAAAGTTACAGGCCACCGGTGACCCCGATTTTGATTATGCCTTCGTTGCTAAAATTCATGCGCAGGGCGAACAGGATTTTTTAAAACAAGCACTGCTGAGTGGCAAAGATTCGTCGATGAAGCAAATGGCCCAAACGCTCATTGCGGGAACTCAGGCCGACATCACAATGCTGGATGGAACCCTGCGTCAGATCAAACCGTCGCGCCCCAATCAGGCCTTCACGCAGCAACAAAGCCGCAACATTGAAGCTATAAACCTGAAACTTCAGCAAACCGGTGCCAGTGATAAGCTGACGAGCGATGTGGATAAAAACGCGGTTGCTCTGCTGTCCGACCATCAGCAGGATGCCATCGACATGGCGACGACGTACCTGCAATACGGCAAAAACACGGCATTGCGCACCTATGCGCAACAGTTAGTTGAAAAAGCGCAATCGCAGCGGGCCAGACTTGGCGCAATGCCTAAGTAAAACCTCGCATTCAGTGTAGAATGCCCCGTATTGCTAAAATAATTCTTTTTAGCAATACGGGGCATTTACATTAGACTACTGAACCTCGTTAGGCCAGGAAAGGGGTAACAATTTTCAGCACGTCTTCTTTGGACAGCGGTTCGTCCCACGCCTGAGTTGCATTCTCAAAAGGAATACCTCCGCTCAGTGACGAAGTTTCGAGGTGGCGAGTGGATTCATCCCCATCGTATACGCCCGGCGGAAAGCCCGTATTACCGGTGATGTACCCCTTTTCACCACGCAGTTCGCGCACACGGGCTGCGTGACGCGCTTCGACCGAATGAATTTGTAATGCCGCCGTCAGAATTGGATCGTTGTTAATGAGCTTGGGAGCTTGTCCTTTGTAAGCCCGCACACCCGTATCCTCAAATGCCTGCGATAAGAGTACGTACACATCGTAGTTCGCAAACGGGTTGGGAAATGCACCTTTAGCCGTGAAATCGAAGGCGGGCTTCTCAACCGCCTGACCACCCAGCACCGACTTCAGCAGTTTCACGTGGGAGTTTTCGTGTTTCTGTATCTGGCCGTACACCGTGCGGGCCGTGCCCGTCAGCAGACCCGGTATGTCCATGCCTACGTTATAGTACTCGGATTCGAGATATTCCAGCGTCAACGCAAAGTTGAGCACCTCAACCACAACCGGGTCGAGCGACTGTCCATAGGCTTTATTCAGCGCCGACGCCAGCACGGTTGGAGCGGCAACGGCGGCTGCTTTGCGGCCGATCATGCTGAACATGTGACGGCGCGATACGTGTTTCAACCGGTCGTAGACATCGCCATCGACCTTCTCTAATTCGGAAACTATGTTTTGTAAGTTCATTGCGTTGAGGTCGTTTAAACAGTTGGCTGTGGCAAGTTGTCGATCCGGAGGTCTTCCTTGATGAAGCGCTTCGCTTTGGGCAATACTTCGGCTGGTTTGAGTGCCTGCTCCAGTCCCGTATTGGGGTCGATGACGTCGTCTCCGGCAAAGGCGGTGCTGCCCGGACTGATAAGCTCCCGAACGATGGCCGCGTGACGCGCTTCGACCGAAACAATGATCCCCGAAATGCCGAGGTTGGTGGCGTTGGTCAGCAGTTGACCCGCTCCATTGTAAGCCGCCGTTGCCAGATCGGCAAAACTCTTGGCCGTTTGCAAAACACTGTCCCGGTTGTTGAAGTCGACGCTGCTATAATCGAGCGTTAATGTTGGAATGGCGAAGCTGCCCAGCACCTGCTTAAAGAATTCGCGGTGCGTGATTTCCTGATTACGGAAGTCGATGAACGTCTGACGCTCCTTCTCAGATATTCCGGGATAAAAATTATCCGTTACCAGTTCCAGGAAGCGCAGTTCGGCCTGTTCGAGCGCGTAGGCATAGTTCAGCACCCCGATGTCGCCCGAACCCAGGTCGATAACGTCACCCTCGCGGGCACCCGCCGTTGAACCGCCCCCCGGTCCAGCTAATGGTTCTATGATTTTGTCGTTGCAGGAGCTCATCACGAGACCCGTTGCGGTCGCTACGCCCACGTAGCGCATAAACATCCGCCGACCGGAAAAGACCGGTAGAATTGGCAGAACTGATAGCGGCTTGTTGCCCACTATCGGGTGTTGAGGTAACTTTTTCACTATAGAAAAACGATTTAGTTGAGTACTGCTGACTCAGTATATGGTCGGCATCATGCACTACTAAAAGTTTATAAAAACGTTTTATTTTGGGCACAAAAAACGGCCGGTTTGGTGGGTTTGTGAGCAAACGGCTCACTTGGACTATACTGTCGATAGAGCAGCTACCAACAGCGGTATCATTTACTCGGGAGGAGCCGAAACAGACGTGCCTGATGAAGTGCTTTTCGCGAGCTACCTGCTGAACCGTAGGCGAGGGATCAGCTTTTGAAAAGTCATTTACTGAGCAGAGGATTTACGATTTCTTTGATGAAAGTAGCCCGTGAATTATTGCTTCAAACGCCCTGCATGGTACTCAGTCTTCGGTAGAAGCCCTCGTCCAGCGTTAGCAGTTCATCATGTCGGCCGCGCTCAACGATGCGGCCCTGATTGACAACCAGAATTTCGTCGGCGTGCTGAATGGTGCTCAGCCGGTGGGCAATCACGAGCGTTGTGCGGTTGGCCATCAGGCGCGTGAGGGCTTCCTGAACCAGCTTCTCGGATTCGGTGTCGAGGGCCGACGTAGCTTCGTCTAAAATCAGGATGGGTGGGTTTTTCAGGATAGCACGGGCGATACTGATGCGCTGCCGCTGACCACCCGACAGCTTGCCGCCCCGGTCGCCGATGATGGTCTGGTAGCCGTTGGATTGGGCCACAATGAAATCGTGTGCATTGGCAATCCGGGCGGCCTCCATCACCTGGGCTTCAGTAGCGGGCGTACCAAAGGCGATGTTATTGAAAATAGTATCGTTGAACAGAATGCTCTCCTGGGTTACAATTCCCATCTGACCGCGCAGGGATGCCATCGTACAATCACGCAGGTTTACGCCGTCGATTAGAATCTGCCCGGCGGTTGGGTCATAAAAGCGTGGAATCAGGTCGGCAATGGTCGATTTGCCCCCGCCCGACGAACCAACGAGGGCAATAGTTTTCCCCTTTCCCAACTCAAAACTAACGTTTCGCAGCACGGGTGTTTCAGTCGTGTAGGCAAATGACACGTTCTGTACCGAGATGTGATCCTGAAAATTAGCCAACGTTACCGCGTCGGATTTGTCCTGAATAGTCGGCTGGGTGTCGATGAGTTCAAGCACCCGTTCGCCCGACGCCAGGCCCCGTTGCGATCCGCTGAAGGCGTTGGAAATATCTTTGGCCGGGCGCGTTACCTGCGAAAAAATGGCGATGTACGCAATGAACTGAGCCGCCGTCAGGTCCGACTGACCGCTGAGTACCAGCGACCCGCCGTAGAGCAGAATGCCCGCCACGACGGCCACGCCCATCACCTCCGAAAATGGCGAGGCCAGTTCGCGCCGATAGGCCAGCGACCGCACCGCCTGCCGGTAGCCTTCGTTTTCGGCGCGGAACTTGTCCAGAATAAAGCCCTCGGCTACGAACCCCTTCACCACGCGCATTCCACCAAACGTTTCATCGAGCAAACTTACCAGGCTGCTGAGCCGCTGTTGCCCGGCCTGGGCGTCACGTCTCATGCGCCGAACGAGCGTGGCAATGAACACGCCCGACAGCGGAATAACCACGATGGCGAACAGCGTCAGTTTAACCGAAATACTGAGCAGCGCGATGATATAGCCGATCAGCAAAAACACTTCTTTCGACGCGGCCGACATCGTGTTGGCAATCGAATTCTCAACCTCCTGCACGTCGGATGTGGTGCGCGAGATCAGGTTTCCTTTGCGTTCGTTCGAGAAAAAGCCGAGGTGCAGCCGAAGGGTCTGCGCAAAAACGGCTTCCCGCAGCCGGGCCACCATCCGGGCCTTAAACGTCTCCAACTGCCTTATGGACAAGTATTTGAACAAGTTGCTGAACAAGACCGACCCGACAATAACCCCACACACGAACTGAAGCGCCCCCACTTTTCCGTAGTCCCGAAATATTTGCGCGAAGTAATAGCTGAACGCATCGGCGGGCGAGGTGGTCAACGACGGGGCGGGCTGGCTCAACAACGTACGCATCTGCTCCGAATCAACCTTGTCGAACAGAATGCTGAGTAAGGGAATCAACAGTGTAAAATTCAGCACACCGAACACGCTGGCCATGAGCGACGTCAGCACAAACGGCGTCAGGAAGCGACCCAGCGGCCTGGCAAAATTGAGTAGTCGGAGGTAGGTCTTCATTGATCGGGCAAAGGTACAGCGCAAATACCGTTTCGCTAACGGCGGCTGATAGTCCCTACCAACTCCCGGTACAACGTCCAGTACTCCCCCGCCACGTCGGGCCAGCTAAAGCCAGCCGCTCGTTTCTTCATTCGCTCCTGACGCAATGGATTCTGGCCGAAATCATGCAACCCATCGTGCAGAATCTTAGCCATGTTTTCCGGCTCAAAATCGGCAAAATAGTACGCTTCCTTTCCGCCCACTTCGGGCAGGCTGGTCAGGTTGGAGAGGAACACGGGCTTGCCAAACGTCATAGCTTCGGCCACGGGCAGGCCGAAGCCCTCGGACAGTGACGGAAACAAAAACGCTTCGCAGTGGGCATAAAGCCACCATTTAGTCGATTCATCCACCGCACCGGGCATCAGCAGCCGGTCGGCCACGCCGAGTCTTTGAGCTTGCTCACGAACGTGTTGCGCGTACGGGTGACCATCCGGCCCGGCCAGTACTAAGCGATAGTCGGGGAAGGCTTCGAGCAGGGGTAGCAGCGTATGCACGTTTTTTTTGGGGTGAATGACGCCGACGAACAGAAAATAAGGGCCGTCATTCTCACCCAGAAATGCCGGGCGTGGGCCATCGGTCCGGAGGTCACGTGCGCTGACGGCCACGCCGTTGGCGATAACCCGTACTGGTTTAGTATCGGGCAAACGAAGGTGTTGCTGAACGACGGAAGCCGTATACGCTGAGATAGCGGTCAGGGCATCGGCCCGGTCGACGCTGCGTTGCAGGGTGGCTAATTTGCGGCTTTTTTTTGCCTCGGAATAGTCAGGACGTTCGAGAAAATTCAGATCGTGAATTGTCAGAATAAGTTTTTCGTTCTTGCCAGGCCATCCAGCCGGGGGCAAATACGCTGAATCCTGATGCAGGCAGTGCCACAGGTTATACTCACCGGGTATCCAGAGTTTCTTTAACCACGACGCTTCAACGTAATTAACTTGGTTACCAAAAATATCCGTCTGGCCCTTTGGTACCAGAAACGTCAGCGTCCAGTCGTCGGGCTTCTGACGGATTAGCTCATGACCAAGGTGTAAACAGACCTGCCCTAAACCGCTGTTGAAGTCGCGCAGGCGTTCGGTGTCGATGAAGAGTGCAGGCATCGAATTTCCTAATTTTGCCAAAATTGGGAAATCTTGACCATTCAATACGCTTGTCGTACGGGAGAACGCACCGAAACCGGATTATTCTGAATGAACCGCATCACCAGTCTCGCCCTCTCGTCTCCGTTATCCTCCTGCACGAAATGCCCGCCACCCGCGATGGTCACGTGCGGTTGACCCTGCGTGCCGGGAATGACTTCCTGTTTAAATCCACCCAAATCGCTCCATCAACCGGTCCTTCTGCTGGCGGGCCACGGGGATACTGACGCCATTGGTCAGGAGCAGATACGTGCCTTCGCCCTTCACTAATTTCTGAATGTGATTTAGATTAACCATAAACTGCCGATGAACCCGCACGAAATCGTGGGTTTCGAGCACATCCTGCACGTCACCAAGCGTTTTTGAGACCATGTACACTTCGCCATTTTCGAGATGAAACCGGGTGTAGTTGCTGTCGGCTTCGCAATAAACAATCTGTTTCGTATCCACGAACACCATCCCGCTGGCGTGCGGGAGCGCAATGCGGCTTGGGTTATTCAATCCTTTTATTGCCGCCGGACCACCAAGTGTCGGACCAGCGGGCCATCCAGCCGGGGGATAATACTGACGCATCAGTTCCAACTGCTGAGGATTGACACGGGCGGTGGTTTCGGCGCGTCGGATGGTGGCAATCAGGTCAACGGTGTCAATGGGTTTGAGCAGGTAGTCTAATGCGCTGAACCGGAACGCCCGCACGGCATACTGGTCGTAGGCCGTCACGAACACGATATGGAACGTTATCTCACCAACTTTTTCCAGCAGTTGAAACCCATTCATCAGCGGCATCTCGATGTCTAAAAACACCAGCGACGGATGCAGTTGCTGAATCGCTTTCAGGCCTTCGATACTATCGGTAAACTGGCCAACGAGTTCGACCTGCGGGCAATGCCTCGCCAGTTGCAGGGCCAGTAGCCGGACATTGTCGGGTTCGTCGTCTATTATGATCGCTTTCATATCGGTATCTGCAAGACAACTTCCGTTCCGGCGGGCTGCCCGTCGGCGTCAACTAAGTCTTCAATCGTTACCTGCGTGTCGGTTTGATACAACTGGTTGACTAAGGCAATTCGTTCGGAGGTCATTCTCAGGCCGAACGACTTGCGGTGGCTGGCCGATTTACTCTTTAGCTCGGCGGCTCTGGCCCGACCAACACCGTCGTCGCTGATGATCAGTTGAAGCAGGTTTTCGTGCGGTTGGGTAACCCGCACGTGAACGGTACCACCCTCGGATTTGTGCATCAGCCCGTGCCAGATCGCGTTCTCCACGTAGGGTTGCAACAGCAGGGGTGGTATCTCTACAAAGCCCGCATCAATACTGGGTTCGACATATACGCAAAACGACAATTTCTGCTTGAAGCGCATGATCTCCATATCGGCGTAGAGTTGCAGCATATCCAACTCGTTTCGGAGCGTCACGCGCTCAGAGCGGGAATTTTCCAGTACCATGCGAATCAGTCGCGAGAACTTAGTCAGGTACTCCGATGCCTTTTCTGAATCGTTTTCGGTGGCATAAAGCTTGATCGAGTTGAGGCAGTTGAAGATGAAGTGCGGATTCATCTGACTACGTAGTCCAGCCATTTCGCACTCGGCGGTCCGACGCTCGAAACCCGAGCGAAGCTGGCTGATGCGCTGCTCTTCGAGCTGATGCGCTTTGGTTAGCACTTCGGTCTCCCGCTGGCTCAGTTGGCGCTCCAGTTCAACGGTATGGGTTTGTTGCAGCTGCTGATTCTCTTCCAACTGTTTGATCAACTGTTGCTGCACCCAAATTTTCTCTTCTTTATTTAGCTGAAAGCGTCGCCCGAGGGCCAACGAAAAACACAGAATTTCGAGTAATATGCCAACTGCCACGTAAAAGTATGGCATGTGACTTAATCGGTCATTTGAGGCAACGCCAGTAAAATTGAGCAGGGCTGATGTAATAGCGCCACTTAATAACAGTATCGTCCCGGCCAGAACATAACGCTTCAATGGATGGCTAAGACGCACTAGTTGGATCATAATAATTAACATCCAGACATAGCTAAAGAGATCGGTAATTATGTACACAAGCATAGAATTCCAAACAAATAGACCGGCCAGGGAAGTCAGCATGGATATAGCTAAGTAGCCGAAAAAGTGGCGAAACCAACGCTCTAACCGAGGGTATTGCCGGGGTACTTCAAGCAGGTAGCTTAAAAAGCGGATGTATGATACCATCATGCCATAGCCCAGTATCAACATGAACGTAAGCGAAATAGCATGATCGGGTAAGCGTGGAACGACGTTGAACCATGAACTGATTGCTTGCCACAGCCAGACCGATGTTGCGGTCAGATAGGCCGCGTACCAACCATACGGTGCGTCTCGATTGAGCAGGTATTGGGCGAACGTAAACAGACTGATGAACAGCAAAGCCCCCAGTGCGGCACTAAAAAAATCCAGCGTAGCTGCCGGGATCTGGTTAATCGGCGAGAGCGGAGACTGCCCCCACACCATCGGACCAAGCAGCCACAATAGGCCGATGAATAACAACCGATGATATTGTAGCGCTTTCATACGGGTATTTCCAGAACTACCCGTGTACCACAAGGCTCCCCGAAACTATCCACCAAATCCATCACCTCAGCCTGGGTCTGGATGTTGTACAACTGGTTGATCATACGTATACGGTCGGCCGTTACCTGCATCCCGAACGACTTGTGGGTACCCGCCGACTTGCTCTTCAACTCCTTCGCCCGCTCCCGCCCTACCCCGTCGTCGGTGATTTCAATGTGCAGCAGATTGTCTTTCGGCTGACTGACCTCCACCGTTACCGTACCGCCTTCGGGTTTGTGCATCAGCCCGTGCCAGATGGCGTTTTCGACGTACGGCTGCAACAGCAGGGGCGGAATGCACAGGTACCGCTGGTCGATGTCGGGTGAAACGTCAATAGAGAACTGCACCTTCTGTTTGAAGCGCATGGCTTCCAGTTCGATGTAGAGTTGGAGGGCTTCCAACTCGTTTTGCAGCGGCACCAACTCCGAGCGGGAGTTTTCCAGCACTAAGCGAATCAGGCGGCTGAACTTGGTGAGGTAGTCGGAGGCTCGGTCAGCATCGTTATCGAGGGTGTAGAGTTTGATGGAGTTGAGGCAGTTGAAGATGAAGTGGGGATTCATCTGGGCGCGGAGGGCAGTCATCTCGGTGTCGGCCAGTTTCTGCTCGAACTCAGTTTCGAGCTGGCGGATGTGCTGGGCTTCCAGCAGGCGGCTCTGTTCCTGAATTTCCCGGGTGCGCTGGTTTAATTGGCGTTCCAGTTCGACAGTATGGGTTTGCTGAAGCCGCTGGTTTTCTTCCAATTGGTGAATTAACTGCTGCTGCGTCTGAATTTTTTCTTCTTTGTTTAGCTGAAAACGTCGCCCTAATGCCAGCGAGAAACACAGGATTTCGAGCAGTATAGTCATAGTTACGTAAAACATGGGCATACGAACTAACTGGTCTGTGGCTGGGAGGCCGGTATATTTCAGGAAAGTCGCGCTCATAGCTCCGCTCAATATTAAGCCAAAACCGATCAGCACGTAGCGAATCAGGGGATGCCTGTTACGGAGCATACCGATAATGAGGAGCAGAAGACCTGCGTAGGTGAGGACGTCAATTCCGATGGAGACGTAAGTAAAACTGGTGGGCCGGTGATACGGCATTCCGGGCGACGGCCCGATGAACAGTTCGGCCAGTAAAACCAGCACGGATAAGGTAAAGAACCGGACAAAGTAACGCGTCCAGCGGTCTAGACGAGGCTGTTGCTGGGACACTTCGAGAAGATGGCCTATAAAACGGATGTACGACACGATCATGCCATACTTCAATAGCAGCATGTAAGTAGTTAAAACCGTCGGATCGGGTGGCTGTAGAGCACCACCGAACCAGACACGGGTTGACTGCCACAGCCAGATGGCGGTTATCAGTAAATAAAGTGCGTACCAGCCATACGGTGCGTCTCGATTGAGCAGGTATTGCGCGAACGTAAACAGACTGATGAACAGCAAAGCCCCCAGTGCGGCACTAAAAAACACCATAACCGGCAGAGTGGCCTGGGTGCGTTTGGGCATCTGCATCCGATTATCGGACTGGTATTTACGGATACGGGTTTGCGCTTGAATCTTGCTCTGTGGGCGGTATGTTCCTGATGAATCGCCGGTCATTCGGCTGTCGGACTGCCGGGCCGCCGGTTCAGGCAGTTTGCCCGTCAACACCAATCCCTTCTCCTGCCCGAAAGCAATAGCCCAATTCAGTAGCAAAGTCAAAAAAAGGAGCGGGCGCATACCGTCGTAAAATAATAGACAAGGTACTGATAAACAGGTGCATCATTTATCCTGTCCCGGCTGAACAGTCTATTCTTTTGAGTGAATGGTCGTTTTATTGAGTGAGCTATCCCCCTGACCGTTCACCCGCTCCACTCAACATTTCGACAGCTCACGCGAAATTCCATACCACTCATACTGCCCCTTTTTCAGGACTCTTACCAGCACGGTACGTTTGGAGTACTCAACCGGTAACCGGGTATCCATGCCAGTGTTGTCCAAAACGGGGTCGGCTGCGACTAAGAAATCATCAATAACTATCCATACCATGAATGTTTAGCAACAATCACCCTGCTTTTGCTCATGGCCCTGAGTGGCCCGGCAAAGGCCCAACTCGTCTGGCACAAAGGGGAACTTACCCTCGTGACCAGCATCCGGCTTACCGGCGAATTGTGCTACCAGTCCCAGGCCAACGCGCTGCTGTTTCGGATGGCGGGTAAGTGGCGGGTCTATCAGCCCTACGAGCTACATCGATTCCGATATACCGACTCGACAACCAATCGTGTTCGCACGTTTGCCCCCTACGAGATCTTACGGAAAAACGGCGACACCCAGTCCGTCATTTTTGAAGAACTGATTGGGGGGGGGCGACGGGCAACTACTCGAACTATCCGCTCAGTACGGCGCGAGGCAGACCCTCGAGTTAGCGTTGCCTCATACCCGTAAAGCAGTAAAGCAGCCTGCCAAACCCACAACCGTTGGTTTGTGTGGCTCAACGGGCAGTTGGTAGCCCTGGACACGTTCGTAGAAACCGAAATCGATGATGTCATAGCCACGGCGCCTGAAACGGTTCAGCAATGGGCCAGCCACTTTCCACGTCCTGCCAACCCAAAGGAATTAGCCCGGTGGTTAACCTATTTCTATGGCCGGGTAGCGCGGTTGCAGTCACAGAGCAGCCCCAGGGTCATTGCCGAAATGAGGCCGTTTTAAACCAACAAGTAGTCAATCCAAAATCCAATGAAAACTCTCTTCTTCCTCACATCGGTCCTGTTGCTACGCAGTGGCGTTGCCTTAACGCAGGACTTCCGGGCGGTGCCGCCCGCTGAACAACCCAACGCAGCCGAACTCATTTACTTCGGTGGCAAACATCCGAATGCAATTCCCGAAATACAATCGGATCAGGAAGCTATTGCGCTGGTCTCCGGTTTCCTGAACGACCTCATCAACAGCCAGCTCGAAGCGGCCCGCAACCGGTTGGCCGAGGGCTTCGTTGCCCACGGACCCGGCTACAACGACAAGTTCAAAACCGACGACCTGCTCAATCAGTGGGACCGCAACGGACGGCTGTTTGCCAATCAGCAACTAACCTTCGAAACCATAACCCCGGTCAACGTCGGGGCTGGCGATAACCGGGGGCAGTGGGTCTACGTGAAAGGTGTCTGGTCGGCACCCGATGGACACGGACAGGGCAAACCAATTCGCATACCGTTCCACCACCTGGCACGGGTCAGCAACAATCGAATTCAGCAGGCTTACACCAGCTACGGCAACGACCAGCTTTTCTACGACCTCGGCATCGCTCTCTACGCCAGTCCGTCCGGCGTGGGGCAACGCTGATCAATCGTACGTTTTTGAAGACGGTCAGCGCATCTCAGGAGTGCGCAGGCGGAAAAATTTATCCAACAAACTACACCAAACACCATGAAAACGATTCTGCTGTTCTGTTTAACCGGGCTGATGACTCTGTCCTGCCAGCAAGATACCGATGAACCCGCGCCCGATCTCTGCAAGCTCACCGAAGGTGGCCAGGTGGGCAAAGTAACCTACAACGCCCAGGGCCGGGTCGCCACCCTGACCCGTGAGATCTATAATGGCCAGACACCCGTTGTGCAGGTTAGCACCTTCAGCTACGATGGGTCCGGTCTGTTAACCAAAACCGTTTATACGATCGACGGCAAACCCAACTCCGATGAAACCTACACCTTCACGGACGGGCGCATTACGCGGGCCAGCTTCAGTGGCCCCAACAGTCCAACGGGGCTAAACAACCTGAGTTACGATGCCAGTGGGCGGCTAACCCGCTACACGGTTGAAGTGGGCGGGAAGTTACAGTATGCCCGGAACTATACGTACAATGCCGACGGAGTGCGGACGGAAGAGCGTATTACGAGCGAATCGGGGGATGTATTGGCCCAAACGGTGGTAAAACCCGTAGGGAGCGTGAAGTCACCCGAGCAGTTTCTGACCAAACAGGGGTTGCCGTACCTCATCCCGGACGGAACACCTTGGGCCATTGCCGAGGGCGGGGTTGGCACTGTAGTCGAATACTATTCGACTAGCCCTGATGGTAAACTGACCCTACAGGGGTCTGACAAAATAACCGCGCAGAAAACCAACGCCAAAGGCTACCTCACCGAATTCACCCTTACGGCACTGGACGGCACAAACCCTTATGTGGCAACCTACACGATTACCGACTGCAACTAACCCGGCCTGTTCACCTAGTCACCCGTCTCCCAACAGGCTTCGTCGCTCCAGTCGCTATCCGGTTTTCAGCATCAGCAAGCGGAGACGATCAAAACGCGACTGACTATGAAAAAGACTATCATTCTGACCGCACTCGCGCTTAACCTGGCACTGATGGCACACGCCCAGACGACTGGTTCGACTCTAAATGGTGCAATTTTCACCGTTTGCGAAGTGCCTCCGGCGTTTCCCGGTGGTCGTTCGGAATTGGATAGCTTTATCCGTCAGAACCTGCGTTACCCCGAAAAAGCCTTAAAAAAGAAGACTCAGGGAGATGTGCACGTCACCTTTATTGTGACCGACGACGGTAGCATTGAGCAAGTGGAAGTTTTGAAAAGTCCGGGGCGTGGCACCGCTGAGGAGACCGTGCGCCTGATCAACAGTATGCCGAAATGGATACCAGGCAGGCAGTCTGGCCGATTGGTGAATGCCAAATACGCCATGGTCGTGCCGTTTACGATAATTGAATAAAGCAACCTGTACAACGGGCGCACAGCCCCCGACCGTTCACCCGCTCTACTCAGATTTTCGACGGCTCACGCGAAATTTCATACCACTCGTCCTGCCCTTTTTTCAGAAGTCTCGCCGGTCGGGTACGTTTGGGACAGTCTTTTACTGCTGCTCTGGCTCTTAACGACTAACAAACGACACAAACCCAATACATCCATGAAAACGCTATTCATTGTTCTTGTCCTCTCAGCTACCGCGCTCCTGACAACCACCGTCCGCGCTCAGTCGGCCAGAACCGCACCGGGGGACCGGGATGAAAAGCGGTCCGACCGGTCCGCCGGTGCGGCTTCGGCCATTCGCAAAACGTTCGACGACTCACGGGCCGCTTTCGACAAGCGCGACCTGAACGCCTTCGTCAGCTATTTCGTGAGTTCGCCGGATTCATACTTCCAGGTTTCGACGGCCGACCGTCAGGTCATTCTGGCGCACGGCATCGAAAATATAAAGAAAATGGTCGGTGGCTATATGCAGAGCCACCCATCAGCCGCCCCGGCAGGCAGCTTCAAAACGTCTGACCTCCGCGTTCGGGTGCATGGCAACGTGGCTTTCATGACGGGTAATAGCTTAGACAGCACCACCAATGAACACAGCCAGGATTTTATCATACTGGAAAAACAGGGCGAAGCGTGGAAAATTTCGGCCCTTACGGCCCAGTATTACGAAACTGGTAAACGGATAGAGGTAAACTAAGTAAGCACCACATAAACCCATTAATCGATATGGAACGCAGAAATTTCCTGGCGGCTGGCTTATTGGCTGGCATAGACGCGCCATCACTTTCGTCGGTGCAATCCTGGCTACCCGTATTTACCGGTACTGACAGAGGTCCCTTGAAACCTTTTTACACGCCACCAGCACCCATACAGGTAGGCCCTAACGGCTTTGGCTCCAGAATACCCGTTCGCAGCAGCCAAACCAATGGGCAATTCTCCTGCATGGAGGGAATTATGAGCCCCAAACTGATGGGACCAGCCCCTCACCTGCACAAAGACCTGGATGAACTTATGTTCGTGCAGGAAGGTACGATCAGCATACTGGTCGGTGAGAAGGTGTATCAGGTCGAAGCAGGCGGCTGGCATCTGCGTCCCCACGGCATTGTCCATACATTTTGGAATGCAACCGATAAACCGGCCCGCTTTATCGACATGTTTTTCAACCAGGATTTTGACAATTTTCTGGAAGAGATGTTCGTCAAACTAATCCCTGACCTGATGAAGCGGAGTGTTCCGGTTACGTCGAAAGAAGCCACCCAGAAGATGGACAAGTTGAATGCTCAGTATGGCATCACCATGTTTGATGAGCAGCGGCAGCCCATCATGAATAAATACGGCCTGAAGGGATGAGTGTTCTTAAAAAACTGGTCCCGAGACGAAACGCTTTGTCCGGGACCAAACCATAAACCCAATGAAAACCTTACTTCTTAGTCTCATCCTAATCGGCATTGCCTTGCCATCATTATTCGGCCAAGCCAACAGTTCACCTGTTTCGGTTAGCCAATCGGTTTCCACTGACTCTATTTATTCGACTATTCTTAAACGAAAGGTAGCTACCACCATTATTCTTCCCGCAAACTACGATGCGACCAAATCCTATCCGGTCTTTTACCTGCTGCATCGGTGGTCGGGAAACAATGGATCGTTCTTAAAATCCAATTTAATCGCCGAGCTAAAAGACAAGCCTTTGATTATCGTTACACCGAGTGCCGACACCAGTTGGTACGTCAATTCAGCGACTAATCCGGCGAATCGGTACGAGGATTTTATGACCCTTGAATTGTTCGACTACATTGATAAAAAATACAGAACTAATTCAACGCGCCAGGCTATAGGTGGTTTTTCGATGGGTGCCTTTGGTGCCTTGCAAATCGGCCTTAAACACCCCGAACGGTTTACATTCATTGCCGATATGAGTGGCCCAATCAATGCACCTTTCTACGACGTTCCGTTAACACCCAAATCTCCGCTGAATTTTATCAAAAACAGCGTCAGGGTTTCGTTTGGGGAAGCAAACTCGCCGGTAGCCACCGGGTCAAACGTCTTTCGATTGGTAAAATCGGTGCCTGCTTCATCCCCCGTTTTCATTTATATGGCCGTAGGCAAACAGGACGAATTCGACTTCATTATTCCGCAGCACCAGTTATTTATCGACGCGCTAAAGAAGCAGGGGATAAACTATCAATATACAGAATATGAAGGTGGTCATTTTGATGGAAAAGTCCTTACCGCTTGTTTGCCTACCCTGTTAAACAAGTTAACGGATACCCTGAAATAGCCGAACGGCTAAACCCTTTCCACTCATGAACGCGCAACAACTCACCGATGTACAACCCTGAATTCTTATTGGGTCGCTGTTTCTGTTTCTTAGTCTCGAAACGCTCAGGCCGCTGGTTACGCCCCTCCAACGCGGCTGGCACGTACTCCATAATATGGGTCTGCTGACCATTCAGGTAGTTGTGAATCTGGGGGTAAGTTTCCTCTTCGTCGCGGTAACGGCAGCTCATCGCCCCACTGCCAGGAACGTACTACACAAACGTTACAATCAATACGCATAACCCTGTTTGTTACCTGAAAAAAGTTGAGGATCCCGGCTCTTGTAGAGATCATTGGCCAGACCTAACAGGCACTCGGGCGAGTGTTTCTCCAGCGAGTGAAAATCGTTGGGACCCATACCCGTGAAGGCTTTATAATCCCGGACCAGATGTTGGTAATCGTGGTAATTGCAGGTCAAAGCAATACTCAGCCAGTCGAGTTGGGGAAAACGATTGCGGGTGTTATAGGCTTGATGAAACCGGACGAGTCGCAGATAGGTCTTGGGGTTCATGCCCGTCCTATGCAAAAAAACGCGCTCAAATTGTCTGATACTTAACGAAGTCTGATTAGCTAACGCATCTACTTTTTGAGCAGGCTGTTTTCGGATAAGTGAAATTAGCGTATTATAAATTAAATCGTTCTGCCGGGCTTTGCGTAGCAAGCTTGCTACGTACTCTTCAGCGATGGCAATCAGTTCGTCAGGTGTTTGAGATGCCTGTAGTTGCTCGGTAACGTGGTGAACAGTGCCGGAAAAGATCAGGTCTGCATCTATGTGTTGCTCACAAAGTTCCTGTGCGGGTATTCTCAGCAGTTGAAACACCCCGCCTGGTTCAAAAACGATTTGAAAAGACCGTAGTCGCTGTCCTGTTAACCGATAGAAGGGACGCTGATGTTGCCCTACAAATACAGCCTTGCAGTACGTAGCTGACCCACTATCGGGATAGGCTATCTGGTAGTGTCCTTCCAGAATAAAATGCAGGCAATTTTCTGGCTTGGGCGGATATACCTTGACCGGCACGGTATCTATACCCGTAAAATCCAGGTCTGCGATTCGGTAGCACTGAACAAGGCCCCTAACGGCCGGAGAGGGTTCAAAGTCTTTCAACAACATAGCAAAATAGAGTTAATGTCGTTTTTTTACCACCATCTGACCGGCTGTCTCCTGTAATTTTGCCTGGAACCAAAATCAGATAAAATCCATGAGACGGCATTCGCTTCTGATTCTCCTGCTGCTCGGCTGGATGCTAACAAACGGTACGCCTATGAAATCATCTACGTTTATTCTTGTTCACGGTGGCTGGCACGGAGCCTGGGCCTGGAAAAAAATTGTGCCGTTACTACAGGCCAAAGGACATACCGTAGTGGCCCTCGATCTGCCCAGCCACGGTGCCGACAAAACACCCCCCGAAACGATCACGCTGGCCGATTACACCAAAAAGATCGTAGAAACGGCCAATGCCCAGACCGGCCCCGTGATACTGGTAGGCCATTCGTCGGGCGGAATGTTCATCTCATCGGCGGCACAGCAGTTAGGGGCGGGCAAAGTCTCGAAACTGGTTTACTTAGACGCGTTTCTACCCAAAAACGGGCAGTCACTCTTTGATCTGGCTGGTCAGTACGACGTGGCTACGCCCGGTGTTCCAAAATTTAGCGATACGCATTCGGTACAGGGGCCAGTTATTGTAGTGGACTTCGACAAGGCAGTGCCGTTTCTGTACCACGACTGCCCGACGGAGGACGTAGCGTTTGCCCGAGCGAACATCGGCAAACAACCTATTGCCCCTTTTGCTACGCCCGTGCAGTTGACCGACGAGGTGTATGGGGCTATTCCCAAATTCTACATTCTCTGTACGCAGGCGAAAGACTTTAATAAGGCCCAGATGGCTAAGAACGTGCCAACGCAGAAAATCGCTACATTGCCCACCAGTCATTCGCCGTTCTTTTCACAGCCCCAGGAATTGGTCGATTTGCTGGTGCAGCTTTGAACAGTTGGGCTTGACTTGTAATTGTTGAGAGAAACACGCTTTCATACTGGTATGTCTAAAATTACGCGCGTGCCGCATGGCTCGCCGAAACTGTCGACCAAATCCACGACCTGAGCCTGCGTCTGGACGTTGTACAACTGGTTGATCATGCGTATACGGTCGGCCGTTACCTGCATTCCGAACGATTTGTGCTTGCCCGCCGACTTGCTCTTCAGCTCGCCTGCCCGCTCCCGGCCCACCCCGTCATCGGTGATTTCGATGTGCAGCAGATTGTCTTGGGGCTGGCTGACCTCCACCGTTACCGTGCCCCCTTCGGACTTGTGCATTAGCCCGTGCCAAATGGCGTTTTCCACGTAGGGCTGCAACAACAGGGGCGGAATGCACAAATACCGTTGGTCGATGTCGGGCGAAACGTGGATGGCGAACTGCACCTTCTGTTTGAAGCGCATGGCTTCCAGTTCGATGTAGAGTTGCAGCGCTTCCAGTTCATTTTGCAGCGGCACCAGTTCGGAACGCGAGTTTTCCAGCACGAGCCGGATCAGGCGACCGAACTTGGTGAGGTAGTCGGAGGCTTTATCGGCGTCGTTCTGAAGGGTGTAGAGCTTGATGGAATTGAGGCAGTTGAAGATAAAGTGGGGGTTCATCTGGGCACGCAGGGCCGTCATTTCGGTATCGGCTAATTTCTGCTCAAACTCGGTTTCGAGCTGACGGATGTGCCGGGCTTCCAGCAGGCGGCTTTTCGCCAGAACCTCCTGAGTGCGCTGGGCCAGTTGGGCTTCCAGGTCATGGGCGTAGCGCTGTTGTATCTGTTTCTTTTCTATTTCTATCAGGTGTGTTCGCCGACCCAGCGCCAGCGAAAAGCAGAGAACTTCGAGTAACGTACCCGATCCAAAAAAAAGCGAAGGCATTTGCAGGAATATATTCGTGCGCGGTACGTCGAAGCGATTTAGCAGAAACATAAGCGTGCCTCCGCTTACCATCAGGACTAAACCCGCGAATGCGTAGCCCTGCAACAAATGGCGGCCTCGAAGCGCCAAAGCGGCCAATCGTAGTTCGTTCCCCACCAACAGCATGACAACGATACCCGATGAACGACTGAAATAGATACTTAGCAGGGTACCACCTCCCCAAATCAGATAGATGACCATTGCCAGGACAGATAAGGCGGCCAAAACGATCAACTGATAGCGATACCATCGCCAAAGTCGGGGTTGATAGCGCGATAGCTCTAAGAGCGTACCGAAAAATAAGGTATAGAAAAACAGGGCGATGTACTGAACGATGGGCAGTAGTGCCATGCGTAGCAGCGGATGATTGGGTAACCACCAGTCGAGTTGAAAAAACGCTTCAGGTACGCGAAGAAAGTGGAAACAGACAGCCAGCACGTACAGCGAATACCAGGCGTAGATAACATCCTGGTTTGTTACATATTGCGCCATGGCAAACAGGCCCATGAATACTAGACAGGCAATCAGGCCAACGTAAAACGCAAGTGCTGGTAGCTGCTGCTGGTGCAAATCAGTTAAAAAGGCTTTGTAGGATTGCCGGGTATATAGGATGGTTTGTACCGAATCGGGACTCTGAAAAGTAGACACACTGAGCAAATAGATCTGCCGTTGCCCAGGCCTAAGTCCGATTGACACCGCCATCCGACTGGGGGCATCAGATGCGATGAGTTTAGCCGCAATACTCGCCCCCGTGGTGGTCAGCAAGGTGAGATGATTCACTGAATCGACTGAATAGAAGCGGATTAAATTGTGACGTCCCACATGAAGCCACAAGTTCACTGAATCCATCAGGCTGTTATTTTGAAGCGTAAAGCGGAGCCAGTTCAATCTCATATATTGATTTTTGAACTGATTGGTCGATTGCGTTAAAAACGGCCGGAATGATTTTGTCAGAACAGCGGCAGCCGACAGCGTATCGCCTGACACATCCTGGTAAAACTCCGCATACGCTCCGATATTCATCCCGGCAGTTGGCAGTTTATCGGGCAACACCAGCGCCTTTTGCTGCCCAACGGCAACTAACCAATTCAGCAGTAGAGTCAAGAGTAGAAGCGGGCGCATGGGACGGTGAATGATAGACAAGGTACTGATAAACAGTGACATCGCCCCCCCGCCTGGGCTGAACAACTCCTTCTTTTGAGGGAGTGGTCATTTATGGGTGCGCACCTCCCCTGACCGTTCACACGCTCCACTCAGAATTTCGACGGCTCACGCGAAATTTCATACCACTCACCTCACCCCTTTTTTAGCCCACACTTTGGTCCGCTACGTTTGTGATCGTCAACCGATGAAGGACAGGCCGTTCGGTTTGCCTGGTTATCACCTGTGTTCTTTTCGGTTGGCTTCCAGAGCAACAAACAGGGATTAGTTTACCAGGAGTGAATTTTCAACGACTAATCAACCAATGCACTTTTTCTATCCACGTCATGAATACGATCTACTCAATTCCGCTCCCGCGTACCCTCGTCAGCCGCGTGCTGGTCGCCGGTTTCGCCCTGGCTTCACCTTCGCTCTACGCCCAGACCTTCGCCGGTCGGGATTACCTCACTGACTCACCGGTTAGCATTCGGGCATTCATCTACCCCGATGCCCGAAAAGAAGCCATCAAAATCCGGCTTGAAAACCAGTCGTCTGAAGGGGTGCGCATTCGGATTGTGAACGAGGCACAGCAAACGGTTTACGACGATTACGTGACGAAGCTGACGTACTACGGCCGGTTCAACGTATCAGCCCTGTCGTATGGCGCTTACACGCTTGAGATCAGTAACCGAACCGCCCGGCACACGCAGGGATTCCGAATTGAGTCGCCAGCCGCCGGACGTATCGTGATGGCTACCCAGTCAACAGATCGGGATAGTCTCATTGCTGTCAATGTATTACCGGTCAGAAAACAACCTTAAGTCTGCATAGTCATGAAAATGTATCAACTCCTCGCGCTGATTCTGTCGCTGGGCAGCGCATTAGCACAGGCGCAGGACTTCCGGGCGGTGCCGCCCGCTGAGCAGCCCAACGCGGCCGAACTCGCTTACTTCGGCGGTAAGCATCCAAATTTGCCAGTCGACAAGGCCGACGACGCAGCCAATGCCCAGTTGGTCAGCGGCTTCCTCACCGACCTCACCACGGGCCAGTTTGAAGCGGCCCGCAACCGGTTGGCGGGGGACTTCGTGGCCTACGGACCGGGCTACGACGACAAGCTCGGAACCGACGACCTGCTTAACCAGTGGGACCGCAACGGACGGCTGTTTCCCAGCCAGCACCTGACCTTCGAAACCATAACACCGGTCAACGTCCTGGATGGTAATAACCGGGGACAGTGGGTCTACGTGAAAGGCACCTGGTCGGCTCCCGATGGACGCGAACGAGGTGGTCCAATTCGCTTATCATTCCACCACATGGCGCGGGTGAGCAACAATAAAATTCAACGAACCTACACCAGCTACGGCAACGACCAGCTTTTCTACGACCGCTTCGGCGGCCCGGCTCGCTTTCCGCTGTACAATCGGCCGGTAGTGTCGCAAAATCGGTAGAGACAGTGAAGTTGGTGGTGTTCAACTCCAATTTTTCAACGCTTCACAGAAATGAAAACAATACTATCTCTTTCACTAAGCTTAATCACATCCTTCACGCAGTCACTGGCCCAAACCACCCTGACCGGAACCATCCGCGACGGGACCGGCAAGCCACTGCCGTTTGCGACTGTGGCCCTGCTCAACGCCCGCGATTCGAGCGTGGCCAAAGGCACAGCCAGCGATCAGCAGGGACTGTATACCTTCGAGAAGGTCAGGACTGGTCAGTACCTCGTACGGACTACGGCCGTTGGCTACCAAAAACTGCATTCGCCCACGTTCGATGTAATGAACAATCCGGTGAATATAGCGGCCCTTGCGATGAGCGAAGTCGCCGGTAAATTGAGTGAAGTGCAGGTAACGGCCAAAAAACCATTCGTGGAGCAGCAACTCGACCGAATGGTGGTCAACGTGGCGGGGAGCATTGTGGGCAGCGGCAGCACCGCGCTCGAAGTGCTCGAAAAATCGCCGGGCGTAACGGTCGATTACCAGAACGAACGGCTCCAGCTACGGGGCAAAGACGGCGTAATTGTGCAGATTGACGGAAAGCAAAGCTACCTCTCGGCGCAGGACGTGATTGCGCTGCTGCGGAGTATGTCGAGCGATAACATTGAGACGATCGAACTGATCACGAACCCATCGGCGAAGTACGACGCAGCCGGCAATTCGGGTATTATCAACATCCGGCTCAAAAAAAACGCGAACATCGGCACTAACGGTACGGTGTCAGTAGCGGGTGGGTCGGGGCGATTTGATCGGGAGCGGGGCAGCCTGCAACTGAATCACCGAACGCCGAAATTGAACCTATTCGGGAATTACAGCCTGAACCGGGGCGGCAACTATTGGGATTTCAAACTCGACCGCAACCAGCCCGACCCCAGTTCGTCCGATGCGGCACAGCGCAACGTCGTTAGTCAGTACACCTACCTTACGTTTCGCGATCTGGGCCAGAACGCCAAAGCCGGGCTGGATTTTTCGCTGTCCAAAACCCACCTCGGCGGACCGACAACCATCGGCCTGGTCTGGACGGGTTTCTGGAGTGATCACCGCGAGCGTGGCCCCGCCGGTGCTGTTTTCCGGCGGACCGAAGGCGGGCCGGTGTATCTGCAAACGCAGACCAACAAGACGTACAACGTTCTGAGTCAGAATCAGATCGGCAACCTTAATCTGCAACATTCGTTCGGCGAAAAGAAGGGCCAGTTAACGGCGGACTTCGATATCGGCCATTTTAGCCGCGAGTACAACAACAGCCTGCTGACCCAAACGCTCATCGCGATTGGCGACGTCACGAAACCCGCTGCTGGTTTGCTGATCACACAGCCCTCAACGGTCGACATCCGCACGGCGAAGGCCGACTACAACCGCCCGCTGTCGAACGGCTGGAAATTAGAAACGGGCCTGAAAAGCGCGTCGATAAAAACGGACAATGACCTGACTCTGAGTAGTGGAGCAGCCGGTGCTTTAATTCCTGATCCGGCTCTGTCGAATCATTTCCAGTACACTGAGCGAATCAATGCGGGCTACGTCAGCGTATCGGGCAAGTGGAAAGAGACAGCCGTGCAGGTAGGTCTGCGGGCCGAACACACGCATTCGGAAGGCAATTCCTTAACGCTGAATCAGGTCGTGACGCGTGACTACCTGAAGTGGTTTCCAAGCCTGTTTGTGTCGCGGCCCCTGTCGCCCAACCAAACACTGACGCTCTCGTACAGTCACCGCGTCGACCGCCCCAACTACCAGAACCTGAACCCCTCGCGGGGCTACGTCGACCCGTTTGCCTATAGTCAGGGCAATGCGTATCTGAAACCGCAGTTCACCCATGCGGTGGAAGGCAAATTAAGCCTGAAAAACGGTGTGTTCACTTCACTGGGAGCTAATTACACTACCGACCTGATGTTTTTCACAATCCATGCACTGGAGGGTAATAAAACCTACGTGACGGTTGAGAATCTCGGCCATTCGCAGGGCTATACGCTCACGTTGAGCTGGCCGATAACGGTAGTAAAAGGCTGGCAACTGCAAACCAATGTGCTGGGCTACTACAACCGCTTTCAGTACGACTACGAAGGAACGGTTCTACAAATTCAGAATGTAGCGGGGCGGCTAAACGGCAACAATGCGTTCACGTTGGGCCACGGCTGGACCGCCGAACTTAACGGCTGGGTCAGCACGCCTTCCGTAAACGGCATCTGGCGGCAGCCCTGGTTGGGGGCATTGGACACGGGTGTGCAAAAAGCGGTTTCGTCGGTCCTGAAGCTCAAGTTCAGTGTACAGGATGTGTTTCATAGCAATCGCTTCCGCCCAAGCGTACACACGCCGAGTGGCCGTCAGGTAGGCGTCCTGACATTTGACACGCGCGTGGCCCTGCTGAACCTGACGTACTCCTTTGGCAATCAAAAACTAAAAGGTGAACGGCAACGGCGTTTAGGCTCGGAAGACGAAACCCGCCGGACCAATTGATTAATGAATACTACTTAATGATCGACATGACAACTCAGTCCTTCTCATCCCCAACTGCTACCCGCACCGGCGTACCAGCCGGACTGGACCGCATTGCGGTGATTGACTCGCTGCGCGGCTTCGCGCTGGCGGGTATCATTGTGGCCCACTGCGCCGGACAGTATTTAGCCGGACCTACGCCCCCATCGGCGGGTACGATGAACCTGTTTTCGCCCCTCGACTTTGCGCTGAGTGAAGTGGCAGGGTACACGACCTTCGGCAAATTCTTCACCATTTTCTCTTTCCTGTTTGGGCTGAGTTTCGCCATTCAGATGGATAACTCAGCAAATAGCGGTCGTCCATTCGTGGGCCGTACGGTCTGGCGATTGGTGATTCTGTTCGCCATTGGCTTCACGCACAGCCTGTTCTACTCCGGCGATATTCTCCGCATTTACGCTGTGTTGGGACTGTTTTTGGTACTGATGCGAAACCTGAACAACCGCCTACTACTCATTCTGGGGCTGTTACTGGTTTTCAACGCCCCCCTGATTATTGGCCGGATTCAATCACAGTTTGCGCCCCCGCCCACCCGCGCCCAGATCGAAGCCGGAAAAGCCGGGGGTGAGGCTTTCATAAAAAGCGCGGAGGCTGAGTTTCGCATCAAACAATCCGGCACCCTCGCCGAGGTGATTCAGATGAATGCCCAGGGCGGATTAGTCGGTACGTTGTTTTTCCAGCTAATAACCGGGCGGCTGTTCATTACGCTGGGGCTGTTTCTGCTGGGTCTGTGGGCCGGTCGAAAACGCATCTTCGTGGACACGCCCGAACACCGGCTATTTTTCCGACAATTGCTGGCCGTATCGGGGCTGCTGGCGCTGGTTTCCACGGCACTGGTTATGCTGAATGGCGGACTCAACATTTTTGCGCCCATGCCTGGCTGGCGGGGCGTAATGGCCATTACGGCCTTTGATGTGCATCAGGCTACCCTGTCGGCATTCTACGTGGCGGGGGTGACGCTGCTGTTCTGGCAAACACGGGCGCGGCTGTTGCGGTCGCTGGTGGCGGTGGGGCGCATGGGCCTGACCACCTACCTCGCCGACACGGCGTTTGGGGTGTTGCTGTTCTTAGGCTATGGACTGGGACAATTGGGCCGTCTGAGTCTGACGGCTTCCGTCGGCCTGGGGCTGGCTTTCTTTGCCTTACAAATCCCGTTCTCCAACTGGTGGCTGGCCCGCTATCACTTCGGCCCGGTGGAGTGGCTCTGGCGAAGTCTGACGTACGGGAAGGCGCAACCGTGGCGGAAAGAGCGCTAATTGAGTCCCTGCGGGGCAGACCCACAACTCCGTATGCACGTTGAATGAGTCGCGTTGGTCAACGATAAAAAATCGGTAGCTTTGGCTGTAAACCCCAAATCCTATTGACCACTTGATACCGGCGACCCTGCTGGGAGCCATTTCTACCCAGACCATTCTACTGAGCGTGGGCGTGTATGTACTGCTCTGTTTGCTGGCGTACTGGATTCAGGAACGATTCATTTTCAAGCCCGAAAAACTGGCCGACGATTTCGTCTACAAATACGACGCGCCGTTTAAGGAAGTCCACTTCAACCTGCCCGACGGAGCCAGGCTCAACGGCCTGCTGTTTTACGCACGCGAGCCGGTGAAGCGGGGGTTGGTCATGTATTTTCACGGCAACACGCGCAGTATTAAAGGCTGGTCGAAATACGCCCGTGATTTTACGCGGCACGGCTACGACCTGATTATGATTGATTACCGGGGATTCGGTAAAAGCTCGGGCAACCGCACCGAAGCCACACTCAAACAGGATGCCGAGTACGTATTTAACCGGATGCTGTTCGACTATCAGTATCCCGAAAACCAGATCGTTATCTACGGGCGGTCGCTGGGGTCGGGCTTTGCGGCTAAGTTAGCCTCCAATCACCGGCCCAAAATGCTGATTCTCGACGCACCGTACTACAGTTTCTCGCACCTGACCAACCGCTTTCTGCCGTTTCTGCCCGTCTCGATTATCCTGCGCTTTAAAATTCGCACCGATCAGTGGCTGAAATACGTGCGCTGTCCCATTTATATCATCCACGGCAGCAAAGACCGGCTCATTCCGCTCAGTTCGAGCATTCGGCTCGCCAAAGTTGCCCCGCTGAACACCCAGCTGGCTGTCATTTACGAAGGTGGGCACAACAACCTGACTTCATTTGACGAATACCACCGCGTACTGGGCGATATTCTGCTCGACCGTTATGGCGACATGGAGCGGCAGATTATGGGCGACATCAGCTTCAACGACTGACGTGAACGGGGCTATGCGCAAACGCACGGTGGTGGTGATTGGGTTGTTCACTGTGTATCTGCTGGGTTATCCGGCCATCTATTTTGGCCAGCGGTGGGTTCTCTTCCACGATGTTCCGTTAGCCGACAGTGTTCATTTTTCGTTCAGGCAGCCGTTTCAGGAGATTAGTTTGCGACCGGAAAAAGGCGTTTTGCTGAATACGCTGATTTTCAAAACCGACTCGGTTCCCAGGCGGGGGGTGGTGCTGTATTTTCACGGCAACGCCGACAACCTGGTCCGCTGGGGTCAATACGCTGACCGCTTTCTCCGAAACGGGTACGACGTGTGGATGTATGACTACCGGCAGTTTGGCAAAAGCAAAGGTCCGCTCACCGAGGACGGTCTGTACCGCGATGCTGAATTTATGTATCAACAGGTGGTGCGGGCCTATCCTGAGCATCGGGTTGTGCTATATGGGTACTCGCTGGGAACGGGCCTGGCAACGTACGTGGCGGCCCGGCACCGCCCGCGTCTGTTGTTGCTCGAAGCGCCGTATTACAGCATCGCCGATCTGGCCAACCGTCGGGCACCCGTTTACCCCTATCAATCGCTGCTTCGATTCCGGTTTCCCACGTATCAGCGCATCGGTCGGGTACGTTGCCCAATCCATCTATTCCACGGCACCGCCGACGAAACCGTGTCCTACGCATCTGGTCAGCGATTAGCGGCTGTGCTTCCCCAAAAGCAAGCGGCTGTGCTGACGACAATCGTGGGCGGCAAACACAAAAACCTCGCTCAATACGGGCAATACAACGCGGCTTTGGATTCCCTACTCGCTCGTTAGGTGTTATTGTTTTTACGTGTTTGAGTGTGTACCGGGACGCCGGACCGGTGTTTGAGTAATTAGTCATCAGCGTAACTCAAACACCGGTCCGGCGTCCCGGTACACACTCAAACACGTAAAAACACCAACTTCCCAGATTCGACCAATCACCGTTCGGGCGTACTTTTGCACCATGATTTTACAAAATGATTTGCTGCTCCGCACCGCGCGGGGCGAATTGACCGAGCGCGTGCCAGTCTGGATGATGCGGCAGGCCGGGCGCGTACTGGCCGAGTACCGGGCCGTTCGGGACCGGGCGGGAAGTTTCATCACCTTAGCCAAAACGCCCGAATTAGCCGCCGAGGTGACCATTCAGCCGGTCGATGCGTTCGGTGTGGATGCTGCCATTATTTTCTCCGACATCTTAGTCGTGCCCGAAGCGATGGGCCTGCCCTACGAAATGATCGAGGCTCGCGGACCGGTGTTTCCCCAAACCGTCCGCACCACCGCCGACCTCAGCCGCCTGCGCGTGGCCGACGCCGAGAGCGACCTGGGCTACGTGCTGGACGCCATTCGTCTGACTAAAAAAGAACTGGCTGGCCGGGTGCCGCTCATCGGTTTTGCCGGGGCACCGTTCACGATCTTCTGCTACATGACCGAAGGCAAAGGCTCCAAAACATTCTCGGTCGCCAAAAAACTGCTCTACACCGATCCCCTATTTGCCCACACACTGCTGCAACAAATCACCGACAGTACCATTGCCTACCTGAAAGCGCAGGTGCGCGCCGGGGTCGACCTCGTGCAGTTGTTTGATTCGTGGGCGGGAATTCTATCGCCGGAGCAGTACCGGTTATTTTCGCTACCGTACATCAAACAGATTTGCGACGCGCTGGGCAGCGAAATTCAGGAGGGCGTAGTCAGCCACGCACCGGTGCCGGTAACGGTTTTTGCGAAGGGCGCGTTTTTTGCGCGGCACGAGATTGGACAGTTGGCCTGCTCGGTGGTGGGTTTAGACTGGAATATGGACCCGGCTGAATCGCGGACGCTGATCCCGAACAAGGTATTGCAGGGCAACTTAGACCCGTGTGTGCTGTACGCTGACTTTGCCCAGATCCGGGCGGAGGTCAAGCGCATGTTCGACGCTTTCGGTCATCAGCATTACATTGCCAACCTCGGCCACGGCATCTACCCCGACACCGACCCCGACAAAGCCCGCTGTTTTGTGGATGCGGTGAAGGAATTGGGGACTGGTTAGGGTTTACGGCTTATAGTAATCGAACTAATGCTTTCGAGTCAAAACGCCAGTAGAGATCGGGTAACCTCTACTGGCGTTTTGACCGGTCATTTTCCGAAATCCGAGCGTATAGCAGGTGAACGAAGGCAGAAATCAGGCATTAAAACGAAGACAGTGTGGGAGTGGAAAAACGATTTGCAGGAACACTACAAATCAGTCGGACTGGACGTTTAGATGGGTTGCGATTTAATCGCTGCTAAAATCCGTTTCCCCTGTGTCAGAACCTGACTATACTCCTGGAGCAATTCCTGTCGAGTAGACTGACGTAGCAACATACTATTTTGAAACTCAATCTCGTTAAACAATCCGCTCAAAATTAATTTCTGATCCTTTCTGCTTTCACCCATTAACGGGAGCCTTCTTACCATGTAGGGGCCGATGAGTGCATTAGTAACCTCCAGCTCTGCTGTTTCGATCAGAACAATGGATTCGTATTGCTTGTAATAATTAAAGAGGTTATTTTTTAGCGAAAAGTTGCTCAGCGACTGCATGTTACCTGTGCTTTTTAAGTCCGAAAAAGTAGCATCCTGAGCTACGAAGCGGGGCCGTTTGAAGGTGAAACGGATGTCGCTGATAACTTGACTATAATCGGGTTGTGATCCTTGTCGGCTGAGATTAATTAGTCCACTCGCTTTAGAGATTACCTGTTTAGTTTCAGCAATAATCTCGGTTAGCTGGCTTATATCGGATTCGATGTCGCGTGCTAATTCTTTAAGATAAAGTTGCTCCAGCTCTTGCTTACGCTGTTTATCTTTCCATTCGTCTAAGGCGAAGGAAGCACTGATACTGAGAACAATAACGAGAATTTCTATCACATACTCAGGCCAGCGTTCACGAAGGAGGGTAGACAGTCTACCCAAATTGCTGGTGGGTTTTTGAACGGGTAGGTCTTCTTCCATACAACCACTTTTGTAGGTACACTGGTCACAACATACTGTTTCTGTAGTGTAAGCTGATCTCGAATTAGGCTCGCACGAAAACAACGGCTATTTAACCGGACCGCAACCAAAATCAGCTTTCCGAAACTATCTCATAAATTCTCCCTGGCTTCCTGCTTCAACTGCGCCTTGTCAATGGGCACAACGCCGACCGATTCGCAAACTAAGCCCCCGCCGAGGTTCGATAGCCCGGCGATGATGGCGGGTGACTGCTTCAGCGCCACACAGCAGGCCGCGATGCTGATGACCGTGTCGCCCGCGCCCGATACATCGGCGATTTGGCGGATGTGGGCGGGCAATTTCAGTGTTTCGCCGTTGTAGTCGATAAACGCCCCGCGCTCCGAGAGGGTAATCAAAGCACCTTTCAGGTTCAACGTGTCCTTAAGCTGGTCGACAACGGTTTGAAACTCAGCCGCGTTATCCACGTCGAAATCCACCTTCAGGCCCTCGCGCAGTTCCTTCAGGTTCGGTTTGAACAGCGTTGTGTTCTGATACGACAGGAAATTGCGTTTTTTGGGATCTACCACCGTCGGCACGTTTTGGGCGTTGGCGAAATCGGTAATTTCAGCAATAGCTTCTTTGCTCAGAACGCCCTTGTCGTAATCCTCAAAAATAACAACGTGGCAGGTGGGGATGAGTTCTTTCGCTTTCTGGACCAATTGCGCCCGCTCATCGGCGGTGATGTACTTGTCGGTTTCCGTATCGACCCGCACAATCTGCTGCGAACCGGCAATGATGCGCTCTTTGATGGTTGTGATGCGGTCGCTGCTGCGGATGAGACCGTCGCAGTTCAGGCCCCGGTCGCACAGTTCCTGTTCGAGCAGATCGCCCGGCGCATCGGTGCCGATGATGGAGCAGATAATGGCTTCGGCTCCCAGCGCCTGCACATTGAGCAGCACGTTGCCCGCTCCGCCCAGCCGCCGTTCGCGCCGGTCGACGGTCACAACCGGAACGGGCGCTTCGGGCGAGATGCGCTCCACCCGACCCCACACGTACGAGTCGAGCATGACATCCCCAATAATAAGGACGCGGAGGTTATCGAACTGACTGAACAGTTCATCGAGGGTCATATCCAGGACCGGACTCATAGGCGAAAGAGTGAATGAGCGAAATCGGACCGCCGAAGCGGAGTGAATGAGGCCGGATGGTTTTTACTCTATCGCTCATTCATTCTTTCGCTCTTTAAATTTTGTGCAAAGAAACAAAAACCGGGGCGTTTTTGGCACGGCAGCACCGTGTTTGAGGAAACGGCCTTACCAACCCGCAATCAGGTTGAGCAGCCAGTCGGGTTTTAAGAACAGCCCAACGACCGGCACTACTAAACCCACCGCCAGCCAAACCGCTGCTTTCGGTAAGGTAACGGCGACCGGCGGATCGGTTCGGGACGGAGTTGGACGGAAGAAAAGCAGGAACGGAATTTTCAGGTAATAAACCAGCGAGATCAGGGCGTTTAGTAACCCCAGCGCGAACAGCGTCAGCAGCCACGATTCTCCACTTCGCTGGTAGGCATCGTACAGGGCCGAAAAAGTGAGCAGTTTCGCCGTGAAACCAACCGTTGGCGGCAGACCCGTCAGGGCGAGCATGACGATGGTCAGGGCCACCGACAGCAGCGGCTGTTTCGCGCCCAATCCGGCAAACTCACTGATGGCAAGCGTACTGCCATTGCTTCGCGCTAAGAGGTCGATCAGGAAAAACGCGGCCAGCGAGATAAACACATACGTTCCGGCGTAGAACAGAACAGCCTCGAATCCGGCTTCGCTCAACGCTACTACGCCCACCAGCAAAAACCCTGCGTGAGCAATTGTCGAGTAGGCCAGCAGCCGTTTGGCATCGGTTTGGCGCAGGGCTGACAGGTTCCCAATCAGAATTCCGGCCAGCGCCAGCACGGCCAGCGGGGTTTGCAGCACGGTCGCCGTGGCACCGGCACCAGCCAGTGCATCTCCTCCCGGCGTTTCCATTGGCAGGGCCGTAATAATCCGCATCAGCACTAAAACCGCAGCCGCTTTCGGTGCCACCGAGAAAAAAGCGGCCACCGGCACCGGCGCAGCTTCATACGCATCGGGCGTCCAGACGTGGAACGGCACACCAGCAAGTTTAAAGAGCAGGCCCGCCAGCGTCAGCAGCACAGCCACAGCCGCCACGGCCGCATCCTGCCGGGCCAGTTCGACCCCAAACGCATCGGCGGTAAGGTCGAGCGTGCCGGTCATGCCATAGAGCAGCGACATCCCGTAGAGCATAATGGCCGAACTCACAGCCCCGAACAACAGGTATTTGATGCCCCCCTCTGACGCTTTACGGTCGGCGGAGAGGGCCGTTAGCAAATACGAGCAGATGGATACGAGTTCGATGCTGAGGTAAATACTGAGCAAATTGACCGACAGCGTCATCAGAAACAACCCCAGCGTCATGGCAACGAGGATTGAGTACCATTCGAGGGGTAGCTGACCCCTCACCGACCCGTCGGGTCGGTGAGGGGTCAGCATTTCATACAGCAACACGAACACCGCGCTCAACGCGATGATTACCTGGAAGTAGACAGCCTGATTATCAACGAATAACAGTCGAAGAAAGAGAAAACCTCGGACCGGCATCAGTACCGCCCAGATGCCCGCCACCACTACCGCGAGTATGCTCATGCCAGCCAGAAACCGCCGGGCCTGACGCCGGTCTGACCGCAGCAACAGCAGTTCGGCCAGCAGCAATCCGCAGAAAGACGCCGATAGCCACACTTCAGGGCCGAATCCCCCAAGGCTGCGCAGAATATCGGTAAGTTGGTCGGTGAGGGTCAAAATAAAGGCCTTAAATCATCCTATCGCGTTGGGGCTGGCCTTCGTAGGTACGCAACTGAACGGGCTTTTGGGTTTTGCGCAGGCGGATGTTCAAAAATTCGACCAGCAGTGAAAATGCAATGGCGAAGTACAGGTAGCCTTTGGGTACCGTGCCAACCTCCTGATCGAAGAACACGACTTCGGACAGGTGCGCCCCTTCGATTATAAGCATAAAAGCAATCATAATCAGGAACGCCAGACCAAGCATCTGAATGGTGGGGTGTTCGTTGACGAACTTACCCACCGGCCCGGCAAAAAACATCATGATAACGACCGACACGATAACGGCAATGACCATGATCGTGACGTTTTGCGTCAGGCCGATGGCCGTTAGGATGGAGTCGATGGAGAAAACGATATTGGTGATGGCAATCTGCGTTACAACGTTACTGACGGTTGCCCGTCCCTTCTGAGCCGTACCAGCATCCTGTTCGTCGTCGGCACCTTCCAGTTTATGATGAATTTCGGAGGTGGCTTTGTAGAGCAGAAACAGCCCCCCGGCAAATAAAATCAGGCTTTGACCCGTGAGGGCGGCCCGGAACCAGCCCGTGTCGATGAAGGTAAACGGCTTGCTGAGGGAGATAACAAACGAGATACCCGCCAGCAGAACCAGCCGGAAAACCATGGCCAGAATCAGCCCGATATTGCGGGCTTTGCCCTGATCCTGCGGAGCCAGTTTGTTAGCCGCAATCGAAATAAAAATGATGTTGTCGATTCCCAGAACGATTTCCAGGAACGTCAGCGTCAGCAAACTGATAATAGAGGCAGCGGTAAAAAGATCGCTCATGATAGGGCAGATGTGTGCTCAAAAGTACCGGCTTACAACCGGGTGTGCAACACATGTTCCATAAAACAACCACAAACGGGATGAAAGGTTACCCCTCACTTATATTGAAATTCGATCAGCAACGGCACAACATTGCCTGTTGCGCCGGGCTTCACGTCAAACGCCACCTGATCGGCCTGGTAACGAATCTGATCCTGCCGCACGAGTTGATTGCCCAGTACGTCGGCCAAGCGTTTATCGAGCGAACCGTTTTTCCGGTCGAGGGCTTTCAGCAGGCCAGCTACGTTAAGCGGTCGTTTCGAGAACAGAATAAGCAGGTAATCTTTGCCTTTATGCTTCTCCATCACAATCGAATGGGTCTCGTCCGGGTAGGCAATCGTGGTATTAGGTCCCAGCAAGGGGCTGATGAGTTCGTCGGCCGGGAACAGCTTCTCAAAATCGCCCGACTTGCCGGTTGTCAGTGCGTAGACGTACGCATTTTCGGAGTTGTTCAAAAAAAACTTAAACCGTGTATTGGTGGGATACGCCTGAATCATCCGATACGGCCGAATATCGGTAGGGGCCGATTCGTCGGCCACGACTCGCAGATCGCGCGTGGCCTGCCGCGTCACGGGCATGGCCGTTCCATCGTTCAGCTTCAGTTCGGCCGACCCGCGCCGGGTGTCGGCTGCGCCCCCGGTGGTAGGGTTCAGCGCCACAGCGCCGGACTGACTTTCCACGTCCCGATTGCCCCCGTACACCTGAAAAGCATTGAGCACAAACCGCCCGAAATAGCCGTATGGAATCCAGCAAAAGCCTTTTTCGCCCCAGCCGGTATTCCAGCTATTGACAATCCGGAATGCCCCGCCGTGCAGTTTATCATCGTAACCAATCACGCAGATGGCCTGATTATACAAAACATCGTCAGCTTTTTCGTTCGGAGCGGGTTCCCACACAGCGCGGGCTTCTTCAAACGACAGGGGAGCGCCAATACCGGCCACCACCGGATTGCCTTCGGCGAGGGCTTTTTTCACGGCCAGCACATTCTGATCGGGGTTGGTGGGATCGGCAAATAACTGCTGATAATCACTGATTTTGAATTGAGCGGCCTCTTTAGTCACCGTAGGCGACACGGCCTGATTGCACAGCGGATACGCCAGGCTCTTCAGCCGGGGAACACCGGCGGTTTTGAGCACTTCCAGCGCTTCTTCAATGGTGCCGCCCCCCTGGCAGTTTACGTCTTTTGGATCACGAATTTTATCGTAAACGAACGTCGGCGAAAACCGCGATTGATCGAGCTTGGGCCGCTGCGTCACGTTTTGCTCTTTGCCTTCCATAATCGTGCGCAGGTAGTAGGCCGTGGCAAACGCCACCGACGTTTCCTGCCGCCCCTGATCGCCAACGCTGGGGCAAAACTGCTCATACGAAACCTGACTCGGCAGGCTGGCAAAGCTGCGGGTGGCCAGCGGGGCCTTGTTCAGGACCGTCAGCGAGCGCGTCCGGTTCATTTTCAATCCCCCGGCATATTTGCGGGTCAGTGGTTTATCCTGCGCCTGAACAGAGGACGTTAACGGCCCGGTCATCAGCAGGACGATGGCAACAACGCCAGTCGACAGCATGGTCAGTTTCATATACAATGGTGTGTTTAAAGCTTGTGGTTGTGTTTTGAATGCGTGGGGGTTTGGCTACTGCTCAGTCTCTCTTACTCTTTCTCTTTCTCCAATTCCACGCTGATGGCCTTCTTCAACTGAATCGACAGCGTACTGCCGCCCAACGCCCCAATGTCCAGACCAGCCGTATTGCCCTGCACCACATACGTCAGCAGCCCGTCAGCCACTTCGAATTTATCGGGATGCATTGTCTTATCGACGTAGTTGATGCGCCAGGGGGTACGCTCTGGCACCGACAGACCCACGATTTTATAGCCGGGCGGGGCGGTGTAGAGTTTTCTTCGTTCCGTTATTTTAGCCAGTGTACCGGCGTCGGCTCCGCCCGTCTCGAAATACACGCCCAGCACCACCTGCCGCTCCCGAACGATCATAAACTGCGCCGATATGTTGACTTCAGGACTGCCTTTGCCAAACTCGCCACTGCCCGAAATCAACAGTGGTTTGAACGGCCCCAACAGAGCCGCGTTGATAACGGGTCCGGCGGGGGCAGCGGCTGGTGCCGAACCGGCACCGGGGGGTTTGGACGCTGGTGCCGACGCAATCACTTTCAACTCCGCCCCGGCCGAAGCCAGCGCGGCCAGCAGTTGCGCTTTTCGGGCGTCTAACTGAATCTTCTGCGCGTTCATCAGTTGCAGCCCAGCGTCACCCGCCCGGCGGGCGTTTTCATATTCACCCGCCAGTTGCCGGTAGCTGTTGGTGGTGGCCATAAACAGCGGCTTGGGAAATTGCTGATCCAAGGCGCTGATGCTGGCGTAAAAACTCCGCAGCCAGTTGTCGGTCAGGGGAGCACCCTGCTCAACCGTTGCCAGCATGGCATCGGGGCCTTTCAACTGCCGCCGATACGCAGCCATTTCCTGCATCGTCTGATTCTGCTGCACGTTGGTGAGCCGGGGAATCAGGGACAGCGAGAGCCACCAGCACAGTGCTGTCAGCACCAGCAGTGTGGCGTAAAGGGCCACAAACTGGCCCCATCGGCGGGTTCGTTCGGTTTGGTTGAGGGGTTTCATAGAGAGAATAGTAATACATTATTCATTCCTTTTACGGCTGTTGTGTCGCTTTGATGGCCCGCATACTTTCCAGACTGGACTGTTTCAGCATTAGCTGCGTTTCCAGACTCTGGACATCGGTTTTCAGACTGGCAATCTGGTCGATGAGCTGCTGTTTGGTTTCGGCTTTCGTTTCCCGGTCACTGGCCTGCAACGCCACCGTGCCCAGCAGTTTGCTGTAGTTGCGACCGGTGGTTTGGGACAGTGCCCGAAATACGGTATCGGCTTTGTAACCCGTTTCCATCCGGCCAATGGCTTCCTCCTGCTTAAACCGCAGATCAGAAAACGCACTCGCCTGCTCGACGGGGTCCGTTTTTTTGAATTTGATGTGCAGACTGTCGGCTTGTTGCACATCGCTCAGAAACAGCGTTTCCTGCTCAGCCGATGTTCCAGGTCCGCCCGATGCGCCCTGCCCGTTGAGCGCGTAAATCAACGCACCGATGCCCCCACCAATGGCGAGCGTGACGAGCAGAAATTTGATAAAGGATGCGTTCATTGTTTATGCTTAGTTAAAAACGGTTTGTGGTTGACCCTACCCCAACCCCGTTATATTACCCGCCAATCAGTACCGTCGGCAGACCGACTGTTATTGTGCCGCCGTGGGCTGTCATGTCACCCAGTCGGGCGGCTGGTTTACCCCCAATCAGTACCGTTGTCGAGCCGAGGGCGATGCTGTCGGGCGGGCCGACGCAGACGCACATATCGCCCATGCAGGCGGCTGGCATTCCGCCAATCAGTACCGTAACCCCGCCGGGCGGCATAATTGGCCCGCCAACGTGCGGCACTGGCGGAACACCCGGCGTCACCATCGGGCAAATGTGCATATCCCCTACGCGGGCGGCTGGCTGTCCCATTTTTTATCAGTTGATTAGTCAATGAGTCGGTGAGTCAGTCAGTCAGTAAGTTTTGCGTCAGCTACTCACCAACTGACCAACTCACTGACTGCTTTCACCTCCCCCAAAAGCTTCCCTTATTGCCGTTTTTGGCAACGGGGGTGTCCTGGCGGTCTACGAAAAATTCGTCTTTATCTTTTTCGACGTAGTTCAACTGGCTCAACTTACCGTAGAGCGCAATGATCAGGTCGCACAGACGCACAATGGATGACAGTACCGGCTGGCAGTCGGCGTGGGCATAGTCCATGTCGAGCACTTCCTGCATGGCCGTCTCGAACTGCACGGGGCTGATGCCGCACCAGTTCTTGAAATAATTGAACATGGCCTCTTTCTCACGGTCGGGGGTGCTGCGAATCATCAGGGTAAGTGCCCTGGCAAACCGCATCCCAAATTCAGCGACAAACACCGGCGGCTCATAGCTGCCCCGTATTTGAAAGGCGTCCAGATTGTCGGCAATTGTTCGGATGGTTGCTTCGGCGAGGTAGCCAATGGTAGTGGCCAGCAGGTTCGCCTGACCCGACCGGGCGTTGGTCCGCACCCGCACCACAATGGCTGTGGCGAAACCGGCAATTTCACCCATGCGGCTTCCAATAGCTAAATACTGCTGTTGCATGGCCGGAAAAACGCCCACCATTCGGCAGGGGGGCAGGTAATCGGACGACAGACTGAACAAGCCATTCGCCAGCGTCAGCCGACCCACGGGCAGGTGAAAAGCCGCCGACACCGAACTGGCCAGCACCGCCTGCGGCACGGCCCCCAGCCGATAGTTCGGCGTGGTGAACGGGTATCGCAGCGGCACTTCGTCGGGGTCGGGCTGCCCCCAGGGTTGTGGCTCAAACGGATTCACGTCGACCACGGCGTAGCCCGCCGACTGTCCTAAACGCATCCACTCGTCGCGGGCTGCGCTCAGGGCCAAACGAAGCGGAGGCTGGGCCGCGTCGAGTTCAATGCGTGCACCACCAGGCGTAACGGCCCGGCACACGCTCAGGATCAGTTCCTGCCCATCGCAGGTAAGTACGAGTGGACTGTCTTTGCCGGGTGCGGGTGGCAGCAACCCGTAATTGAGGGGACTGAGCAGCATTCCGCCCACATCACGCGTGGCATCGCGAAAAGCATTATCATTCCCCAGCAAATGCTGACGGGTGATTTTCATGCCATCGGCCCAGTTCACCGGCCAGTGTGTTAATTCGGGCAACATCGTGTAGAGGGGTTGGGGTGGGGTCAATCATTCGTAAAACTTCGGGCAATGATTACGTCGTTAGGTTTTATACCGCTACGGGTTAAGGTCAGGGCGGGGTCCAGAAACTGCTTCGACAGCCCCAAAAACGATTGTTTATAGAAAATCCAGCCCAGCAAACTGCCCTCGTGGTTATGCTCATGGTATAGAATTGGCTGCTCGGGATTTTCCTCAGCGTTATGCGAATAAATCATGTAGTGAAACAGATCGTGCAGGGTCCGGTCGATGGGCGCTTTGACGGTGTACTCGGCTAATTCCGAGACATCCGGGGCTTTTGCCACGCGAAAATTCAGCCGGACTGTATCATTCAGTTCGATGAGCGGCACGGCCCGGTCGACGGGATAAAACCACTTGCGGTAGATCTTGGGCGGAATAACGAGCCAGGCCGTATAGGCGTACCAAAACAACAGCGGTAACAAAAACGGCAGCAGACCCAGAACCAGCGCGGGCAGGAACCGATCAGACCGCTGCAACCCCTGGAACAAACCCGTGAAGGCCCCCGCAATCAGAAAAAGCATGGCCCCCGCCAGTAGCATCTCCGACCAGAACGTTCCCCCGGCTGGATGGCCCCCGACTGGATGGTCCCCGGCTGGATGGCCTTCAGCTATGTACGGAAACAACCGGTGCGACGCCAGTAAGTGTACCACCCCCAGCAACAACGCCAGGGCTTCGAGCCACCAGAACACCGTCACGAGCGACTCCGACCGGGCAAAAGCCGCGCCCACAGCAGCCGCAACGGCGACGGCGCCAAAGGCATAGAGCAATAGCTTTTTGGTGAAAACCGCCTTCGCCGAGTGGCGCACGGTTAGCCCAATCAGGCAGCCAATAGCCATCACGACATATAGCGAAACGACAAGGATAACGTCAGTTTTCATAGAATAAGAGCATTTTTAACCTACTCGGTTGGTACGGACTTAGTCGTCAATCCATTCATGTGGGCCAACAGGCGTTGATGCAACGGCAAATCAGGTCAGCGTGGTAGTGAGACCCAGCCGCCCACTTGTTCCTGCCTTCGACAGACAGAAACCTCCCGTCGTCTCGTCGGTCAGCACATTCATTCGCCAGTCGGCTTCGGCAGGCAACAGGTAATCGGCCAGCATGCTCACGTGCCGCAGACCAGCGCCCCCCGGCAGATAATGGGTCAACTGCGCATCCGTCAGTGGGCCAATCGTCAGCCGAATCAGCCCGCCAAAGTCAACATTGGGGGGTTGCGGCAACACGAAATCCACCCCCAGCCGCCCGCTGCCCAGCTTCACTGGCTGCCAGTGGTCGGCGGAGCTGGGTTGCGCAGTCCCGGCCGTCTGCCGACCGTATCGAACGCCAACCGGCACACCCAGAAACTGGCTGAAGCACTCGGCCGTCCGCTCCCAGTTACCCACCGTTTGCCAGGCTCCCACGATAATGAGGAACAGCGTCAGTTTCTGCGCGGGCGTCAGCATGTCGACCGCCACGTGGGGGGCCATAACCCGAAGTAGTTCAACCAGCAACAGGTCGTCGTCACCTGCGACGGTACGGGTTTCAAATTGGGCAATTTTTGCCTTCTGATGGTTAAACTCGTTATCGAAAGGCAAAAAGAAATGCCGGGACTCCTGTTCCTGCTTTTCTTCTTGCTGCCGGATTTCGGCCCACTCATCCTCGTCTTTGGTTCGTTTTTTGGCCCGGTGAAACAGTCGCTCCGGCAGGGTGTCGTAGAATCCGTCGCGCGGGATACCCACCTGCCAACGCGTTTCGTTGCGGTCGTCAGACCGGTCGGTAATATCCCGAACGTCACGCTCGAAATTGTAAGCCGACGTGCGCTCCGGCCGGATCACCAACTCACTCTTGGTGAGCAGCCCCTCGTCCAGCAGTTCGTTAATGATGTTCTCGAACCGCAGCCGTTTGGTGGCGGTCTGACTCAGCAGCGCATCTAGCTCATCAACTCGTATCATCGTCGCAGTCAGGCAAATAGACCAACCGCAGTGGTTCGGCCCTGTTGGTTGAGTAGTACCCGGTACGGTAATACCGTAAATGACTGTTGTTCAATGAGGTGCTTCAAGCGGTGGCCGTACTCGTCCCACTGGTCGGTAGTTGTAGTTTTGGCCGGGTTGGGCGTCAGCACAATGTCGATAGTCCTGACCAAGCCCTGCGTTTTGGTAGCCCCCGGCGAGACGCCCTTCGTAACGGCAACGGCACTAAGCTTATCGCCGAGTTCGGCAAAGCACACCGCTTTGATATCCTCAACCGTCACCACCCGGCCGCGCGTGAGCAGCGCCTGCCGGAAAGCGGGCAGGTTATCGTCGGGGGCTAACGGATTTTTTCCACCCGTTGTGGTGGTCAGCAGCAACGATTCGTCCTCCACAAAAACCACCTGGGTCCGGTCCTTACTGAGCTTGGTACCGAACGGAATTTTGTTTGCCTGCTCGGCGCGGGTACACCAGAACCGGATCGTCAGCCGACCCGACTTCTCGGGCGATTTCACAGTCAGGAAGCTGCTTTGTTCGCCCCCGGTGCCGACAGCCGCGTTTATTTTCTCCAGTCGTTTTCTGATCTCCTCAACTTCCGTTTCCAGTTCGCTGCGCCCCAAGGCCATAAACATCGCGCTTTCGTCGCGCAGCAGGCTGAGCAGATACGTGATCATGTCGTAGCCGTCGCGCTCGTCGAAACGCGTCATGCCCCCCTGCCGTAGCACGTACTGCTGCTGACTGTCGCGGGTGAGTTGCTGGGCCGGGCCAATGGTGACACCACCCGGTGTCTCTACCCCCGCCATTTCCAGAAACGATTCCTGCGCATCGACCCGGACGGGGAAAACGTTGAACAACGGGCGGAGTTCGTGCGTATCGGTGCAAAGTCGGCGATTGACGACCGGGAAGGCGTTCACCTCGATCTGCGTTCGGTAGGTCGTTTCGGCCGACAGGCTCTCCGGAAATACGACCTTCAGCCACACTAATTCGGGTGTGAAGTGCTTCGCGCCCTCTTCCGGGGTAATCACCTGACTTAGTTCGGCCGGGCACCGGGTTCGGCAGTTGGCCAGTGGCAGGGTTTCGCCCGTTTTTTTCGATACGCTGCTGACCGTCAGAAAATGGCGACCGTAATACCGCTGGACGCGCTGGTGCATCTGTCCCGACATGGACTCGCCATCGGCCAACGGCATTTCGGGCAGGCCGGGCTGGCTGCTCAGTTCCGTACCGTTCAGAAACAGCCGCACGTCGGCTACCTGTTCCAGATGAACCGACCGCTGGGCATCGTTCCGCCAGTCGAAAAACAGGGTCAACTCCTCCAGCGTGGCCACGTCCTCGTCCACGGCCAATCCCAGCCAACACTCGTTGGCGGGCAGGACCTGATTCAGAAACGATTCCTTCACCGACGGCCCGTATTCCCTGATTTTGTTTTGCAGTATGATGGTTTTGATGGCTACGTTGGTGAGCCAAAACGTTCCCGCAGGCGAGAAATGAATGTCCTTACCGCCCACACTGCACGAGAACAAATGCGTGGGCTGAATGGCAAACGACGGGTCGATCACCCGCGTCCGCATAACGGCGTGGGCGGGCTGCGGCCCCGTCATCACGTCGGGCGTGAGCAGTTGAGCGAGCCGCTGCACCACCCGGCTGCGGGAATTTTCGAGTTCGTGGTGCAGCCCTTCCAGCCCGCTGGCAAACGCCCCCAGCAACAGGCCAACGAGCGGGTCGAACCGTTCGATGGCCATATCCGACTCGTCGTAGTTCCAGAGCCGGGCTACTTCCCGAATCATCTCGCTGCGAATGGTTTCGCGGGATCGTTGGCGTTGTGGAGTCATCGTTACGTTTTTAGAGTGGTGTGTTTGGTTTTTTGCTTACGAGTAGCGCACAACGCGGAATTTCATGTCGGGCAACATCTCCCGCGTTTGCACTAATCGGCAGCGCACCATGATCTGCACGTAGCGGCAGATGCGGGGGTTGCGCCCGTCTACTTTCTCTTCCACATCGGCGACTTCCACCGTTACCCGGTCGGGTTCAATGCGCTTGTCGAACTTGCGCAGAAATTCCTCAACCGCCCGTTTGATCTGATCCTTGTTGGGCGTGTCATTTAGCTCGTGAAACTCATAGTTGTGCAGAATACAGCCATACTGCGGGTCGTAGTGGTACTCGTTGGGGCGCGTGGCGAGGTACAGCGCAATGTTCTGCGCCACCGACTCGCTGAGCGGCAGTTTGTCGAGCGGTTCCCGCTTGGTGAGCGCCCCAAACGAAGGCGGTATGGCGTAGTAGTCGGTCATGGTTTTAGTTAATCATCACGGGAAGTCCTTTCAGCGTGGCTGGGCCGCTGCTTTCCAGTTCGAGTTGAGCGGTTGCCTTGACCGAAGCGCTGATGTCGGCCGTGATTTCAATAGTTTTCGCGGATTCTTTCAGGGCAGTCGTGGCGATCAGCGATATTTCCTTACCTGAAGAAAGCCCAATGTCGTCCGTGTCAGTTACCAGATCAATGGCTTTTGTGGCCACCACACCCACGTTTTTCTTTGTCTCGATGCTGACGTTACCACCCGCCGTCATGTTAATCTCGCCACCCGCCTGGAGATTGATGTTGCCATCACTTTTGATTGTGATGTGCGTTCCGTCGAGGGAGAGTTCGATGCTGTTTTTCTTGTCTTTGTTATAAATTTTAATGCTTTCCTTCCCGGCTTCATCATTGATAATGAGGTGATTGCCGCTGCGGGTAACGATTCCCTTGATGTTGTTGTCCTTATTGAACAGTTCGCCGGGCGTTGCTTTCAGGTGATACCACGAACTCGTAACAAACGGAAATTCCGGGCTTCCAAATTCATAATTGATCCAAACGGTTTCGTCCAGTTCAGGAATGAAATAAACGCCCCGATCCTGACCGCTCATGGGGTGCGATACCGCAATCCAGTCCGTAGTGAGGTTGTCGTCATTCTGCCAGTGGAACTGCACCTTCACCCGGCCCAATTTCTGGGGATCATTGATGTCCTTAACAACGGCGAGGTCCGACCGGAGGTCATAGGGCGGAACCTGGTACTCGACGGGGGCCTGGTCGGCTGCTTCCGGAATAGCCTCGAAGCTTGCCTGATACACCCCCCTGGCATCGACGTAGTGCGTCAGGCGCGTGACCACAAACTGCCCGTAGTCGATTGTGTCTAATTTAACAGCGCCCAATTTGGAGTCAGCAACGCTGTAGATGCCTTCTTTTACCTTGATCGTACTGCCTACCCGGAGTTCCATTTCGGGGGTGCGGCCCTGCAAAACGGCCAGTTCGTTGGCTTGTTTAGCTTTGCTGCGTTTGGCCACATCCTGCAGGCTGCTGCTGGTATGCAGGCCCGAATCAACCTGCGTCGGTACGACATTGAACAGCTTTTCAGCCTTGTCCGCAGCTATTTTGGCTAATGTCTGAAGACCCGCTACGGAGCCTGACGATGGGGCTTCAAGCGTCTGATTGTCTAAATAATTATGACTCAGCCAGTTGCCGTTGAGCGGAGTTACCCGCAGGACATACTCCATGTCGAACAGATTAACGCCGAGGTTCAGGGTAACCGGCGAGGACGAAGGGCGGGCCTTTTTCCCGTATATAAACGTCTCGCCATCGTAGAACATCCACTCGCCCCATACCTGCGCACTGCGCTGCATGAACGTGTATTCGTCCTCGGCATACTGCACGGTATAGCCAGAGGGCGTGTTCATCTGGGGATCAATTTTACTGTTCAGCCCAACCGCATCCGTCATTTTGGTGATGATGTCTTTTGGGGTCTTATCGGTAAACGAGCGCCACACCGGTCCGGCACACAGCAGGATGGTGGGGCTGCTCCCCGAAATGATAATCGAAGTGGTATTGGACTGCGCTCTGGATAGTCTTACTGAGGTAACAATGCCCCGAAACACCTGCCCCTGCTGGCTGTTCACCACGCCCCCAATCGACACGCCCTGTTTAAATTTGATGGTCATTGTTTCACCCACGAATTTATCGGCCAGGTCGTTGAGCCGAACCACAGGGGTGCGGCCGGGTAGCATATCGGGCGACAGGCTGATCTCGAACGTATGGTGGCTTTCAAACGGCTGATTCAGGTAGACATTATTGAAACGGGGCAGGGGTATGCCATTTATAATTACTTCAGCCGTAGCGATGAGTTGCGTTGTCGAAGGCATGACGTTGACTGTAAAAGTGGGATAAACTGCTCTGTTGGCGTCCGGGTAAACAGGCCGGTGTCAGGACGAAATAACCGAAATGCTGCCCCCCGGCATGATCAGACCAAGAGCTGCATCATTTATCACGGTAAAGGCAACCGCCTTGTTAGCGCAATCCCAGATGTAGTCGGGTAGATCCTGAAGTGGCATGGTGCTTGGCATGGATGGAAACGGACCAACGAACGCTAAATTCAGGGATGCAGCAGCGACCGCACCGATTCCCGCATTGATAAAAAAAATGTTTGTCCCCCGGTTGAAATCAATCATGTATAAATTGTAGGTATCATTTCCGTTCAGACCGTACAACGTAGCATCGCCACTCGTTGAGGATTGCAGCGCGTCGAGGGACACCGTTTTCAAGTGCTTTTCTATTACTTTTCCGATAATCAGCTTCAGGGTTACCTTGGCAACAACCAACGTTATTCCTTCCAAAGCGGCTTCGGCGGCTGCCTTCAGCAACTTTCCCCCGCTAATGCCAACGGCCACCCCGCGCACCTGTTTGGCTACCGTATTTTTTTCACCCCAGAACTTCCGTTGCTCAACCAGCGGCAGCTTCGAGTACGTATCTTCGTAGAAGGCTTTGTTAGTGAGGGGAAGATGACCGTTTAAGTAACCACTTCCCGGTCCTAATACGCGGGCGATGCGTTCACGGGTAAACTCAAGGGGCGTAAACGGCATCGTGACCGTTCCCCAGGACCAACCAACTCCAAGTATGATGGAGTTTAGAGACGATAAACTTTCGCCCGGCTCAAAGCCTAAAATAATAGGAGATGACATCGTGTGATGATGAGTTTCAGCCCGTCAAGAACCCACTAAAACTGGCAATCCGGTATCGGGCGAAAGCATCAGCACATTACCCTCCCAGTCGCCAAAATCAATGCGTGAACTTCGGGAGTGCGTATACCATTGAATCTGATCAGCCGCCGTTACGTAGGCTCCTGAATGCAACGCTATCTCGCCCATAAGCCGTCTTCCATCCGCAAACAGGTCCAAATGCGCTCCGCTGCTGTCGGCAGCCGCGCAGGCATGAACGACAATTTTTGAGACCGTATTTTTCAGGATACGCATCTTGCTGGTCGTCTCAAATGTGAGGCTTTCACGCCCTAACTCCAGACCCAGCCCGCCAAATGAAACACTCATCTGACGCACGGTATCGTCAGCCCCACCAACATAACCATGGCAATAAATATGAAGCACATCAATGCCTCCCTGTTCAAGTGCGTCGTTCTTAATATGATTCAGCGTCCAGTTCAGCGACACATTACCATTGGTTCTGTAAAGCCGGTAGCCCTGTCTCGATCCCGGCGCTCTGCCCGCTAATCGCATGTCATGAAGAATGGCGTGTGGTATCATTGTGTGGATGATTATAAAATCTTCCCGAAAAAGTTTATGGCTTTCCGGGAAGATTTTGATAGACCTCTCTTTCGTTTACTCCCGCTGCAGCTTCAGTTTCTGGCCGTTCACGTCTAAGTCGCGGGAGCAGATGGTGAAACTCTGGGTGCCCGTGCCCGCCCCCGACAGGCTGAACGACTCGCTGAAGTTAATGATGGCGGAGTGCTCAAACTTGATGGTACGCAGTTCCTCGCCCTTCTGGTTCTTCATCTCGATGCTGCCGCTGATGTCGTCCTTATGCGGCAACACCATCAGTTCAATGATCTTGGCGTCAGCGTTGCGGGTTTCAATCGAGACGTCGATGTTGCCGCCGAACACTTCGGAAGTCGTTTCATTAGTGTGGGGATTTACGTGCTGGTGAAAGCTGTAGGAGCAGGAGAGAATCTCGAATTCTTTGCTGTCAATTTTCAAAGTTGCCTTGTGTGCCATTGTCTTGGTTGGTTATTGGTTTGTAGGTGATAAAAATTGGGTTGGATTATTGTTTGAGGTCCGAGTCCCACTGGCCTTTGGTGCCCGTCAGGTTGATCTCGAACACTTTGGCCGGGAAGAACGGCTTGAGCTTCACGTTCACAATCACGTGCGTCGGCTTGTCGGGGTGGCGCCGGATGTCGAGGTTGCTGAAATCCTCAATGATCTTGCCCGGCCCGCGAATCTGGCTCAGGAAACCGGCCACCTGCCCTTTGATTTCCTCGATCATTTTGTTGTCGATGTTCTCGAACGTCCGGCGGTTCAGGAAATCCTGGAACACCTTGCCGATCCAGTCGAAAACCCGCACGACGCTGTACGTTTGTAAACCCACGTTATCGCCGTTGAAGAGCGTTTTAGCCGAGAATGGAATCACGCGGCCGTACTCGTAGACCATCGGAATAAGGCCTTTGTCTTCGAGTTGGGCAATCTCGCCCTTGCGCATACTGAACCGCACGCCACTGGCCATTTTCAGCTTGCCGTGCTGCACCCCTGCCGACGGCTGGGCAATGTGACCGCCCCACAGCATCCCGGCCAGCGCCATAGCGGGCGACACGTAGAGGTGCTCTTCCTGCCCCAGTTCGGTATAGGCTTCGCGGCCCACGATCCAGTTGCAGGGCATCATCACGTTGGCTTTGTGGGGGTCGGCTCCCGCGAGTTTGTCGCGCTCGAAGGTGGCCTCCACGCTGTCGGGGTCGTCGAGGTGGCGGTAGTCGGTCAGCAACATCACCTTGTTCTGGTGCGCCAGCATGGCCCACTTGTCCACGATGGTGTTTTTCTTGAGCCAGCCCGGCAGCACCAGCAGTGAGTAGTTCTGCGAGAGGTCCATTTTGTCGTAGCCGTCGCGGAGTTCTTTGGCAATTTGCTCGTAGATACCCGTTGGGTTGCTAAACCCGTCGGCGTCGGTGGTCATGTCGCTGCCCGCGTCGAAGAGCACTAAGTTCTTGACCTTTTCGGCTTCGGTATTCTCAAAAAACAGCGACAGCGAGCGATACGACGCTTCGAGTTCTTCGGTTTGCGTCAGCGCACTGGCTAAGTTCTTCCTGAGCGTCTGGCTGGCCGAAGCGGCTTTCTGTTCGGCCTCGGCAATCATGTCGGCTACGTTGTCGTGGGCGGCCAATAGCTGAGCGAAATCCTGCAACCGCTTTTTGAGTTTTTTTCGATCCGCTTTGTTGTCTTCTTCTGTCAGAAAAATGCTCTTGCGGGCTTTCTTGGACGGGTCCATGTTTTCGGTGCCGTCGACCACGGTTTTGATAAAGTCAAAGCCGCCGTATTTGGTCAGTTGCTGGACGCTCTCGGCCAGTGTCCGGGTGGGGCGTTGCTCCACCACGCGCTCCCTGACGAGGGGTGCGCCCGCCAGATTCTGTTCTTCCTGTGCCATCGGTATGCTGCGTTTGGGTTGGGTGAGTGGGAAAATCGGGGTTAGTTAGCGTCGGCGTCGTCGAGTTCGGTGGCCATTACGTTAAGCGCGTCGATAAAGGCTTGCTTGGCCTGCGGGTCGGCCAGCAGTTTCTGGAACGCTTTGTTCGACATCAGCCGCTTAATCAGGCTCTGGTAGTTGTCTTCCTGCGATTGAAGGGCCTGCAAAAACGCGCTCTGGTCAATGATGCCCTGCTTGCTGAAGGCCGTCAGGTTCTGAAAAAACAGCGTTTCGGCCACCTCCTCACCGTCTTCGGTTTCGTGCGTAACATCCACCTGCGGCTGGAACGTATCAAAGGCTTCCTGCAATTTCTGCACCCCTTCCACGGGGGCCTGACTCATTGAGTCGGCGGTGAATTTGCCGACCATTGCCGTTTTGTTTTCCTGGAGGAACTTGACGGCCTCGCTGGTTTCTTCGGGGATAATGACGCCCCCGATCTGGGGTTTATTGACTGCCATGAGTTAAGAGTGATTTATTGGGTGTACTGAGTAGATTATGCGTCAGCAGCCGACGTGGTACAGCTTTATGGTTTGGGAATGGGCCGATAAAACTTCCACTTTCCGGTGATAGTAACACCGGGGGCGTGTTTGCTGAAGTAGAGGGTATTTTCCTCAACGGGTCCACCTTCAATATTCTGTTCGTAAACGGTTACCTGTCCCTTCTCCCCCACGGAGGATACGATAGCGGTATGTCTTGGTTCGGCCGAACCTCCCCGCTCTCCCGATTCATCGTAGTCTTCGGTGTGCCGGGTAAACTTGTACATGTGAAACTGAATAATATCGCCGGGCTGAAGTTGGGCCAGTCCTACTTCTCGGCCCCATATATAATCAGCTTTTGAATTGACACCTTTAGCGCCCATGATATCATTCGACGTCTTGGCGTTGGCATACTCAAGGGCCGTTTCGGCTAATGTCCAGCATTGACCATCGCCAATCCGCTGCCCCATTTGTCTGGCTGCCCACGATATAATTACTTGATTAACGGCCATTCCTATAGTGTTTAAATGAGTTGGTTTTCCAGTTGGTCTGTTTGGATTATTTCTTTGTCGAGATTCAACCTGTTTCGGCAACCATCGACTGATTAAACGGTCAGTTGAACCGGCTCAAACGTCAGTTCACCGGCTTCGTTCGTGCTCAGCTTTAACAGGCTGCCTTTGCCAATTTCGCCCGACACAATAAGGCGCGACAGCGGGCGACGCAGGCGGTTTCGGATCACGCCCCGCAGCGGGCGGGCACCGTATTTGGGCGTGTAACCTTCCAGCGCAAGCTGCCGCCGGGTCGCGTCGTCAATGGTGACGGTGATGCCCTGTTTGTCGAGCGTTTTGAGCAGAGAGGCCAGTTGAATGTTGAAAATTTGGACGATGGCACTTTCAGAGATGGGCTGAAACGGCACGATTTCGGTGAGCCGCCCCAAAAATTCGGGCCGGAAGAAACGCCCCATGATCTCCAACAACTCGTTCGACGCGGCTATTTCGCCCTTCGCGGCTTTCTCCACCACGTAATCGGAGCCGATGTTAGACGTGAACAGAATAATCGAATTGGAGAAATCACCCTCGCGACCGAGCCGGTCGTGGAGCAGGCCCTCGTCTAAGATTTGCAGGAAAATGTCGAACACGGACGGGTGCGCTTTTTCGATCTCATCGAACAGCACCACCGCAAACGGCTGCTGCCGGATTTTGGTGACCAGCAAACCGCCTTCTTCGTAGCCGACGTAGCCTGGAGGTGCGCCGTAGAGCAGCGCGGCCGAGTGTTCTTCTTTGAACTCCGACATGTCGAAGCGGATTAAGGCACGCTCATCGTTGAACAGAAAATCGGCCATCGACTTGGCTAATTCGGTTTTGCCCGTGCCGGTGGGACCGGAGAAGAAAAACGAACCGATGGGCTGACCAGGGCGACTTAGGCCCGAGCGGTTTTCCAGAATAGCATCGGCAATAATCTTCACGGCGTGGTCCTGCCCTACCACGCGCTGCTTGAGGTGCTCGTCCAACGCCAGCAGTTTGTCGCGCTCTTTGGACTGGATCTTACCGAGCGGAATACCCGTCCGGTTAGCGACCACGGCCGCTACTTCGGCCGGTTCGACCTTGTCGCGAACCTGCTGGCCAAGCACTTCGAGTTTGGTGAGCACCCCGGCTAAATGATCGGCTAAGGCGTCGGGTAGTTCAAACGAATCCGTTTCTAAATCGGTCTCTAACTGACCCAACAGGACTGGACTCAGGCAGTTCTTCATTTGCCGCTCAAACCAGCGAACGTCAGGCATATACGTCAGGGGGTCGCCAGCGGCTGACTTCTCCTGAATGGTTCTCAGTTCAGTCCGCAGCCGTTCGATTTCAGGCTGAGTGGTTTCGGCAGCCATTTTCATGGCTGCCATGGTACGGTCGATCAGGTCGATGGCAGCGTCGGGCAGTCGGCGGTCTTTGAGGTAGCGCTTCGCCAGCCGGACGGTTTCGGCCACTGTGGTATCGGACACGCCAATCTGATGGTGCTTCTCAAACAGCGGCAGCAGCGTCCGTACCATCCGGGTAGCGGTCTGCTCGTCGGGTTCGTCGACGCTTAGTACCTCAAACCGACGCGCAAAGGCTTCGTCCTTTTCTAAGTACTTGCGGTATTCGTCGTTGGTCGTTGCGCCAATTACCGTCAGTTCGCCACGAGCCAGTTCGGGTTTGAGTAGGTTCACCAAGCCAGCGGCTCCGCCTTGTGGGTCCATCAGCACGTGAATTTCGTCGATGAACAGCAGCGCCCGGTCCACCTGTTTGAGGTCGGCCAGAATCCCCTTCATCCGGTCTTCGATTTCACCTTTGTACGACGCGCCCGCAATCAGCCCGCCCATGTCCAACTGAAACAACTGGGCATTTTTGAGGTGGGGCGGCACGTTTCCAGCTACAATCTGCTGCGCCAGCCCTTCGACCAGGGCTGTTTTGCCAACGCCCGGCTCACCGGTGATGATGACGTTCGGTTTCAGCCGCCGACCCAGAATTTCGATCATCTGGCGGGTTTCGCGGTCGCGGCCCACAATGGGATCCAGCTTGCCATCGCGGGCGGATGCCGTGCGGTCGACGCAGAACTTATAAAGCGTTTTGCCACCCGACGCGGTCTCGCCCGAAGTTGCTGAACCAGTACCGTTCTGGCCCGCCCGACCGTTACCCACGCTGCTACCGCCCCCCGACTGTCCGCTGATGGCCTGCTGAAGTCCCGCGTTCATCAGGGCTTTTTCGAGCAGTTGCCCTTCGGTGAGCGGGAATGATTTGAGCTGATCGCGGTTGAAGGCGACGTCGGGTTTGCACATGGCCGTCAGCACGGCCACCGGCGTCAGTTCCGATTCGCCGAGTTTCATCCGCACCACGTCCGCCACTTCCATGAGCGCCCGCACCTGCTTGTCGGCCGTGGGCTCCTCGGTCGGGCGGGCCGACTTGGGGTAACTTTCCACGCGGATGTCGGCCCAGTCGCGCAGGTATGGCACGTCGACGTTCCAAACGGTCAGTTGCGAGGCCAGCCCTACATCGTTGTGGAGCAGACCGGTGAGCAAATGCCCCGGCGAAAACGTCAAGTGCTGGTGCTCCCGCGCAATGGCCTGGGCAATGCTGACCGCCCGGCGGAGTTCTTCGGTGTACGCTAATGTCAACATGGTAGGTATTGAATTTATCCCGTTAACTACTTGACCAACTGGCGTTACTGCTTATTATAGGTTAGCCAGCGAAGGCTGATATTATAGTCATAAGTGACCACCTGAAAGGCCCCATACCGCCCTTCACTCGTCTTGTAGGCGACAATGGTTCCTGGGGGAATGCGGTTGGCTCTCGTGTTGCTGGCATTTATTTTATCGTTGGCGTAGGGCAGACCGACCAGCGCACGATAGGTCATATCAGACAGATTCGTCCGGTTGGTAACATTAAACACAGCTCCGTTGGCCGGTGATACGTACCGTTCAATAGCGGTTGCCTGTTCCCAATGAAAATCGCTTCCCGCCAAGCTTGTCTCCTTTCCCTGATCGAGATCGCAGTAGAACGTTCCCCGAACGATTAGCTGCCCCTGTGTATGAATAATTGGCGTTCGGTCCGGTTCTATTTGTTTCGGCTTAACGCTCCACTTCGAACAGCTTAGCAGCGTAGAGCCACAAAATGTCAGTAAAAACAAGCAGGCAAGTTTCATCTGTACAGTTCTTTTAGTGGCAGGCCTTCTATTCGGCTCTGCTCATTGACCACCACGAGCATTCACGGGCGAGGTTATTTCTTCAGAAAATAGATTTCATCGACCAGCGAGCTGGACTCCCAGGGTTGCTGACGACCGTTGCTTTGCCGCATCACTTCGGTGCGTACCTGCTTGAAGGCCCGCTCAATGGGCATGTTAGGCACCTTCAGCGTCTTGAGTAGGGCCGCCGTATACAGCCCGTTGCGGCCCGTGCCGTCGGCGGCCGTTTTGCCCGGTGCCGTGGCGTAGGCGATGATGGTGCCGGTGGGCGCGTTCATCTGAGTAAGTCCGCCGTCGCCCCCACCCCGGCTCATGCTCCGCTCAAACGGATTGTTACGGCAGGCATCGAGCACGATGATATTGGTGGTGCGGGCATCTTCCATCTTGCTCACGATGCGGTCGGCCGGTTCGCAGTCGAACTCAATGTCGCCCGCCGTCTGGGGGCTGGCGTCGATGGGAACGAGGTAGTTCTGCCCGCCAATGGCAATGCCGTGTCCGGCGTAGAAGAACAGACCAATCTGGTAGCCTTTAAGCCGAAAGCCAAAATCCTCAATGGCTTTGCGAAGCTTCTTTTTATCCAGATCGGTGAAGAGCATGACCTCGAAGCCCAGGTCGGTGAGGGTGGCGGCCATATCTTTGGCATCGTTAACGGGGTTATCCAAGCGGCTGGTGCTGGGGTAGGCCGAGTTACCGATTACGAGAGCCAGCCGTTTTTCGGTGGGCAAAACCGCCACAACTGGTTTTTTGTAACTAACCACCAGCGGAGCCGCCACCTCACCCCCGCCGGTCAGGTAAGCCACCAACCGCAGTTGGTTTTCGCCTTCGGTGAGCTGAACGGTTTGGCTGAACGGTTTGGGGCAGTCCTGGTCCCGTTCTACTTTCAGGTCGCGGGCCGTCGGCACCATTTTTCCGTTCAGTGATAATACGTATCGGCTCACGGGTTTGGCCGCCGTAACGCAGGCTTTGACCGTGAAGGCGGGCGTCCCAACAGTCATGTTAGTTTCTAATCCGTCGGCCCACTCAATGCGCGACGCCACAACGGGCGGAGTTGGAGCCTCTACAAAACCGGTTGTGTTGAGTCGGGTTGGGGCGCTTTTGAACGTAGCAACGACGGTAGAAACGGCCGGTTTAGGCTGCGCCAACATCGGAAAGGCGAACAGATAGCTGCCCATAAAAAACAGGATCGGTTTCATAGAAGTCAGAAGTGGATTAGAAGCGTCGGCTGAGGCCAATGCTGGTCAGTTGATTACCCGGCTGAATTAGCAGCGACGTGCGGGCGGGGGTCTTTTTGCGGGTAACGGTGAAGATCACATTGGCAATGACAACGGCCGCAGCGGCTCCGGCCACGATGGTGAATGTGCCCTTGCGGGAGTCGATGCTATTTTTTTGGTCCTTGTAGTGCTGTAGATCGGCCTCGTCGTCGGCATACGGCTTGCTGTTATAGGCATCGACATCTTTGTTAAGTCCCAGCGCCAGCACCGTGGCGTAGCCCGTCAGGCCAGCCGCGGCAACCCAGCCGATGATGGGCAGGGGCGATTTTTTGCGAACCACCGTCTCCGGCGACTTCACCGCCACAACCGCATCGGCCGATTTGCGCTCAACAGCGGTCACGGTTGGTCTACTGCCGGGGGGCACAGCCGCTACCGCAGCCGGACTGGCAACCGTAACCATCCGCGCCACCCGCAGCAGCACCGTCACGTCTTCATCGAGCCGGACATTGTCACGGACGACATCCCAGGCCACTAATTTTTTAGGTCCGGCTTTAATGGCTTTCCCCACATCACCCCGAACGCTGAGGGGGCGCAGAATCCGCCCTGAGGCTGTTTCGAGCTCAATATAAATGGAGTCACCGGGCAGGGTCTGTGGCAGTTCGTACTCGATGATTACTTTTCGCACGGTCGGGTCGGTGCGCAGCCGTACGTTGGCGGCTGTCGTTTGCGCCCAACCCGCATGGCCCACCAGCACACTTAGGAGCGCCAGAAAGAGGGAGGAATAGTTTCGCATGGCTACTTGATTGACGGCTATAGAGTTGATGTAAATAGGGTTAAGGGGTGAACTCCCACCAGTCGGCATTGCGGAGTCCGTAATACGCTTTGTTGCCCACCCCGATGCCAATACCGGTCGTTCCCCGGCGCGACGAGCCAATGCCGGTTTTCAGCGTGGTTGCCTGTGGCGTAAAATCGCCGGAGGTTAGGTTCATGATAAAAACATTGCCATCGTTGCAATCGGTGATGTACGCTTTCGACCCGACGACGAAGGCAAAACCCGCCATTCGCCCACCCGTCGCATTGGGGTCGGAGCAGTCGCTGAATGACGTGGGCAGGAGGGCAATTTTCTTTGTTTCTTTCGTCTCGACATTGTATCCCCAGATCTGGCGGCTGACGAAATACCGGGCGTAGGGCAGGCTGGCACCCGTTGCATTGTAAGAACTGGCGGCTAAGCCACCCCCAAAAAACACCCATTTCTCATACTGGAACGAGAACGCTGCGGAACGGGCGGCTGCGTAAATGACCTCATTAGGGTACTTCTGTTCGTTCAGGGGAAAGCTCACAGTCCAGGTATTGGTGGCCGGTTCAAAGGCGTAAAGGGAGTTATAGATGTTGACCAGCTTGGGATCATCGTTAAACGTGCCCCGACCAAATAAGGCCCAGACCCGGTTGTTATGGACGAACGGAATAGCGCCCGCCTGTTTGTTGTACTGCCCCTGCCCGCCCGCAGCCGTGGGCGGTGGAACGGCCACTTGCCGCCACGAGTCAGCCGCCGGGTCATACTCCCACGCATCGGGCGTGTAGCCCCCGCCCAGTGCCGTCCCAAACATGATGTAGGCTTTGTTGTTGAGCACCGCTACCGTCGGCTCCGACCGGGCTGTGCCGCCAAAATCCTTCTTTTTGGTCCATATATTGGTTTGCGGGTCGTATTCGTACAACTGCTTAAAGTAATAGTAACCCGCCTGGGGCGACTCCTGATCGGCCCCACCTACGTAGACTTTACCGTCGATGGTGAACAAGGGATTGTAAGCATAAGCCCGTTGGGTAGGTAGATTGGCTAATTGGCGCCAGTTGGCATTGGTAGCCGGGTACTTGGTTTTGAACCCAACGGCCGCGTTGCAGAACGTCGTTTTCCCCGCCCCGTCTTTAACGTACGGAACGGCGTAATAAAGCGAGTTTTCGTTTAGCCCCGTCAGCTCGAAATCAACGGTACCGGTGCCCGGAAAGGCCGCTGTTACCGGCTTACGCAGGGGAGCCGATGTACCGGCAATGACGGCGTTGATATCGCTGGGATTCGTTGTTAGAACGGCCCCGTATTCAACAACGCCCTGAGGTTTTTCCACCTTAAAGCTAATGGTAGCCGTCGTGTGTCCCAATGCGGTTGGCTTCGCTGAATTCAGGGTAACGGCACCGTTTGAATTCGGTACCGGCGTAGGCGTCGGAGTGGGGGTCGTCCCACCAGGCTTAATTTCTTTATCAGCAACGTTCCAGGTGGAACAACTTCCAACGAACAGAGCGACCCAAAGCAGGGCATAGAGTGAAAACCGCATAGGGGTAACTGGATAGGTTTTGGGGTCAGAACAGAATAGTTTGTATAAAATATCAGGCAATGAATTCACAAACAACTCATACACGGCGCGTCAGCGCAGCTTGACCGGTTCAAGTAAGCCACGGATCGACCCGGATCGACTTTTGCCTGAGTATCCGGTAAGTTCTTTTGAGTAATCGGTCGTTTGAGTGCTACAGCGCCTTGCGGCCCGAAGACCGTTGCGGGTCAATGGGCGGGGGCGATACCCCGCAGGTGCCTGCCGATGCGCTGCTTGTGGGGTTAGTCGGGGTTTCTTCAGCGCCGGGAAACAACGACGTCATTCGTCAGGCAGATACCCGTTTAAACGGCGTCGTTGCCACGATGATCCTTAACCCGGCGTACTGGCAGTTACAGCCTGCCCTGGTAACCGCCAACCATCGTCGCAGGCGCTCCATTGCCGACGGGCGCTGCTTTCAGTAACATAATCCTCTTCCAGACGTTATATCTGGAGAATCCGCTGTACCAGCTAAACCCTATTCCACCAGCCGAAACACCCCGTATCTACTGTGTCTAAAGCGCTTGTCCGTATTCTGCTTGGTCTACTTGCCCTCATTCTATTGCTGGCGGGTTTTGTGATGCTCGTTGCCACGACGCCCTGGGGTCAGCAGTTGGTGACGAAGCAAGTCAATTCCTACCTCGCCGGGAAGCTGCAGTCGCCGTTTCGCATCGGACGAGTTCGGTACGCCATACCCGATTACATTGAACTGGACGACGTGTTTTTTAAAACGCCCAAGGGCGACACGCTCCTCAACGGTGGGCGACTGCGCGTCGACCTCGACATGTGGGGGCTGCTCAACAACCGCGTTGCGCTGAACCAGATCGAGCTGGAGCATATCCGCCTGAATATCAATCGACTGACAGCCAACCCGGAGCGCACCGCCGATGGATTACCCACCTTTAATTTTCAATATATTCTCGACGCTTTTATACCGCCGGGCGACACGACGAAGCCAGTGACAGCGGTTGACACCACGGCAGCCCCGCTGGCGATTAACTTGACCGCCATTTTCCTGAATGACGTTCGCGTAAAATACACGGACGATGTAGTCGGAGCCGACATCAATGCGTACGTCGATAGTCTGCGGGCCAGTTTTAACAAAACCGACGTGTCCAGGTCGCAATATCACCTGTCAAACGTGGCGGTGAATGGCCTGAACGCCTACACCCGGCTCTACGAAGGAATACCCACGCCCGAGGTGGCCTCTGATCCGAATGATTCGCTCGATATTGGCCTGGGTAAGTGGCAGATCAACCGGGCCAAGTGGGACGTGCGCGTCGAAACGGCGGATTTCCGAACGCAGGGCAGCGCGGAGAAGCTGACGATGGAGTCAGACTATTTTTACCTGAATGGCGAGAAAATTGGCCTTAAGTCCCTCAATCTGACCAACGCTGACATTGCCGCTGTTCTGACGAAACCCACCAGGAAAGCCGCTGCAACAAAGCCAGTAAATACGACGGCAACTTCATCCGGATCATCGAGTTCGGGCGAATCCACCGCACCGGCGGACCGGCGGGGCTGGCTGGCCGAACTCGCCAATGTCCGCTTTGTCAATAACCGAATTCGCTACGACGACGAGACGGCCCCGCGCCAAAAGCGCGGTCTGGATTATGGCCACCTCGACCTGCAAAATCTGGGTATCGACGGGCAGGCGCTAACGTATCAGGATTTAGGTAAGCGCGGGCAGCGCGTGAGTGGTCAGCTTCGCAACGGCCGGTTTCGGGCGACCAGCGGGTTTGTGCTCCAGCAACTCGACGGCAACGTACTCTACGATGACAAAAACACGCGCCTGACGGGACTGTACATTAAAACGCCTACGTCACTCCTGCGCGATCAGGTGGTGCTGCGCTACGACTCGCTGGGGCAGTTGAGCAACCCCCGCTTTGCCAAACGCGTTGGTGTCCGGGTGAATCTGCGTCAGAGCCGACTGTCGGTGGCCGACGTGCTCCAACTGGCTCCCTTTCTGGCCGACACGCCCCCATTTGTAGACAACGCGGGCGGCACATTCCGGGCCGATGCGCAGGTTAACGGTACGCTGGCCGCGCTGAATCTGCCGCGTTTCGATCTGGATATGCTTTCGGGAACGCACGTCCGGTTGAGCGGCCGACTGACGAACGTAACCGACCCGGACAGACTCGGTCTGGACCTGACGATTGGGGATGCGACGACCCGCTTAGCCGACATTAACAAGCTGGCTCCCAAAGGCTCCATTCCGTCATCCATTGCCCTGCCGCCCACGTTCGATCTGACGGGGCGGCTCAGGGGCCAACTGAACAACCTTGACATTGACGCCAAACTCCAGACGGAATGGGGCACGGCCGATTTTGACGGTCGATTAGAGGGCTTCGTAACCGGGAAGAATCAAACGTACAAAGGCACTCTGAATCTTGCTCAGTTCGACGCAGGCAAGTGGTTAAAACAGGAAGGCACCGTTGGTAAACTGACCGGGCGCGCTACGGTCGATGGGCGTGGTATTGACGTTAACACGCTCACCACCCGCTTCGATCTCGACGTGCAGTCGGCCGAAATCAGCGGCTACCGGTATCAGAATTTTACCGGCAAAGGCAACCTCGCCAACGGTGACCTCGCCTTAACTGGTGCGCTCAACGATCCTAACGCGAGCCTGACCCTCGATACGAAAGTTGGCCTGAAGGGCGAATTTCCCAGCGTCGTGGGCGAAGCGGTCGTGCGGGAATTAAACCTACAAAAGCTGAAACTGTACAGCGATCCTCTTTCGCTAAAAGGACGAATCATTCTCGACATGCCCTCGACTGATCCGGCCCGGCCTGTTGGCACCATTTCGGCGAGCGATGCGGTGGTAACGCTGAATGGCAAAGATTACCCCGTCGACGCGCTGTACGCCCGGTTATCGGCGAACGGTATGACGAAGAATGTAGTGGCGCAACTACCCGGTGCGCAGGTGGCCCTCAACGGGCAGTTTAAGTACCCGCAGCTCTACGACATCGTTGCCAGTGAGGTCAGCAAGTATCTGGCCATACCGGCCTTAAAATACAAGACTATACCGCCACCGTACGCATTCACGGTCGACATGAAGGCCTACCAGAATCCCCTGATTCAGGCGTTTGTGCCCGCACTGACCCGGCTCGATACAGTCCGGCTCAGTGCTTATTTAGATAATCTACAGGATACCACCCTGTCGGCTACGCTTCGGACGGGAGTTATCGTCTACGATACAACCACCATTCAGGGCGCAACGCTGGCACTGCGGGCCGCCAACAACCAGCTTGCTGTCAATGGGCGTGTCGACGGTGTGCTGTACGATGGGTTGCGCATCCGCGAAACTAACCTAACCGGCACGGCCGCCAACAACCGATTCCAGTTTTCGGCCGTGAACAAAGACTCCATCGGGCAGGATTTGCACGCCCTGGCCGGTACGCTCAGCATCGTTGACAGCAGCTACCGGTTTCAGTTCGCCCGCGATGGACTGCTAACGAATTACCAGCAATGGACGGCCGACACCAGCGGGTTTGCGCAATACGGGCGCGATGGCGTGCTGGTCAACACCATTCGGCTGGAGCAGGACAACCAACTGCTGGAAATGAGCAGCACCGAGCCGTATGGCAACGCACCCATTCGGGTAACTACGCGCGGTATTCAATTGGCGAACTTAGCCCGGTTGGCGGGTCAGGATACGACCCTGGCGGCTGGCGAACTGAACGGTACGGTGGTGGTGCGGGACTACTTGGCCGAAGACAGTCAATTGGCCTTCATCGGCTCCATTTACGTTGACAGCCTGCGGGTGACGGGCCAGCCGATTGGCAACCTCACGGCCCGGTTCAGCAACAACACCGACGGTCGAATCAACGTCAACACGATGCTTAGCGGGTCGTACAACGATGCGACAATCGTCGGTTTTTATAATCCCGAAGACGCTAAAAAAGCCATTGATTTAGCCATTAACCTGAAACGCCTGGACGCCCGCACTATTGAAGCGTTCAGTTTTGGCGAACTGCGGCAGGCACGGGGTAAACTCACCGGTGAATTCACGGTAAAGGGCGCAGCCGACAATCCTCAGTTGAATGGCAACGTGGCCTTCGATTCAGTCGCGTTCAACATCAAACAGCTCAACGCTACCTACCGCATCGACCAGGAAAACCTCCGCTTTGCCGGGCAAACGATCACGCTGACCGACTTCAACGTGCGCGACACGCTCGGCCGGACGCTCACTACTGATGGCACGGTGGTGCTGAAAAACCTGCCCGATGCAGCCTACAACCTGCGCGTCCGGGCCGCCAACTTTCAGGTGCTCAACGCGGCTCGTAAGGACAACAACTACGCTTACGGACAGGCATCGGTCACGGCCGATCTGCGCATCAAAGGGACGGGCACCAGTCCGTCGGTGAACGGAACGGTGCGGCTCGAAGACGGCAGTAAAGTATCGGTGGTGCTGCCCGACGAATCATTAGACGTGAACGAAGCTGATGGCATTGTCACGTTCATTGACCACAACGATTCCCTGGCGCTGAACAAATACATTTACCGGCCCAAACGCGACAGCGTGAGCACCCGCCTATCGTTCGATCAGTTGGGTAATGCTACCATTTCGCTCGACTTAGAGGCCGACGAGAAGTCCGAACTGACCATTATCGTGGACGAACTGAACGGCGACTATCTGCGGGCACGGGGCAATGCCCGGCTCAACGTGGGGGTCAACGCGGCCGGTCAGGTGAGTGTGCTGGGGCGCTACGACGTAACCGAGGGCGAGTATTCGCTGACGTATCAGGTGCTGAAACGGCAATTTGCCATTCAAAAAGGCGGCTACATCAGTTTCTCGGGCGACCCGCTCAAAGCCGATCTGAACATCACCGCTATCTACAAAGTCTCGGTGCCGCCCGCCGATCTGATCGGCAACGAATCCACGTCGCTGGATGCGTCCGGGGCCGCTGCCAAGCGCAAGCTGCCGTTTAATGTGGCATTGAGCATGAGCAACAACTTAGCCTCGCCCAAGCTGGACTTCGATATCAGGCTGGAGGGAGCCGAGCAGGGCAGTGCAGCCGCGTCGAGTCCGCTGGCAACAACAATCGAGAACAAGCTAAAAACCCTGCGGCAGGATCAATCCCAGATCAACAAGCAGGTATTCGCCCTGCTGATTTTGAACCGATTCCTACCCGAAAACACATCCGATTTCTTTTCGGGATCGGGCAACGGCGGGTTGAATACGCAGGCCGAGGGCGTTGCCCGGAGCAGCGTGAGCAAACTCATCTCGGAGCAGTTGGGGCAACTGGCATCGGGCATTCTGAAAGGATTCGACGTCGACTTCAACCTGCTCTCGCAAACGGGCAGTGCCAACACCGGTGGCACCACCAACGGTGCCCGGACCGACCTGAACATTGGCCTCTCGCGAAGTTTCTTAGACGGGCGCATAACGGTGTCGGTGGGCCGAAATTTTGTACTCGAAAACACGGCTCAGAGCGCTACCCGTAACCCAAACGAAGTGTTCGACAATCTGTCGGTGAACTACAACCTCAGCCGCGATGGGCGCTACGTGGCACGGGCTTACCGGAGCAACGACTACCAGGCCGTGCTGGATGGGTACGTGATTGAAACCGGTATTGGATTCATCATCACCGTCGACTACAACCGGCTGTCCGAACTGTTTCGCCGGTCGTCGCCCGGTGCACCCAGCCCCTCGCTCAATTAAGATGTTATGAAATTACGTCTGTCTATTTCTCCATCCTTTTTACTTCCTGCGCTGGGTTTCATTTATCGGTGCACACCTGTTTCATTGTTCAGGGGTGTGAGTAGCAATAATTACACCCCTAAATACCAACGCATTCGTGCTCGTCAATTCAGGCCGACCTTATACTGGTTATTTCTGCCCTTTCTACTTTCGCTCAACGCCTGCAACATTAGCAAACACCTCCCCGCCAACGAACGGCTGTACATGGGGACCGACGTGGTCATTAACGCCGATTCGACCGTTTTTAAAGACGATCAGGCCGTTTTGAAAGAGCAGCTGGAGGGCTTAGCCCGGCCCCGGCCCAATGCGCAGCTTTTTGGTTATCCCATCCGCGTTGGCTTGTACTACCTGTTTGGCGAACCCCGCAAGCCAAAGGGGTTCCGGTCGTGGTTTCGCCGAAAATTCGGTCGGGAACCCGTCTTTGCCAGTGCGCGGGCCATTTCGGCCAACGTCCCGATTATGAACGCCACGATGAAGAACGAAGGCTACTTTGGCTCAACGGTAAGCGGATCGCTGAAAGAAGACGGCTATAAAGCACGGGGCATTTATCAGGCGGAGGTTAAGGCGCGTTTTTACGTCGACTCGGTGCGGTTTGTATCAGACTCTACCCTGGCTCAGAAGGCACTGCAAACGGCGAGAAGGCGGACCATTTTTAAGAAGGGTGATCCGTACCGGATTGACAATATCAAGCTCGAGCTCGAACGCATCGCACAGGCCCTCAAACAACGGGGATTTTATTATTTCACATCCGACTACTTGGGTGTGCTGGCCGATAATGACACGGCAACCCACCGGACCACGCTGCTTTTTTACATCAAGCCCGACATGCCCGAAGCGGCCGGTGTGCCCTACTCCATTCGCAACGTATTCATCTACCCAAATTACAATCTTTCCACGGCCCGCATCGACACCAATCAACGCCGGGCGTATCAGTCGGAGGAGCGGTTCAACATTGTTGATTCGTCCCGGCGGTTCAACCCAAAATTGTTCCGCGACGTGGTGACAGTCGAACCAAGCAAACGATATAACAGCCGACAGCAGGATTTAACGCTCTCCCGGTTAGTGAACGTGGGGGCGTTTAAGTTTGTCCGCAACCGGTTCGAACCCGATCAGCAGGGCGACTCGGCCGTGCTCGACGTGCATTATTACCTGACGCCCTACCCCACCAAATCGGTGCGGCTGGAGTTAGACGGCACATCGCGTTCCAACAACTTCAACGGTACGCAGGCCATTCTGAGTTGGCGCAACCGCAACTATTTTCGGCGGGCCGAATTGTTGACGGTAAACGCGAATATAGGTATTGAGTTTCAGGGCGGGGGGAATGCTCAGGCCGTAACAAACAAACGGTATGGTATTGATGCGCTCCTTAGTTTTCCACGTTTGGTCAGTCCGTACCGTTTTCGGTATGACCAGCGGCAGGCGCTGCCCAAGACGAACGTCACGTTGGGCTATCAAACCATCATTCGGGGCGGGTTATACCGAATCAATTCCTTCAACACTACGTTCGGCTACGCCTGGCGGCAAAGCCAGCGAGTGGAGCACGTTTTTCAGCCGTTCAATGCCAATTACATTTATGTGCCTCGTAATAAAGTTGGTGATCGATTTTATGAAATACTTGAAGACACGATAACACCCGGAATTGTAAAGACACAATACAACAGTATCTTAGACTCCGATCAGTTAATACTGAGCACGTTGTACACCTTTAATTATAATTCGTCACCACGTTCGAGTTCACCCAATACCTTTCGCTTAACGACCAATGTTGAAGCTGCGGGTAATCTGGCCAGTCTCTTCTTCCGCCGTCTTCTGCCAGATGATGATCGCAAAGGAATTTTTGGCGTTCCTTACGCTCAGTTCCTTCGTCTCGACGCCGATTCTCGTTTCTACCGTCGTCTGGCGTCCAATGTAACATGGGCTAATCGTCTGTTCACCGGATTGGGAATTCCTTACGGCAACTCTAAAACGTACCAGTTGCCATTAACCCGGCAGTATTTTGTTGGCGGGAGCAACAGCATTCGTGCCTTCCGCCCCAGGGCAATCGGACCCGGTCTGTTCACCCGTGATACCTTAGATGTACCAGCATTTCAGGATGGTGGGGGGGACATTCGCCTGGAAGCCAACACGGAACTACGGACTAAGTTCAATAAGTACATCGAAGGAGCTGTGTTTGTTGATGCGGGTAATACTTGGACCTATTACCCTTCAGCCGCACTTACGGACGATCCCAGAGCGGGCCAGTTTACAAGAGATTTTTACCGGCAAATCGCTATTGGAACCGGCGTCGGCATTCGCATCGACGTGGCGGGCTATTTTTTAGTACGCTTTGATCTGGCAACACCCCTGCGCAAACCGTACAAAACAGGCGGCAGCAACTGGGTTATCGACCAGATTAATTTCCGCAGCCGCGACTGGCGCAAACAGAATCTGGTATTTAACATTGGGGTGGGGTATCCGTTCTAAGGTAACCTGGACGGCCACGTCCGGGTGAATGTGACCAAGTCTTTTACGCCCGGACGTGGCCGTCCAGGTTACTCCAGCACCGGCCGGATGACGCCCCAGACCGTTTCGGCTACAATTTTGTGCCCGGCGGGGTTGGGGTGAATACCGTCAGACTGGTTTAATTTGGGTACACCGCCGACGCTTTCGAGCAGGAACGGAATCAGAATCGCTTTGTTTTTGTCGGCTAATTCTTTGAACAACTCCCGAAACTCGCGGGTGTAGTCGGTGCCGAGGTTGGGGGGGATCTGCATCCCGGCCAGCACGATGGTCGCCTGCGGGCTTTTGCGCCGAACGGTGTCCATGATCGCCTGCAAATTCTGACGCGTCGCCGACAGCGGCAAACCGCGCAGGCCGTCGTTCCCACCCAGTTCGAGCACAAACACCGCCACCGGCTGGCGCAGCACCCACCCAATGCGGCTCTTGCCCCCGGCCGTTGTTTCGCCACTCAGCCCGGCGTTGACGACGGTATAATTCAGTCCCGCCGAGTCGATTTTTTCGCCAATCAGCGCCGGAAACGCCTGCGATGGTTCGACGCCGTAGCCCGCGGCTAAGCTATTTCCGAAAAACAATACGGTTTTCTTGGTAGAAGCAGGAGGCAGGGGCGTTTTTTGACCCGTTGCAGCCGAGCTGGTTTCCGATTTAGCATCAGTTTTTGTTTCGGAGGAGCCGCAGCCCCAAACCATTAAGAGCGATAGTAGCCCGCTTATCACGGAAATAGACGTTCGTTTCGTTTTGGAGAACTTCATGGAATATCTGTCAGTTTCGATATAAACACAGAGACGCGGAGTTTATCACAAAGAACATGGAGAAAAATACAGTTTAACTCTGTGCTCTCCGTAAAAAACTCCGTTTCTCTGTCGGTCCCGCTCCGGCATACCGGCCGATGCAGTTTAATCTTATACTATGAGCATTCTACGCGTCGAAGATCTGACGAAAACATACTCCAGCGGGGCCCGCGACCTAACCGTGTTGCACGGCGTAAACTTCACCCTCGAACCCGGCGATACATTTGCCATTGTCGGACCGTCGGGCAGCGGCAAAACTACGCTGCTGGGCCTGTGCGCCGGACTCGACCGGGCCACATCGGGCAGTGTTTACCTGAACGATATCCGGCTCGATACACTCAGCGAAGACCAGCGGGCAGCCATTCGGAATCAGTATGTGGGTTTCATTTTCCAGAACTTTCAACTGCTGCCCACACTGACGGCCCTCGAAAATGTGATGGTGCCGCTCGAACTGCGCGGGGAGCGTGGCGCTCAGAAAAACGCGCAGGCACTGCTGGACCGCGTTGGACTGGGGGAACGCGGGCACCACTACCCCACCCAGCTTTCCGGGGGCGAACAGCAGCGCGTTTCGCTGGCACGGGCATTTGCCAACCGGCCCAAACTGCTCTTCGCCGACGAACCCACCGGCAACCTCGACGCCGATACCAGCGCTACCGTTGTCGATCTACTATTTGAACTCAACCGCGAAGCGGGAACAACGCTCGTGCTCGTTACCCACGATCTGGACTTAGCGGCCCGCACTCAGCGTATTGTTCGGGTAAAAGGCGGCACGGTTATCTCAGATTCCAAAGAGCGAATCGGAACACCGAACCGGAGCGAGACGGTGAAAGAGTGAAAATCACTCGGCAATGCCTTTTACCTCACTCGCTCTTTCGCGCTCTCACTCTTTCACCATTATGAACTTCTCCTGGCTTTTCCGCATGGCCTGGCGCGACAGCCGCCGAAGCCGACAGCGGCTGCTGCTGTTTATGTCGGCCATTGTGCTCGGCATTGCGGCCCTTGTTGCCATCAACTCCTTCGGTGATAACCTCGCGCTGAGTATCGACGGGCAGGCCCGCGAACTCCTCGGGGCCGACCTCACGCTGTCGTGGAACCGCCCACACAGCCTCCAAACGCAGCAATTGGCCAAAACCATTGGCCGCGACCGGGCCTACGAAGTGTCGTTTGCGTCGTTGGTGTCGATTCCTAAAACGGGGGGCGTCCGGCTGGCGCAGGTAAAGGGTCTGGTCGGTAACTTTCCGTACTACGGCACATGGGAGGTGCAGCCCGCGTCCGCCGTTCAAACGTTCCGGCGGGCCAACGGCCGCGTGGCGCTGGTCGACGACGCCCTGCTGGTGCAATTGGGTGCCCAGCCCGGTGACTCGGTACGTCTGGGTAACCTGTCGTTTCTGATTGCGGGGCGGGTTATCAAAACACCGGGGCAGGCCGCCATTGCCGCTACCGTCGCGCCAACCGTGTTTGTGCCGAATCAATATCTGGCCAGCACCGGTCTGTTGCAGCGCGGTAGCCGGGTCAACTACAAATACTATTACCAGTTTGCGCCGGGCACCGACATGGAAAAATACGTCAAAACAATCTCGGCTCGATTAGATGAGGACGGCGTGAGTTACGACACCGTTGCCGGGCGCAAACGACAGACCGGTCGCTCTTTCGCTGACTTAACGAAGTACCTGAGTTTAGTGGCGTTCGTGGCGCTGCTGCTGGGCTGCGTGGGCGTGGCCAGTGCGGTGCAGTTGTACGTAAAAGAAAAAATTGCGTCGGTCGCTATTCTCAGAACACTGGGAGCGAGTGGTCGGCAGGCGCTGCTGATCTATTTGCTCCAAACGGCACTGATGGGCCTGATCGGAGCCACGATTGGCGCGGTATTGGGGTCGGCGGTGCAGTTGATTCTGCCGCGCGTGTTCGGCGATTTCCTGCCCGTGACGGTGCAGACAACCCTGTCGGGACCGGCCATTCTGGGCGGCATTGGCACGGGCCTGCTTATTTCGGTGCTGTTTGCCTTGTTGCCACTGCTGGCCATCCGAAACGTATCGCCCCTCCGCGCCCTGCGCACGTCCTACGAAGCTGACCTGAGCGGGCGCGACCCGCTGCGGTGGGCGGTGTATCTGCTCATTATCGGGTTCATCGTCGGATTCGCGTATCTCCAGACCCGCAACCTCCTGCTGGCAGTGGGGTTCACGGGTGGATTAGCCGTTGCCTTCGGTACGCTGACGCTGCTTGGTCTGGGGCTGATTGCGCTCGTACGCCGGTTTTTTCCCACGTCGTGGAGCTACGTCTGGCGGCAAAGTCTGGCCAATCTTTACCGGCCCAACAACCAGACACTCATTCTCGTGACGGCTATCGGCCTGGGGGCGTTTCTGATCGCGACGTTATACCTGACGCAGGGGCTTTTACTGGGCCGGGTGCAACTGGCAAGCAGTGGTAAGCAGCCCAATATGGTGCTGTTCGACATTCAGAATGAGCAACTTGCGGGTGTCCGTACGCTGGTGAAACAACAAAACCTGCCCATTTTGCAACAGGTGCCCGTGGTGACCATGCGGCTAACCAATATCAACGGCCGAACGGCATCGGACCGAAAGACTCCACCCCGCCCCGATCAGCCCGCTGACACAACTGCCCGCGCCGACTCTGCCAAACGGGCACCGAGTTGGGCATTCACCCGCGAGTATCGCGTCACGTACCGGGACTCATTGATATCGTCGGAGAAAGTTGCTGCCGGAAAAGAGCCTTATCAAGCCAACGGAGCCATCTACATCTCGATTGAGAAGGATTACATGGAGCGGCTGCACGTCAAGCTTGGCGATACGCTGAACTTCAACGTGCAGGGCGCTCCCGTTCCAACCATCGTGGGCGGAACCCGTGAGGTCGACTGGAGCCGGGTGCAAACCAATTTCTTGATCGTATTTCCATCGGGGGTACTGGAGCAGGCCCCGCAGTTTCACGTACTGATGACCCGCGTACCCGACAACAAAACATCGGCAGTGCTGCAACGTGGGTTAGTGAACGGATTTCCGAACGTATCGGCCATTGACCTCGGCCTGATTCTTAAAACGGTGGACGACATTTTGGGGCAAATCTCGTTTGTAATTCGATTTATGGCGTTGTTCAGCATCCTGACGGGTCTGTTGGTACTGGCGTCGTCGGTGGTCATCAGCAAGTACCAGCGGCTGCGCGAAAGCGTTCTGCTCCGTACGCTGGGAGCCAGCCGCAACCAGATTCTGCGCATTACGGCACTCGAATACGGTCTGCTGGGCTTACTGGCGGCCCTGTCCGGTATCATCCTGTCAATAGCCGGTACGTGGGCGTTGGCGCGTTTCGTGTTCGAAGTGCCTTACCAGCCCGACGTTGTACCGCTTGGCGTTGTGGCGTCCGTCGTGACGGTGTTAACAGTGGTAATCGGCGTCTTCAATAGCCGCGAGGTTTTGGTCAGGCCACCCTTAGATGTACTACGGAGCGAGGGGTAACGCATGATTGATTACTGGCAGTCAGACAGTTCGTATCTTGGCATACCCTAAACAATTCAGGATGCATCGGCATACTCAACGGTCTTTACTACCTATTCGGCTCCTTGTATTACTGCTGGTCAGCGTCATAGTGAGTATGGCTCAGGCTCAGACGCCCGGTCGGGTTGCCATTACTATCCTCGACGCCACTACTAACCGCCCGACGCCCACCCGCGTTCGGCTGACGCGCTACGGCAGACCCGTTCCCAAACTTCCCTCCGAAGCCGTTGCCGTTATGTACGGCCTGTGGGACCACGAAGACGGGTATGCCTTTCAACCCGATAGTTCATTCTACGTCGCCGGGTCGTTTCGGCTGTCGCTGCCGCCCGGTACGTATCAGCTTAGCCTGTCGAAAGGACACGAGTTCCTGCGGCAACAGATCAATTTAACCGTTCGGTCGGGTCAGACGTTGCAGCAAACGTACCGGCTGAAACGCTGGGTCAACATGGCCGCTAAAGGCTGGTACTCGACCGATGGCCACATTCACATCCGGCGGTCGCCCCGGGAGAATCCGCTGTTGCTGACGTGGTTACAGGCAGAAGACGTGAATGTTGGGGCGTTGCTGCGCATGGGTGATTTTTGGGAAACGTATTACCCACAATACGCATACGGCGAAGCGGGGGTGTACGGGCGAGGGAATTATCTGCTCACCACTGGCCAGGAAGATCCCCGAACGCCCGAATTGGGCCACGCCTTCGCCCTCGGAGCCGCCGACCGCGTTCGCCAGCGCAGCCGGTACTATTTTTTTGACGAGGTGTTCGACAAAATTCATCAACTCGGTGGCCTGACGGGCTACGCGCACCAGGCCGAAACGTTCCACGGCTACCGGGGACTGATTCTCGACGGGCTGCGTGGCAAAGTTGATGCGCTGGAACTGCTCCAGTTTTGCGTAGACGAACATCCTCTGCATACCGAACACTACTACCACCTGCTCGATCTCGGCATTCCACTCACGGCAACAGCCGGGTCCGACTTCCCGTGGTGCGGGCAGGACCACGACCATGGCCCACCTGAACGCTCGTCGCGCATCGGCAATGCCCGGTTTTATACATATCTAAACAGCCCACTAACCTTCGCCAACTGGCACCGGGCAGTTCGGGCGGGGCATACGTTCGTATCGAGCGGTCCTATGCTCGATTTGCGCGTGAACAACGCGCTCCCCGGCGACAAGATCAATGTTAAGCGGGGCGATAGTTTGCAGATTACGGTTCATGCGTTTGGTCATAAAAGCCAGGTTCCGCTCGATACGCTCGAAGTCGTCAGTCACGGGCGGGTCATTGGCCGGGCAACGGTTCGCGATTCAGTTGGTCCAGCATCGCGTGGTCCGGCATTCCGGCAGTCGACTGACCATCTATCGCTGACTTTCACGTTACCCTCGGTGGAACGGGGCCAGTGGATTGCGGCCCGCTGCACGGCGGGACCCGGTCAGGCGGCTCATACAACACCCGTTTATGTAACAGTCGACGGGGGTGGTTTTCACAATTCCACAACGGCGGGGCGCTACCTGGACCTCAGCGAACAGTATTTACGGGAAATCGAGCACGAAATTAGTCAGCCGAGCCCCACCGTGGAGCCACAGGCGTGGCGCCACGCGGATGGGTTGCGAACGCGTATCGACGAGGTCAGACAGATTATTGAGGAAATGCGGGGAAAATTGCGTTGAACGGAATACGGCCGGTGATACCTTACTTCCACTGCGTCATGTCCAGCACGTTCTCGCAGAAATCATACTCTTCCGACACGTTGGATCCAATGAGCAACAGTTGATTAGCGTCTAATCGACGTACTTGTTCGTGATACCAGGCTACGCCCTGCCGATCGAGGTTAGCCGTCGGTTCGTCGAGAATAACGACCGGCGAAGCAGAAAAGAAAGCCAGCCCGAGTTTAACGCGCTGCTTCATACCCGACGAAAAATACTTGATTTGTTTGCTTCGGGCGTGGCTAAGCAGCAACCGATCAGCGATGATTTCGGGCGTAAGGCCCGGTTTGAACGATTTAAATGTCTGGTGAAACGTCAACAGTTCATCGAGGGTAAGTTCTTCGACCAGTTCTAAATACGGAGCTGCTATACTCACGTACCGAAACCAGTTGTCCGGGTCCAGCGCCTTACCATCCAGCGAATAAGTCAGCGTTCCCTCAGTAGCGGGCAGGCTACCAGCCAACAGTTGGAGTAACGTCGATTTACCACTACCGTTAGGTCCCACGAAGGTGTAGCTTGTCCCGGCATCAAGTGTCAGATCGACGCGCCGGAAAATCCACTCCTTCCGGTATTTCTTGCCAATCTGCTCAGCGGTGATTATCATGAATGAATAATGTTTAATGATCAATGGATAATGTAGACCGCGACCACGAGCACTTTACATTGATCATTAAACATTGGCTTATTCCCGGTCCACACCCGACGAGGGGCCTTTCATAATGCCCCGCTCCGACGACCGAATGAAGTTCACGATTTCATCGCGCTCGTCGGAGGGTGGCAGTTCGAGTTCAATTTGGGTAAGGGCGTCGGCATTGTTGAGGCCACGCATGTAGATGTAGCGGTAAATCTCCTGAATTTGATTGATCCGGTCGTTGTCAAAGCCCCGCCGACGGAGTCCAAGCGAGTTAATGCCCGTGTAGGACAGCGGTTCGCGGGCGGCTTTAGTAAATGGTGGAACATCTTTACGCACCAATGAACCACCCGACACCATGGCGTGCGCTCCAATTTTGACCCACTGATGCACCGAACTCGACCCGCCGATGATGGCCCAGTCACCCATGTGAACGTGGCCGGCCATTTGTACATTATTAATAATGATACAATTATTGCCAATCCGGCAATCGTGCGCCACGTGCGCGTAGGCCATAATCAGACAATCCATACCGATCTCGGTTTTCCAGTGCTCTTCCGTTCCCCGGCTAATTGTGGCGTATTCACGAATAGTTGTATTGTCGCCGATGAAGGTTCGGGTGTACTCATTCTTGAACTTCAAATCCTGAGGAGTCGAGGAGATAACTGCCCCCGGATAAATCTTACAGTTGCGGCCAATGCGGGCGCCTTCATTAATGACGGCATGGGAGCCAATCCACGTTCCTTCGCCTACTTCGACGTCTTTGTGAATGATGGCAAACGGCTCGACCACCACGTTTTGCGCGATTTTGGCTTCGGGGTGAATATAGGCTAATGGTTGAATCATATTTTCAAAATAGATAATGAGTAATGAACAATGGATAATGAATAAAAAAGGGTATGAGCAGTCCTGCATTATCCATTATTCATTGTTCATTATTCATTTTTTCTTAACCAGACTGGCAATCATATCGGCTTCGCAAACTAAGTGGTCGTTGACGTAACCCTGACCCTGCATTTTCACAATACCGCGTTTCATGGGCGATGTGAACTTGCACTTAAAGATTACGGTGTCGCCCGGCAGAACGTTGCGCCGGAACCGGCAGTTCTCAATACCGACCAGAAACGGCCAGTAGTTTTCGGGGTCAGGAACGGTGCTTAGGACCAGAATACCACCCGTTTGCGCCATCGCTTCGAGTTGCATAACGCCCGGCATAACGGGATTGCCCGGAAAGTGACCCGCAAAAAACGGTTCATTCATCGTCACGTTCTTGATACCAACCACGCTATTCTCGTCCAGCGCAATGATCTTGTCAATCATCTGAAACGGGTAGCGATGGGGCAGCAACTGCGAAATCCGGTTAATATCCAGCACGGGGGGCTGCTTCGGGTCATACTGTGGCACCTGATTGGCCGCGTTCTTCTGGATCAGTTTCTTAATCTTTTTAGCAAACGCCACGTTGGCCGCGTGACCGGGCCGGGCCGCCAGAATCTGCGCTTTTAGGGGTCGACCAATCAGCGCGAGGTCCCCCACCATGTCGAGCAGTTTGTGGCGGGCCATCTCGTTGGGGTAGTGCAGTTCGAGATTATTCAGAATGCCATAATCTTTATTGACGCTTACTTTAGGCTTGTGAAGCAGGTCAGCTAAATAGTCCAGTTCGCCCTCTTTCACTTCCCGGTCCACAATAACGATGGCGTTGGTCAGGTCGCCCCCTTTTATCAGGTTCTGCTTATACAAGGCCTCCAACTCGTGCAGAAACACAAATGTGCGGCAGTTGGCAATCTGCTCGGGAAACAGACTAATGTCGTTCAGGTAGGCGTGCTGACTGCTGATAACTCGCGAATTATAATCGACCATCACCGTCAGGCGGTAGTCATTGAGCGGCAGCGCGGCCAGTTCAATATCTTTCTCAGGATTACGAAAATGAACGTACTCGTTGACCTCGAAGTAATTACGCGTGGCGTTCTGCTCGTCGATACCCGCGTCGCGCAGCGCGTCGATAAATTGAATCGAGGAGCCATCCATAATGGGTGGTTCTGGTCCGTCCAGTTGAATCAGGACATTGTCGATCTGCAAACCAACCAAGGCCGCCAGCGTATGCTCTACGGTATGGATTCGTGCCCCACTTTGCTCAATGGTCGTGCCGCGCGACAGATCGACTACGTTGTCAACATCGGCATCCACAATGGGGCTTCCCGGCAGGTCAATACGCTGAAATTTATAACCGTGATTGGTAGGTGCAGGCAGGAAGGTCATCGTTGCCGAAACGCCCGTGTGCAACCCCACACCCGACACCGAAACGGCCTTCTGAATAGTCTGTTGTTTTGTATTCATCAATTACTGGATTCGTAACGGCAAGCGGCTACAAATTACTTCTCTGTTTTCTTCTCTAACTCATCTAACCGACGTTCCAGTTCGGGTAACCGCCGAAACACAGTTTGTGACCGCATATTGTCTCGCATGGGAAAAGCCGTTGATCCGTTCAGCGACTGCCCCTCTTCCTTCACCGATTTGCCAACGCCCGACTGCGCCCCCACTTTGGTGCCGTTGGCAATGGTCAGGTGACCGGCAAAACCGACCTGACCGCCAATGATGCAGTTCTCACCGATCTTGGTCGAACCCGCAATGCCCGTCTGAGCCGCCACGACCGTGTGCCGACCAATTTCAACGTTGTGACCAATCTGAACCAGGTTATCTAACTTGACACCCTGCCGAATAATCGTGGAACCCATTGTGGCACAGTCGATTGTTGTGCCCGCGCCCACGTTCACGAAATCTTCGAGGATAACATTACCCAACTGCGGAATCGTCTTGTATGTGCCGTCGTTTTGGGGTGCAAAGCCAAATCCTTCGCTGCCGATCACGGCACCCGGATGGACGACGCAATTATGACCAATGGTGCAGTTACTGAGAATACGGACGCCCGGCTGGAGAATGGTGTTGTCCCCGATTCTGACGTTATCACCGATATAAACGTGGGGATAAATCTTAACGTTATTACCAATGCGGCAGTTGCGGCCGACGTAAGAAAACGCCCCCCGGTACACCTGTTCACCAATCTGTGTTCCCTCGCCGAGGTAGTTAGGCTGCTCTACGCCCACACGGGCAAAACTGATCTGCTGGTGGTATTCTTCGAGCAGACGGGTGAAGGCGGAATAGGAGTTTTCTACAAAAATCAGAGCTGACGGCACCGGCTTTTGCGGCTTGAACGATTGGTTGACGATTACCGCCGAAGCCTGTGTCGTGTAAAGAAAAGGCTCGTATTTCGGATTCGCCAGAAACGAAATGTCACCCGGTTTGCCGTCCTCTATCTTCGACAAGCTGCTGATTGTCAGTGATTCATTGCCAGCTACTTCACCCTCCAGCAGCGTGGCAATCTGCTTGACTGTTAACTCCATATACGTATGAGGACCGTCGAGAAACGCCCGGTTCTGGCGGACATTTGGGCCGCTAAGGTAGCTAACAAATTGCACTTTTTGGGTAAGACAGAGCCGAAATAGTCCATCAGTTGACCAGTTGGTTAGTGGATGAGTTGGTGAGTTAGCCAGTATAGTACGCGCCAGCCACTGACCAACTCACTGACTTACCGACTGGCCAACTGAGAGTCCTTTGGCCCAGCAAATGTAGTACCGGCGCACGATGTTGGTCAGCACCTGAATGTTGGACAGGTCCGACGCATCAGCGATGTCGATAATTTTTCCGGATTTCAGTTTGATGTTGATGCGCTCTTCCGATGGCAAATAAGCCGCGTTGGTTGCCTGCCCTTCCACCAGAAAGTAGGACAAGTCTTCGTCTGGCAGACCCGCCTGACGCAGTTGTCCGGCCAGTTCATCGACCAGCGCCCCAGCAAACGGCTCCGTCGACAGCATGATTTTAAACAGCCGCCGGTCGAGCAACATCTGGCAGAGCGTTGCAAGTACCGAATCATTGTGCAGTGCCCATTGCTTAATGCAGGCCCATACGTCATAATCATCCAACTGCGTGAACGCCTTCAGGTAGGTGTCATTCATACGAAATTCGGCTAATGAAATACTTTCCGATAAAAACAGCCGGAATGTATCCGGCGCAAAAAGGGGCGTGTTCTGGCCAATCAGAAACCGCGCCCGGCGCAGAATCTGAATCAGCATCGACTCGCAGCAGATGGACGTTTTGTGCAGGTACACCTGCCAGTACATAAGCCGACGGGCGTTTAGGAAGTTCTCGATACTCAGCACCCCTTTGGCTTCTACTACCAACTGATTATCGGCCAAATCAAGCATTTTAATGATGCGCTCCGCCCCAATGGTCCCCTCGGCCACGCCCGTGTAGTAGCCGTCGCGGTTGAGGTAATCCATGCGGTCCATATCCAATTGGCTGGACGTAAGCTGGTGAAAAAACGGCCGTTCGTAACTCCCGTCGAACATACGGATGGCCAGTGACAGCCGCCCGCCAAACTGCCGGTTCAACTCGTGCATCAATAGCAGCGAAATTTCCTCGTGCGGTACGTTGTTGAGCAGGCAGCACTCCAGCACGTGCGAAAACGGGCCGTGCCCAATGTCGTGTAGCAGAATGGCAATTTGGGCAGCTTCGCACTCGGCATCAGTGATGAAATGGCCTTTGCTTTGGAGCGTTTGCATGGCCTGTCCCATCAGGTGCATGGCCCCCAACGCATGATGGAAGCGCGTATGCAGCGCACCCGGATACACATACTCCGACAAACCCAGCTGCTTGATTCGCCGGAGCCGCTGAAAGTACGGATGCTCCACCAGATCGAACAGCAACTCCGTCGGAATAGTGATAAATCCGTAAACGGGATCGTTGAGAATCTTCTTTTTGTTGGGTGCTGGCATGAAACAAAGGTATTTGACAGGATTACAGGATTAACAGGATTATGAGTTGAAAATCCTGTTAATCCTATAATCCTGTCAAAAATTTTGTAAATTTGTGCTGTCGAATCTGAGCAACCAATCGATGAAGGGCTTGTAACTCAGTTGGTTAGAGTGCCTGACTCATAATCAGTAAGTCCCTGGTTCGAGTCCAGGCTGGCCCACAAATTGAAAGCGTCCCCCAACCAATGAGTTAGGGGACGCTTTTACCGTTTAACAGGCCCGTTACGCTTTCTAATTATCTTCTTTGAGCGTGGCCAGAAAGCCCACGACATCCCGGATTTCGCGTTTCGTCAGCAGGTACTTCATTTCGGGCATACCGGAAGGCGAATTGGTCCGCTTCGCAATCTGATCTTTCGGGATGGTGTTAGCTTTATCACCCACCTTTACTGATATAGCCCCGTCGGTTTCCTCCTCCAAAATACCGGCCACTGTTTTACCGTTCTTCAGTTTTACCTCAACGGTTCCAAATCCCGGTGCTAAGCGGGCGCTTGGATTGATGACAGACTCCAGCAATTGCTCGCGCGTAAGTCGGTTCGCTATCCCGTTCAGGCGGGGACCCGCGTTCCCGCCCTGGTCATTGTAGGCGTGACATCGGATGCACTGCGCCGTTTGGTGCCGGAAAAAGATTCGTCGGCCCAGGGCGGGTTCTCCGCCTACTAAACTACCCTTAAACGAAGCTGCCAATTCATCCGGCGATAGCTTGCTGCTGATGGTTTTGTAACGGGCCAGTAGTTGCGGAGAACGGCTGCTGTCAACGGCTTCCTCCAGTTCCAGGTGCAGCTCCGGCGGCAGCTTGCCAGTCTCCATGTCCGTCAATAACTGGTCGAACGACTTCTGCGTAGCGCTGACCGGCAATTTCCCCAGCGTTACCAAGGCGGCCTGCTTTTCTTCGGTCGTCTTGGAGTTAATGACGGTCGTGAGCAGTCGCACCATCACGTCTTTGGGCATGTCCGTTTTTCCCAGCAGATCCAACCCTGCAACCCGCACACTTTTCTCCTCGTCAGCGAGCGCTGTTTCAATAGCTTTGCCCAGTTGGCTATCATTCAGCGAAGCTAATCCCCGCAAAGCGGCTACCCGCACAATGGCGTCTTTGTCGGTCGTTAACCGGGTAAGTAAATGCGTCGACGCCTGCCCCAGGTTGAGTTTGACAATGGATTTGATCGCGCTCAGCCGCAATGCCTGTTCGGGATGGGTTGAGAGTTTGATATATGTATCTTGAGTCTTGTTTGTAACCAGTGCGGGGTCTCGTTCGATCACCCCCCGGTAACGCCCATCGACGCGGTCCAGCACCGATGGCTTCGACCAGGTGCTGAGCGCTTCCATTGCTTCGGCCCGCATCGCTACCGGGCGACCTTCCTGCTGCGCGTAGCTGACCAGCGTTTGCATCGCTTCCGGGGTTCCTACCCGCAGATTGGCGTTGATGACCCGCCGAAGCAGGGCTTCGTTCGTAAACTGCGTCGTTTGAAGCAGCGCACCCAAAGCGGGCAAGGCATCGGGAATGGACAGGTCGTCGTTGATAGCGCGGGCCGCTTCGGTCACCACAAATTCATCGGAGTCAGCCAGGAAATTTTTGATTCCCGGATGGCTCATGCGCCGGAGCGCCACGACGGCGGCAATCCGCACGGCCCGCGAGGAATGGCGGGCCAGCGCTACTACCGGCTCGGGGTTGCCAATTCGGGCCAAGGCTAAGCTACCGGCATGACGAATGTAGGCGTCCTCGTCGTTGTTGGCTTCGAGCAACTGAATAATGGGTTGGATAGCCGGTTCGTAATCAATCCGGCCGAGCGCTTCGGCCGCGAAGAAACGGCCCCGGCTGTTGGCATCTTTCAGCAAGGGAATCAGCGCAGCGCCAGCCTCTTTGTACCGAATATCGCCCAACCATTTGGCCGCCTGCGCCCGAATTTCGGGGTCGGCATCCGTTAGCAGGGGCAACAGCAATTTGGCGTATTGCTTGTCCTGACGCGCTAACTGGCTGATACCCCAAATGCCATGAACTCGGGCTAACTGGTTGGCCGTTTGTCCGATTGCTGCGGTGAAGACGGTGGCTCCTTTTGCGCCCCGCTTGGCCAGTTCGAACTGCGCTTTCTGGCGCACCCGCATGTCCGGGTTTTTAAGCAACTCACCCAGCGCCGTTTCTCCGCGCTTGCTCATGTTCTCGGCAAGCAGGGTTTTGGTACGCAGGCGGTCGGCTCCGGCAGCCCCAGCCTTGTCGTCTAATTTCCAGATGCGGCCGTAATCTTTGGCATCCCAGCCGTTGATCCAGTCGGCTACGTACAGCGCACCGTCCGGCCCAAACTCGATGCCGGTGGCCAGTACATTGCTCAAAATTTTCTTTTGTTCGCCCAATTCAAACGAAGCGCCTTTGGGCTTTAATTTGAAAGCATGGATACCCGAACGGGCGGGGTTACCCACGAATTCGGCTAAGAAAAACATGTTCTTATACTGCGGACTCAAGGCCGTTCCCGGATTGTAGCGCATACCGGCGGGGCCACTCACGAAGTTGGCAATGGTCGGGGTAATGTACGCGGCCTGCCCCTCGAAGCGGGGTTTGTACATCTGCTCGTCCATCCAAACTTTGTACGTATTGTTGTCTGGGTCGCGGTATTTGCCGTACTGCCAGTTGCTGCGCCAGCCGGTGTCCGAGCCGTTGACAATATATACCAGCCGTTCTTTTTCGCCGGGATGGTCGCCATCGTTGTCTTCGCTGATGAGGTTACCGTATTCATCGAATACAAACTCGTGGGTATTGCGGACTCCGTGGGCAAACACTTCAAAGTCGCTCCCGTCTGGGTTAGACCGAACGATGACGCCACTGTTGGGGTGGGGCCATTTTTGTCCATCCGGTCCTTTGCCATTGAAGCCAATGTCGCCAATCTGCCAGTAAATTTTACCGTCCGGCCCCATCTCCAGACCCGACATACCATGACCACCGAAGCCCACGTGAACCCCGTACCCGTGTGATATGGACGTTTTCTCGTCCGCAATGCCGTCACCGTTTTTATCGCGCATCCGCCACAGATCGGGCGCAACAGCCACGAACAGATCGTCGCCGTTGATCATAACGCCCCCCGCCACGTCGGTAACTTCGTCGTGGAAATCATCCACCACCAACTGAGACTGGTCTGCCACGCCGTCGCCGGAGGTGTCTTCCAGCCGGAACACATTCTCTTTTTCGACGGTCATATCGCGCCAGTCGTGCGAACCATCGCCGTTGAGGTCTTTGAGCCAATCGTTTTTGGAGCTGTTCTCCGGCGACAGAACCCGGTGCAGAAAAGCCCGTTTGTCTTCGATGGATTGCAGCCGGTTCGATTCGATTTCCCAGTCGGCATGGCTGCGGATGTCAAATTCCGAGTTCTTCTGTCGGTTCGTCCGGGTGTAGTACAACCGGCCTTTGTCATCCATATCAATCGCGATTGGATCAGCCACGAGCGAATCGACGCCCCACAAACTCAGGCTAAGGCCGTCGGCTAATTTGGGCGTCACGGTTGCTTCAATGGCTTTAGCCATCTGCGCGGCTTTTTCGGGTGTCAGACGTTTTATTCGCCGATCAATAGGGTCTTTCTCAATCTGGTATCCTGCCAAACACAAGGTAGCCGCCAAGCCACCAAGCCAGAAAATTCGTTTTGCCGGTAAAATTTTGCTGTTCTTTTTCATGCTTAAATCACCGTTAAGTACTCCATACCACCTCGGCTATAGCTGTAAACAAACTCACTCGGTAATCCTACCTGTTGTTGTAGGTCAATGTTACAATTGTCAGTAGAAAATGGGCAATAATCGTCTTAATGATTCACACAAACCGGTATTATCAATGACAACCCGAAGATCGTTTCTAAAAAAGGCCGGTGGCTCTGTAGCCCTGGCCACCGTGCAACCGGCCGTCGCGTTGAATGCTGCCCCGAAAACCGGCAAACCGGTGGGTGAAGATCTGTTTAAGCTGGGCATAGCCGGGTATAGTTTTGTCCATTTCAAGCTGGATCAGGCGCTCGACATGATGAAGAAAACCGACGTGCATTACTTGTGCATTAAGGATTTCCACCTGCCTTACGCCAGCACCGCCGAACAAATCAGCGCGTTTCATGAAACGCTGAAACAAGCCAACGTCACGGGCTACGCCGTCGGGCCGATTTATATGAAAACCACTGAGGAGATCGACAAGGGCTTTGATTATGCCCGTCGTGTGGGGGTAAAACTCATTGTTGGTGTTCCTAATGAGGAGCTTTTACCTTACGTGGATAAAAAAGTAAAGGAGTTCGATATGCGGTACGCGATTCATATCCACGGACCTGATATTAAGCTGTGGCCCAACGCGACATCGGTCATGAATGCGGTCAAAAATCTGGACTCGCGCGTTGGCCTCTGCTTCGATATGGGTCATGATACACGCTACGGTGACGACGCCCTCGCCGACATGGAAAAGTATGCCAAACGTATTTTCGACATTCACCTCAAAAACGTTACGGCGGCCTCTAAAGAAGGCAAAACGTGCGAGTTGGGCCGGGGCGTCATCGACGTACCCGCTTTCGTCAATGTTCTGCGCAAAGTGAAGTACGATGGCTGCTGTAGTTTAGAGTACGAAAAAGACATGAAAGACCCCCTGGCGGGCATTGCCGAATCCATCGGTTACTTCAAAGGCGTTTGCGACACGGGAAAAGCAGGCAAGCGGAAAGCGTAGCCGGACATGTGTTCCTTTTCTGTTTACCTTACTGGCGAACATTTGATTAAAGCGTATGTACAACCTACAAGTCATCGGACTTTGCCTGTTGACCGGCCTGACGTTCGCCCAAAATGGCGGGCAGACAGCCGCGCCGGAGACCCGCAGAGAAATTGGCAACTTAGTCGTCGAAAACATTCCGGCCCTGCCCGCCGACCTGCTCGAACGCGTTGAGCAGTACCAGAACGTGCGCGGAGCGTCGTTTGCCGACTGGGACCGCGACAACAAAGGCTTGTTTATTTCGACCCGCTTCGCCGACGTGCCGCAGATTCACCACGTAGCCGCACCGGGAGCCGACCGGCGGCAGATTACGTTTTTCAAAGAACCGCTCGGTAATGTGTCAGTCTGCCCCGATAAAGCGCAGAACGGCTTCGTTTACAGCCGCGACAATGGCGGTAATGAAAACTACCAGATTTACTTTTTCACCCTCGCCGATGGCCGTTCGCAGCTCCTGACCGATGGCAAAAGCCGCAACCAGTTTCAGGGCTGGAACCGGGCTGGTACGCAACTGGTATTCATGAGCAACCAGCGCAATGGGGCCGACCTCGACCTGTTTCTGCTCGATTTCAAACCGGGCAGCAAACCGGTGTCGCTGGCCGAACTCAAAGGTGGTGGCTGGAGCGTATCCGATTGGTCGGCGGATGGCAAGCAGATGGTTCTGGAAAACTACAAGTCGATTAATGAAAGCGAACTGTACCGCTTCGACGTAGCCACGCGCAAAATGGAGCGGTTGCACCCAACCGACACACCGATTAGCTACAGCGGAGTAAACTTTACCCCCGATGGCAAAGGCCTTTTCTTAGTCTCAGACGAAGGCACCGAGTTCCAGACGCTGCGTTATTTTGACTTGGCCACGGGGAAACAGACGCCACTTACCGCGTCGATTCCCTGGGACGTGGAGCAAGTGGATATAAGCCGCGACGGGTCGAAACTCGTGTTCGCCACCAACGAGGGCGGTTTCTCGAAACTCTACGTGCTGGATACCAAAACGAAGCAATATAAGCTCGCGCCAAATGTGCCAAAGGGCGTTTTGGGTGGCTTCAAACTAACCGACGACGGGCGACGCTTAGCCATGAGTTTCCTTACGGCCACATCGAGTAGTGACGTGTTTGTAATGGACCTGTCCGGGCCGCGTTCGGCCACGAACGCCCTGACCCGCTGGACGAGCAGCGAGGTGGGTGGCCTGAACCCGGCGAATTTTGTGGAGCCGACGCTATTTGTGGAGCCGACGCTAATTGACTACCCAACCTTCGATCAGATGAATGGCAAGCCCCGGATGATTCCGGCCTTAGTGTACCGGCCTAAAAACAAACCGACAGGCAAAACGCCCGTGCTGCTCAGCATTCACGGCGGGCCGGAAGGGCAGTCGTTGCCTAACTTCAGTCCGTTAATAAATTTGCTGGTCAACGAGTTAGGCATTGCGGTGATCGTACCGAACGTGCGTGGCTCAACGGGCTACGGCAAAACATACGTTAAGCTCGACAACGGCCCCAAGCGGGAGGATTCAGTGAAAGACATTGGTTCACTACTCGACTGGATTGCCAAACAGCCGGATTTAGACGCCGGGCGGGTTGGCGTGATCGGCGGATCGTACGGCGGCTACATGTGCTTAGCCACGATGACCAACTACAACGACCGAATGCGCTGCGGCATTGACCTGTTCGGGATCGGCAATTTCACGACGTTCCTCAAAAACACCAGTGCTTACCGCGCTGACCTCCGCCGGGCCGAGTACGGCGATGAGCGCGACCCGGCCATGCAAGCCGTGTTTGAGAAAATCTCGCCGATCAACAAAATCAAAAATATCACGAAGCCGATGCTGGTCTATCAGGGCAAAAACGACCCGCGTGTGCCCCTTTCCGAATCGGAACAGATGGTGGCGGGCCTGAAACAGCAGGGAAACACCGTTTGGTACATTATGGCCAAAGATGAAGGGCACAGCCTTGCCAAAAAAGCCAACCGCGATTACACGTACGGCGCCATGATGCTGTTTCTGCGGGATAATTTACTCAACGGATCAAGCAAACAAAGCAACGGCTCACCAACCGGCGGGGGCAAGTGATAGCTCAGAGGGACTCATAGCAAGAATCGCCCGCTACTTCTACAACGTAGCGGGCGATTCTTGCTATGACTTACGACTCTTTTTACAACGAATACCCGCCGTTGTACTGCCGTTTCACAAACTGATTGGCGTAATCGTAGTTGGTAATCTTCATGGTGTCGCCGTCCCACAGAAGCTTTTTGCGGCCGGTGAATTTGCCATCTTCGCGGGCTAAATAGGAGCGCGTGGCTAAATTACCCATCAGCACGGTCTCAGTTAATGGGCCGGACTGCTCGAACGAGGAGGATGTATAGGCACCATAATCTTGCTTGCAGGCCTTAACCCACTGCTGCTGATGACCTTCAGTTTTGCCTTCAACGAGCGGCTTCTTGGGCGCAGGCAGTTCTTTCCCAGCCGCTTTGCCGACGTTCAGAATTTTGGGGTCATTACCAAACAGTCCGCCTGTAAGCATCCCTTTAGTGCCGATGAATAACATCCCGCCGTTAACGTCCCGGAAAACATCGCTGTACTCGACACCTTCGGGCAGTTGGGGCCGGATACCCCCGTCGAACCACGAAAATTTGATGTCTTTCACTTTCCGATCATCCGACGGAAACGTCAGGTGAATGGCCGACGAAGGCGGACATACGTCGTCGTAATAGGCTTCCTTGAAAAAATCGGCGTAGACCGAGCCAACGCTGCACTCGACCGATGTGGGGTATTTGAGGTTGAGGGCGCGGAACGGCACATCCATGAAGTGGCAGCCCATATCGCCGAGCGCCCCCGTGCCAAAGTCCCAGTAGCCACGCCAACGGGTGGGCATATAAGCCTCGTGGTAGTCGCGGTTAGGGGCCGTGCCCAGAAACAGCGGCCAGTTTACCTCCGCCGGAACGGGCTGCGATTCACCTTTATCCTTGGGCGACCGAACGCCCTGTGGCCAAACGGGGCGGTTGGTCCAGCAATAAACCGTGTGAACGGAACCGATAAGTTTATCCTGAATGGCGGTTTCGATGATGCGCGTAGCATCGCCCGAACTACCCTGATTACCCATCTGCGTCACGACTTTGTACTTGCGGGCGGCTTCGGTCAGCATCCGCGCTTCGTAAATATCGTGCGTCAGTGGTTTCTCGACGTAAACGTGTTTGCCGAGTTGCATGGCCGCCATCGCAATGGGCGCGTGCATGTGGTCGGGGGTGCTGATGATAACCGCGTCGAACGTTTTGCCCGCCTTGTCGAACAGCTCGCGGTAATCCTGAAAGTAGGGCGCATTGGGGAACTGGGCGCGGTACTTTTTGGCCTGCCGGTCATCGACGTCGCAGAGAGCGACGATGTTGTCGGAGCCGCTATTGTACGCCAATCCGATGTTGACATCAGCTTTGCCGCCACAGCCCACGGCCACCATGTTGAGCTTGTCGGACGGGGCCACGAAGCCTTTGCCCAGCACGTGGCGCGGCACGATATAAAAAGCAGCAGCGGTCAGGGCACTGCTTTGGAGAAATTTGCGACGAGAGAACATCTTAAAGAGCGAATTGCGAAAGAGTGAATATACGGAATTAACCATTCACTCTTTCGCAATTCGCTCTTCACTCATTCACTTAAGCCATCACTTTACCCATTTTCATGGCAATGCCCATATCACCTTTCACTTTGAGTTTGCCCGACATAAACGCCATCATCGGGTTGAGGTCACCGGTGCCCATCCGGACGAGATCGTCCATGTTGACGTGCAGGTCGCAATCGGCGGGTTTATCGTCGTTGGACACCACGGCGGGCGACTGCTTAGCGTCGATGTACACAACACCCTGATCGGTCACGATTTTGGCCGTAGCGTCGAGGCTGTCGGCGTGGGTAGCTTTGGTCCGAATCTGGTCGGTCAGTTCCTGAAGCGTCATATAAAGTAGATTTCGTTGTGAAAGGAGAAACTCTGTTGCCCGAATAAGGTTTTTATGGATATGGAACCAAATCCCGATGCGCTTGATGACAACCAACCGACTACGCCCCGTAATGACCGGTCCGGCGTACCGGTCCGTTCGCAGTTTCTGACCCTGCTCTGTGTGCTGACCTTCATCGGTTGCGCTCTGAGTCTGTTCGACGCCCTCATGACGCTGGTGCAAACCGATGCCGCATCCAACACGCCCCGCATTGAGCGAACGTACACGCCCGAACAGCAGAAACAGATTCCGAAACAATATTTTGAAGACCGGTCGGCGGGCGACGAGAGTGCCCCCACCGACCCCGACCGCATTCGATTGCTGGCTATTGCGCAGTTTCCGTACGCGCTGCTCACACTCGCGGGTGCCCTGCTGATGTTCCGGTTGCGCCGGGTGGGTTTCTGGATTTACGTCGCCGGAGTAGCCATCGGGTTAGTGTTGCCCGTGGTGTTGGTTGGCTTTGGGGCACTCAACACGTCGTTCGGCGTATTTTTCAGTATGCTCTTCGCAGGCCTGTACTGGCTGAATTTAAGGGATATGTGGTAGTGGTTAGGTTTAGTTTCTTACCCCGCCCCAACTACATCCAGCCCCAGCGCTTTGAATGCCGCTACGGTCGTCTCGTAAGTCGTGTGGTGCAGGCAGTGCATCCCCAGCGTTCGGGCCACCTGCACGAACATTGCCCGGTCATCGACGTACACGACCTGCTCCGGCTCGACCTGCGCCACGTCCAGCGCCAATCGAAAAATATCAACGTCTGGTTTGCGCAGGTGTACGTAGCAGGACGACACGAACGCGTCGATGAACGAATCAAGCCCAAACTGCCGGATCCGGTACGCGTTGATCTCCCGCGCTTCGTTGTTGACGGCCACTAATTTCAGCCCGTACGTTTGCTTCAACTGGCTCACCAGCGCAATCATGTCGGGGTATGGCTGCGACTGCTCCATAATGAACCGCGTAAATTCCAGCGGTGAAAACGACCGTTTCTCGTAGAAAACAATCCGCTTCAGGTAGTCGTCCAAACTCAGCTTGCCGGACTCGTAGGTATCAAACGTGAGGTGATGGCGCTCGTTGAGTTGCTCATAATCGAGATTGAACAGCTCGGCCGCCCGTCGCCGGGCCTGCCGGTCCCAGCCGTTGGTGAGCAACACTCCACCGATGTCCAGGAAAAGTGCTTTAATCGGTTGTGTGGGCGTCATAGCTGCGTTTGTTGGGTGAAGAAGCGAAGTAACGCAGGTTCCGTTTACAGACCACATTATTTTTTTCAATAATTTAACTAATTTATTAGTTGCAAAACTAAACTATTAGTCATACCTTTCGTTTATCAAACTCAATCACCACCGAAACCATGCCCATTCGTGAACTGACTAAAGCTGAAGAAGAGATTATGCGGGTGCTCTGGCAACTAAAAAAAGGCTTTGTCAAAGATGTACTTGCCGAACTGCCCGGTTCGGATCGGGGTGACGCCGAAGCTGAACTGGACGCACCGGCCAAACCTGCTTACAACACCGTCTCGACCATTATCCGCATTCTGGAAAAGAAAGGTTTGGTCGGCTACACGGCGTATGGAAAAACGCACGAATACTACCCGTTGATCACGGAGGAAGAGTACCGCCGTTTCCAGACCGAGCAACTGATGAGCAACTACTTTGATAATTCGCTCAAGAAGTTGGTGTCGTTTTTCGTCAACGAAAAGAACATCAGTCTGTCGGAAGCCGACGAAATCATTAACCTGCTTAACAAAAAGAAAGACCAATGAGCGCCCTCGACTATTTCCTGAAAGCCAACCTCTACGGTCTGCTGTTCGCGGGCTGCTACTGGCTGTTTCTGCGCCGACACACGTTTCTGACCGTAAATCGGGTCTATTTACTGCTCTCGGCGGTGCTGTCGCTGGCCTTGCCGCTGGTGAGTTTACCTGCGCAAACAGCCGAAACGTTCGCCGTTCCGGTGGGTGTGATTGCGCTGCCCGTTTCTGTTATCGCCACCGCACCAGTTGAACCGACCAGACCCGACTGGATGCTGCTTGGCATCTGTGCCTACGGGCTGATTGCGCTCGGTTTACTCCTACGGCTGGCAATCCAGTCGGGCAGGGTACTCCGGTTGATCCAGCAATCAAACCGGCAACCGCGCGATGGCTACATACTGGTACTGCCACGCAACCAAACGACGCCGACGTTCTCATTTTTCCGGTACGTCGTGCTGAACCCAGCCGACGTAGGTAACGAGTTGATTCTACAACACGAGCTGGTTCACGTCCGTCAACATCACAGCGCCGACGTGTTAGGACTCGCTACCTTACGGGCGTTATTCTGGCCGATTATTACGCTGGCCTTCGTGGAGCGGGCGTTGCGGCACGTACATGAGTTCCTAGCCGATAACCAGGCCAGCAGTCAGCCGGACTACGCTCATTTTTTGGTGGACTACACCTTCGGCGTCCGACCCGACGTATTGACGAATGGTTTCTTTAACTCCTCGTTACTCAAACAGCGAATTCTGATGCTGCATCAGCGGGCCACCAACCGCTGGGCATTGGGCAAGTACGCGCTGGTGTTGCCGCTGGCCTTCAGCCTACTGGCCATGACCACGGCACGGGAAGAGATCGCGGCTGTCGTGACGCAGGCGAGGGATGAAACAATTACCGTATCGGGAAAAGTTGTGAATGTTGCCGGTGAGCCATTACCCGGAACATCGGTTATGGACGGAAAACGCCTAATTCAAACCGACTCGAAAGGACACTTTCAACTTGGCAACTTACAAAGCCCGGCAACATTGATGTTCAGTCGATTAGGATTTGAATCAATCACCCGTAAAATAACGAGCAGCACGGTTTTAACGATTACGCTCCGGCTATCTCAGGACACCTTGCCTGCAATGGGGGCAACGGCTGATTATAAGTCGGTTAAGCCCAATCCAAAAATGCCTACGTCAATTGGACAAGACCCCCAAACGATTAACGGACAAGTGTTTACTGTGGTAGAACAGCAGCCAACATTTCCGGGGGGTATTCCGGGACTCATGCAGTACGTAGCCAAAAACCTGCGCTATCCAGCCGAAGCTCGACAAGCACGGGTGCAGGGCCGGGTGTTTGTGCAGTTCGTCGTAACCAGGACGGGGCAAATCCAGGATCTGCGGGTACTGAAAGGTATTGGTAGGGGCTGCGACGAAGAAGCCGTGCGAGTAGTTAGTCAAATGCCAAAATGGAAGCCCGGCATACAGAACGGAAAGCCGATAGCGGTGCAGTATAATTTACCAATTCAGTTTGCAATAGATAAGGGAGAAGATAAACGCACAGGGCAAGTTACACCACCTTCATCCAAAACGTTCAATGCTATCGTTGATAACCATCCGAACGCTCGTTTCGCGCTCTACAACGACGTAAATCCAAAGGCTTATTCGACTGCTGATTCAATGATGCGAGGTACACGTTCTCGACAAACTGCCGACGCTCGAACAGCCTATTTTTCGGGTGATTCAATCTATAAGAAAGGCAATTCTTATCACATTCGCGGTTCTGGTCCGCTTGGGCCATTGAGCGAAGAGCGATTGTACATCATTGATGGCAAGGAGGGAACAAGTGATAGTCTAAAGAATTTGGATCCGAAAACCATCCGGAGTATTAACGTTCTCAGTGATACTCCCGCAAGAGCTTACGGCAAAAAAGGCGAAAACGGCGTCGTCATCATAACCACGAAGAAGCCATGAACACCCTCCCTTACTTTCTCAACGCCAGCCTGTACCTACTGCTATTTTACGGCTGCTATTGGCTGCTCCTGCGCCGAAATACGTTCTTCGGTCTGAATCGAATGTATTTGCTGTTGTCGGTTGGGCTTTCGGTTATGTTGCCACTGGTAAGCCTGCCGAATGAGTGGTCAATGTCCTCACAGACCACGGGGGGTACAGTCACGCTGCCAACGTTCGTGGTTGGTGCGAACACAGCCGCACAAACAAACGGCTTGACGACAGATCAGTGGTTTTGGCTGATTTACGGTCTTGGCGTCGCGGTAATGCTCGTGCGCCTGAGCCTGAACGGGCGGGCGGTATTTCGGCTCATTAGAAGTGGTTCAGTCGAGCGCGGCCGGGAATACACGCTCGTACGTCTTTCCAACGATTGCGTACCGTCGTTCTCGTTTGGGCGGTATCTGGTACTCAACCAGACCGACGCCCAGACCGAACCCGACGCGCTGCTTCGTCACGAGGAAGCGCATATTCACCAGCGTCACACTGCCGATATTCTGTTTATCGAGATCGTGCGGGCTGCTTTCTGGTTCAATCCGATGCTGCTGCTGTACAAACGCAGTTTACAGGAAGTCCACGAGTTTCTGGCCGACGAAGCCGTAGCCCAAACCGCGCCCCGCCCCGACTACGCCCAGCAGTTGGTTGCCTACGCGCTCAATGTGCCGTCGGCCGTGCTCACAACGCCTTTTGTTTCCGTGTCAACCCTAAAACAACGAATCGTTATGTTACAAAAACCACAAACCCATCGCCGGGCGCTGCTCAGTTACGCCCTCGTCCTGCCCCTCGCCGGACTGCTCACGCTCTGTACCCAGCCCGACCGTGATCAGCCCCAAAGTGAAGCCGGTCTTGCCAAAGCACGAACTGCCGTTAAGCCCGTCAAAGTAGAAGGTAAGATTTTCGACGCTGTGGAAGAATCTCCAACCTTTCCGGGCGGCATGAAGAAATTGGGCGAGTTTCTCGGTCAGAATCTGAAGTACCCCATTGCTGCTGAGAAGGCAAAAGCTGAAGGCCCCGTCTTCGTAAACTTTGTTTTAACTAAAGAAGGGGACATCACCGACGTGAAAATTTTAAAAGGTATCGGCTTTGGAGCCGACGAAGAAGCCGTTCGGGTGATGAACCAGATGCCCCGCTGGAATCCCGCAAAACACGGCGGCAAAGAGGTAAATGTGCGGTATAATTTGCCGATTCGATTTCAGTTAGAGAATGAAGACGGTGATAAAACAGCGTTTGGGGGCGCAAAGCATTTTACCATCGACGGCAAGAAAGCCACCGAAGAGCAAGTGAGTGCTCTTTCTCCCAATAGTATTGGCCACGTTGACATCAACCATCCGCAGGGAATGATGGCGATTACAACGAAGTAGGTTACGTTAGGAATTACGTCAACTTTGGCAAAGTTTCAACTCACTTCACCCTTCCCTCCACCGCAAAGGCATTCTTATCAAAATACGGCAGTTTCTGAAAACCCGACAGTTTGTAGTGCCGCACCTGCCAGCCGTTAGGTCCCGCCGAACCACTTTCCATTGATAGATGCCGCTCTGAAGAATACAACGCGTTGGCCGTTTGCAGCACAGCCTCGATCCGGCGCGGCTGACGCGTCGCTGAGTCTAATTGCACCCGTAGCGACCGTACCGTTAGTTTCTCTTCCGATTTTTTCAGCGTATATTGATACGTCAGCGAGTCAGGTCGGGTGATCCGGTAGCTCGTTCGGAGGGCCGGTTTGTTAATGTCAGCCTGGCTGAAGAGTTCCAGTTCGCGGCTCCAGTTCACGTCGCGGATGTCCTGCCGACTCGTCTTTTCATTGATCAATACCGTTTTGCTGACCAGTGGTTTGCGGGCTGAAAGGTCGGCAATCTGGCGTTTCACGTAGCCCGCCACGTCATAATACACGTTGGGCTGATTTGGCGGGGCGGAGTTCTGGCAACTGCTGACAATCAGCGCAATTAAAAGACAACCTAAATAAGCAACACGCATACACTGAAACGAATTGGTCCCCAATAAACAGAGCCATACGGAACCACCAACACGATTTTTCGGAAATCGGTTTGGGCAATCGAATTCTGAACCAAATTTGCAGTTACAATGCTTTTTAACTGAACGGTTGGTTTGTAGTTTGAGCGTTCGTGGTTGGCTGGCGTGTTATTGATTGCTTACCGCATCGGCGTCAGCCAACCACGAACGCTCAAACCACAAACCCCTACAAAACTGCAAACATGGAATACGACGTTATTATTATTGGTTCAGGACCGGGCGGCTATACGGGTGCGATTCGGTGCGCTCAACTCGGATTGAAAACGGCCATTATCGAGAAATACCCGACGCTGGGCGGTACGTGCCTGAACGTCGGCTGCATTCCGTCGAAAGCACTGCTCGACTCGTCGGAGCATTTTTACAACGCGGCCCATACCTTCGCCGAGCATGGCATTAAGCTGGCCGATTTGCAGGTCGACATGCCGCAGATGATTCACCGGAAGCAGGAGGTTGTCGATCAAACGACGAAGGGCGTGGCGTTCCTGATGAAGAAAAACAAGATTGACACGTTCTACGGGCTTGGCTCGTTTGTGGATGCGAATACGATCAAAATCGCCAAAGCTGATGGCAGTGAGGAGACCATTAAAGGCAAAAACATCGTGATCGCAACCGGCTCAAAACCGATGTCGTTCCCGTCGATGCCGCTCGACAAAAAGCGCGTCCTCACCTCCACCGAGGCTTTAACACTGGAGCAGGTGCCGAAGCACATGATCGTCATTGGCGCGGGCGTCATCGGGGCGGAACTCGGCTCCGTGTTTGCGCGGCTCGGTGGTAAAGTATCATTTATCGAGTTTGCCGATTCGATGATTCCAACGATGGACAAAACGATGGGCAAGGAACTTCAGAAAGCTATTAAAAAACTCGGCGCGGATTTCTATTTCAACCACAAAGTCACAAAGGTCGAAAACAAGGGCGAGGAGGTTGAAGTAAGCATCGACACGCCCGACGGGAAACAGATCACTCTAAATGGCGACTATTGCCTGGTCTCAGTTGGTCGCAAGCCGTATACCGACGGTCTGAACCTCGAAGCGGCCGGTTTGCAGGCCGATCCCAAAGGAAAGATCGAAGTCGACAGCAACCTGCGCACGAGCGTACCGCACATCTACGCTCTCGGCGACGTAATTCGCGGGGCTATGCTGGCGCATAAAGCCGAGGAAGAAGGTACGTTCATCGCCGAAACCATTGCCGGTCAGAAGCCGCACATTCATTACCGCCTGATTCCGAACGTGGTCTACACCTGGCCCGAAGTAGCGGCCGTTGGCTACACCGAAGAAGAAGTAAAAGCGGAAGGCATTCCGTACAAAACCGGCTCATTTCCGTTCAAAGCGCTGGGCCGGGCGCGGGCGAGTATGGACATCGATGGACTGGCTAAAGTGCTGGCCCACAAGGATACCGACGAGATTTTGGGTGTTCACATCATCGGCCCCCGCGCGGCCGACATGATTGCCGAAGCCGTGGTAGCAATGGAATTCCGGGCGTCGGCTGAAGACATCAGCCGCATGTCGCACGCTCACCCGACGTATACCGAAGCGTTCAAAGAAGCCTGTCTGGCCGCAACGGACAACCGGGCCATTAATATGTAGTTTTTTTAGAATGATGATGTATAGAAACGCCCGGTTGCTGCGAAGTAGCCGGGCGTTTCTATATCTTGCCACCAAACGAATACAACCTGACCATGAAAACAACACTTACTCTCCTGCTGGGGCTGCTTATCGGCGTTACCCACGCCCAAAACGCCGACTCCGTCGCGATTCGCAACATCTACAACGAAGCGCTCGGCAATGGTAAATCCTACGAATGGCTGCGTTACCTGACCAAGCAAGTTGGCCCCCGGCTTAGCGGGTCGGAGGGCGCACAAAAAGCCGTTGACTGGGCGAAAAAGGTGATGGAACAGCAGGGATTCGACCGGGTGTTTTTGCAGGAGGTGATGGTGCCGCATTGGGTGCGGGGAGAGAAAGAAGAAGCTTATTTTCGCACCAACAAGCAGAAGCAGACGGTACCGATTGCCGCGCTGGGAGGTTCAGTAGCGACGGGACCGAAGGGCGTTGAAGCAGGCCTGATTGAAGTAAAAAGTTTCCCTGAACTACGGGCACTGGGAGCAGACAAAGTGAGGGGCAAAATCGTGTTTTTCAACCGGCCAATGGACCCAACCAAGATTAACACGTTCGAGGCCTACGGCGGGGCCGTCGATCAGCGGGCCAACGGTGCCACGGAGGCCGCCAAATTAGGCGCGGTTGGTGCCATTGTGCGCTCCATGACGAACGTACACGACGACAATCCGCACACGGGCGGAATGCGATACGGCACCGGCGTGGCGCTAATTCCAACGGCCGCCATCAGCACCAACGGAGCCGATCTGCTCAGCAAAGCATTAAGAGACAATTCGAACCTGACCTTCTATTTTAAGCAAAACTGCGAAACGCTACCCGATGCTAAATCATACAACGTGATTGGGGAGATCAAAGGCAGCGAGAAACCCGACGAGATCATTGTTGTGGGTGGCCACCTCGATTCGTGGGACCTGGCCGAAGGTGCTCATGACGACGGCGCGGGCTGCGTTCAGTCTATCGAAGTGCTGCGAATTATGAAGTCGCTGGGCATCAAACCGAAGCGCACGATTCGGGCCGTGATGTTCATGAACGAGGAAAACGGTCTGCGTGGGGGTGTTCAATACGCTGACGTAGCTAAGAAGAGCAACGAGAAGCACATTGCGGCCGTTGAGTCGGACAATGGCGGGTTCACGCCCCGTGGCTTCGGCATCGTGGGGACGCCCGAACAGCGGGCTAAAGTCATGCCTTATAAGTCACTGCTGGCACCGTATGGCCTGACCGAAATCGGGCCGGGCAGCGGTGGGGCTGATATTGGGCCGCTGGCGCAGTCGGGCACGGTGCTGTTTGGTTTCAAGCCCGATTCGCAGCGGTATTTCGATTACCACCACACGCCAGTCGACAATTTTGAGTCGGTCAGTCAGCGTGAGCTTGAACTCGGCGCGGCTTCGATGGCCGCCTTAGTGTATTTACTCGATCAGTACGGATTGTGACGGAAGTACATAATTAGTCATAGAAAAGGGTAACTCGATTTGGCGTTTATCTACATAAACTAATGAGTTAAACAGGTAGTAGTCAGGGTAGAATCGCTTTATTATTAAGCGAACAGAGCCAACTACAAATTAGAATATCAGGGTGATGAAGAGACGCGTTGTACTCAAAAACATGGCGATGGCTGCCGGGGGGCTCTTTACATTGCCAGCCTGGGCAAACGGATGGACGACGGCGTCGGCGCAGGTGCTGTACCCTTTCTTGTCACGTCAGCAGGGAGATTTACTGGCCGACATTGCCGAAACGTTGATCCCGGAGTCCGACACACCCGGCGCAAAAACGCTGAGCGTTCATAAGTTTATCCAGAAAATGGTGGAAGACTGCTACGAAAAAGACGTGCAGGATAATCTGAAAACTGGTTTGGAAACGGTAGAAAAGCTGAGCACCGAGACCTTTGGCAAGCCTTTCGCCGACGGCACGGCAGCGCAGCGGCAGGAGACACTCCGAAAACTGGAAATATCCACCGACCCGGCCATTACCAAGGGCTTTCAGTTAGTGAAAAATCTCACTATCCAAGGCTACACAACCTCTGAATACGTGATGACTAAGCACCTGCACTACGTGATGGCTCCCGGCCATTTCTATGGTTGTGTGCCCGCTCCGGTTAAAACGGCATCCGTCGAATTGAAACCTTAATTCCGTTCATACCAATCGGCAACTAACATGGCAAATCTTGCAATAGATGCGGTTAAGGCAATGACCGTAACGACCGGTACGCCGGAGCGGGACCGCTTCGACGCCATCGTAATTGGCTCAGGGATCAGTGGCGGATGGGCCGCTAAAGAACTGACCGGAAAAGGGCTGAAAACGCTGGTCTTGGAGCGTGGCCGCGACGTGAAGCACGGGGAAGACTACCCTACCGCCAACCTGAACCCTTGGGAGGTTGAACATCGCGGACAGGTGCCTCTAAGTGTGCGAGCGGAGTATGGCAAAAGTCGCTCCTTCATGCGCGAGGAAACGCTCCATTGGGCCATCAAACCCGATGAGCAACCGTTCGTTGAAGAGAAACCCTTTACCTGGACGCGCGGCTATCACGTTGGCGGAAAATCACTGCTGTGGGCGCGGCAGACGCAACGGCTGAGCGACTTCGATTTTGAAGGTCCACTGCGCGATGGTTTCGCCGTCGACTGGCCCATTCGCTACAAAGACATTGCGCCCTGGTACAGCCACGTCGAGAAATTCGCGGGTATTTCGGGCAATAAAGATGGGTTGCCCCATCTGCCCGACGGGGAGTTTCTGCCGCCCATCGAGTTGAACTGCGTAGAGTCTCATTTCCAGACGGTTCTCAGCAAGAACTACCAGGACCGTCAGCTTATTCAGGGACGGTGCGCCCACATTACCAAGCCTGAACCAATCCATTACGAGCAGGGCCGGGCACAATGTATGCACCGCACACTTTGCGTACGAGGTTGTCCATTAGGCGGTTATTTCAGCAGCAACGCATCGACGCTGCCGTGGGCGGCCAAAACGGGGAACATGACGCTACGCCCGTTTTCGGTGGTGCATTCAATTATTTACGACGATGCGAAAGGGAAAGCGACCGGCGTTCGGGTCGTGGATGCCAACACGAAGCAGGTACTGGAGTTTTACGCCAAAATCATTTTCGTGAACGGCTCCGCTCTGAACAGCAACCTGATTTTACTGAACTCGATCTCCAGCCGTTTCCCGAACGGCCTTGGCAACGACAGCGGGCTGCTCGGCAAATACGTCGCCTGGCACAACTACCGGGGTAAGGTATCGGCGCAGTACGAAGGTTTTCTGGACAAAACGACCGACGGCCGGAACCCCAGCAACGGCTACCTGCCCCGGTTCAGGAATTTGCATAAGCAGGAGACCGACTTTTTAAGAGGTTACGCGGCTGGCGTTGGCGGGGGCCGGGGCACCGTTCAAAACCGCGAGGGCATGGGTCTTGAACTCAAGGAGCGGCTGTTGAACCCGGAGTTAGGCCCTTGGAACGTCAGCTCGTGGATGATGGGCGAAACGATTCCCATTGAACGCAACCACGTGCGTCTCGATCTCAACCTGAAAGATCAGTATGGTATTCCGCAACTGATTACCTCGGCCGAATGGACGGAGAACGACGATAAGATGGTAAAGGATTATTTAGAACAACTGACGGAGATGTTCACCGTAGCCGGTTTCACCAACATCAAAGCGGTTGATACTCATTCCAATCCGGGGTCCGATATTCATGAAATGGGGGGCGTCAGGATGGGGAACGATCCGAAAACCTCGCTGCTCAACAAGTGGAATCAACTCCACCACTGCAAGAATGTATTCGTGACCGATGGCGCCTGCATGACATCCACAGCCACGCAAAACCCCTCGCTGACGTACATGGCGCTCACCGCCCGTGCCGCCGATTTCGCCGTCAATGAATTGAAGAAGAAAAACCTGTAGCCATGAAAAAATCCTCATTTCGTTGTGTCTGGCAACGACCCTAGCCCTCAACGTAACCGACAGTGTTGCCCAGAAAGGAAAATCGCTGTACACCTTTCCGCTTGGTGTTCAGGCCTACACCTACCGAAATAGCTTCCCAAAAAGTGTTGTTGCCACCTTAGATACTATTAAAGCGCTGGGCATTACTGAAATAGAAGCGGGCGCACCGAGGGGCATGACTCCCGAAGAATTCAGGAAACTGTGCGACGAGCGGGGCATCAAAATTCCTTCGACGGGAGCGGGCTACGAACAGATCGCGAAAGCGCCCGAAGAAGCAGTTGTCAAAGCAAAAGCGTTGGGAGCTTCGTTCGTGATGGTCTCCTGGATTCCGCACCAGAAAGGTAATTTCAACCTCGACAATGCAAAAAAAGCCGTTGAGGATTTCAACCGGGTGGGCAAAATTTTGAAAGAAAACGGCCTGACGTTCTGTTACCACAATCACGGCTACGATATGAGCAGATGCCAAAAAGCATTGCTTACCTGAAAAATCTGGCGGACTGACACCCGCTAAGTTTGGACGACGAACGGGAATTTATTTGCAATACATACAAAGGCCCAACTGCTGCAAGGTGGTTGGGCCTTTGTATATACTGACCATTTATCATAGCCTATTGAAATTGTAGAGATAAAATAGTATTAACCCAATTATATTTTGCAATTATTAATTAATCTAAAACATTAACTCTGTTTATCAATCTAACAACCTCCATTTGTTCGGTATATTTAACGACTTACTACAGTTTCTATTTATAGTTCACTACAACCGAACGACCCATGCAACATACGTTTACTCACGTCAGACACGGCTCTGCGGTGCCGCGTTACGTATTATTCATCACGCTCTGGATACTGGCCGCTTCGGTCGGGTGGGCACAGAGCGCCCGGCAGATTACCGGGAAGATTCTGTCTAAAACCGACGGGAAAGGACTTCCCGGTGCCAACATACTCATGAAAGGAACGTCCATTGGAGCCGTGACCGACGCAGAAGGCGCATTTGCGCTCAGTGCCGCTCCCAATCGCGACGGCGAACCGACTACATTGACTGTTTCGTACATCGGCTACGTAGCCCAGGAAATAGCCCTCGGCTCACAAACGCAACTAACGATTACACTCACTGAAGATGCCTCACAACTCGGTGAGGTGGTCGTGACGGCGTTGGGTATTGCGCGGGACAAAAAAGCGCTCGGCTACAACATTCAGGAACTCAAAGGAGCCGAACTGACGCAGGCCCGCCCCACGAACCTCATCAACGCGCTGTCGGGTAAGATCGCAGGGGTGCAGGTGACCAACTCTAACGGGCAACCGGGTGCATCATCGCGGATTATGATCCGGGGGGCCAACTCCATCGGCTCCAACAACCAGCCGATGTTTGTGGTCGATGGTATCCCGATTATCAACAGCAGCAACAACACCGCGCCGAGCAGTTCGGCAACGAACACCAACAACACGACGGTCGATTATGGCAACGGAGCAGCGGCCATTAACCCTGACGATATTGAGACGATTACGGTGTTGAAAGGGGCCAACGCAGCCGCGCTTTACGGATCACGGGCGGCTAATGGCGTCATTCTCATCACCACTAAGTCGGGTAAGGGGCAGAAAGGATTGGGCGTTTCGATCAATTCCAACGTCACCTTCGACCGGCCGTTTCGCCTGCCGGAGTACCAGAATGAATATGGACAAGGCTCCAAGGGATTGTTTTCGTACGTGGACGGCAAGGGTGGTGGCGTGGCCGATGGCGTCGATGAAAGCTGGGGACCACGGCTCGATGGTCGGCTGTTGCCGCAGTACAATTCGCCCATTGGGGCCGACGGCAAACGCACGGCAACGCCCTGGGTGGCCCATCCCGACAACATAAAAGACTTCCATGAAACGGGTGTCACGACGACCAACAACATCGCCATTGCGGGCGGGAGCGATAAAGCCGATTTCCGGCTGTCGTTCACGAACCTGTATCAAAAAGGCATGTACCCCAACACCAATTACCGGCGCAACACGGTGGCCTTCAACGCAGGCTATCAACTCACCAAAACCCTAACGGCGCGGGCGTCGGTCAACTACATCCGCGACGGCTCCGACAACCGCCAGAACCTGAACCTATACTGGACGTGGTTCGGGCGGCAGATTGATTTGAACGACCTCAAGCAATATGAGGAATCCGGCACCGACCCCAGTCAGTGGCCTGTGCAGCGGAACTGGAACACCAATTACTGGAACAATCCCTACTATGTGCTGAATCGGCAGACTTACGCCAACGACAAAGACCGCATCATTGGCCATGTGCAACTGATTTATAAGCCGCTGGAGTGGCTCTCGATCATGGGCCGCACCGGCACAGACTATGGCATTGACCGGCGCACAACGAAGCGAGCGCGGGGGGTTGGCCTGCCCAATGGCGAGTTTTCTGAGGACAACGTCTTCAACCGCGAGTCGAACACCGATTTTTTAGTGACCGCTGACAAAGCGTTCGGCGACTTTCGGGCAACGGTTAACGCGGGCGGCAACCGGCGGTTCGAGTACTTCCAGCGTGATCTGCTTCGCGCTCCCGAACTGCGCATCCCGAATTTGTACAACATTTCCAATGCATCAGTTACGCCTGACCTGTATAACCGTAACACGCAAAAAGTCGTGAACAGCCTGTACGGATCGGCAGGGTTCTCGTTCCGCGATTACGTATTTCTGGACCTGACGGCCCGCAACGACTGGTCGAGTACGCTGCCCGTGGGCAATCGGAGCTATTTCTACCCGTCGGTGTCGGGAAGTGCGGTGTTGACTGATATGCTTGGTTTTCAATCGAATATGCTACCGTATTTAAAGCTTCGGGCAGGCTGGGCGCAGGTGGGTAACGATACCGATCCCTACGCCATTCAGCAGGTGTACCAGTCCGAATCGCCCTGGGGAACAACGCCAACGTTCTCGGAAAACAACCTGATTTACAACAGTGCGCTGAAGCCCGAAATTACGCGTGCCGTAGAAGCGGGCGTGGAAGCGCGGCTGTTCGGTAACCGCCTGAACGTGGAAGTGACGTACTACGACAAAGCCACCTCGAACCAGATTCTGCGGGCCAATGTCCCGGTTAGTTCGGGCTACGCGACGAGCATTATCAACGCCGGAAAAATTCGCAACTCGGGTTGGGAAGTTGAACTGACGGGGTCACCGGTGAAGTCGTCGGCGAGTGGATTCCGGTGGGACGTAACGGTCAATTACGCCCGCAACCGGTCGGAAGTGGTCGATCTCGGCGGGCTGACCAACTACCAGATCAACACGGGGGCGCTGCTTCGTAATGTGATTCTGGAAGCGCGGCCGGGTTCGCCCTACGGCAATTTCTACGGCACTTACTACGCCCGCGATCCGCAGGGCAACTACCTCTTCGACAAGTCGGGGATTTCAGTGGTGTCGTCGGACCGGAAGGTGGTTGGTAACATCATGCCGAAATGGACGGGCGGTATCCAGAACGCGATTACATACAAAGCTTTCACGCTCAGCACCTTGTTCGACGTTCGGGTAGGTGGGCAACTATTTGCGCACTCGATCAACATCGGCCGCTACACAGGTGTGTTGAAAGAAACGCTGGAAGGGCGCGAAACGGGCATCGTCGGTAAGGGGACAGTGGCTACTGTGAATGCGGATGGCACGACGACCTACGCCCCGAACACAACTAACATTTCGGCGGAGACGTATTTCCACACGTTCTACAACCGCAACAACAACGAAGCTTACATGTTCGACGCCGATTTTGTGAAGTGGCGCGAGGCTCGGCTGTCGTTTGCGCTACCGGCTTCACTACTGGCCCGCACCAAAATCCGGGGCGTCGTCTTCTCGGTTGTTGGCCGGAACTTAGCGTTGCTCTACTCTAAAGTGCCGCACATCGACCCCGAAACCAGCTTCTACGGCGATGGCAACGTGCAGGGCTTTGAGAACGGCAACCTGCCCTCGGCCCGGAGTATTGGCTTCAATCTTGGCCTTAACTTTTAGTGTTTGTCATCCCGACGAAGGAGGGATCTCAACCTGACATACTTGAGATCCCTCCTTCGTCGGGATGACAAAACGCACCCGACAAAATCAGCAATCATATGAAATCGACTATGAAGAAATCACTCTTTCTATCTTTCGCTCTTTCGCTCCTCACCCTGACGGCCTGCGAAAAGGATTTCGACACAATCAACGCGAACCCCAATGACCCGGTCAGCTTACCCGCCGAACTGCTGATGCCCCACGCCATTCGCATCACGGTGAACTCGGTGGTGGGCGGTTCGCTGGGCCTCGACGTGGGACCGCTCTGGTCGCAGCACCTCGCCCGAATTCAGTACACCGAGATCGACCAGTTTAACTTCACGACCGACGTGCAGGACACACCCTGGCAGAATCTGTACATCGAAGCCAACGCCAGTTACCAGAAAATCATCGACCTCGGCAAGACGTCGGGTAACGAAAACTATCAGGCTATCGGGCTGATTATGCGCTCGTACGTGTTCTCGCAACTGACCGACGTGTACGGCGATATTCCGTACACAGAGGCTCTATTAGGCACCAAAGGCACGATTTACCCGAAATACGACGCGCAGAAGGATGTGTATACGGGGCTGGTGGCTGAACTCAAAACGGCGAGTGAGCTAATTAATACGAAAACGGTCAACGCCGATACCGACATTCTGTTCAAAGGCGATATGACGAAGTGGAAGAAATTTGCCAACTCGCTTAGCCTGCGCCTGCTGAACCGGATGCTGGGCAAAGCCGATGCGCCCACGGCCAAAGTCGAAATGGAACGCATCCTCGGCGACCCGGCTAAGTACCCCGTGCTGGCGTCAAATGCCGATAATGTGCAGTTAGCTTACTTGGCGTCGGCCCCCAACAATAACCGGGTCAATGAGAACCGTAAAACCCGCGACGATCACCGCGTATCGAAAACGCTGGTCGATAAGCTCCAGGCATTGAAAGACCCCCGACTGGTGGTGTTTGCCAAGAAAGCGGAGAGCGGTGGCGAGTACGTCGGCGTACCAAACGGGCTGGGCAACGTAGATGCGGGCAATCTGGGACTGTCGAAAACCTCTAAAATCGGTGACTATTTCACGGCCGCTACGGCTCCGGGCGTACTGATGTCATTCGCCGAACTAAACTTCATCAAAGCTGAAGCCGCGCTGAAAGGCGTTGCGGCAGCGGGCGACGCAGCCAAAGCCTACGAAGACGGTATCCGGGCCTCCATGACGCAATTTGGCGCGACACTTCCCGTCGATTATCTCACCGTCAACAAACTCAGCGCCGACGCTACGGCTGCACGGACGCAGGTGCTGGAGCAAAAATGGCTGGCCCTCTTCGGGCAGGAAGTCGAAGCGTGGACGGAGTTCCGGCGGACGGGCATTCCAGCACTGAAGGTCCCGGCACAGAACTACAACGCGGGCATGATTCCAACGCGGCTACCGTACCCGTCGTCGGAGGAGAACCTGAACGGTCCCAATTTCAAAGCGGCTCTAATCGCTATGGGCGGAGCCAACACCATGCAAACCAAGCTTTGGTGGGCGAAGTGAGTTTACAAACTCTTCTCTACAACCTTCCTCACTTCCTCGAACGCGCCCGGCAAGGGCGCGTTTCGTTTAACAATCTTACCAAGGCGGTTAATGACCGTGGCAGAGACTTCGCCCTGTGGCCGTAATCGTTGCGCCACATCCATCAGTTGGAGTTCAGTGAATAACAGGTGATCGCCCGCGAGGTTATTTTTAGTCGCAAACTCCGCCCATAACACAGGATCGTTGTTCAGAACGGGTAAGTACACAAGAGCGAAATCCCGGTTTCGATACGTACTGCGCAGCCGTTGCGCGTCGAGGGCCGCCTGCCGCCCATCGTCCAGCGAGGCTGACGTCAGCAATAGGTAGATGACCTTACCCCGGTTGACGGCAATCAGTTGATCGAAAAGGGCGGAGCCGTCGGTCGTCGGGTCGCGGGTAACGAATACGCCCGGCGAAATTTCGGCGTTGCCCAGTTTGGCCGTCGCGGGCTGTAGCCGCTGTACGGCTGCCCGAACGCGGGTGCTGTCGCCCACCTCCAGCCGGTACAGTTCATCGAGTGATTGCGCAAGTTGGGGATCGGTAACCTGCGGCCGGGCGTAGGTGTACAGGAGTTTGGCAAAGTTGAGCGTCAGCGTCGGTAATGCATTAGCTAACCAGTAGGCCGTCAGGTAATCAACTGATGCGCTGTCGAATTCCGCCCGACTGCGCCGGATGAGGTTTTCATAGGCCACCAGCCGCTGAATCGTGTCGCTACTGCGCTTCACTAAATTCTGAAAAAACCGCAGGTCCGACGCTTTCGCCGTCTTGTCATTATCTATGTACCCGCGCAGCCGGGTTTGTTCATCTTCGGTCAGGTTACGACCGTAGCGCAGTAAGAGCGATGAGAGCGCCTGAACGGGCAGGCTCCCGCCCGACGCAGTCTCCAGCGTGGAAGCCCGCTGGGTAGCGTACCGCGCAAATTGATTCATGGATGACGTTCGGGCTGCCGTCAGCAGCCGGTCGTTGGGTGGGCGGAGCGAATCGTTGAGCGACACGGGCAGTCGGGCAGACTCAAACATCGCCTTATCATACACGAACCCGGCCGCATTGTATCGGTTAATGGACTGCACCCAGCGCGATACTAATGGATAAATCGTCAGACGGGCAGCAAACCGCCGGAAGGGTGTTTGATACGCAGTCACCACAGCGCTGTACGTTTCAGATGCACTTTTGTCGCCAACCTGCTCAGACAACTTTGCGTTGTCGGGCTTATCGGGGAAAGCGGCTTCAAAATCCTTGTACCGCGCAAACTGGCTGTTTACCTGAGCGTTGACACCCCCGAATCGGAATGGCACAGCCGCCGTAAACAGCGAATCAGCGTCTAAATCAATGCTCAACGTACCGGGCGCGGCCAGAAACGCAGTCGAGATGCGGCCGTAGTTGAAATACATTTCTTCCAGTGGGTAAACTAACGGCAACGCTACTCGAAACGTACCATCGACGTTGAGCGGAGCCGGGCGAACCAGCTCCCGACTGGCTTGCAGGATGTTGTTGCGGCTCACCAGAACCGTTGGCGACTCGCGGTAGAGCCGGGCCGAAAGATTCCAAATGCGTCCCTGAACGATGACCGAATCGGGAATCAGGCGGTCCTGGGCAAACAGGACGGTAGACAATAACCAGAAAGCGATGAATACTATAGAAACACGGAACAATGAATTCATGGACAGGTAGCAGTCGGGTCTTGATGGTATCAACAAATGAAACGACAAAACTGCTTTCTGCCAACTCGCAACAGTTTACTGCGTCTTTATTCCATGATATTGTTCGTCCTCTTTATAATCCCGGCGTAACGGATGACCATTCCAGTCGGTGGGCAGCAGAATCCGGCGCAGGTCGGGGTGGCCCGTGAAGTGGATGCCGACGAGGTCGTAGGCTTCGCGCTCGTGCCAGTCGGCGGTGCGCCAGATGTGCGACACGCTCGGCACCAACGGCAGAGGCCGTCCATCGGCGTTGCGCGGCACAACGATTTTGAGCATCAAATTGTGTTCGTAGGGAATGGATGTGAGGTTGTAAATCACCTCCATCGTATCGACTTCTGGCCCATTATCAATCGCAGTGACGCAGGCCAAGAGATCGAAGAACAGCCGCTCATCGTCGCGCAGAAATTGGCAAAGGTCAACGATCCGGTCAGTTGGGACCGTGAGGTACGGCTGGGGATTGCTCGTATTGACGGGGAAGGTATCCGGGCCGAAGTGGTTCTGTAAAATGGTAGTTATATCAGGAAAAGTCATGCTCAATATGGATTCGCATCTGGGTTGCTACGGGTGTCGATAACGCGCAATGCATACAGAGTGTCACCCACAAGTTCGTAATAGAGTGCGTTGTATTTATCGATCATTTTTCTTCTTACACCTACTACTTTAAAGGAAGGGGTTCCTATTTCCGGTGCGAACTCAATTATGTCGAGACTTTTATAGAACGCATTCACAAACCGGATAGCTAATTCAGGTGATCGGCTTTCTTGCAGAAAATCAGCTATATTGTTTACATCAGCATCTGCTAACGGCGTTACAATGATTTTAATTGTGGCCACTTAGTCTCCATTTTGCGTTTGAAATCTGCTAACGGCATTCCCTTCCCCTGTCGAGCTTCCTCGCGGGCTTGCTCGATTCCCAATAGTTGCTCTTCAGTTAAGTCGTCCAGAATGTCGCTTTCAGTATTCCTTGCTAAAATTCTATTTACTGCTTCCAGTAAAGTTTCGTCTTCCTCTTTATCCACCAACTGGTGAATTCGGCTCCTTATTTCCTGAATGCTCATCGTTTTACCCGGTTCGTTTACTGAAAGATACGAGAAATTTACCAGCCCTACGCCAGCCAGGCCAGCCACTGCATCCAGTTCTCGACCCAGAACAGGAATTTTGTCGCGAATTTAGCCGCCGGTGCCGACGACGGTTTCAGCGTCAGACTATTATTATTCAGGTTGGTGTCCATGTAAATTTTCTGCTCAGGATCGACGGTGGCCCAAACGACGTCCGCTTTCTCGGTGAGTGTGAACGTCCGTTGGCGAGATTTGCCGTCCCAGAATAACATCAATTCTTTACCATTGTCGAAATGCACCCGCACGTCCACCGGCATCTGCCCATCGGCGTTGCGCCGAACAGTCAGAGTTGATTGGCGCTGACCTCCCGGCTTCTTATTTTTAATGGAAAACAACTGGTAATCAACGACTTTGTCACCATACAGCGCCTGATCGAAAAACCAGTTCATGTCGGGACCGTACCGCTGCCCTAACCGCTTCGGCACAATCTCATTGACAATGTCGATAAAACTTTGCGCATTGGGGTGTTTGAACCGCCACCGAATAAGATACGTTTGCATGATTTCGTCCATCACCCGCCTGCTCACCAGTCCATCCAGCGTTCGGAGCCAGGTCGCCGTTTTGGAGTAGGTCAGCACCCCGTACTGGCCCTCGGGCAGTTGCCACGTATTACCGAACGACGAGCCAATGGCGGGGTTATCTTGGTGCACGTAGCTATCCCGCGAACTTTCCATATCGCCCATCCTGAAACCGAACAGGTCGACCTGCGACGACCGGAGACCGTACCAGTCGTCCATAATCCGGCCTTCGTAATATTGGTTGAATCCCTCGTCGAGCCAGGCTTCCTCGAATTCGTTGCTGGCCAGTAACTGCATAAAATACTGATGACCAAATTCATGCACCGTCACGATCTCCGGAAAGCGGGCGCCATCGGGCAGAAACCAGGCGGTTCCGGCGGTGATGAACGTAGGGTATTCCATCCCACCTGAGCCGCTGGCGTGCAGAGGTGGGTCCACAACGGTCACGTTCGGAAACGGGTAACGGCCAAGGTTTTTATCGAAATAAGCCAGTGCCCGTTTGACCGCGTCCATGTGCCGACCGGCCTGATGCACATGCTCTGGCTGCATCAGCAATTCGATCTTGACAACACCACCCACCGGTCGTTTCCACTGGTCCTCAACCACCTGAAAATGGGGCGACGCCGTCCACGCGAAATCAACAACGTCTTCGGCGTGCCAGCGGGTCGTTTTAGTATTGTTCGGGCCGGACTTCTCGCCCGTCATCAGACCCGTAGCACCAACCCAGTACGCCTTTGGCGCTGTGATGTTGACGTCGTAGGTGCCGTAATCAGCATAGAATTCCGAATCGGCATGAAATTGGTGGCAGTTCCACTGTCCCTGCGTCGCGTAGCGTGTTCCGGCAGGTTCGTACACCCCGATTTTAGGGAACCACTGCCCCACCAGAAAATAGTCGCGGCTGAATCCCGTCCGGGCGAAAATCTTGGGCAGTTTAGCCTGGAATGCAATGTCGAGCACAATGGTCTCGCCCGGCCTGACGGGTTTACTGAGTGGCACCCGAATGACGGTGTGATCGTTCTTGTCTGTATCGTCGGGCTGAATAAATTGATACGCCAGCGCCTGCCCACCCCGCACCTTCATGGACACCACGTCTATTGAGCCGTACGAATTCTTTGCAGTACGGTCAATCTGGTTACCCCGCAACTGCCCGCCCGACTCGCGCATAAACGTCGATTTATCGTTCCGAAATGCGTTTAAATACAGGTGAAACCGCAACTCCGGGATCACGTCGCTGGATGGATTACGCCACGTCAGCGTTTCGCGGCCGGTGAGTTTTTTGGTAGCCGGGTCAAGCGTCACGTCGATCTGGTAATTGGCCAGACGTGGGCTGAGGGGCACGGGGAAGATGGGTTTCGGTGTTTGGGCGAAGATGGGTTGCAAAAGGCCCAATAGAGTCACACTCAACAAGGTCAGAAGGAAACAAGGCCGTTGCATAAGCAGAAGTGAACGAGGAGTGGGTAAGATTCAGTCAGTTACGGCTGTGGAACGCGGGATTTGATGCGATTGAGCAGTTCTTCGGCGCGTTGCAGGAGCGGGTCAGGCGGCATTGGAACTCGATCAAGTTCGTCTAATGTAGATTTCATTACCCCAGCAACGCTGTCCTTGTCGTCTTCTGACAGGAAGTAATGATAACGCAGGAGTTCGATGTGTGCTCTTGATCTGTCTTGGTCTGTTTGAGCCTGCGCTTTGAGAGCCAGTAGTGCGTTGATTTTCTGTTGTATCTCCGTCATAGTCAGTCTTCATTTTGTAATCGCCGGTCAATTTCAGTTAATACCTTCTCCTAACTACGAGCTTTCACAATGATAAATTCAAAGATTTCCCTATCGGCATGTGGGCTGTAGTCTATAATTTGTTGTTCCGTGTCGACTAAATACCGGGAGACCACTCTCTTAAGCAACAGCAGATCATTCCGTTCGTCGTCGGTCATTAGGATAGGTTACAGTGGGACCGATTCAAAGATAGCGTTTATCGGCTCCCGATAACCTGGTCCGAACGCTCCTGATTTTTATCCTGCATCCGGCTGAAGACCGTAATCAGCACCAGTAATAATACAATTGGCACGAGCGAGAAATAGAAGGCTGTTTGTCCGCCGTATGTCTGAAATACACTGCCCGTAATAATAGACCCCGTGGTGCCGCCGAGAGCCGAGAAAATAACGATCAGGCCGGCCATTGGGCCGTGTTGGCGCAACGGTAAACTGCTCAGGATGGCGGAGTTAATGGCCGGATAGATGGGCGCGATGAATAAGCCGATCATGGGGAAAACGAACGCAGCCAACGGTGCATCGCCCCAGCCCGTCACCGCCCGATCACCCACCGAACTGGCCAGCGGCAAGGCCAGCAGCACCAGTCCACCCGAAATAACCAAGCAGATCATCAGCAGCCAGTACCACGAAATCCGGCGCAGCAGTACCCCCGCCCCAAACCGGCCCAGTGCGGTCGAAGCGGCCAGAATACTCGCCATCTGAATGCTGAGCGAGGTAGGCAGGTTCAGAATTTTGCTGTTGAACGTCGGCAACCAGCTCATAATACCCTGCTCCATGAGCACGTAGGTGAACGCCGTCAGCACGAACACCAGCACCACGGGCGTAATAGCCAGCCGGAGCATGTCGCCGATGTCGTCGGCCACCGACTTGGACGCTTCGTGCGCCACACTCGACTCATCGACGGGCGTGCTCAGCAGTAACAGAAACGCCACTAAAGCAATACCGGCCAGTACATAATAAACCGTGAGCCAGGCGGTGGATTGTGGGTTGGTATCGTCCACGAATGCACTGAACAGAAAGTAACCGCTCAGAACGCCGATCATAAAAAACGACTCTAAGAAGTTCATGAAACTGGCATGTTCGTTCTGGTCGTTCGTAATCAGCCCAATCGTGGCAAAAACGGATACTTTGATAAGCGCAAAACCGGCTCCAGTGGCCGCAAAAAGCAATTTTGTTGTCCAGAAAGCGGGCACCTGCGGCATCAGTAAACACGCCAGCATCACTATTCCTAATGCCAGCAGCATCGCCCGTTTGTAGCCAATGCGGGTAATATAAGACGCAATAAGGAACGACACAGCCGCAATGGTCAGGTCTTTAAAGGCTTCGAGCACACTGGCCGACGACTCGGACACCCTGTAATTGTTTTGCACCTGCAAAATCACAGTACCAACGCTGTTCAGCAGAATGGCAAAAACGAAATAATTAAGCAGCAGGGAGAGTTTAATGCGCCAGTGGGCCATGGTCGGATAAATTGAAAGTAAAGAGGGAATAAACAAACGATTCGCAATGTTGGCAAAGTTAAACCGGGCCGCGTAGGCTTTGCCAAAGTTTGCTCCATTAAATTCTCCCTGATGAACTCATCCCTCCCCTCCTCGCCCGATCAACTCCTCGGCGACCTCTTCGACGACGTGCAGTTAAGCGGTATTTTCGCCGACTCCAAAACATTTGTGGACTGCGTACCCAAACTGCCTCCCGATGAACTGCTGGCTTTGTACGAAACACAAAAAGATGCGCCCAATTTTGACCTGAGCGCCTTTGTGCACGAGCATTTCACACTGCCCACTGCCACGGCGTCGGACTACGTCAGCGATACATCGGTCAGTACGGCCGAGCACATAGACCAGCTTTGGGACCGGCTCACGCGCCCCGCCGACATAGCTGTTGCGAGCGGTCCGTCGCACGGCGATTCGCGGGTGCCGCTTCCCTATCCGTACGTTGTGCCGGGCGGGCGGTTTCGGGAGATTTTCTATTGGGACAGCTATTTCACGATGCTGGGTCTGCAGGAATCGGGGCGGGTCGATTTGATCCGGGGAATGCTCGACAATTTTGCCCACCTGATCGACCAGTTCGGTTTCATTCCCAACGGAAACCGGACGTATTTCCTGAGCCGCTCGCAGCCGCCATTTTTTGCGCTGATGGTGCAGCTACTCGCTGACATTGCCGGGGCGTCGCACGCCGGGCCTGACGTGCTTGAGCGCTACCTGCCGCAGTTGCAGCGGGAATTCAAATTCTGGCATAAAGACACCGGTGAACTGTCCCCCGAAAGACAATTTGCCCGGCGTATGGTGCACCTGCCTTCGGGTGGATTGCTCAACCGTTACTGGGACGATACGCCCACGCCACGCCCCGAAGCCTACCGCCAGGAAATTGAACTGACCGAAATAACCGACCGGCTTGGCATTGCACCCGAAACGCTATACATGCACATCCGGGCGGCCTGCGAATCGGGCTGGGATTTTAGCAGCCGCTGGTTCGCCGACCAGAAAACGATGGCGACCATTCACACCGTCGATATCGTACCGGTCGATTTGAACTGTCTGCTCTATCAACTGGAAACAACCCTGCGCGACACCAGCGCACGAATGGGACTGACCGACGAAGCAAACTGGTTTGGTACGCTGGCATCCATTCGTGGGCAACTCATTCAGACCACATTCTGGAATGAGGAGACCGGTTTTTTCCATGATTTCGACGCTGTCGCTAACCAGCAAACCCCGGTGCTAACGCTGGCGGCTGTGTTCCCGCTGTTTTTCGAACTTGCCACGCCCCAGCAGGCCCAGCGCGTTCACGACCGGCTCAAATCCGACTTTTTGCAGACGGGTGGCTGGGTCACGACACTCAACCACACCGGCGAACAGTGGGACTGGCCCAACGGCTGGGCACCGTTGCAATGGATGGTTTACCGGGGGCTTGTAAACTATGGCTTCGTCGAAACCGCCCGTGACGGCCGCGACCGTTGGCTGGCTTTAAACGATAAAGTATTTAAAGCCACCGGCAAAATGATGGAAAAATACAACGTTGTCGATGCGGCTCTGACCACCGGTGGGGGCGAATATGCCAATCAGGACGGCTTCGGCTGGACTAACGGTGTGTATCTGCGGCTGCTTACCGACAAGCTGACGCAGGAAAAATGATAGTGCCCGTAAGTGCCCATAGAAACGTACTATTAATGCAATCACTTGTCGTTTAGCGAAATTAGTAACCATGGCATTGTATTTGATGCAAATAGAGTAACATCTGTTTTATCAATTCAGCAATAGATCATTGCGTCATGAACAAAACGCTTCTCACCCTGCTGGCAATCGGGCTAACTACGGTTTCGTTCGGTCAGAAAGCATTTATCCTATCGCATCAGGAAAAGAAAGGTTTTTTTGCGGTATCAGCGGGGGGAAGCCAGCCGGTGGGCCGCTTTGCCAGTTGTTCACCCGTCGACGATCAGGCGGGTATGGCCGGGGCTGGCACCGTGATAAGTCTCTCGGCAGGTTACCGGCTTGTTGGACCGGTAGGATTGATGGTCCGTGGTGAGCAGCACCGGAACGCCATTCGGACGCACGCACTGTTAGACGGCTTATATCGAAACGAAACGGACACCTGGACGGCCAGTGCCGATGCCTGGGCGATGACAACGATCATGGGAGGGCCGTACCTGATTATTCCCCTGGGCCGCTTCACGCTCGATACGCGGCTGCTGGCCGGACGAGCAAGCGCGGTATTACCCAACACCCACATGAGCGGCAACTTCGGCACCGTCGATATGTGGGTAGAAACAACCGGGTCGAGGAGTGAGGCAACAGCTTTAGGGGGTGGTTTATCACTTCGCTACCGACTTGGCCGGAGTTTGTCTTTGCACCTCAACAGCGACTACACCCGCGCCCGGTTCATGTTCGATAACCTGACGACCACCGCCCAAAGCAACAACGGCCGGTCGGAGCGGGCGGGATATAGCAGCAGCCGGACGGTCAGCGTCGTGAGCGTGTCGGCGGGGGTAGCCCTGCTGTTTGGCAACAGCCACCGTCCGTTCTAACGACCGCTCGCTGTTCCTGACAGCAGCTTATCCAATCCGGCTTGCAACCCTGCGGGTGTTCTGGTAGTTTAGTACCTGAACATCACCCTTCTTGACCATGACACCGCTTCGCAAACACGCCGTTCTTCGGCGCGTAAAAGATATTACCCTTAGTACTACGCTTAGTTTGGCGCTGCTTACCGGCACGGCAACGCTGCAAAGCTGCGGTTCGAACCAGTCGGACGAAACGGAACGCACGGAGGCTGAACGGACTGAAACCAGTTTTGGCAAAGGCGTTCGGACGTACATCACGGAGACCGCTCCCGGTAACTTCAAAATTACCGACGAAGTACCCGCTCAACCGGGGCAGGCCGGAGCCATTGTCAGCTACGTCGATGGGCACCGCGACACGCTGAGTGTGGAGGCCGCCAAACGACTCGTAGACACGGACGAATCGACCCGCACTTACCGGGACAACCCATCGGCTTACGGCGGAATGCACCACAACGGATTAGCCAACGTGCTGCTCTGGGGCAGCTTGGGCTACATGCTTGGCCGTAACAATTTCGGTGGTCAGTATGCCAACGACCGGCAGCGATACGGCTCAGGCGTGTATGCGAATCCGGGCGCGTATCAGCGCTCATCGCAGCTTGGCGAGACCGTTCGAGGTTCCCGCGTAACCCGCACCGTTCGACCATCGGGCGGACGCAGTGGCTTTTTTGGCGGACGCAGCCGGAGTTCTTCGGGGTAGAGCCGACCCGGTTTATGACCCGTTATCTAATTGTTAATAACCCCGTTACCTTAACCGACTGCGCCCTCGCTCACTCATTTTTCGTACCTTTGATCTATGAATCGGGAACAGAATCTGAAGCGGCTGCGGGAAGAGACGGTTGATATTTGTGTCATTGGGGCCGGAGCCAGCGGGGCTGGGGCGGCCTTAGACGCGGCTTTGCGCGGGTACCGGGTTGCGCTCATCGACCGGGGCGATATTTCGGGCGAAACGTCATCGCGCTCTACCAAACTCATTCATGGCGGGGTTCGCTATTTAGAGCAGGCCATTAAAAAACTTGACCTGGCCCAACTTCGGCAGGTTCGTCACGGTCTGGCCGAACGCCGGACCGTGTTGCGTAATGCTCCGCACCTGGCTCATCCGCTGGCGTTGCTAACCCCCGTTTTTAGCGCCTTCGAGGGATTATACATCACCATTGGGTTAACCCTGTACGACTTTATTGCCCGCCAGGACTCATTTCCTAAAGGTCGCTGGCTGAGCCGGGCGCAGGCTTTCGCTAAAATGCCGACGCTGACGCCCCGGATGCACAGCGCGGTGCTTTATTACGATGGTCAGCTAAACGACGCCCGTTATGCACTGGCCCTCGCCCACTCGGCCGACGAAGCCGGAGCCACCGTTGTCAATTACGTTGCTATAACTGGATTTGGCCATCACAACGGACGGCTCGAAACGGCGACCGGACGCGATGAATTAACGGGTGAAACGTTTTCCATCCGGGCCAGACTTTTTCTGAATTGCACGGGTCCCTACGCCGACACCATTCGACTGCTGGCTAATCCTGACCTCGACCCACGCATTCGGCCCAGCAAGGGCGTTCATATTGTGCTGCCCCGCGAAACACTACAGAGCGACTGCGCCATTTTGATTCCTAAAACCGCCGACGGGCGCGTTGTTTTCGCCATCCCGTTTGGCGACAAGGTGTTTGTTGGCACTACCGACGACGATTATACCGATCTGGAACGGGAGCCGGTGCTGGAGCCGCAGGAAGTTGATTACCTGCTCGACACGTTGCGCCCTTACTTGGCCAAAGTACCCAACAAAGCCGACGTCCAGGCGGGTTTCGGCGGCATTCGGCCGCTCATTGTGAGCAGCCGCGCCGATACTAAAACCCTGCTGCGCGACCACGAAGTCGAGCACGATTCCAAATCAAATTTGCTGAGTCTATTGGGCGGAAAATGGACAACCTACCGGCTTATGGCGCAGGACGCCATCGACCGGGCGGGTGAGTTATTGGGTAAGTCAGCCGCCAGCACCACCGAAACGCATTTGTTGGTTGGGGGCAAAAACTACCATTTTGAGAACTGGCAACACCTGCAAAGCCAACATGGCTTACCCGCTGACGTGTGCCAGCACCTAATGCGAACGTACGGCAGTCGGGCGGAGCAGGTTGCGCGATTAAGTCGTGAACAGCCCCATTTTGCGCAGAAGTTAACGGACGCCTTACCCTTTCTGAACGCTGAAGTTGTGTATCAGGTGCGCCAGGAAATGGCCGTAACTCTGCGCGACGTACTGGCCCGGCGCTGGCGGCTCGAACTCTCCGACTGGCAGCTAACCGCCAACCTAACGCCCCAGATCGCCGATCTGATGGCGGCTGAACTGGGCTGGAGCGAAATGTACCGTGCTGAACAGGTAGCGTCGTATCAGTCATTGCTCGCGTCGTTTGCGCAGCAGGCAGGTTTGTCGAGCATACAGCCAGAAGTGGCACGGGTGTAGAGTAGCTTGGTGGTACCGTCCAAGATACTGCACCGCACTAAGCTATTTCACCGGCTGGTGCTGCATCAGATCGTTAATGATTTTCTCAACCTGCGGCACAGGCATCTTCACAACTAAATACTGATGGCCCTTGCCCGATGTATCCCAGCCATTCGACCCATCGGGCTTCATGGTTAGCCGACCCGACTTGACCGTGTAATACGGTGCGTAGCCTTTGATACCCACTAAAACGGCCGTTTGATCCCAACTCATGCGCCCCCCGGCATCTTCGTCAGCTTTGGGGATACTGATGGCAAACACATCTTTGACAGGGCTGTTTTGGATTTGAGCATTCTGCATTAGCGGCAAACCGCTGTGTATCTTTTCCCCAATTTCGAAGCCACTCAGCAAAACGGGCGTCGGCCAGTCGGCAAAAACAGCCAGCGAGGCTGGCGTATCCATGTACACATTGTACTCTTTGCCGCTCGGAAACTTCCCCGCCATACTAACTAACTGCTTCACCTTTTGAGAAACCAGTTCCCTGCCCGATAGCCGGGAATACTGATCGGGTTTGGAGGAAAGCAGGTTGGCTAAGTTGGTAAAGAATCCAACCGAAATAAGGGTTACACTACGGTCGGGCTGTTTGGCCAGCAGTTGACGGTACAACGCAACGGCGTCGGGCACATCGGCGTTACTGCGAATGGTGTGGGGGTAGCGGGCCGTGATGGTGTCGGACCAGTGCTGCGTGTCTTTATCGGTAATGGCTTTGCCTTTCGGTACGCCAATTGGCACATTTGGGCGACCGAAATACGTATTCAACACACTGAGCACCGACGTAACGTTGGGGTACTTTGTACTGGCGATGGTAGCCAAAATTTGGGCCTGTCCGCTGTCGGCGAGCGCATGAAGCAGGGCAATGGCACCAACGTCGTCATAATCCGGCCCCATATCCGTATCGAAAATCACCGAAACAGGCTGACGTTTCGGAACCGACTGACCCGAAACCTGACCGGTCGTCAGTGTCAGCAGCATCCCAAATAAAACAAGCAGAATACGGGTCATAAAAGATGGTTAGTTTACACGATTAAAGCACCTTTGCCAACCGCCTTACCCCTCCAATAGTACTCATTTATCATTCAGGGCCACCTACGCGGTCTATTCTTTATCCAATTATGCTCCTCAAGTCTCTCCCCATCGCGCCCGATACGCAGCTCCGCAACCTCGGTTGGGACTGGATGCTCGGCCAGGATACCCTGCCTTATCTGACCAACGAAGTGGTAAGCGTGACGCCCGCTCAGGCCGACGCCTACTACCAGGCCGCCAACGAGCTGTTCGATATGTTCATCGCGGCCGGGCAGCACGTTATCGACCACGACCGCTTTGCCGAACTTGGCATTCCGGCCAACCTGATCGACCTTATCAAATTCTCCTGGGATGACGACCGGAACATTCACCTCTACGGCCGCTTCGACCTGGCGGGCGGTGTTGATGGGAAACAAATTAAACTCATTGAGTTCAACGCCGATACAGCCACCTGCCTTCCCGAAACGGCAGTGGTGCAGTACGCCCACCTGCTCGCTAATGGTCTTGACGAGAGTCATCAGTTCAACACCATATTTGAAACACTGACGAGCCAGTTCGATGAATTACTTGCCCAGCACCCCGACCTGCAACCAACCCTGCTGCTGTCGGCGATGCGGGGCTTTCCCGAAGACGATGCCAATGTAGCCTTGATTGGCGAAGCAGCCCGCGAGGCCGGTTTTGAGACCGAATTCGACTTTGTAGATAGTGTGGAATTTTCGGAGGAAGAAGGCATTTTCTGGCAAAACCCAAATAATGGTCAGTTCGAGAAATTAGATTTCTGGTTTAAACTCGTGCCGTGGGAGTCCATTGCCGAAGACGAACCGGAACTGACGCGTATCCTGACCGAAATTGTTAAAAAACGATTAGCCGTCGTGTTAAACCCGGCGTATACGCTGCTTTTTCAGTCAAAATACATCCTCAAAATTCTGTGGGAACTGTACCCCAATCACCCACTTTTACTGGAAACAGACACCAAACCGTTCATCGGCAGAGCCTGCGTTGAGAAAGCGCTGTTCGGGCGTGAAGGGGCCAACGTTCGCATTCTCAACGCCGATGGCAGCGAACGGCAGGCGGTTGACGGGGATTATGGAAACTACCCGAAAGTGTATCAGGAGTACGTCGATTTCCTCCAGGATGCCACCGGGCATATCTACCAGGCGGGCGTCTTTTATGCGGGCGATGCCTGCGGATTAGGGTTTCGGCGCGGTGGTCTGATTTTAGATAATAGCGCAGGGTTTGTGGGGCACGTTGTAGAGTAATTTAAGTGAAGCCTGTCAACATTGGCAAAACCTGCGCGGCTCGGTTTAACGTTGCCAATGTTGACAGAATCTAAACGATACGCAGCCTTGCTACCCGCTCATACGGTTCCTGTTTTATTTCCCAGACTGCTTGGTTTCCTTATGAATCCGCCGACGCTCCTCTACTTTCGTACGCTGTTCGGGCGTCATAGCATTTAGGCGAGCCTGTTGCTTCTCACGGTGAGCTTGTTTGAACGCTTTACGTTCGGCAGGCGTCATGGCGGCCAACTTGGCCTTGACATCTTCTCTTCGAGCTGTCCGCTCTTCGGGAGTGGGGCGGATTTTGGCTTTATGCACACCGGGTTGGCTCTGAGCGTACGAAGCTCCGACCGACAGCATCAAGACCAGTACGGCCCCTGCATACAGTTTTGTTTTCATAGGATTACTGATTTTTAAGTCTTGGATGCGCCCATTACTCACAAGGTTTAGTTCGTAGAGCGAATTGTTTTGTTATCAATGCGTAGGTTTACAGGAACGGCCGCTGCTGTTTAAACGCGCCGGATGCGTGGCAACGCCGACCGCCCAAAACCATTTCCTGATGAACACTGTAGGTCTGTATTTGCAAGCCTTCCTGTACATAGCTGCGGGAGTCAATCATTTTATTAATCCGAAAGGCTACTTAGCTATTATGCCCGATTACATTCCGGCCCATTCATTAATGGTTGTCACAAGTGGCGTAGCCGAAATTGTGCTTGGCATTGGGTTACTGTTCCCGGCAACGCGCTCGATCTCGGCCTGGGGTATAGTCGTATTACTGATTGCGGTTTTTCCGGCCAACGTATTTATGGCGATGTCAAACCGGTTCCGAAAAATGCCTGCCTGGCTGCGGTGGGCGCGGCTCCCACTTCAGGGCCTGTTAATTTGGTGGGCTTACCGGTATACATAATTGCATAACAATCAGCTACTCATAATTGATCAAAGAGTAGCAGGGTGGCTAAAATGATCTTTGTAACGTGTTGTGTAAAAATAAAATATAAAATAGCCAAGATAAATTTAAACGTTATGGCACTAAAACGAATCTATACACCGTTTGCAGACGTATGTGAATCATTCGTTTGAATTAAATAACAAGGCATATAGTCCATGCTTATTGAATCGGAATGGTGGTAGAACCTTTATTTTTTACTGAAAAACTACCGTTTGACAGATTTTTGGCAGATTTATTGCCTGTGTAGTTGCAATAAAAGCGGTAAATTTCTTATTTTTATAGCCGCGTTACTAAATTCATACAAATCTTAACTCCCACGCACACTATCGGAACACAGCTCTACGTTACCTAATTGTCTTACTGAAAATGGAAAAAGCCCAGGTAAATGACAGTGAGCTGATTTCCCTGTACATCCGTGGTAATGAGAAGGCCTTTGCTAAATTAGTGCAACGGCACAAATCGAAGCTTTACACCACCATCTATCTGATCGTCAAAGATCAGTACGTGGCGGAAGACTTAATGCAGGACACGTTTATCAAAGCCGTGGACACCATTAAGTCGGGTAAATACAACGAGGAAGGCAAGTTTCTCCCCTGGATTATCAGGATCGCTCACAACTTGGCGATTGACTATTTCCGAAAAGATAAACGCTACCCCAGTGTGGTGTTTGAAGACGGAAGCAGTGTGTTTAATACGCTTGAGTTCGCGGAGGATTCGGTGGAGTCGCTCCAAATTCGGCAGGAAACACACGAGCATTTGCGCGAGTTGATCCAGCGGTTACCGGAGCAGCAACGCCAGGTGCTCATCATGCGGCACTACGAGGAAATGAGTTTCCAGGAGATTGCCGATGCGACCGGCGTCAGCATTAACACGGCTTTGGGACGTATGCGTTACGCTTTAATCAATTTGCGTAAACAATTAAGCAAACGTGCGCCGAGTTATGACAAAAACATTTACCCAAGATGATGTAGTCCGGTACGTCTATGAGGAGACCTTGCCCGAGGAAAATCTGCTCATTGAAGACGCTATGATGTCGGAGCCGGAACTGATGACGTTCTTCCTCGAAGCCCTCGAACTACGGGCTTTGATGAACAAAATAGAGCGTCAGCCCCGTGTTAGCACGGTTCAGGCCATTCTGAATTATTCCCAGCATTACCCCGCAAACCCACCTGCCCGTTTACGAAATTCGTAGTCGGGTGCGTGGCTTTGCTGTTTTATAGCCTGCTGGTACGGCACTCCAACAATCACGTTCGGAGACGCTGTACCAGCAGGCTACCTTTATAACCATGCTAAAAAAAGAACGTTTTCACCGTTTCCTCGACTACTTCACCCAGCATTATCCCGAACCAAAAACAGAGTTGAATTTTGGTAATCCGTATGAGCTACTGGTGGCCGTAATTCTGTCGGCGCAGTGCACGGATAAACGGATCAATCAGATAACACCCGCCCTATTTGCCCGTTTCGCAGAGCCGGAGTCACTGGCGGCAGCGTCGGTTGATGAGGTGTTCACCTACATCCGTAGTGTATCCTATCCCAACAACAAAGCCAAGCACTTAGTCGGGATGGCGAAAGCATTAGTGGAACAATTTGGAGGGGAGATTCCAGCAACAGTCGAGGCACTACAGACGTTGCCGGGAGTGGGCCGCAAAACGGCACACGTAATTTTATCAGTAGTTTATAACCAGCCGACGATGGCAGTGGACACGCACGTTTTTCGGGTGTCGCATCGTCTCGGCTTAGCGCCCCTAACTGCGACTACGCCATTAGCCGTTGAGAAAGCCTTGATGGCTTACATTCCAACGCAGTATGTCTACAAATCGCATCACTGGCTGATTTTGCATGGCCGTTACGTGTGCGTAGCCCGTTCGCCCAGATGCGAAATATGCGCGTTGAGGGAGTTTTGCAAATACTATGAAAAAGTCGGTAAATCAATAAGTGGTTGACGTGAAAACAATAGTCGCGTCAGCCACTTATTGACTTACCGACTCACAACTACCCTTCAATACTGCTCCGTAGCGGAGAAGAAGAAGCTGCCTTCAATTCCGGCGTTCTCATCTGAATCGGAGCCGTGAATGGCATTCGCTTCAATGGACTTCGCGTAGAGTTTACGGATGGTACCTTCCTCAGCCTGAGCCGGATTGGTGGCACCAATAAGTTTGCGGAAATCAGCTACGGCGTTTTCTTTCTCCAGAATCATCGGTATGATAGCCCCCGATGACATATACGTCCTAAGATCATTATAGAACGGCCGCTCGCGGTGAACAGCGTAGAACTGACCGGCCCGCTCGGGCGTTAGCTGCGTTTTTTTGATGGCGACAATGCGGAAGCCCGCTTCTTCGATCATCTTGATAATTGCTCCAGTGTACCCGGCCTCCACGGCATCGGGCTTAATCATGGTGAACGTTAGGTTCGTTGCCATTCTGCGTCGTTGTATCCAAATTTAATTTGGGGGCAAATGTAGGCAGTTTTGCCTTAGCGAACGTGCCAATCTCCAGAATAACGCTTATGCAATTGCCCAGGCACTGCCAAGAAAGCAATGTCTGGGCGAAAGGGTCAGCCTTGCTATTGGGTTAGTTCAACCGTCCCGCACTGTCCCTCCGGAACGTTGAGATCCACTTTAACGATCTGCCCGGAAGCGACTCTGAACTCGAACGCATGCACGCCGGGGGTTACGTCAGCCGAGATTGAACCCGGCGTACCACAGGCTGGAGCGGTTGACGTAGCTGCGCTTAAGGTACCAATGAGTTTACCGTCAACGTAACAAGCCGGTTTCAACGTTGCGAGGTCCTGCCGTTTCGACCAGAAGACGGCACGGGTGCTTGGGGAGGGATCATCCTCTTTTTTACAGGCTCCCAATGAAAGGGTAAAGAACAGGGCAACGAGTGCCGCACGGAAAATTTGGGATGTTTTCATGTTATCTGTACTGATTTTGATTTCTGGATGAATTAATTGATGAGACTGATTTGTCGACTGGGTGACAGCGTTGTCGAGGTGACGTTTACTTGGTTCCCGTTAGAACGAAAGCCGCACCTACTGTGTCTGTCCCCCGGAGAGCAAGCGTATTTTTACCGCCCCGACCCAACTTGTTACCATCTTTGATTAAATCGACTTCACCATTGCCAATGTCGGTTACTGTGACGTTGTCGTAAGTGTCAGTCAGGAATGGGCTGTTATTGACACCCTTCACGTTCAGAATCAGCGTAACGCTGGTGGCCGATTCGCGTTTCACTTCCATCATCCCCGTGAAGTAAGTGTCTTTGATCGCGGTAGTTTTCCCGTTAAGTTCAATCTTGCTCAGACTGTAACGACCGGCTACGCGGTTGGCTAAGTCCGGGTCAACGTCGGCTTCTTTTTTGCAGCCGGTAAACGAAAAAGCGATGAACAAGGCAATCAAAGTAATACAGAGCGTTTTCATTGGTTTAGAGTTGATTGTGATTTGAAAAGTTGACTTGATGATGAATCAGGTAAAGAGCAGCGACCCATCCCACGACGGGTCACCGCGTTCGATACTACTTGGAGGCACTGGTCTTGATGGGAGCAACGAGCTGAGCCTTGGGCTGCGGCCGGTAAATAGCGCCGGTTCCGAAGTCGACAATCAGGGCGGGCCAGAAGAGAATATCCGCAATGAGCGCTACCGGACGCACTTGCCGCTGAACTTCGCCAGGCATCGGCTTGCGCCGTTGGTGTTCGGTAACCTTACCACCGAAGATGGTTGCGCAACTACTTAATGAACCCGACAGACAAAGCGTGGCCATGGCCATTAGGATGGCGTTTTTTGACTTTTTCATGATGTTAACGGGAAGTGGTATGTGTAAACTGTGAAACTAATTGATTACGGAGGTGAGGAAGTAGGTCAATGCGGTGCGAACGACACGAATTAGTTAGCGGTTGCCAATGAACACCATCTGCTCACCGCTGCTGTTTTCGACCTTAAGGTGGAGCGTTCCGTCGCTGACGGTAGCGATCAGATTGCCGCTGTAGCGTAACTCAACTTCGCCAGTACCGGCATCCGATAGCGAAACCCCCGTGTAGGAGCCGCTGTACGATGAGTTGCCCCGTTTGTAGCTCCAAGCGAGTTTAACAGAGGTAGCTGATTTGCGCTCCACACTGGCCCGACCCGACAGATTGGTCTGTCCAATAGCGTAGGCCTGACCGTCGGCAACAACGTGTGAGAATGGATAATTACCTGCCACCAGCGACACTAATTCCGGGTTAAGTTCTTCCTGCTTTTCGCAGGATGACAAGGAAGCAAGGGCAAAACAGGTAATCAGAAAGAAACGAAGCGTTTTCATTGATTTAGATTGGTTTAATTGTGAAAAGGTGAATTGAGAAAATAGAGATTAAATAATGGCGACTTCATAGCGGACGTTACGGACTGGTTTCGGCCCCGATTCGCACCGGAGCCAGACGCGGCCATCGGTCAATTCGGCGTTACCCTCGAACGAGCCGGGAGCCGTTCCGCCCACAATGGCGCCGTTTCTTTCACGGAATGAAACGGTTAGTTCGCCTTCACCGGCCTGCACGGTCACCCGGATAAAAAGACTGGGCAACCAAGTAGGCAGGTCCTCAAAGAGACCGACCATGACGGAGCCGGTTAATTCGCCGATCTTGCCCGTGCAGGTGCCGGTGATTTCGTTGTTGCGGTAGATTACATTACGCTCCTGTTGCGGGCCATGAACCCGACCCATCGTGATCTCCCAATCGTTGACAGGTGCGGTGGGCAGTTCCAACTCTGCACTAAGTAATTCGGGAGAATCAGCCCGAACGGGTAGCACGGTTGTACCGCTGAAAAACTCTTTGACAGTGTGCAGGATGGACATGACTCGTGGCGATTTAGAATAGGTTCAGACGGCTGAAATTGGCCGCCCCGTTGTTTGGTTTGGACGATGCAAAGGTGGCAGGTTGCCACGGGGCGAAGCAAATTATAGACCCCTACAAACGCCCTACAAGCCGGAAGAGCGAACTATACAAATACTATACAGAGAAAATAATTTTTCCCTAATAGTCTACTAATGAGCAATTTATCTACTATTAGCTACTTTTATGATTTCTATAGCTGAAATTAATGTTGACGCCTAAGGCTAATAATCAACCGTTTTTCAGCCACGAATTTGTCAACGAATCAAGCACCTCCGTTTCCTAAAAATTATTGGCAAACTCGACAGATTAGCATAGATTCCCGACGTATATACCTGAACCAACCTTTATGCGACTACTCTACTACTTCCTTTTTTCCTTATTCACCTACTGGAGCTACGGCCAACAACCTCCCACTGTCGATAGCTTGCTGGCCGCTCTGCCCAATCAACCAGACACAAGCAAGACACTCACCTATGCTGAACTGTGTTTTTCAACGGCTTCATCAGACGTCAGCCTGGCGCAGAAATACGGACAGTCCGGCGTTACGCTGTCGCATAAAATCAACTTTCCACGCGGTGAGTTTGAAAATCTGCGCACGTTGGGGACAGTGTTTGCCCAACGGTCTAACTATGCTGTTGGTCTGCATTATTTCCTGAAAGCGCTAACCGTTGCGGAGACGCTGCCTGATCAGACCAGCCTGGCCCGTATACTCCGTAATGTTGGGATGATTCATAATGCACAGCACGAGCCTAAAAAGAGTCTGCCGTTTTACGAACGGGCGTTGCAACTATTTGATAAGCAAGGTGATTCATACGGCCGGGCCTCCGTGCTTACAGTCTTGGGCGAGGTTTATGTAAAGTTGAACCAATACGATAAGGGCTTGGCTGCACTGAAGCAAAGCATGACTTTATTCAATGACCTGCATAAACAACATGACTACGTGATGTCTATGATAGCGTATGCCTGGGGCCTTAAAATGCAGGGGAAATACAATGAGTCTATCAATTATTACGAAAAATGCCTGCCACTGGTAGAAGCGGAAGGATTTGCTTATGGCATTGGTAACGTGCAAAACAACTTAGCCGAAGTGCATTATGAGCTGGGTGACTATCAGAAGTCGGAGCAGTATGCGCTGGCAGCTTTGCAAACGCTAAAACCCACCGGCATCTGGAGCGAGATTCGTAATGCAGAGAAGCAACTGTTTCAAGTCTATACGGCCTTGGGCAATAAAGCCAGGTCCCGGCAACACTTTGAAACTTTTGAGGCCGCCCAGGATTCGGTATTTGGTCAGCAGCGGAGCCAGGCAGTTGCAGAGGTGGAAACACGCTACCAAACTAAACTTAAAGACCAGCAAATTGACGGGTTAAACCAGAAAACGCAGTTGCAGCAGTACTTGCTGATAGCAGGCGTTGTGGGTGGGCTTTTGCTGCTCGTTGTGTTGGGCCTGCTCTACAATCGCTACCAACTGCGCGACAAAGAAAAACGGGCTATCGAGCAACAGCGCGTGACCGAGCATGAACTAAGTCAGGCCCAACAGGAGAAACTGCAACTGGAACTCGACCTCAAACACCGCGAATTAGCCAGCAGCGCCTTGTTTGCCTACCAGAAAAACGAGATGCTCGGTGACCTGAAAGAACAGGTGGATGAACTGCTGCTCGAACCCGATAAACCACAAAAACAGAAGTTAAGAGCCATTCAGAAATTTATTCACAGCAACCTGCACTTCGACGATGACTGGAGCGCGTTCAAGCTCCACTTTGAGCAGGTGCACCCGCGCTTTTTTGAGAAGCTGCAAAGTAATTTTCCCGATCTGACGCCCAACGAATTGAAACTGTGCGCCTACACGCGTATTAACCTGTCCAACAAAGAGATCGCCCGGCTGCTCAACGTCAACAGTTCGAGCGTGGAGATGGCGCGTTATCGGATGAAGAAAAAAGTGGGTCTGGAAGGGCAAACCACTATCACCGATTTCATTCAGACGGTTTAAATCGCACTGTACCGGGATAGCCCGGACCAGCGTTTGCCCTACGCAGGAAGCTAAAATTGCTGACGCGAAGTCCTATTCATGCGTTTGCCCTGCCAGACCAGTAGGCAACCCCTCCTTTCAGAAAATTATTCGTACTTTTGAGTTTTGATTGACGCTCCGGCCGCTTAAATATGCAAGACATTGAAGCAATTGGCGCGGTTATCGGGCAACCGCCGGGCGGCCCCGCGCAGACCGTGCTGATTACGACTCACCTTAATCCCGATGCCGACGCCATGGGATCGTCGCTGGGGTTGGCGGGTTATCTCCGTAAAAAAGGTCATCGCGTTACCGTTGTGACGCCGACGGACTATTCACAAAATCTGCACTGGATGCCGGGCAATGATGAAGTTATCGCCTTCGACGAGAAAGTACGGGTGCTGGTGAGCCAGTTGATCGAGGAAGCTGACTTAATTTTTTGTCTCGATTTTTCGGCACTCGACCGGATCAAAGAACTTGCACCAATGGTGCGGCAGTCCCGCGCCCGCAAGGTCATGATCGACCACCACCTCGAACCCGAGTCCTTCGCGGACCTGGTTCTCTGGGACCCCAGCGCAGCTGCTACGGCCGAGTTGGTTTTTCGGCTCATTAGCCAGTTGGGCGATAAAGACCTGGTCGACGTGCCCATTGCCGAGTGTTTATACGCCGGGCTAATGACCGACACCGGTTCGTTCCGCCACTCGAACACCACCGGCGACGTTCACCGCATGGCCGCTGAGCTGTTGGATCTCAAAATCGACGTTAGCAGCATCCACCGACGCATTTTCGACAACGTGTCGCTCGACAAGTTTAGATTGCTTGGCTATGTGCTCAATGAAAAACTGAAGGTGCTGCCCGAACACAAGTTCGCTTACATTACCCTGACCGACGCCGAATTGAAGCGATACCGTTCTAAAACCGGCGACACCGAGGGTATGGTTAATTACGCACTGGCCATCGAGGGCGTGGTAGCGGCAGCCATTCTGATTGATCGGGGCGAAGAGATTCGGCTGTCGTTCCGGTCGGTGGGTGATTTCTCCGTACGTGAGCTAACCAACGCCCATTTTAACGGCGGGGGCCACCGCAACGCGGCCGGTGGACGGTCGAAATTATCGCTGGCCGAAACCGAGCGCAAGCTCTTAGCCGTATTGCCGCAATACCAGCAGCAGTTGTTGGAGACAGTTTAAGAATGGTTTTTAATTGTTTAGGTTTTGAGTTAGCGGACCAGCAAGTATTTTCCGTACCAACCAACTCAAAACTTAAACAATTAAAAACCAGAAAACTCAATTTTTAGCACAAACCAGTAATCTATTATGTCACTTAAGAATTTCGGGAAAGCCGCCCTAATCGTCGCTGTTGCAGCGGCTTGCGGTAAAAACCGCGTACAGGTAACGGACAACGGCCTGAAGTACCAGATGCACGAGCAGGCGGAAGGAACCCGGAAGGGTAAAGTCGGCGATATTATGACGCTTCACCTGACGCTGATGAATAACAAGGACTCGGTGCTGCGCGATACACACAAAGAAGGAGCGCCGTTTCAAATGCTGCTGCAGGTGCCACCCTTCAAAGGCTCCTACGAAGAAGGTCTGACGATGCTCGGCAAAGGTGACAGCGCCACGTTCTACGTCAGCGCGGATTCGCTGTTCACGCGGGCGATGCAGCCACTGCCGCCGGGCGTTGTGAAAGGAACCGATATTGGTATTGCCGTGAAGGTGGTCAATGTGCAGTCGGAAGACGAATACAAGAAAACGCAGGCGGCCGAATTTGAAAAGCAGAAAGGCATCGATGTGAAAATCATTGAAAACTACGTTGCCAAAAACGGGCTGACTGGCAAAGTGCAAAAGACTGAAGCCGGCGTTTACTACGTGGTGACGCAGCCCGGCACGGGGCCAACGCCCAACCGGGGCGATGCCGTGCAGGTACATTACACGGGTAAACTATTAGACGGTAAGGTATTTGACAGTTCACGGACGAATCCGCAGGCGCAGGGTAAACCAGCCCAGTTTCAGGTGGGCGTTGGTATGGTGATTCCCGGTTGGGAAGAGGGCGTCATGAAAATGCACAAGGGCGAAAAAGCCACGCTTATCATTCCGTCAACGCTGGCTTATGGTCCGCGTGGTAACCAGGGCATCGCGCCGAACTCGGTGCTCCTGTTCGACATCGAACTGCTCGACATTCAGAAAGGTCAGCCAGGCATGGGTCAGCCGGGGATGCCACAGCCGGGTCGGTGATCGTGTTTTGGTGCGTAGATATTTGCGTAATTAAGTATCTGCGTTGCTGAAACATACACACCCAAACACGGATACGCTAAAACATAAATTTCTCAAAATCCCGGAGCAGCCTGTCTACAGAAGTTACTCTGGGATTTTGTTAACTGACTAATCAAACAATTACGTATGCCCACGAACGTAGACCATATTCTTCTTCGTTCTTAGTACATATTGGCTCCTGATGAGCTACGAAAACAGACTTATGAATCGTACACCAACCTGCTCATTCTGGGCCTATTCACTGCTGACGGCTTCTGTGCTGCTATCATCCTGTCAGCAGCCTGGTGAAGCATTGACCGACCGTAAGATACGGGAGAACGAGGAAGAGATCAATCAGTATATCAGAGAGAATAACCTAACGGCAACTAAAACCGCACAAGGAGTTTATTTCATCCAAACGAAAGCAGTACCAACCGGGCAAGCTCCACTGACGGGTGATGAAGTGAAATATCATTACATAACCCGCCGGTTAGACGGTGTCGTTGTCGACAGTACGAACATTGCAGGCAACGTTCCGGAAACGGTCATTTTGAATGGTAACAGCACAAGAAATATTACTCTTGGACGCTACGCGGGTCTGCTTAACCTGAAGCAGGGAGAGGAAGGGTCTGTCATTGTCCCCTCGAACTTAGATGGTGGCCGCACCGGTTCACTGCTGCTGCCCCAGTACTCACCCGTACGCTACGATTTGCGCGTGGTAAGCATACGAACCGAAGATCAGCAAATCGAGGAATACATCAGAGCAAACAAGGTTGCCGTCACAACCAAGACTGACGATGGGGTTAGAGTTGCGGTTACCCAGGCCCGGCCCGATTCGGTGGCAATCACGACGGGTAAGACGGTGATTATGACTTATAAGGGTAAATTACTGAATGGTGGTATTTTTGATGCGGGTACCTCGCCATTGACAGTTCGTATTGGTGAGAAGCAGGTAGTCCCCGGTTTTGAGACAGCCTTAACCAAATTGAGAGCCGGAGAGAAAGCGCTAATTATCTTTCCATCAGCACTTGGTTACGGTGCTACTGGTAAAAATCAGGCTTCAGCAAGCACAGTAGGAATACTACCTTATAGTCCTCTACTGTTCGAGATAGAGATTACGAAAGTGCAGTGATAAGTGCGCACCAATCGAAAGCCGTTTGCAGATCTACCTGCAAACGGCTTTTTTTGTACCTATGGAACTCTGCTTTGCTACCAACAACGCCCACAAATTAGAGGAAGTGTCAGCCATACTTGGCGATGCGTTCACGCTTAAAACGCTCCGCGACATCGGCTGCACGGATGAACTGCCCGAAACATCCGGCACCATCCCCGGCAACTCGCGCCAGAAAGCCGAGTACGTCTGGACCCACTTCGGCGTTTCCTGTTTCGCCGATGATTCAGGCTTAGAAGTTGACGTCCTCAACGGCGAACCCGGTGTCGACTCGGCATACTATTCGGGCAGTCGCGATGCCCAGCAAAACATTCAGAAATTGCTGACTAATCTGATCGGGCACACGAACCGTCGGGCGCAGTTCGTAACGGTGTTCACGCTCCTATTACATGGACTGGAGCACCAGTTCGAGGGAATTATAGAAGGACAGATACTGACAGAACCACGCGGCACCGGAGGATTTGGGTACGACCCGCTTTTTGTGCCCGATGGCCACGACCGAACGTTTGCGGAAATGAATTCGGCGGAGAAAAACGGCATCAGCCACCGGTCAAGGGCACTAACGAAAATGGTGGCATATTTGAAAGAGCAAGTGGTAGAGTAGCCTGGTATCACGGGTCTTCAGCCCGTATAGCCGTAGGCTGAAGACCCGTGATACCTGTTCAAATACAAGAAATCCCGCTTTCGGATTATGAAAGCGGGATTTCTTGTATCTGGTCAAATTCATCAATAAAACTTCGCCCGGTTGTCTTCTACTTTAGCAGCTTCTTTGATAGCTTCGTTTATGTAGAAACCGATTCGCGACGTGGCGTTTTGCTGAAGCTGCGTTTTGTAGAGTGCATAGTCGGCAACCGGCGGGGCAGGCGTAACTCTGATTGTTTCCAGCACCAGAACACCCGCTTCTCCCACGATGGGTTTTGAACGTTTGCCGGGCTTCAGACCAAATGCCGTCCCCAATGCTACTGGATCGATACCCGCGCTGCGGAGGAAGCCAGTTGCCAGATTTACGTCCGGAACCGTCTCAACCAGCGGACCAGCCCCGTACTTTTGAGCTACCGCTTCGAGCGACCCGCTGACGTTACCCAGTTTGCTGATGATCTGCTCTGCCTTTAGCTGGTTGCGTACTTTGGCAGTCAGCTCATTGCGGTAATCCGCCACATTAACATTGTCCTTACTGGTTTTATTAGTCAGCACGGCAATTACGTACTGATCGCCAATTTCAAACGGCTCCGATACAGCGTTTACATCGGTTTTATCGTCGAACGCCCAACGAACGACCGTACGGGCATCGGTCAGTGCATTGATCTGGTTGCCGTTTTCAGGAATGCGGTCGGCCGTGGCAACAACCAACGATTTATCCTCCTTCACTTTGGCTTCAAATGCTTCTTTCGTGCGCACATCCGCAGCAAACTGGTCTGCTTTGCGCAGGGCTTCGTCGCGGGTGATCTGGCTCGGGGCAATGGTTTTGGCAATGGCCGCCACCCGGTACAGTGTGTTGGTTTTCGGCTGGGTTACTTTAATGATGTGAAATCCAAAGTCCGTTTCAATCAGGCGGGGAATCAGGCCAGTGGCTGATGCACCGAATACGGCCGACTCAAACGGCTTCACCATCTGACCGTTGTTTTTGAAATAACCCAAATCACCCCCGTTCTGAGCTGATCCATCGGCGCTGTTAGACTGGGCCAAAGCCTCAAAGCTTGCCCCGCCCTGAATCTGCTTCAGAATGGCGTCGGCCCGGCGACGGGCCTCGGCTTTGGCCGAATCGGTCTTAGCCGTGGGTTGAATCAGGATGTGGCTGGCGCGGGCCGTGAAGCTGGTATCTTGTTTCGTGCCGCCGTACTTGTAGATAAAATACGTGTTGCCCTCGCGGAAAGGGCCGTAAATACCCCCCGGTGAGAACGTTGGGATAGACGCCCGGAGTTGCTCCGGCATCTCACCGGCCGTCAGGTAGAGCGGCACCCGAACGTCGCTGTTCTGTTGGGCAAACGTCGAATCGTTTTTAGTTGCGCCAAGACCACGGGCCAGCGTTTTGATTTCGTTGTACAGCGTTGCACTATCGTCTTTAGAGGGCGCCACCGAAAACGTTACGTACTGAATTGAGCGGCTGTCGGTGCCGGGGTAGTCGTCCTTGTGCTTATCTAAGTAATCCTGCAACTGCGCGTCCGTCACCTTCACGGTCGTATCGTTGATGGCATAATAAGGCACAAATAAGAATTTTACGTCGGCCTTCGTATTCTGCGCCTGATACTCCCGCTGTGCTTCGGCCGTGGTCGTAAACACCGACAGGCGCATCAGCCCTTCGTACTTCTCGCGCAGGCGGTCGGAAGCTAAGTTTTTCTCAAAATTTGCCCAGGCCTGTTGTTGCTGAGGAGGTAGGTTTTTCAGCCCTTTGAGGTAGCTGATGATACCACTTTTGTCAAACACACCCGTTTGCGGGTTCGTGAATGCCTGCCGTACGGCGGGGCTGATGTTGTTGCCCTGCACCATGTCAACAAGTTCTTCGGGAGAAACCTTCAGACCAAGTTTATCGAATTCTTTTTGATAGGCAATTTCGAACAACATCTGGTTCCAGGCTTGTTCGCGGAGTTGAGCCATGTCCTGCTCGGCGGGTGCCCGGCCCGATTGCTGCTCAAACTGCGCCCGAAGCTCATCTACTTTAGCATTGAATTCCTGATAATCAATGGATCGACCGGCAATCTCACCAATCTTCTGTTGGTTTCCGCCAAACAGCATGCTTTGACCGCCGAGCAAATCCCCTCCCACGATGAACAGAATCAAGCTGACGGCAATAATCCCGACGGCCAGTCCTGAACGTTCTCTGATCTTATTAATGACAGACATCTCGCTTTATACGTATATTTTAGCCCGCAAAATAACAATTTTCCTCGTTGGAATACAAGCAAAACTGACGCCAGATTCAGGATAGCAGGCGGTTAACCGGTTCAAAAAGATCTCCCTCGGCCCGTAGCACACTAAACCGGGCAAACAGTTCTTCATTATACCATTTCCGTTCGCGGGTGAGCCGCACCACTTCCTTATGACCACTTTGCCGATAAGCGTACCGATTAATGGCGGCTGCATCGCGCCAGACGCTGATGGTGCATTGCTGCACAAGGGGCACTTCGCCAACACCAATACCAAACAGCAGGTCGTCGGCGTGGGCGGTCAGGCGTTGGCGGGCCTGCGGTACGTGTCGCCAAAAATCGAGCAGGGCGCGGGGGCGAATCGTGGCGCGGGTGAGCACGGCAATGAGCGCGTTAGACTCTGATTCTGTAGGCTGATTCACTGACTGACTGACCGACTCAGTAAACGGATTTTGGCCATCCCACAGGCCGTGGGAGCGTTGAGGCTGTAAATAAAGCGTACTTGTTTGCTGAGTGCCCTGACTTAGCTGGTGGTAGATGTCCGTTCGGGGAAAGGTCCGGGCAGCACGATCATCGTTCCAAACGCCGAGAAACACGTAGGTCGACAGGTTAGGAATCAGGCCAAAATTGATGCCGCTGCCCATTAATTTACTAAACTGTAATCCCTCCGCCCGGAACGGGTGACTGAACACTCGACCCATGTTTGCAAAAGCCCGAAACCGGGCAAGAGGCTCGTACTGTAGAATGGTAATGGTGACAATGGACATACTTTATAAAGCCGGTGTGAAACCTGGTTGTTTCTGCCCTCCCCTGCCAACACATGCAGGCCACTTGTCAGCATAATCAACAGAATTGGGGAAAACGCACCCCACTTTACAAATGCACAAACGCCAGCCTGCAGGTGCAAACTGGCGTCTGTATTGTTAGAACAACAGCAATTAATTGTCGTCTTTACCGTCGGGATCAACTTTATCTTCCGCCTTATCAAAGGCATTACCAATATTTTTACCAGCCTTCTTGAATCCTGATTTGATGTCTTTCCAGGCAGCGGCCGTGGCATTTTGTGCCTTGTCGATATCGTTGCCCAGTTCCTTACGATCCGCTTCAAGTTCGGCTAACTCTTCCTTGCTTTCAGCTTTGGCTTCGCGGCCTTCACGCTTGATATCAGCCCGTATTTTATCAATTCTGGCGTCTAATTTATCCTTCTGGACATTCATATCAGCCATTGCTTCCCTACGCTCACGCTCGAAATCGTTGCCTACTTCGTCGGCTTTGGCGTCAATTTTATCACCCGCTTCATCCATATCGGCGCGGGCTTCGGCAGTAGCATCTTTAGCATCCGCTTCAATGGCGTCGCCGGTGCGTTCAGCGGCATCTTCGGTACGCGACTCGTTTTTGTTGTCCGAACCACAGGCCTGCAACAGCGCCAGGGAAGCGACCAGCATCATCGTGCCAGCAATGTTTTTCAGTTGAGTCAAAATTAATTGGGTCTTTTTCATACCAGTCCTGTGTAGTTTGATTTACACAGTCCACTTTGCAAATGCTGTGCCATAACTAATGGATGATGAGTAATGGTTAGTGAACAAGGACTGACCCGCCTTGCCATTGTTCATTAACCATTACTCATTATCCATTAATTGATAGCGCAGCCGATGGGCTTGGTAATGGGCGATTGTACCGGCCGACCGGCCAGCAAATTGTTGACAGCTTCTTCTACGTACCGACGCTTTACGCTCGCACTGTCCTGCGGGCTATCATCAAGGGTACCCACGTATTCAAGAATAAACTGTCCATTCGTTTGCTTCAGGACGTATACCTGCGGAGTCCGCGTGGCTCCAAACGCTTTAGCAACCTGCGTTTCGTCCAGACCATACACGTATGAATAGCCTTTGTCGCGGGCGCGGATTTTCATGTTCTCGAACGAATTGTCTTCGTAGGTAGCGGGGTTGTTCGGCATGATGGCCAGCACCGGATAGCCCTGCGGGGCAAAAATACGGTCGAGGGCGATAAGCCGGTCTTCATAAGCTTTTGAAAACGGGCAGTGGTTGCTGGTAAACACGACAATTAGGCCCTTCTGAGCGCGATAGTCGGTTAGTGCGACCGTACGCCCATCTACATTTTTAATCCGGAAGTCAGCCACAGCGTCGCCAATCGTGTATCCCTTCGGTGTTTGAGCGGTAGCGACCGAGAGCAACCCCGTAGACAATAAAGCCGCCAGCAGCCAATCCGTTCTTAATAGTTTCATTGATTCGTAAGCGTTTATTCTTAGATGATGAATGACATGAAAAGGTTAATTTAGTAAGGTATTCCTACCGATAAATCAATTTAATGCGAAAAATAATAATTATTGTTTTTTTACTGAACAGTGTTCAGTAAGTTTGTCTTGTTAATATGGAATTATGGGAATTGTCGAGCGAAAGGAACGGGAGCGGGAGGAAATGCGGAAGCTGATTTTAGATGCCGCCCAAAAGCTATTTTTAGCTAATGGCTACGAGAAAGTCAGCATCCGAAACATTGCCGACGAAATTGAGTACAGCCCCGCGACAATTTACCTCTATTTTAAGGACAAAAATGAGTTGTTCTTTGCCCTGCATCAGATGGCCTTCAGTAAGCTCATTAACGAGTTCGCACCCATTGCGCTTATCGACAAGCCAATGGATAAGCTGGAAGAGATGGGGCAACTCTACATCCGGTTTGCGTTTGAGAACCCGGAGTTATTTGATCTGATGTTCATCATGACTGCACCCATGGAAACGCTCGCGTGTCGCGAAGATGTGTGGGAAGATGGTCATCGTGCTTTTTACGTATTGCAGAATGTCGTACAGGAATGTATTGATGCGGGTGACATCAAACACCCCGACGCCGAACGGGCCGGACTGATGATCTGGAGCATGGTTCATGGCCTGTCGGCGCTGCTCTTACGCAAACGGATGATGATCTTCGGCGAAGAGCGTAAAAAAGCACTATTGGATGAAGCTTATAATTTGTTTGTTGACCTGATTCGCAAAGCACTCTAATTTTTGCCCTCTGACTAAACAGTGTTCAGTAAATTACATACGATCATGAAATTCATAATCAAGCGTATCGGCTATCTATTAACGTTTTTACCAGCGTTGTTAGCGGCCCAACCACCACCCACGGCGGCCCTTGCTCCAATAGCTCCTCAGTCAGCGATTCTGGAGGAGTACACTCGGGAGGGGCTGGCTAATAACCTCGGACTCCGGCAGGAATCACTCGACATTCGTCGCGTGACAGAGTTGCTCAACCAGGCGCGGTCGCTGTTCTACCCGCGCTTAGCCTTTAACCCGACGTACTCGGTAGCAGCCGGTGGCCGACGATTAGAATTTCCGGTGGGTGATCTGCTCAACCCGGCCTACCGTACACTCAACCAACTGACCGGCTCCGATAATTTTCCGACCAACATTCCAAACGTAAATGAGCAACTGACGCCCAACAATTTCCACGATACTAAAATCACGTTTCAGTACGCGCTTTACAACACCGATATTCAATACAACTACCTCATCCAGAAAGAGCTGGTTTCAGCGCAGGAAGCCCGCAAACGCATTGTTGAAAACGAACTGCGTTATTCCATTGCCACGGCTTACTTCCAGTATCTGCAATCGCTCGACGCGATCCGCATTATTGAGAATGCCCGCTTAGTACTGAGCGAACTGGCCCGGCTGAACGAGAAGTTAGTGAGCAACAACGTAGCTACGAAAGAAGTCCTGACCTCGGCCCGCTATGAAATCAGCAAAGTCGATCAGCAATTGGCCACTGCCGGAAAAAACCGCGAAACGGCCCGCGCTTACCTGAATTTCCTCATTAACCGCGACCTGACGGCCCCCGTCGCAGTCGACTCATTACTGACAAAAATCCTACCCGAAGCCCCGGAAAGTTTACCCGATTTGCAGCAAACTGCCCTGCGGGAACGGCAGGAGCTGGCCCAACTGGGCGGTTCGCTGCGGGCGGCCCAAGTGGGCGTCCGGCTGAACGAGGCTAACGCGACAATTCCAAATTTATACATCGGTGGTAACGCGGGGTTTCAGGGGTTTGGCTACACATTCAAAAATCAGGCGTATGCATTAGCGCAGGTAGGTTTACAGTGGGATTTGTTTCGGGGTTACGAGAAACGATCGAAAATTCAGCAGGCGAAAATTCAGACCGACGCCCTCCAAACGCGCCTTCAGGATGTGCAGCGGCAGATTCAGTTGCAGGTGTTGCAGGCTTGGTATGACCTCGACGCGGCCAACGAGAGCTTGGCGGCTACCCAAAATGGTATTGTCAACGCCGATGCTACGTTTCGGATTATCGACAGCAAATACCGCAACGGACAGGCGCTGCTCATCGAATTTCTGCGCTACCAGAACGACCGCCTGACGGCTCAACTTCAGCACTCCCTCGCCCGCACGGACGTGCTCGTGAAGCGGGCCGCATTGGACCGGGCCGTGGCCGTGAAGTAACCCAACAAGTAGTCATGATACCCGCCCTGATAAATTTCGTAGTACTGCTAATAATCAGCCTGATCCATGTCTACTGGGCGGCTGGTGGTCGCTGGGGATTAAAAGAGTCTCTCCCGGAGCGAAATGGGTCAAAAGCGTTTCAACCTGGTCGTTTCCTTACGCTTTTCGTAGCCCTAATTTTTGGCGGCATGGCGTTCTTCTACCTGTATAAAATCGGGTGGCTGACTCCGTTGAATGCGATCATACCCAATTGGCTAAGCCAGTACGGACTGTGGGTTCTGGCCGGAATTTTTCTACTGCGTGCCATCGGTGATTTTCGCTACGTTGGCTTTTTCAAACGGAAACGCAACAGTCACTTTGCAGATTTAGACACCAAATTTTATTCGCCCTTATGCCTCCTGCTGAGCGCAAACTCCATTCTTCTCTCTACTCTTCTTTACTAATAAACGCCATGAAACCATTACCTGTTCTGCTCTCTTTTCTGTTATCCATCGCACTCTGGTCGTGCGGCAGCAAAGCCGAAAAACCGGCAGCGACTGAAGCCGTCAACGCCGAAGAAGCCGAATCCACAGCGGCATCCATTCCCGTTAAACTTACTCCTGTCACATCGGTTGTGCGGGCCGAACCAGTAGTGGTATCGGGCGTAGTGTCGTCGGCAGAAGAGGCCCGGCTCTCGTTCAAAGTCGGCGGCATGATTAACAAAATGCTGGTGGACGAAGGCCAGCCCGTTCGTAAAGGTCAACTACTGGCCACCCTCGACCTGACCGAGATCGATGCCCAGGTCAGCCAGGCGCAATTAGCCAACGAAAAGGCGGAGCGCGACCTCGGCCGGATCAAAAGCCTGTATGCCGACACGGCCGCCACGCTCGAACAACTTCAGAACGCCACCACCGGGCAGAGCGTATCGAAGCAGGCGCTGACCATCGCGCAGTTCAACCGCAATTACGCCCAGATCCGGGCGTCGGTCGATGGTACGGTTACGCGCAAAGCCACCAACGCAGGCGAGTATGTAGCGGCCGGGGCGTCGGTCTATTTGATTTCGGGCAACCACCGGACCGACTGGGTCGTGCGGGTAGGCGTGTCGGATAAAGACTGGGCACGGCTTCAACCCGGCAACCGCGCCAGCATCCGGCTCGACGCTTATCCCGACCAAATGTTTAGCGGTACGATCAGCGAACTGGCCCAGGCTGCCGATCCGACTAATAAACTGTATGAAGTGGAAGTAAAAATTAATCCGGGTACGGCCAAGTTTGCGCCCGGCCTGTTTGCCAACGTGACGCTCATACCGGCCCGGAGCCGCTCATACGCAGTCGTTCCGGTGGAAGCCATTGTGGAGGGCAACGGTAAAGACGGGTTCGTGTACGTCGTGGCCGATGATGGAAAGAAGGTCCGAAAAATACCCGTTCAAATTGGCTATTTAGACGGCGACAAAGTGCTACTGACCAACGGCTTGTCGGGCGTGAAGCAGGTCGTCACGGCCGGATCAGCGTTTCTGACGGAAGAATCAGTGGTGGTGGTTAAATAAACGTAGTGTGTTAGACAGATCTATACCGGACTAAGCTCCGTCATAGCAACGAATCCCACCGTTGATCCTCCGTACTGTCCCATTCTTCGACTAGTGCAGGCTGGGCCATCAGGCTTACCTCATCAGGCCTGCGAAGGCGCTTCACCGCTTCAACTCCTTCCATATCGCGCAGAACCTGCTCAATTTGGCTCAGCTTTTCTTCATCACGAATCGTAACTATGAGTGTTTCCATGTGTCAATAAGTGTCTGAAATATATGCCTTTGTTCTGTAACACAAAATTGTCCTCACAAGTATGAATCTCGCCCAATTCTCCGTCAAAAACTGGCAGTTTATGCTGGTGCTGTTCCTCGGCGTGGCCGCGCTCGGCATCAATTCCCTGCTGAACATGCCCAGGGGCGAAGACCCCGAATTCACGGCTCCGCAGTTTGCCGTGGTGATTGTGTATCCCGGCACCGACGCCCTCGACATGGAAGAGTTGGTTGTTGACCCGGCCGAGAAACGCTTCAACGAACTCGACAATATCAAGCACGTAATCACGAGCGTCGACGATGGACTGGCCGTGTTCCGGGTCGAGTACGAATACAGCCAGGACCCCGACAAGAAGTACCAGGAGATGGTGCGGGAAGTCAATGCCCTGCGAAGCGAACTTCCTGCCGACGTATTCAGCGTCGAAATTCGCAAGTTCTCACCCTCCGACGTCAACATCGTGCAGGTGGCGCTGCAGTCGGAGGTGGCGTCGGACAAGGAACTCGGCGACTACGCCGACGAACTGACCAAACGGCTGGAGAAGGTTACGAGCCTCAAAAACGTGGAAGATTGGGGCTACCCGGCGGGTATTGTTCGGGTATCGCTTAACATCGAGAAAATGGCGCAGGAAGGCATTCCTACCAACCGGGTTGTGGGGGCGTTGCAGGCCGAAAACGCCACTATTCCGGGAGGCAGCATTCAAGTGGGCACGCGTAAGTTCAACGTCAAAACCGCTGGTGATTACCAGTCGCTGGACGAGATTAGGAACACGATTGTCGCCACGAACGGGCAAAAAATTATTTACCTGCGCGACATTGCCGACGTTGGCTTTAATCTCGAAGACGAAACGCACATTACCCGCTTAGATGGCCACCGGGCAGTGCTCGTGACGGCCAGTCAGAAATTAGGTGAGAACATCGATAAGGTTGGTAAGCAAATCAACCCGATCATTGAATCATTTGGTAAAACCCTGCCGTCCCACATCAAATTAGTCAAAAATTTCGACCAGGCCGCCAGCGTGGGCAAACGGTTAGACCGCTTCGCCAAAGACTTCGCTATTGCCATCCTGCTGGTTTCGCTCACGCTGCTTCCGCTTGGTTTTCGGGCGGCTGTTGTCGTCATGATTTCTATTCCGCTGTCGCTGGCCATTGGGCTGTCTTTGCTCAACGCGTTTGGTTTCAGCATCAACCAATTGAGCATTGTGGGTCTGATTGTGGCCCTCGGCATTCTGGTGGACGACAGCATTGTAGTAGTCGAAAACATTGAGCGATACCTGCGCGAAGGCTACTCCCGGAAAGATGCGGCCATCAAAGCCACGAGCCAGATTACGCTGGCCGTTATTGGCTGCACGGTCACGTTGATTCTGGCGTTTTTGCCGCTGCTGTTCCTGCCCGAAGGCTCCGGCGACTTCATCCGGTCGCTGCCAATGGCGGTCGTTACCACCGTGCTGGCGTCGCTGCTGGTGTCGCTCACAATCGTGCCGTTTCTGTCGAGCCGCATCCTCAAAACCCCGCACAACCCGGAAGGCAACATTTTCCTGCGGGCACTGAAACGGCTCATCAGCGGGTCATACAGCCGGTTGCTCAACGTGGCCCTGCAACGCCCGGTTATCACACTGCTGGTAGCGCTGGCGATCTTCGGAGGGGCGCTGTCGCTGGCGGGGCGGGTGGGCTTCGGCCTGTTTCCGGCGTCGGAGAAGCCCCAGTTTCTGATCAACATTGAAACGCCCGACGGGAGCAGCCTCAGCGAAACCAACCGTGTGGCCCGCTACGTGGAGAGTCAACTCAAGCGCGACCCGGCCATCCGGCACTTCACCACGAACGTCGGCAAGGGAAACCCGCGCATCTACTACAACATTCTGCAACGCAATGAATCGGCGAATTTCTCACAGTTTTTTGTTCAGCTAACCGACGTTGAACCCGCTGAGAAACGCGCCCTGATCGACAAATACCGCGACCGGTTCGCCCTGTACCCCAACGCCCGCATTGAGGTGAAAGACTTTGAGCAGGGTCCGGCGCAGGAGGCACCCGTAGCCATTCGGGTATTCGGCGAGAACTTAGATACGCTGCGGACCGTGGCCAGTCGGGTAGAAAAAATCCTGAAACAAACACCCGGTCTGATCTACGTCAACAACCCGCTGGCCACCCGAAAAACTGACCTGCGCATCAAGGTCAACAAAGAGAAAGCCGGATTGCTGGGCCTATCCATCGCCGACATCAACCGCACCATCCGGCTCGCAGTGGCGGGCCTGAACGTTGGTACGTTCAAAGCACCCAACGATGAGGAGGACTACACGATCAACGTTACCATGCCCAAGGGCAGAATCACCGATCAGACGGTACTGAACAACCTGTATGTCAATACAGTAACCGGTAGTGCCGTTCCCCTGCGGCAAGTGGCTGACGTGCAGTTCGAGACGGGCACCAGCCTCATCCGCCACTACGACAAGGACCGGTACGTGAGCGTGACGGGCTTTGTTAAAACGGGTTATTTGGTCGACAATATTTACCAGGACGTGCTGAAAAAATTGGACGTGATGCAGTTTCCAGCCGGGTTTCGCTTTCAGGCGGCCGGCGAACTGGAAAGCCGCGAACAGTCGTTTGGTGGGTTGGGCACGATTATTCTGATCACTGTTTTCGGGTTCATGGCCGTGCTGATTCTGGAGTTTGGCACCATCAAGAGCACACTGATTGTGTTGTCGGTGATTCCGCTGGGCATCATTGGCGCCATTGCCGCCCTGTTACTCACGGGCAATCCGTTCTCATTTGTGGCCATCATTGGGCTAATTGCGCTGATCGGCATTGAGGTCAAGAACTCGATTCTGCTGGTCGACTTCACGAACCAATTGCGTGAACAGGGTATGCCCTTGGTCGAAGCCATTAAGGAAGCGGGCGAAGTTCGGTTCGTACCCATCGTCTTGACGTCACTGACGGCCATTGGGGGACTGATGCCGCTGGCGCTGGAAAACAATCCACTTTATTCCCCGCTGGCCTGGGTACTCATTGGTGGGCTGATTTCGAGCACGTTACTCTCCCGGATCGTGACCCCAGTTGTCTATAAACTGCTGCCGCCGAAGATAGAGTTGAAAACGATTCCGGCGGAAGAAGGAGAACTGGTGTAGTGTTTTACCCCCGGCAACGGTCGGCCGTTGCCGTGAGGTGATCTTTTTATCTTACCAGCACTTTACTCACCAATTTCTGCCCATTAGTCTGTACTTCCAGTAAATACATACCCGTCGGCAACGCGTTCGTAGGTATCCACTCAGCCTTGCCTGACTCACGTTCCAGCTTGCCCGAGATTACCTGCCCGACCAGGCTTAACAATCGCACGGTGGCATCATCGGCGTTCCAGAGCCGCAGATAGATCCGCGCCGGATCGGCCGGATTTGGATACACCACCGCAACCACACCATCTATTTCGATTACCGCCGAAACGGGTTTGAAACTGTGGGCGGTGCCGTCGCGGTCGATTTGCCGCAACCGATAATAGTTGGCACCGGGCAGCGGATTTGTATCGGTCAGGCCGTAATACTGCCGGGTGTCGGTTGTGCCTTTGGCGGTTACTTCACCAACCGACACATACTCCCGCAAATCTGCGCTGCGCTCAACCACAAACCGGTCAGCGTCGCGCTCGGACGTAGTGGCCCAGGCCAACTGAACGCGGTCGCCTTCGGGTTTTGCGGTGAACGAGAGAAGGGTGACGGGGAGCGGAACGGTCGTGACGGTACCGTTGATAATTAGGTCGTCGAGACGAAGGGATCCGCCAGTACCGTTGCAGCCGTATAAACGGAAAATGATCGTACCAGTCTGATCGGTGAAACCTGCGCCTGATAAGCCAAAACTAACTGACTGAAAACTCGTACTGACCGACGTAACGGTTAGGTCCGAGCCGTAATTATCCACGCTTGACCGCACCCGTAGTTCTTGGGGACCGGGAGATGATCTACTAACAAATACGGAAAACTGGGTAAGCGTGATTCTCTGTCCATTTTGTGCATTAACGCTCACCTGTACATACTCCGAAAAGTTACAACTTGGCGACTGCGACCAGTTGATCACATTGACCGCCTGACCGTTTTGCCCGGTTACATAATCCGCACCAGGGAGATTGCTTGGTCTTACGCCCGTAAAATCGGCCCCGCCCGTACCCACGTTTGGCTGACTGGGACTGCCGCCCGGACTACCGTCGAAAGGCCACGTTGCGCTGAAGGGTGTTTGGGCGTGGACGGGCGCGTTGATTAGCAGATAAATGAGAAGGGCGATGTAACGCATTGTAGCGAATTGGTAAACTTTGCCAAAGTTGAAGAAACTTTGGCAAAGTTTACGTCAATACACGAACGTACCAGTCTCACTCTCAATCGTTACCCGCTTACCCGCAAACGCTTCAACCCGGCCAATCACCTGAGCGTCGATCTCAAACGACTGTGCTATCTCGATTACTCGGTGCGCGTGTTCCTCCGACAGATAAATCTCCAGCCGGTGCCCCATGTTGAAGACCTTGTACATTTCGGACCAACTGGTGCTGCTCTCAGCCTGAATGAGCCGGAACAGGGGCGGAATTGGAAATAGGTTGTCTTTAATGATGTGCACGTTCTCCACGAAATGCAGCACTTTCGTCTGCGCCCCGCCTGAACAATGCACCATACCGTGAATATGCGGCCTGAGTTCGTCCAACAGAATTTTGGCAACGGGCGCGTAAGTCCGGGTCGGCGATAAAATCAGTTGACCAACCGTTAGCCCCGTACCATCGACGGGGTCCGTCAGCCGCTTCGAGCCACTGTAGATGAGTGATTTGTTGATGGCCGGGTCGAAACTTTCGGGGTAGATATCGGCGAGGTAATGAGCCAGCACGTCGTGGCGGGCCGAGGTCAGGCCGTTGCTGCCCATGCCGCCATTGTACTGCGTCTCATAAGTTGCCTGCCCGAATGAAGCCAGTCCTACAATCACGTCACCCGCCCGGATCCGGTCGTTGCTGATGACCGCGTCGCGTCGCATCCGGGCAATGACCGTGCTGTCGACAATCACCGTTCTGACCAGATCGCCAACGTCGGCGGTTTCGCCCCCGGTGCTGTAAATCGCGATGCCGTGGTCGCGTAGCATCTGTAACACGTCTTCCGTGCCGTTGATGAGTTCGGCAATGACCTCGCCCGGAATCAGGTTCTTGTTTCGCCCAATGGTGGACGACAGCAACATCGGCCCGGTGGCTCCCACGCAGATCAGGTCGTCGGTGTTCATGACGATGGCGTCCTGCGCAATACCCCGCCAAACGCTCAAATCGCCCGTTTCGCGCCAGTAGAGGTACGCTAATGCTGATTTAGTCCCAGCTCCATCGGCGTGCATAATCGTGCAGAAGTCGGGGTCGCCAGCCAGTGTATCGGGCACAATTTTGCAGAATGCTTTCGGAAAGAGACCCTTGTCGAGTTGAGCAATGGCGTTGTGAACGTCTTCTTTACTGGCGGAAACTCCGCGCTGGGCGTAGCGGTCGGTCATGCCGCAAAGGTAAGTAGGGAATAAATAATGGACCGCGCGGGCGGCCCCGAATGACTAATGCACAATGAATAATGGTGTAACCGAATGGTTCTGACATTATTCATTGTGCATTAGTCATTCGGGGCCGCCCGCGCGGTCCATTTCTCATTTGCTGACGTACATGATGGGGGTGACACCGGCGTTGCGGGCGGCCGAAATATCGACGAGGGCATACCCGGCTTTCTCCCGCAGGATTTTGACCCGGCTTCCAGCGAAGGTTGACTTACCCGATTCAAGAGCCGACACGAACGATTTCACAGCTACCTGCGCCTTCAGGTCGGTATCGGCACCGAGCAGCGTTTTAGACAAACGATTGTTGACAGGCTCAGTCTCGCGGGCGTCTACGCCCATCCGGGTCGTTTCCAGATAGGCCTGTTGATCGCCCTCAGCGTCCAGGTCGAAACCGACGAACATATGCCCCGGTAGTACGACCAGAATTGGGTTGATGTCAATTTTACGAAGAATAGACGCCAGCAGTACCGCACCATCGACGCAGTTAGCCTGCGTGTAGCGAATGCTCTCGTCCAGCAACCGAACGTGCTGCGACGCGACGCCCAGCGACGTGGCGGCTGTGGGCGCGATGCTGCTGTACCGAATGCCCCGCTCCTGTAGCACCCGCCAAATAGCCAGCACCTGTTCATAAACGACGGTTTCGCCACCCTGAGAGCCTACGAACGAATCCACGTAGTTTTTGCGCAGGGCCTCCTGCAAAATCTCCTCAATCCACGGGTGGTCCTCGTTGACGTAAGCAGCAAAAACAAAGTCAATGGGCGTTTCTTTCTCTTCCTCAACGACGGCAAACGGACAGTCGTTGATCGACCGAACCCGGAGCCGCTCGGTACGCGGAGCTTGCTGCTGACCGTCGATGGTCAACGTATAAGTCACGTAAATAGTAGACGACTGCCCCAGCGACGCGAGTGTGGTGTGATTGAAGGGCACGACGGGTCTGATCAGGTACTCCTGCCCCGCTCTCGGGGCAACAACGTCAATCACGGCTGGCCCAAATAGTCTCAGATCATCGTTGCAACGAATTTCAAGCTTAATATTCGTGTTGGCACGAGTTGGCGTAAACAGGATGCCCAGGACGCCGTTTGGGTCGCCGAGCAGAGTTTCGTCTTTCTGGTCGTCCTCGTCAGGTACTATATTCGATACGGCAATGGCGTAAGCGGGGTATAAATCACCGAGTTCAGTGTACGGTTCCCACTGCTGAGCCAGCAACGTAGCCGTCGAAAGCGTAAATGTAACGACCGTGAGAAAGACAGATTTCATCTATATAATAATTCGTTTGGTAAGTGAAGACTTCTACGTTTACCTGACTTTAAAATCAACCGAATAGCCTACGGGTAGTTTAGAAACCAGCACCCAGTTCATACTAAACCCGAGCTTTTTACAAGCCCCGGCCTCCCGAACGGTAACTGTGTAGACATATTTTTTACGGGTATCATCACGGATGACATTACGCGTGAAGGCAACATCGCAACCACCCTGTGCATAATTACCCAGCAGCGTGTATTTAGAAAAGTCAACGGGCTCGGGTTGAAAATTAGTGCACGGAAAGCCCGGACTATATCGGTTCGGGTCAGTGTAGCGCCGATTGTCAAAGTAAGCGTTCAGACTGCTATCGCTATCAATAACGATGTTGTTTCGGGCAACGCTATCCAGTGACAATACTCCAGGTTCGTAACAAACCTGAGTTCTGGGTGAATTTTCAACAGGATATTCCGATACGATCAGGCCCCGATTATGATTACTCCCGTCGATTAAACCAAAACAGCCGTCTGCCAATAATACAATAGTCAGTAAGCCAGTATGAATCCAGATTCGGCTTGTAAACCTACTCATTATGTTGTCTTTTTGAGAAAGACCCACTATAAACTCGTAGCGTTGGAATACGTGTCAATACCATGCACTCACTCGTACACAATTCCGGTTTCGGTCCGGACCGTGTCCAACAACGTCACCAAATTCAGGCTATCATCGAGCGACCAGAGTGGACTTTCGGTACGACCTTCGGCAAGACACTGCATCACGTGCCCGGCTTCATAATCATAGCCGTGGGTTGCACGGGGCACGGTGATTACTTCGGGCTCTTGTCCATCGCGTTCGAGCGTCAGGCTTTGCGTTTCGTGCCAGCGCGACTGCACCCGAATCAGCCCTTCGGTGCCATAAACAAACGCTTCGCAGGGCGTTCGGGCGCGAAGCGTACTGTCCAGCACCGCCAGTTCGCCGTTTGGGTAAGTCAGCACTATACCACACTGCTCATCTACGCCCGTTTGCCCAAAAATTGCCGTTGCTTTGATCGTTTGCGGCATACCGAGGAACAAATACGACCAGAACAGGGGATAAATGCCAATGTCCAAAAGCGAACCGCCCCCCAGCGCTTTGTTGAACAACCGACCGTCGGGCACAAACGGGGCGGCAAAGCCAAAGTCAGCCCGAACGCCCGTAACGGTTCCAATGGCGCCATCATCAGCGAGTTGTTTGGCCCGCTGGATTACAGGCATAAACCGGCTCCAGAGCGCTTCCATTAGAAAAACCTGTTTGCTACGGGCCAGCTCGACCATTTCGCGCACTTGCCCACTGTTCATAGCAAACGGTTTTTCACCCAGCACCGGAATGCCACCGTTGAGCAGCATCAGTACATTCTGGTGGTGTTTGACGTGGGGCGTCGCCACGTAGACTACATCGAGGTCGGGCAGCGTCAGCAGTCCTTCATACGACCCAAACGCGTGGGGCGCACCGTATTGTTGGGCAAACTCGTCGGCCCGTTGCTGATCGGTGGAGGCCACGGCGTAAAGTTGGGCGTCGGGCACGGCAAGCAGGTCCTGCGCAAATTTGTGGGCGATGCGGCCCGGCCCCAGAATTCCCCAGCGAGTCATAATTGATGCGTAGATTGGGTGAAAGAAAACAAGTAAGCCAGTCACGGTGGACTGGCTTACGATGCGGTCAAAGCTATGTGATTTTGGACGAATGGGCAAATAGACTGAAGCGCGATGCAGGCCTATTTTTCTTCTTCGCCCAACTGCATGAATATATCCACGATGCGGCTCAACTGCGGATTTCGGCGACTCATAATCAGCGATAGAAGGATGTATTGACTGCCATCGGTGATTGTTCGGTCAATCTTGGCTATTTGTAGGTTTTGTTATAATTGTTGTAAAACCAAACGCCAAACTTACGATGCCGTGCCCGCTGGCGACCGTCCGACGAATCGCAGATAAACACGATTGCGTGTCGTTTTGGCAAAAAGAAATCTTCAAAAATGGCAAAAATTGTGGAAGCCGACAATGAATCAGCGGGCAGTCGCCCACCGGTTGGGTTATGAGCCACCGAAATGGTCATTTCGAATACCTCAACACCCAAATCGGAGTAAGCGTTGAAGATGTCAGCGGAAGGAACAAATTTTACCTCGTATCCTACATCATCTACTGTTGGAAAACGATACGAGTTATGTTCGCCCCATCAAATTCGTATTCATAGCGGCTACTACTTGGTTGTGACACGTTTCTGTTTATTTTTCTCCTTTAACCGCTCATAAATAGCCCGAATTTCGGGATTGTTCTGGTAGTTTTCTACGGCGTCGAGCTGAGCCTGCTTTTTGACTTCAACGAGTCGGCGGATGATGTCCATGCCGCGCAATGGTTTGGTTGGCGTTTCCATAGGTGTTGTTTGTTTTTTGCTCCAAGATACGAATTGTTTATCCACCCTTGGCCGGTCAATCGACAACGGTACTGGCTGAACCATTGGCCCGTCCACGTTCTCACTTCCCCGCCTGGCAACTTACCTTGCTGGTCGGCACATTGAAATACCGGCTTATCAACTCATACAGTTTGGGATCATACACCCGAAGTTCTTCCCTCGTATTGATCTGGTTATGAACGGTGTTGGTCGGAATTGCTTCTTTGTTCAGATCAAACCAGTCCTGAACGCCTTCTGCCCAATATTCTGCATAATTCGTTGCGGCATACGTGTTAGCCCATAACCCATTGGCAAGGGCTTCTTTATAAATGCTCTCCAATTCCTTATCGAAGCCAGTGTCAACGTAGCTGATACCCAGTTGATGAATACCGTGCGCAAACTCATGCACTAAAATATCTTCGCCCAGGTAGCGATCAGTCGGGTAGCACAACAGGTTTTCTTCGGCGCAGCTACAGGCCGGGCGCTGTAGGGTGGCCCCCAATCCGCGTGCCCGTGTGTTCCAGTCCGTGCCCGGAAAAGCGGTGTACAGATCACTGTGCTCGGGAATGTCGACGGTCAGTTCCGACTCCGCCATAACCGCCACCCGGAGCTTATTTTGTACCATTTTAGCCACCACGTCCGGTCGTTTGTCGAGCATCTGCCGGATGGTGTTCCCCGCCTGAATCAGGGCGGCATCCGGCACTTTAGCCGAGCTGACCACAGGTATGCCACCCGCATCCACGTATTTTTTGTAGAACGGACTCAACCCCAACTCGGTCGGCACGGCCGTAACAGCGCCTTTTCCGACCGTCACCTCATATACTTGCGAACTGCCATCTTCGGCGGTTACGGTGTAGCTAATGGGCGTAGTAAAGTTTTGAACGGACCCCGACGCGGGCGCAACGGTCGCTTTGGCCGACACGGTAACGGTGGGCACCAAGGCTGTCAAACGGGCATCGGCGGGTAGCGTCGCCGTGATCTTTTTTGTCGTCTGGTCAATTGTGGCCCGAACCACCGGGCTGAGGGTAGAAAACACAAAACTGACAAGCTGCTTTTCCGATAATTTGGGCGGAGCCTGAACAAGCACGTTCACCGTATAGGTTCGGGTGCTGCCGTCTTCGGCGGTAACGACGTACGTCACCGGATTGGTAAAGTCCTGAACAGAGCCGGGTTCAGGTCTTGCCGTAGCCCCGGTGGGCAGCACAAATGTTGCCTTGAGTGCTTTCACATTCGTACCGGCCGCTACCGTAACAGAATATGTGTTTGTAGCCGGATCAAAAGTGGGAGTTGCATTAGGCACATCAGCAAACCGGAAATCCGACAGGTCTTTCGCGCTGCTTTTGACAATGGGGTCAGCTTCTTTTTTACAGGAAAAAACGACCCCCGCCGTAAGAGAGAGCAGACCAATGAGGAAGGCAGCGATAGAGGGTTTCATAGCAGGTTCACCTTAAAAAAGTACGTCGAACTGATCGCCTTTCATGGCCCCGGTCATGTTCAGATTGGCCGTCATATCGTAGCAAAGCCGGTCAATGGCGGTATAATAATCAGTAGCCTGCGAACGGGTATTGATCAGAATTGCAAATGTATAACCATAAATGCGCATCCAGTACGATGCCGTGCCCGCCATACCCCCCGAATGATAATAAGCCAGCCCATTCGTTGAAGCCGACCAGCCTAACCCGTAGCCTCCGTAGCCACCGGCCGGTACGCTCACCGCCGTGGGCGTGATCATGTCTACCCGCGCTTTGTTGGAAAGAATGTCTTTCTTAGCCGAGAAACCATCTACGTGCGTCAGTAAACGGGCCAGATTGACCGAGGTCGTGATCCACCCGCCGTGCGCGTCAAGGCGCGGAATGGGAAAATCGTACGGCTGATCGTAACCGGGATAGGGATTGTAATACACAACTTCATTGGGCATTCGCTCAGCTACCGTGCTGCCGCCAATGCGCATGGTGGCGGGGGCGATGCCGATGGGTTTCAGTAGGTTGTCCTGCACATATTTTTCGTAGCTAACGCCCGCCACTTTCTCAATGATCCGGCCCGCGATGTTAGTGCTAATGTTTGAGTAAACCGTTTTGGTGCCAGGCGTCTGGGTAACGGGCCGTGTGTCGAGCACCGCCGAAATAACCTGCGCCTGGGAGTAACTAAGCCATTCTTTCTGGTAAAAGGGATCGATCCGGTTATTAGCGGGGTCCCACTGGTGATTCCAGGCGTCGCCACCCGCCGTATGGTTCAATACCTGACGCACCGTAATCTGCTCCAACTGGGGTGTGTATGATTGTTTACCGTAGGTGGTACCCAAAATACTGCCCGCTCCGAATACCTTCTGGTCGAGATTAAGTTTGCCTTCATCCACCAATTTCATAGCTGCAATGGATGTGATGGGCTTCGATACACTGGCAATCCGGAATAAACTGTTGTTGGTAACGGGCACATTCTGGTCTTTGTCGGCCAGACCGTAGCCTTTAGCGTAGACCAGACGTTCATCTTTGGTGATGGCCACCGACATACCCGGCACGTTGTATTTGGCCATGAAGGCTTTCACGGCATTCTCCACCGTGGCAATGTCCACCTGAGCGCTGCCTTCAATCGTGTACTCTTTCGCGCTTCCGTCTTCGGCCGTAATTCGGTACACGATGGGTTTGGTGAAGTTATTCGTACTAACGCCGGCTGTCTGAGCAGCGCCATTAACCGCTACGGTAGCACCCGGCGAGAGGGTAAACGTCGGTTTCAAACCCGCAACGTTGGTGCCGGTCGGCAGCGTAACGAGATAATACTGACTAGATTGCGCGGCATTGATCGGCACTGTCACATCGTTGGTCAGGCCAGGATTAGCCGCCTTGGTAAACACGAACGAGACCAGTTGTGCATCGCCGGATTTCGTTGCGCTGACGCTGACTTTGTAGTCGGTGCTGCTGCCGTCTTCGGCCACAATCCGGTAGGTCAGTGGGTTGGTGAAATCGTTGACCGTAACGCCACTTTCCTGCGTCACGCCGTTGACCGTTACTGTCGCCAAAGACGAGATCGTGAACGTTGCTTTCAGCGCGTTAACGGCCGTGCGGGGCGGCAACGTGAGCGTAACCTGATTATTGGCTACCATCGCATCGACCGCCATGGGGAGGGCCAGGTTAGCGGTGGGCTGAAACGAAAACGTCAATAAGTCTTTCTGAGCTGACTTAGGATCGACTTCTTTCTTGCAGCTCAATACGACCAAAAGCAACAGACACGTGCTCAGTAGAATACGGTTCATGGTGGGTAGGTGGATAGTTAAGTAGGCGGCTGGCAACGCAGCCGCTGATGTTTCGGCGGTGCGTGGGAATAAGGGACCGTGACGGAGACGGCAGCATAGAGCCTCCGGGGAGGGCTTCCCTGCATCATGACAAAAAATAAAATGGTGTGGATAGTGATCTAACCCGACAAAGGTGACCCGTTTGCGCTCGTCGTACCATACCCCGAAGGGGGTATTTTTAAAACTCGCCAAACCTGTTTCCTTTGTCGACGCTCACTCGTACAAAAAGTGCCTCTACCATGAGATCAGGCTGGCAAATTGTTTGGCTGTTGCTTCTTTCTGGTGCCAACTACGCTCAGTCGGTGCTGCCACTTGATACTTCTTTTGGCGGTGTTGTGGTTGAAAAGCCATTTTTGTACCAGCTTCGGCAACCGCCCGCCGGGTTAAAATTCCCGAAGGCTTTATCCGCTTTCTCAGAGCAGTGGCAGTCGGTAAAAAGCATTAATTACGGGCGTCGGTCGTTTGTGGGCTGGGCGCGGTTTTCGGTTCGCAGTGAGCAGTCCCGGCCCGTTTGGCTCGAATTAACGTCGCATTTTATGGATTCGGTTGGGGTCTGGATAGCCCTGCCCAACGGACCACCCCAGCGCATTCGGGGACCGTCATCTTACCGGGAGCAGGCCACGTCGGCGGCACCGGTCAACCACAACTATTTTCTGTACGCGCTGAACCTGCCCGCCCGTCAAACCGTGACCGTCTGGATTCAAAGCCGCGTGGTAACGGGCGACGCCCTGAAGTTCCACGTTCGGCTTTGGGACCCCAGGCGCTTTCTGGTCGTGCAGCAACGGGAATTGTGGGGCTGGGCTACGTTTGCGGGCATTATACTGGCAATTCTGGGTGGGGTACTGATTTCGTTTTTGTTTTACCAGCGTACCATTTACCTGCTCTACGCCTGCTACGTGCTTTGCCTGTCGGTCTATGCCCTGCTCAACGATGGCTGGGGCGCATTCTTGCCCGATTCATTGGTCTGGTTCGATAATCTGATCACTGTTGTTCACTGGATCAACGTCGGCTTCGGCGCGTTTGTCATGTTTAGCCGACGCTTTCTGGCGGTATCACCAAAACCAGGGCGGCTCCTGATTAAATGGCCCGAAGTTGTTCCAATAGGAATTTTGGCCGGGTCATTGCTGGTGGCGGAATGGGCGCAGCAACGGAATTATGACGAAGTGATACGGGCAATGTATTTCACTGGATACGTTGGTTGCTGGGGCTATCTCCTTATCTGGCTAACCTACGTTGTTGATGCGTTCCGGCGCAGGTATGAATTGGTTTGGTTGCTGCTACTGGCCGTATCGACACTGTTGGTTTTTCTATTTATTAACGCCTTTCTGATAAACTTCAACCTGATCGACAGCGTGTTACCCGACATGATGGCTTTCCGACTGGCCCTGTTGATCGAACTCGCCATTCTCTCGATTGGGTGGCTATATCGTCGGAAACTTCTGCAAAACGCCCGCCAGCAACTCGAAATTCAAAACCGCTCCCTACAAACCGACGTTATCCAAACCCAAGAGTCCGAACGCCAGCGCATTGCCGCCGACCTGCACGACGACCTCGGCGGCACACTGGCCACCCTCCGCCGTCGCCTGACCGACCTCCGCCAGTACCTCCACGAACCAGAAGGCCTTGGGGCGTTCGATGCGCTCCAGCCGCTCATTCAGAAAAGCAGTGCCGACCTCCGGCGTATAGCGCATAACCTGATGCCCCCTGAGTTCGCCCGCATCGGCCTGCGCTCAGCCCTCCAACAACTCGTGCATACCCAGCCCAGCCAGCCCACCCGCTTCAGCTTCATCACCTCGGGCAACGAGCAGAAGCTACCCATAGATACCGAACTCAACGCCTACCGCATCGTCTCGGAACTGGTTCAGAACATCGGCAAACACGCCCAGGCCAACCGGGCTGCCCTCCAACTGCTCTACCACACCGACCACCTGACCATTACCGTGGAAGACGATGGCCTGGGCAGCCGGGCCGTTGCATTGATGCATGAACCGATGGGAATTGGTTTGAAAAACAGTAATTTACGGGCTGAATACATCGGAGCAACCCTGTGGCGGGACGTCAGTGAAGGCGGTACGCTGGTCGTTCTGACTATTCCGTATCCAGCCCCGGTGTATGCAGCCCCCTCTACCCAGCCGAATCCTCCTGATTGACGACCACCGGTTGTTCAATGATGCGCTCAAAATTCTGCTCAACGAACAACCCGACCTAACCGTCTGTGGGCAGGTGTTTCAGGCCAGCGAGGCCCTGCCCGCCATTCAGCGCACCAGCCCGCACCTGATTTTGCTGGATGTCAACCTGCAGGGCAGCAATGGAATCGACCTCGGCAAATCCATCATCAGCAGTTACCCGGCTGTCAGGGTGCTGATGCTGACGATGTACAACCAGCCCAAACTCCTGGACGAAACCCGGCGGGCGGGCCTGCACGGCTACCTGCTCAAAGATGCCACCACCACCGATTTGCTGCGGAGCATCCGGGATGTGCTGGGTGGTGACACCCACTTCGACACCAGCCCGACCGATCCCGTACCATCAACCGACGATCCCTTCGGCGACGACTTTGCCCGTCGGCTAAACCTCACGTTTCGGGAGGTGGAAGTGATCCGGCTCATCAAAGAAGGACTGAACAACGACCAGATTGCCGGACGCATTCACCTGAGCGTGGAGACGGTGAAGACCCATCGCAAAAACATTCACTTCAAGCTGGGCATCAGCAAAGTTACTGACCTGATTCAGTTCGCCATCCGGCACGGACTGTGAGGGGCATTGGTACAGTATACATCATAAATAGTGGCAATGTAAATTGCAGTCCATCATCATCGTGCCGTATCTGTGAATAAAATCCGGCTATCACTCCTCCTGATTAGCCTTTCTGCGCTTCTTTTGTCCGCATCAGCCCAGACTGTCGAGCAGCCTGACCCGCTGCGGCCATCCAGTTCAACGTCGTCCAGGCCGACACCAACCACCCGCGACAGTACGCAGGCTGGACGGGCCCCGGCTGGAGGCTCCCCCGCCAACTTGAGTACCGCCAATACGAGCAACAACAAAGTCGGGATAACCGCTCCCCGAACGCCAACGTACCGTTACCGATTTGCGGCCGACGGCACCGTTACAGCCGGGAACGTCAACCGAACTCTGCTTCAATTTGCCGGGGCGGTCGATTATGAACTGAGCAACCGGTTCAAACTATCGAGCAATCCGTCGTTTGTCTACGGTCGGCAAAGTGGTATTCTGGCCGAACGGGAGTGGTTTGGTGATTTCAGGACTACGTATCGGCACGAGAAGCGACTGTATTACTTAGCGTTTGGCTCCTTTGAGCGAAGTAATCTGCGCAAAATCGACCGGCGCTGGACCCTGGCGGGCGGGGCGGGCTACAAACTGCTGAACCGAAAGCGGGCTTATATTTCGCTAACGAACGTACTGCTGCACGAAAACACGGACTTCGCTGAACGGAATGACATCAACATTTTCCGCAATTCGACGCGCCTGTTCGGGGAATACACGTTCGACAAGGACCGCTGGACCATTACGCACACAGCCTTCTATCAACCGGCGCTGGGCGTACCGAACGTCCGCTGGAATGCCAGTCTGAGCGCCCAAATCAAACTGACGGCGGTGATTAGTCTGCGGACCACGCTGGCTAATGCCTATGAGAGCGTGGTGGCACCCGGCCGCCAAAACAACGACCTGCGCTTCACGGCGGGGTTGGTCTATGAAAGGAAGTAGTCAGTGAGTCGGTCAGTCAATGAGTTAATCAGTGAGTCATTATTGGCTGACCGCGCCGGCGTCCGCTACTCTGGCGTCAACCACTGACTGACTGACTAACTGACTCACCAACTGACCAACTCCCTTCCTACTGCTTCTCCGGGAAGGGAATAACGAGTCTTTCGCCCCGCGTGGCAATGTCCTTACTTTTTTTGTTAGCCCGCATGATGGCTTCTTTGCTGACGCCATACTTCTGCGCTACGACGCGCAGCACGTCGCCTGGTCCAACGGTATGAACGGCCATCGCCTTCACGTTCAGTTTGGTAATGCCAGCCTTTACGTCACTCTCCGACACGCCGGGATTGAGTTCTTTCAGGGTGCTGAGCTTCATGTTGTAGCGATTAGCCACGCCGTAGAACGTCTCTCCCGCCCCCACGGTGTACGAACTCGACACGCCCCCGGCTTTTACCTTAGGTTTCATAACGGCGACTTCTTCCTTCGGTTTTTCAGGTTTAGGTGTTTCCGCTTTCGGTTTGTCGACTTTGGGCTTTTCGGCAGGTTTTTCGGCCACCGGTTTCGGCGTGGGCTTCTCGGCGACAACCTTTTCAGCCGTTGCTTTTCCATTCTCGGCCGGGCTGGGTTTACCAGCGGTGGTTTCGCGGTTGTCTTCGGCTACGTCCTCGGCGCTGGCGTCGGCCACGGGCGCATCGGCGGGGGGAGCAGCTTGAGAAAGATCGACCGGCGCGGGCTGCGACGACGTGTCTACCTCTTCGGGCGACATCAGCATTTCGGGATCGTTTTGGGCGAGCGGTTGCTGCGAAGCCGTGTCGAGCGGCATACTGGTTAGTTCGTCGGAGCCGTTAGTGTCGTCGGTAATGTAGTCGTAACCAACGTAGAGCAGAGCCGCAATGAGGCCCACCAGCACAACGAGCGTCAGCGCGGGCAAACTCGAACTTCCGGTTGGGCGGGGATTCGTAGGCGTGGTTTCGTTATCGGTTTCCATTGAGGCAGTAAGTGACGTAAAAACGGTTCATTCTACAATTTTTCATTATCCATTAATGAGCGGCTCATATCGGCCACTTTCTCTTTTAGTTCCTCTTTGAACAGGCTTAGCTGCCGGGCAACCGTTTCATCGAAGGTACCCACAATCTGAGCGGCCAGAATACCGCCATTACGGGCACCGTTGAGAGCCATTGTTGCCACCGGAACCCCAGCGGGCATTTGCAGAATCGACAGAACCGAATCCCAGCCGTCGATGGAGTTGCCCGATTTGATGGGAATCCCGATTACGGGCAGCGTGGTCAGCGACGCCACCATACCGGGCAGGTGAGCCGCCCCGCCCGCTCCGGCGACAATCACCCGGAGGCCCCGGCTGCGGGCCGTTTTGGCGTATTCAACCATCTTTTCAGGGGTTCGATGGGCCGAAACAACATCCATTTCCCACGACACCCCCAGGGCGGTCAGAACGTCGGCGGCCTCCTGCATGACGTTGCGGTCAGAAAGGCTACCCATAATAATACCTACCATGCGGCCGATTACATATTGACTGTCTGCGAAATAACGCAGATTGGGGCACAGTTAGGCTACCAGACGGCTAAATTTTTATTAATCAGGACGCTTCCCGTGCGCGTATTGGCGTCGAGCAGACCCAAAGCCAGCCGACGACGCAACGGTGTCAATCATTTTTTCGTACCGAATGTATATATTCGTTACCGGCTTCGTTCAGACCGGCTTCATCGTTATGCAAAAACGCTTCCGGTTCACAATCAAGTGCTTTCTAACCTGCCTACTTACAGGAACCACCGTCACAGCGCTGACGGCCCAGTCGCTACCTCAGTACAACGCTCCGCAACGGGTACAACAACTTGATTTACAGAAGAAATTAACCACGCTCGAAGCTCAGAATTACCAGCGTGCCTTAACGGAAGCCCGCCGACTAAACCGGCCCATAGAACAGCGTCGGGCCGACGGTACGGTCCTGGTCCTGCGCGGCATCAGCGAACGGGGCGAACTGCTCTACGATGCCACGTACAGTGCAACGCGGGCCGCCCAAAGTACCCGCACCACGTCGCTCTACGCGGGCGGTAGTCTGGGCGTGTCGCTGTCGGGCAGTACACTTACTGATAAACTTGGCATCTGGGACGGGGGCAAAGTGCGCGACACGCACGTTGAGTTTCGAAATGGAACGTCGGGTAGCCGCGTTACGCAGGTGGACAATGCCAGCACGTTCGACTCGCACGCATCGCATGTGTCGGGCATTTTGGTGGCGGGCGGAGTCAACCCACAAGTGAGAGGCATGGCGTTCGGCACTAACCTGCGGGCTTACGATTTCCAAAGCGACGTTTCAGAAATGAGCGCAGCTGCGACCAATCTACTCGTCTCTAACCATTCCTACGGGTCACAGGCGGGCTGGATCTTCAATGATGAGCGAACCACGGCCACCAAGTGGGAATGGTGGGGCGACACGACCGTTAGCAAAACAGAGGATTACAAGTTTGGTGTTTACAACGAAAGCGCCCGTTCCTGGGATCAGATTGCCCAGAATGCCCCCTATTACCTGATCGTTAAATCGGCGGGTAACAATCACGGCTTAAACGGACCGGGTGATGGACAGCCCTATTATCTCGGTACCAGCAATAATACCAGCACGGCCCCACGTAATAAACAGGACGGCTACGACCAGATAAGCACGTATGGAACGGCCAAAAACATCCTCGCCGTAGGCGCTATCAGCACACTCAGCTTCGGCTACAATCAGGCGGCTGACGTCAGCTTGGGCGATTTCAGCAGTTGGGGACCTACCGACGATGGGCGCATCAAACCCGACATTGTTGGCGTGGGCGTCAGTGTACTCTCAGCGAGTTCGGGAACCGACAGTGCCTACGTGTCCTACAATGGTACCTCTATGTCCTCTCCTAATGTAGCAGGGTCGGTGTTGCTGTTGCAGGAATTATTTGCGCAGCGCAACAACGGCCGGTTTCTGCAGGCCTCAACGCTTAAAGGCTTAGTGTTGCATACGGCCGACGAAGCCGGGAATGCGCCCGGCCCCGACTACCGCAACGGCTGGGGTCTGCTCAACGCCGAACGTGCCGGACGCGCCATTCTGAACACCGACCAGAATTACCTGATCGACGAGCGGACAATGAACCAGGGCGAAACGTATTCGCTCCCGGTAGTAGCCTCGGGCCGAGGGCCGCTGGTCGTCACCATTTGCTGGACCGACCCCGCCGGAACGGCCACGGCGGCTCTTAACGACCGGTCATCTCGGCTTGTCAACGACCTCGACGTCCGCATCAGCGACGGCAGCGGCACCCTGCAACCGTGGATTCTTGACCCGGCAAACCCGACCAATCCTGCCACGCGGGGTGATAACAGCCGCGACAATGTGGAGCAGGTGCTAATAGCGAATCCCATTCCAGGCAGGAGCTACACGCTTACCATCACGCACAAAGGCACCCTGAGCGGCATCAAACAGGATTATGCATTGCTCGTCAGCGGCATCGGCGGTAAAACGTACTGTGAGTCAAAAGCCACGGCCACCGCCGACACCAAGATCAGCCAGGTTCAGTTCGGCAGCATCAACCAACCCGGTGCCGACGGCTGCACGACGTACTCCGATTTTCTGTCGGTCAGCACCGCCGTTCAGGCCACGCAGCAACTCCTGCTGACGGTGTCGCTCGGCACCTGTGGAGCAACTAAAAACACCGTGGTAAAAGCGTTTGTCGACTGGAATCAGAACGGCAGTTTTGACGATGCGGGCGAAACGGTGGCAACGTCAGGAGTGCTCAGCAACACGGGGCAGTTCTCAACGACGGTAACGGTTCCGGCAACGATTCCGAGCGGGCAGATCCTGCGATTGCGTATTGTGGCCAATGAAACAAACAACGCGGCCACGGTGACGGCTTGCGGAAACTACGGCAACGGCGAAACGCAGGATTACGTCCTGAACGTGGTGCAGACGGTTAATGACATTGGCGCAGCTTCGCTCGTTTCGCCCGAAGCGAATTTATGCGGGCAAACCAACACCGATCTGACGATAGCCGTGCGGGTCCGTAATTTTGGCTCCGCCGAGCAGCGCAACGTACCGGTCAGTGTTACCATTACCGATGCCAGTGGTAGCCCCGTGGCAACCGTGTCGGGCACGGTACCTATTGTGGCTGCTTTTCGCGAGAGTCTGCTAACGCTGAAAACGCCAGCCAGCGTAACGCTGGTCCCCGGCCAAATCTACCGATTCGCCATCACGACGGCCCTCGATAACGACCTGAACTTAGCCAACAATACCCTCATCGAAACCCGCACGACCGCACCAGCGCCCACCAACGGCCTGTTTTCGGCTACCCGCTGCGGCAGTGACACGGCTATTTCGCTACGTAATACGGGGGGGGGCACGGCCTATTGGTACGACGCGCCAACGGGGGGTAACCTGCTCGCGGCCGGTAACCAAATTGCCATTAAGTCGCTGCCCACAACCGGGCAATTCTATACCGTGCTGAATGATTTCGCGGGCACCATCGGTCCAGCCGACAAGCGGGCGTTTGGGGGCGGTTCCTACGCGGGTAACTTCGGTCCGGCACCCCTCGTGTCGACGCGGGTGCCGCTGCTCATCGAGCGGGCGCGGCTCTACATCGCTTCGGCGGGGAAGCTGACGTTCACGGTTCGCAAGTTTGATAACACGGCCATTTCGAGCGTCACGCTCGACGTACTCCCCACGCGCAACCAGAGCATCACGGCGGTCAACGGTAGCGGTCAACTCGCCGACGATCCCGACGATCAGGGAACCGTTTATGCGCTGAACCTGCGTATCCCCAATCCGGGCGACTACAAAATCACCATCGACTACGCCGAAGGGGCGTCTATTTTCCGCAGCAATTCCGCGGTGACGGGCCTGCCATACGAAATTAAAACAGCATTGGGAGCGCCCATCATGAGCATCAAAGGTGCCTTGTTCAACACGTCGGATACGCTGAAAACGGCCTGGTATTATTTCTATGACCTGGCCGTCCGGTCGCTCGACTGCCCGGCGCTGCAACGAACACCCGTGCCGACGACACCCGGCACGGCGGCTACGGCAACCATCACGACCAACGGGTCCACGAGCATCTGCCAGGGGGGAGCGGTAAGCCTTCAGGCCAATACAGGAACGGAGTTAGGCTACCAGTGGTATCGGAATGAGCAGGCCATTTCCGGGGCGGTCAACAGTACACTTCGGGCTACTGCAACGGGCAACTATGCCGTTCAGGTAACGAACGGCTGTCTACCCGTCCGGTCGGCGGCTGTGGCGGTAGCGGTTCGCACGGCGGAGGTGCCGGTCATCACCGCGACCGGCTTCACGCTCACCTCCAATGCCACCGGCACTATTCAGTGGCTGCTCGATGGCGTGCCCATTCCGGGCGCTACGACGCCAATTTTCACGGCTGTTAAATCGGGGCGATACGCCGTCAGAGGCAGCGTTAATGGGTGTGGGGAAGCCATTTCCAGCGATGTACTGCTGACAATTCTGGCCGCCGAACCGGACCCACTCGATGAGGAAATCATGGTGTACCCGAATCCCGCCACGCGGCAACTAACGGTGTCGATGGTGTGGCCGGGTCCGTATGCCCCCACCCTTCGGCTGACGGACGTGCGGGGGGTGACAGTGCGCAGGGCCGTTCTTCAGCGCGATGGATTGAACAGGTCGGCCGTGCTGGATGTGGGGGACCTTCCGGCTGGTCCGTTTTTTGTGGTTATAACCGACGAGCGGACGCAGCGCGTTCGAACAAAGCGAATTCGCAGGCAGTAACCACGTACCCATTCTGACAACTCTTTACCAGACCAGCAAAATCAACCAAAACAAAGCATACGGCAGTAGTTTGGCGTTTTCCCGAACTATGTTGTGCGTTATCGCATGTCTTTTCAATGGTATCGACAGCTCAGTAAGTGCGCAACCTATCCAGCGAACAGGCCTGTCCGCGTGGGAGACCGAACTGATCGACCGTCACACAAATCAGTACCGGGAGACCCTCAAATTAGCCCGGCAGCACGGCTGGCCGCTCCGCAAAAACTACGCCAATCGGCCGGTTTTTCAACTTCAGCGGGTCGACTCATTTGGCCAGCCCGTTTATTACACGCTTCATAACCGCGAAGCCGCGCAAAGCACCCGCACTACGTCGCTCTACGGGGGCGGTTCGCTACCGGTGGCCCTGACGGGCGGCTCACCCGGTATGAGCGGACGGCTGGCCATGTGGGACGGGGGACGCGTGCTGGCGACGCACCAGGAATTTGCCGGACCCGCAACGGGCAAAAGCCGGGTGACCCACACCGACCAGCCGACAACTGTCAGCGACCACGCCACGCACCTCGCCGGTACACTCATTGCCGGGGGCATCCGGGCGGAGGCTAAAGGAATGGCGTACGGAGCTACGCTGTCGGTTTGGGATTACACCAACGACATTGCCGAACTGACTGCTGCCGCCCCTAAGTTGCTCGTGTCCAATCACGCGTATGGTCCCGTTGTGGGTTGGGTTTACAATCCCTCGCGCCCCGGCACCGACCGGAATCTGAAGTGGGAATGGTGGGGCAATACAGCCATCAGCCCCACCGACGATTACCAGTTTGGCTTCTATACCGCCACCGCCCGCGACCTCGACCAGATCGCCTATAACAATCCGTTCCTGTTGATGGTCCGGTCGGCGGATAACAAGCGTAGCGAAACCGGCCCACCCGCCCAAACGCCCTACTTTCTGAAGAATACGAACGTGAAGAGCACCGTTGTCCGCAGTCGTAACGATGGGTATGACGTTATTCCAGCCGAAGCGACGGCCAAAAACGTGCTGACCGTTGGGGCGGCTGAAATTGCGTTCAATACCCAAAATCAACTCACTACCTTAGAAACGGCAGCTTACAGCGGCTGGGGACCAACCGACGATGGGCGCATTAAACCCGATCTGCTGGGCATTGGCACCAACGTTTTCTCTACCGTGTCGGGTAGTATTGCGGGCTACGGCAACAACAGCGGCACGTCGGCAGCGTCGGCTAACGTGGCGGGTTCACTCTTTCTGTTACAGGAATTATTTGCCCAGCAACGGGCTAAAACCGGCGATCCATCGGCTGGGGGTCAGTTTATGCGGGCGGCTACTCTGCGCGGGCTGGCGCTGCACACCGCCAACCGTCTCAACCCCGCTGCCGGACCCGACTACAAACGGGGTTGGGGCCTGCTGAATACCGAAGCAGCGGCCCGCGTCATGCTGAACACCGACCTCGCCCACCTGATCCGGGAGCAGACGCTGACGGCATCGGGTCCGTTCGTTTACCGCATTGTGGCCCAGGGCAGTGAGCCGCTCGTTGCGACCCTCTGTTGGACCGATCCCGAAGGCCCGGCCACGCCCGTTGCAGCCGCTTCGGTAAACAGCCGGACGCCCAAACTCGTCAATGACCTCGACCTGCGCCTTGCCGATGGCCAGATCACCCGGTTGCCGTTTGTGCTGGACCCGAATCGACCCGGTCAGTCCGCCACGCCGGGCGACAACAGCCGCGACAACGTTGAACAGATTTACATTGCTAATCCCGTTCCGGGCCAGGCTTACACACTGTCGGTGACGCACAAAGGCAAGCTGACGTACGCCGGGCAACCCTTTTCGATCATTGTAAGTGGGCTGCGCCGGGCGGCCTGTCAGCTCACAGCGACGATAGAACCGGCGGGGGATGCGCTGCTCTGCGCCGGAGAAACGCTGCAGCTAAAGGCCGAGAACAGGCCGGGCACCCAGTATGAGTGGCTGCGTGATGGTGTCGTGATGCCCGCCATCAGCGGGTCGGTGTGCCCGGTTGACAAGGTGGGTTCCTACACCCTGCGGATGACCGAATCAACCAGATGTTCGGCTCTTTCGCGCGAGACAAGCGTTCGGCTTAGCACCGTCGATGTCCTGCCTGTCCTGCCGGAAGAAACAGATTTACTCCTTCTTCAGGGCGCTACGGTTACACTGAAAGCCCCTGCCATTACTGGTTACCGTTACCAATGGTATCGCAATGATCTGACCATCAGCAACGCCACGCAACATCAGTTCTCCGTGTCGCAGCCGGGCGTTTATAAAGTACAGGCAACGCAGCAAAACTGTGTGGGGTGGTCGTCGGAGCGGACGGTGCGGATGGCCGTCGTGCTGACCGCAACAAGCCCGGACCCGGCCGCATCGCTGACGCTGTATCCCAACCCGGCCGAAAGTTTGCTCTCTGTTCAGTACACGAACTCAAGGGTAAAGCAGATGCAGGTTAGCATACTTGACTTGCGGGGGATTTTGCAGCAACGACCCGTCCGGCTGAGATCGGGTAATGGCAGGTTTGAGACCAATTTATTCATCGCCGACTTGCCCGCAGGTCATTACCTCCTGCAACTGAGCGATGGCGCACAACTACAAACGAAGCGGTTTGTGAAGAAATAAGAAGGGCTGACTCTCACTTGCAAGTGAGAGTCAGCCCTTCTTATTTCTTCAGTTTTTGAGTGTATGAGTGTTTAGGTGTTTGCCAACCAGAAATACGTAAATACCCATACACTCAAAAACTTTTTACTTCCCCTTCGCATCCACGCCTGACTCCCGCGCCAGGGCCAGTTTCACAGCGTCGTAGAGGTTAACGATACCACCCGTTTTGGACAGGCTCGCAAAGGCAACCGTATCGGTCGATTCGGGTCGACGTACCGACGTCTGGTACGGTGTTGCCGACTCCATAATAATTCGCTTAATATCGGCGTAGGTCAGTTTAGGAAAGTAAGACTTCAACACGGCCGCTACGCCCGTCACCACGGGCGAAGCCATACTGGTGCCGCTGTTACTGTCGTACTTGCCGCCCGGCACGGTCGAGTAAATGTCCTTACCCGGCGCAAATACGTGTACGGTTCCTTTGCCATAGTTGGAAAAACTGGCAACAAGATCGCTGGTGTTCCGTTCGGCGCTGGCCCCAACAATGATCGCGTTTGGAATTTCTGAACCGTCGATGAAGCGGGGAGCGGGGTAGTTGGCCGCCGTGTCGATGTTGCTGCCGTCGTTGCCAGCCGCCTGAACGAGCAGCACACCCTTAGCGAGGGCGTAACGTTCGGCTTCTTCCACGGCTTCGCGCTGGGGCGAGTACCCTTTTCCAAAACTCATGTTGATGATTTGCGCACCGTTGTCAACGGCGTACCGAATGGCGTTGGCTACGTCCTTGTCGCGCTCGTCACCGTCCGGCACCGCCCGCACCCCCATGATCTGCACGGCGTCAGCAACGCCCATCACGCCGAAATTATTGGTCCGGTCGGCGCCAATGATGCCCGCTACGTGGGTACCGTGATCGGCGCGGGGACCGGCGATGTCGGCGTTGCCATAATCGCGTTGTTTGAGGTTGGCAGGGTCATCGCCTACAATGTCGCGGCTGTTGAAGTCAGGATTGTAGTTATACTCGGCGCGGGCTTTGAGTTGCTCGTTGGCTTTCTCCAGTTCGCTCATCACCGCATCCGTGTCGGCAGCCCCCTGCTGACGCAGCAACCGTAAAATGCCCGTTGCGGGGCGTTTCAGCGACGCATCTTTGGTCGTGTCGGCTACCTGACGCAGGGTATTCGTGTCGAGTTTGGTTACGTTGAGCGCTTTTTTCAACGTGCTGACGGCCGCGGTGTATTGCGTATAAAACTGGCTGATTCCCTGATACTGCGCCTTGTACTGGGCCTGGTTTTTCGTGACCTCGCCCTTCGTCTTCACGTACAGGTCATAGTCTTTCTGCTGCTCCGGCTTCAGCGACGTCCGGTCTACGGCGGCCCCGTCTTTGCCTTCGTATTTCTGCCTGAGCTGGGCGTAAATTCGGGTTACCTCAACGGTTTCGTAGCTGACGTTGCGACCGTCTTTGCCGCCAATGAAATTCCAGCCGTGAACATCGTCCACGTAGCCATTCTTGTCGTCGTCTTTGCCGTTGCCAGCTACTTCTTTGGCATTCGTCCAGAGCACCCGGCGCAGGTCTTCGTGGTTGGTGTCGATGCCCCCGTCGATGACGGCGACGATGACGGGCGTGGGTTTGCGATTTGCCAGCAACTCGCGGTAGGTCCGGTCGACGCTGATGCCGACGGTGCTATCGGTCTTGTCGCGCAGGAACCATTGGGTTTGCTGCGCCGAAGCTGCTAAGGGAAGCAGACAAACCGACGCACTAATCAGGAATTTTTTCATGAATTGAGAACGAATTATCCTCACAAATTACGAAAAAACGCCCGGACAATTTCCTTAAAATTTGTTAAATGGTAAGCACCCCAATCCATCAGGGTTTTGTGTGCGTGCTGGTGCGGTAATGTTCGCGCAGTAAATCTTCGCCAAAATCGCTGGTCAGATCACGCACGACGGTATGCACGTGATTGGCATTGCTCTGTGTGTTATCGTATTCAATCAGAATCGTTGGGCCGTGAATGCGGTAGTACCAGCCCTTCCCCTCACCTAACGCTGGGGTTAAATCACCCGCCCAGGCAAACCGCAAACTGTCTAATCCGCTTTTCTTTAGTTTGTCAAGTTGCTGGTTGGCCAAGGTTACGTGATAATTGGTCAGGTAGGTTTGCAGGAGTTCCAGAAATAAGGTGCGTTGAGTCGCTGTCATATCGGCCAATCGCAGCCCATCCATTTTTTCCATCGACACACTGCGCACGTTGGTACTCAGGATTTCAGGATACGCCACCGGGTCTACGACGACCTGCTTGAGTTGCTCCGGGGTTATAGTTTTTAGCAAGGCAAATGCCCGTTCTTCTTCCTGCTTCAATATTCGTTTCCCGTATTGCGGCAGATTGACCAGGCGGGGGTCAGCCATCCGGGTATCGGCCATGCCAGGAATATTGCGTAGCAGATCCGGATTGCTCCCAAAGAAGGTGGGCGTTTGGGCCGTTACCCGTTCGGGTCCCGACCGGGAGGTGAACTGGAGTAGCAGGTGATGCCCGTTGAACCGCCAGCCCCATGGCGCTTTCTCTTCAGGGTTACCAAAAATAGTGATGTAATAGTTGTCGGGGTCGCGGTAGGTATCATTGGGCGGGCGATTTTCGACCACGCGCAATACGTTTTCCATATCCATGATCGCCGTTGCTTTCTCGTATCCCTGAGTGCTCAGACCAGTTTTCAGCAGTGCCAGCGCTGCTTTTTGCTGCTCAGGATTCATCTGCTTCAGGGGCAGGCCTTTTCGCTCGTGTGGCGTGTAATACCAGACATACCGCTCAGGATCGTCGAGCGTGTAGATGGCCTGTTTCCGCTGCTCAGCAGACAGCGTCGCCAGAAATGCCTGAGCCGTCTCGTCCATTTCGTTTTTAGCCCGTTGGTTGGTAGACGACGGACGGGACGGAGTCTTGGACGGGCGGGGCACGGCGACGCTTTGAGCCATCACCTGACCAATGAGCAGCCACCCAAACAGGATACGTATCATAATGAATTGTGCGTTTATTTTCACTTAGCGAAAGCAGCCTTTCGGATAGATTTACTGAAGTGCCGATGGCCCGTTGTGTTTATAACCAGTACCGTGCCCCCGGCTGCTTCGTGGACAAACGACCCGTTCGGTACGGCGCTATACTGAATTTTAACTAACAACCCTACCCGTTCCGTAGTTATAGGTATGAATTCACTGTCACGACACGCTTATGTCAACCCGGCCACCGAACAATAGTACTGGTTCGTTCGATCATCTGGCAATGCGTTACCTTCGCCAGGCTCTTGATACGACGCACCCGCTCGATGAGCCGTATGTGCTGAACGCGGACGAATGTCGACAAATACGCCGGACGAAAGCCGTGACGTTGACAATGGCGGCCCTGCTGGGTATGCTGGGCGTCATTATGCTCTATACCCCCCAATATTACTGGCCTGATTTGTTCGTCAGCACGCCGATCAGCGCATTTGGCACGGTCTACCAACTACCGCTTGTGACGGTGCTCTATGGCATTCTGCTGGTTTATGTAGAGATCAGTCTGCTGATTGCCATTAATTTACGGGGCGTAAAGTCAATCATGCGGGCCTGTCAGTTTCCCCGTGCCCATGACGCTCAATACGACAGGCATTTACGGGCATTAGCCGACGCAGCCCTCGAACGAACCAACCGGGATATTCTGCGCTTCGGTATTGACCCATACCTGAATATGCCTCGCTGGGGCCTGACGGTTTTTTTTCTGCTCAACGTAACAAAGGCAGTTGTAAGCACACTTTTGATAAAGCGTTTTTTGGGGCGGTATGCCCTGCGCCAGTTTACCGATCTGGCCGGTATGCCCATCTATGCCTTGTGGAACGCCTGGGCATCGTGGCAAGTGCTGCACGAAGCACAAGTCCGGGTTATGGCACCAACCACCATCCGCGAGTTTGTGAACGAACTTCACGACGAATGGGGCAAAAGTGATGACTTTAGACCGCTGATTCTGGAGGCTTTACAATACGTAGCAATCTTGAAACGCCAGTATAACTACGCTCACTTTCTACTGACCGAAACCTTAGTGGATCGCTTCGACCTGCGGACAGACGCCACGCTGACGGGTCACTTTGCTGAACGCGTTACACAGGCACCCACTAACGTGCGCCGGAGTTTGGAGCGTCTCATCGTTTTTGGCGTACTGGTGGATGGGGACTTGTCGTGGCTCGAAAAAAGGCGGTTGAACCAATTACGCCGGAACGGATTTCTGACGTATTCGGCGGACGAAATACGGCGCATTGGTGAGGAGTATAATGACGGACAGGGCCTTTGGGTGTAAGGCAATTAGTGCGTCGTTTGGGGCATCATTTCTTAGCGCGGTGCGCGTGGTTTACTTCCCGTACCATGCTCATCAGCCGTTTCCAGCATCGGCTTACAGCCCTCTTCTCTTCAACAGTTAACGGTTTTGCCGGTGGCGTCGACGCGACTGATCCAGTCTTTGGGTTCGTGTTCTTTGCCAGAACAACTGGTTTTGTTGCCGAACGGGAATCGGTAGTCTCTTTCGGCGTATTAGTCTGCACTTTTTGCTCAGGCTGCGCTGCAATTGTCGACTCCCAGCATACGACGCAGGCACCGGTGAGTAACCACTCCGACGCGCTTTTCATTATCTCAATTTTCATAGGGTAGTTTATAGAAATCAGTGTGTCGCTACTGATCTGATTATAGAGAGCCAATAGGACAAATATAACGTCGATTAATACAATTATTTTAGCAGTACATATAAAAAGATGAAAAAAGGTTCCACTGTTGAGTAAATAAAATGTGATGGCTTAGCTTCAACTCTGTCAGGTTGCCTGGTAGGAATGTGTTATGATGCGGTTCATCCACAGCCGTTGGAAACTGTTATCTTTGTGGTATCGTTTGCTATAGACTATGTTTGACACACTCCAGGATAAACTCAATAAGGCCATTAAAACCCTCAAAGGGCAGGGCCGCATTACTGAAATTAACGTTGCCGCAACCATCAAAGAAGTACGTCGTGCGCTTACCGATGCCGACGTAAACTACAAAGTTGCCAAAGACATCACCGACCGCATTCGCGAGAAAGCCCTCGACCGGAAAGTGCTGATTTCGGTCGAGCCGGGACAGTTGTTCGTCAAGATCGTGCAGGAAGAGCTGACCGAACTGATGGGGGGCGAAGCGCATGACATCAACATTAAAGGCGACCCGGCCGTGATCCTGATTGCGGGTTTGCAGGGGTCCGGAAAAACGACGTTTTCGGGCAAGTTGGCCGCTTACCTCAAAAAACAGGGCCGTAGTGTGTTGCTCGTAGCCGATGACATCTACCGCCCGGCTGCCATTGATCAGCTTAAGGTGCTCGGCGAACAGGTCGGGGTGGAGGTGTACGCCGAGCCGGACAATAAAAACGCCGTCAGCATTGCACAGAATGGCGTGAGCCACGCCCGCAAAACCGGTAAAAAAATCGTCATCATCGACACGGCCGGACGTTTAGCCGTGGACGAAGCAATGATGCAGGAGATTGAGGCCGTCAAACGGGCCATCTCCCCCACCGAAACGCTATTCGTGGTCGATTCGATGACCGGTCAGGATGCGGTCAACACGGCCAAGACGTTTAACGACCGGCTCAACTTCGACGGGGTAGTGCTGACCAAACTCGACGGCGACGCGCGGGGCGGGGCAGCACTGTCGATCAAAACCATCGTCAGCAAGCCCATCAAGTTTATCAGCACGGGCGAGAAAATGGAAGCCCTCGACGTGTTCTACCCCGACCGGATGGCCAGCCGGATTTTGGGAATGGGCGACGTTATTTCGCTGGTAGAGCGGGCACAACAGGCCTTTGACGAAGACGAAGCCAAGCGCATCAACGCCAAGATGCGCAAGAATCAGTTCGACTTCGACGATTTTCTGAGTCAGTTGCAGCAGATCAAAAAGATGGGCAACGTTAAGGACCTGCTCGGCATGATTCCGGGCATGGGTAAGATGGTGAAGGACTTAGACATCGACAACGATTCGTTCAAGCCCATCGAAGCCATCATCAGTTCGATGACACCCAAAGAACGCGGTCGCCCCGACATCATCGACGGAAGTCGCAAAAAACGCATCGCGGCAGGCAGCGGCACCGACATTACGCAGGTGAACAATTTGCTGAAGCAGTTTGATGAGATGCGTAAGATGATGAAGAAGATGAATACCATGCAGGCATCGGGCAAAATGAACAAGATGATGCGGTAAGCATCCATCTATCCAGCAAAACACCCGTTTATCAAATCGACGCAACGCGGTCTGACTCATCCACATCTTTTCTGTGTATTCGATTGGTTCGGATAGTTTAAAACAGAAAAGCGTCATGAAAAAGGTGGGGAGTTGGTTGTCGAAAGCCCTGATGCTGGGCATGGTAGCGTCGTCGTTGGCGGTGGGACAGGGCCACCCTGGATTGGGCGGGCCGTATTACGAAGCGAGCAGGTTTGAGACAGCGATGTATCCGGCGCTCGAACCGTCGAAAATCTGGCTCAACATTGAGCGGACTACATTGCTGGGGCAAATTCGGGTCGATATGTGCGACGCAAAAGGGCAGGTGCTCTTTTCGGAATGGCTATCTAAGAAAGACGCGAAGTTTCATCAGCGTTTCGACCTCAGCACCATTGGCGACGGTACATATACGTTCATCATCACCGATGGCATCCAACGGCAGGAGCGGACGTTTCGGCTCAGCACACCCGGCTTCGAGGAACAACTTCCCAAACGGTTGATTACGGTTACGGACGGCAGCTTACCAAACGGTTGATCTGTACAGAATAACGAACAACACCAATCTTATTGAGCCGGACAGTCGTTTTACGAACTGTCCGGCTTTTTTTATGGTCGGAGAGCTACCAAGATGTATTAATTGTGCATGTGTTAAGGCTGCTCGTAAAGAACAAGGGGAACAAGCGCTAAAACCGTAGTTCAGTCAAATTTGACCGGGAAGCCACCCGTAAACGCAATGGTGAACGTTATCTGTCCATTGGTTAAGCCTGGCCAAATTTTCTGATTCATCAGTGGCACCCGGTCTGGTTCATGTTCTTGAAAGTACTTCGCATCAGCTCTACGATTAGGCACAAAACCTAAGATGCGTCGCTCATAAGGCGTTATATTAGTGTATTCGATGATAGCCCGGATATTTTTAAGCCTGAGCAGGAAGTAAGCGTTAAACCCACTGAACCGAATGTATTCGTTCCGAACCACGTTTTTTTGAAAATCTCTGACAACTTGGTCAGATTTAGCATTACGTAAATCACCGGTAATAATCCGAAAATCCCAATCGAAACCAGCAATCACTGAAAACTTTTGCCGAACCAGTTCCGGCTCTAAAAATTCACGAAACAATCCACCTCTCATGCCAATGACACCAATCTTAAACGGCGTTTCGGTGGCGGTAGTTGAAGTAGTTGGTGTTGACGTAGCACCAGTCACTATTGTTCCTGATTTGTAATCTGTTATTATTCGATTAGCAGCCATTACCCTAAAATTAATACCACTCACAACTTGCGCTATTTTTTGCAAGTAGCGTTCAAATCCATAGAATCCCATACGGGGTGTTTGAGTACGTAAGTGGAACCGCGCGTTGACGAAAAAACTTTGACGAGCCGTGTTCGGCAGGAGCAACGCGGTCCCTAATTCTCGAATCTGACCTGAATAGGAACCTGTAGGGCTTATTGCATTGGGAACCTGAACAGTATCCAGTGTAGAGGTAAAATTAAAGTATCCATCAATCTGAAACCTATTAAACCAAAGACGGTCATTGACGCGATTGATCACCGCACCCAAGCCGAATGAGGCCGGTAAAGTTTGGGAACGTAGTGGGTTTGTGATGGAATTTTGCAGTAGCGCATCACCTACGAAGTCTATAGTTGTTGAATTTTGAAAAGAACCCTTTTCCTCAACGGCACCAATTAGAAAATTAGCGGCTCGTCGGCTGGTTGCCGTGCTTGAAAATGCTGGACTGGCCACTGTCAGCATCACATTCGCGCCAGGGTCCAGCGTTATGGTAGCCAACTGGTTCGACGCTTCCTCATAAGAGGTCAAAACGCCGTCAATGTATAATGCGTAATTGGCAGGTAACGCAGCCAGTTTGATATGGATTGGCGTATTAGGATTAACAAACAATCGTTTGTTGGTTCTGACGGGTTTGGTTAAAAAGAAGGCTAATGGCTTGCTGGCCTTCTTCTTCTGATACGCGCGGAGGACGTAATTTCTGACATCGAAATGCAGCGACGTAGGCAACGTATCGCCTGTGGTAGCCGACACAGTAAATGATTGTGGCTTTTCGGGTGAGATAGTCAGCACATAGTTCGCAGCGCCCCCTGTCATTTTTGTTTCAACGCGTAACGCATCGGTCACCTTATCGAGTTTGAATATGGGCGATAGCAGGATGGAACCATCAGCGGTTACTGTCGTAAAGCTTTCACTGAGCCGAACACTTGGCTGGTCCGATTCAACGGAGAATAGTTGGTAGCTGACCGTAAGTGAAGTTGCTCCACTAAGCCCTTCAACCCGTAAACGGATCGGTTGGTCGACTGCTACGGTCCAGGTCTGTGCCGGGCTACTCGTCAAGTTGTAAGGCAGCGTAACTTCGCTCGGTTTTGGCGTGTTCTGCGCTCGGCCACTCAGGCAAAGGATTGCAAAGAGACATGTTAAGTACTTCATAATTAGCCAATATTAATTTCTCAACTCAAATATTCAATTAGACCAAGCCAGTAGTCAACGGGAGATTTACGGTATTTCAGATTAAAAAACGGGAAATCTCCCATTGCTAAACCACTGAAATTGGAGCGTACTTCGCCGATAGTAAAATTCACATTCCACTTATCAGTATGCATATTTACATATATGGGTGTCGACTGCTTATTTCTCCGAGACTTTTGATAATGTTAAACTTGTGTCTCTTGGGGCACTGTTCTCCAGCGCAACCTACTGGTGAGTTGCCGACCGAAATGTCGCAGAGTCTCAAAGTTTCCGGGTATATTCTGCTCAGAGGAGGATGTACGTTCAGCGCGGGGTATGGTTTCTGGAAACGAATTGGCTGGTTTCAGCCGGGCATGAACGTTTCGGTAAACTGGCTGGTTGGCCGACGACACTTAGGAAACCGAAACCGATTCAGGAGCAAGAGTCAGGTGAATACGATTTTCTCACCCCTGATGACGTTTCAATTACCACCGTACAACCGAGGAAATGGGCTTTATGAAGAGATTAACCCGTTTTACTTGGGGAACTCCGGAGCAGTATACTCTAACTATAAATCATCGCTTACGGTCGGCACCAGCTTCGTAGCCATGCCTAAGGGCATCAGTCAGAACATTGCTACTTCGCGCAACCGTTCGCAACAACTGATATTTGCCGAACTACGGATTGGGATTGATTCGGTCCGAAACGTAACGATTAATCTTTACGAAGATTTCCTGTTTACTGATAGTGGAGTTGGGCAGGCACTTGCCGATAACTGGGATCGCTACTATACCGGTGGTAGCAGCTTACAGATTCGCTTTTCTCCATTTATGAGAGCGAAACTGTTTGCCGAAACATACACAGGAACTACGTACCGGGACCGCTTCGACAACCCCAATATGGTTGAGTTTGCCGGTAAGGGGGCAGGAGATACAACTAACCTGTATCCTTCGAAGGATGCGCGACTCCGGCGCAACAAACGATATGCCACGCAGGAACCCGGTCAGAAAGTTTTGAACGTAGGCCGGATTATAGGCTGTGTGGAATTTGCCAATAACTCGCTAACTCACCAAGTATATGCAGGATTACAAGGGGGTAGTCTTCCTATGTTTTTCCAGGATGTCATTCACAGTACCATTACGATCGACAAAGCCATTTATGGCTACCCCACTGACACGCTTATTGTGGCTGATAATAGGGGAAAAAAGCATTTGGACCGCTACCACCGGTTCAAACCTAATTATTATAAAAGCTGGCTTATCATTGGCCTTGGCACCACTGCTCGAGTAAACTAATTGACGTTCAGCCCCAAATCGCCATGATTAAATTCCTGTTATTGCCGCTGCTGTGCGTGTTGATGTCGGTTGTCGTGTGTGCACAACCTGATTTTAGTAAATTAAAGACTCAGTTTGAAGATGGTATATTTTTACGAATGGCTGAGTTGGGTTACGTCAAATCGACATCCGTAAAAGACACAATAACGATTGAACCCAACTTCGTTGAAACGTACGTTTTTCTACGCTTCGAGAAGTTGGACACTATCAGAATTGACAAAGACACTGCCCTGATCGGTCGTGTTTTTATGAGCAATCGATATCTCGGCGATTCGATGGCTACTCGCTACCCGACGGCTCAATCGTTTAAAAAAGACACTAACGGCTTTTACTACATGTGTAAAATCCACGGCTATCTGAAGGATAGCCGGAAACTCAATCAGGTTCGGGAGGAGAGCAAACCGACCGTAACTGTACGGGTTAATATTTACCCCGATTACGTAGTGAACGTATGCCGGGGGCATAAATTTCCGCTGTGTGATCCGGCCTTTGGCGTCACAGGGTCCTGTAAAACCCTAACAGAACATTATGGTAAGTTAAAAAAAATGGCTTTGATTGATGATACCAGCTTTCAGGATATTATACGGCAGAAAACCGAGAACCAGAAAGACTCCTGCGAGAAGCAGGTCAACTTCAGAAAGTTTGTCAAATACTTTGAGGTTGATCTGTCTACCGAGAGTACAAATGAACTGGCTGGTATAAGTTTGCGCTACACCAAATATGAACTAAGTGAAGATTTGATTCAACAGAATCAGTACAGTTACACATACCTTAACCTCCAAAAAGAATTAGAGCTACCTAATGCATTCGCTGAGATTCACAAGCGTATTAAAGAACGGAACGGGTGGCAGCAGACGTCGCACGATGTGGTTGCCCAAGAACCGGCGAACGCCGACACATCGATTTCAGGAAAAGAAGGTTGGGTTGACAAAACGCTTACTTTTGGGAATCAACTCAGTGTAGCGGACACGGCAAAACGAGTAAATACTGAAAAACGAGTGTACCTGCGAGCTGACTTTCCTAAGCCAGTAAAACTTGCTAAAGAAAACTCAACACCTACATTCGATTTGGGCGACAAAGGGAGGGTCATTGCCGAAAAGACTCCCGTTACTATTTTAGACAGTACAACCGTGGGTGAGGAAAAAACCAAATGGTTAAAAATCAGAGTAGGTTCCACAAAAGAGCCATAATGTGCTGCTTGTTTAAAGCTGTATTATCAAGCCGGACGGTCGTTTTACGAACCGTCCGGCTTTGTTTGTGCCCAAAAACTCGTTGTTTTGCGGCCATGAAAAATAGTCTTACCGCCCTGCTTCTTTGCATCGGCACGAGTGTCTTTGGTCAGGCATCCGTTGCCTATTACCCATTCAACTCAGTCGTGTCGGTTAGCACCAACGCCGACCGCGCCCTGTGGCTCGATGCCCGCATTCAGACCAATACCGTGTTTGGATCGCTCAGCACAACAATTTGCCCCCTCATCAATGTAGTTCGGCGGGAGAACGTCAACTATTACACAGGTCTGGGTATTCGGTTCAACGCGCTGAACGGCTTAGACGACCGCGATGTGCTGGAAGGTTACTCGCTGCACGTTGGCGTTCGGGTAAAGATCCCGTTCGTGCCTAACCTGCGGGCAGCATTCGAGCTTGCGCCGTATGCCCGCAAGGACTTCAAAATTGGAATTATGCAGTCGTACCTGGGGCTGGTGTATCAGTTCAAAAAGAAAGTCGTAAGTCAGTAAGTGTGTAAGTAGTGAGTGGCTGACGCGCGAATGCAACAATCGCGCGTCAGCCACTCACTACTTACACACTTGCTACTTTCTACTTCCGCTCCGGGGCGTTATACGTAAACGTGCCGCTTTCGAGTTTACCTGCCCGGTCGAAGAGTTGAAGGGCTTTCTGGTAAGTATCATCCGATTCGCCGATGACCCGAAAAAACTCGTTGTTCTGACCGGCCTTGTTCTTTTTCTGATAAATGTTCCGCGCTACCAGCGCTTTTATCTGCGTCCTGATGTAGTTCTTGGAGCGGTTGTATTCTTTCTCGTTAAACTTCACGCCTTCATCCGTAGCGTTTTTCACGAACCGGCTCATCTGTTCATCGTTGATCGTCACGGTCCGGTTGAAGTCGGCAAACGGCATTTTTTCGAGTTTCACCCGGTTGTCGTTGGCGTATTCCATCGCAAACTCGCGGATGATGTTCTTGCCGTACAACTGAATCAGGTACGGCGTTTGCCAGGTTGAGTCGCGCGGAATGAAATAGTCCGGGGTAATGCCGCCCCCGCCGTAAACTACCCTTCCCCCATCGGTTTTGAACTTCAGCTTAGGGTCGTTTTTTATCGAGTCGGCAATGTAGTATTCACCCCGTTTCGAGCGTTTTTCGAGGTCTTTTTCGTAGTCCCCCTCCTGCCCCATCACGTAGGGTTTCTGAATGCTACGCCCACTGGGCGTATAATAGCGCGAGATGGTCAGCCGCAGTTCGGAACCGTCGGAGAGCTGCACCGGCATCTGCACTAATCCTTTGCCAAACGACCGCCGACCGGCAATCAGGGCGCGGTCGTGGTCCTGCAAGGCCCCGGCCACAATCTCCGACGCCGACGCGCTGCCCTCATCAACCAGCAACACCAGCGGCCCTTCCTCAAACTGTCCGGCAATGCGGGCGTGGGTTTGACGGTCATAGCGATTGTCCTTCCCATCGGTATAAACCAGCAGCTTGTTACCCGAAATAAACTCGTCGGCAATGCTCGTCGCCCGGTCCATGTAGCCGCCGGGGTTGTTGCGCAGGTCCACCATCAACTGAGTCATTCCCTGCGCTTTGAGCGACGCCAGCGCCGTTTTGAACTCGTCGTAGGTCGTTTCCGAAAAACGGTTAACTTTGATAAAGCCAGTCTTCGCGTCGACCATGTAAGCCGCATCGACCGAGTACGTCGCGATTCGGTCGCGGGTGACGGTAAACACCTTCGGCTCTTTTTCACCTTTGCGCAGAATGGTCATCCGCACGGGCGTACCACGTTTGCCACGCAGGGCCTTATAGACCATGCTGTTGTCGATTTTACCACCGGCTAAGGGCGTATCATCGACCTTAATGATCTTGTCGCCACTCAGGATACCAGCCGTTTCTGATGGTCCGCCCGACATGGGCGTCACCACATAAACCGTGTCTTTGTAAATATTGAACTCCACGCCAATGCCGTCGAAACCACCGTCGAGCTGCGACCGGGCCGCAATGGCATCCTGGGGGTTCATGTAGGCCGTGTGCGGATCGAGTTTCTGAAGCATTTTCTCGATGGAGAAATCGACCAGATCGTCCGTATTTACGGTATCGACATAGTTGTTTTCAATCAGTTGCAGAATCTCGCGGTACTTGGTGTAGCCCCGCCCAATATTGTTCAGGCTTTTGGCACCGCCGAAGAACGTAGCCCCAATGAGCATCCCCCCCGCCAGTGTGATACCCAGCAGCATAGGCAGTCGAACCATTGCTTTACTATTCTGAATTTTACCCTCCGAAACGCCCGGCGACGTGTTTTTTTGCCCGGCTGAATCACCCTTGAAATCGTGTTCCTTCTCCATCCTGTTGTCTGCCTGCCCTACCGTGTCCTGTATATAGCCAATAACGCTTGGAAGATAGCGAAATGTTTGCCAGGATGGACTAAATCTCATCATTCGGTCGACGTAGCACCTGATTTATTTTTACTACTTCACCAATGTACGTTTCCGTGCCTTTCAGGGACTTCTTCGAACACACTTTATATAGTCAGAAACTGTCAATCGGAGCCACATTATTCAACGGTAGCGAATAAAGGATAAGTTCTAATTTCAGAACGAAAATATAACCATTACAAGGCATTTTGCCTACAAAAATGTCTATTATTTCTAAGATTATGCCTAATAATTAGATCATATATAAACGCATTGTTTAGTAGTTTATACGAATACAGACTACGTTTGGGATTATGAATTTCAGCGTCAGCCAGCTGGTATTCAGCCGTTTATTTTGCCCCGGAGACAACTCCTGTTGTGGGCCGGGTGCGGGCTATGAGTAGACCGTAAGCGTAATCGCCCGGTCTTGCACGTTTGTCAGCGTATTTTCTCATTTCTATCCATCACCCCCTATGTTCTTTCCTGTATTTTCAAAAAACCCGCCCACGCGCTCATCCCAGTGGCTGTGGGTCATGCTATTTGCCCTTTTGTTAGGAGCAGGCTTACCGTTCACTGCTGCTATTGGCCAGCAGGGTCCGCGCGTGTGGAACCCGTCAGACAATGACCCCGAGTACAACAGTCGCAAACTGGCTCAGGTTCAGCCCGGACCGGCTCAGACCAACGCAGGACCCACCACTGGCACCCGAGTGGATCGGCCGTCGTGTTTCGAGCCGTTCAGCAATACCGGTGCCGATGGGTGGACAGCGTTGCCGCGTAATGACGACGGTTCCATTGGCCCAATTGCGCTGGGCTGGAATTTTTCGCTGTTTGGCACCGTCTACAACAGCGTTTATATCAACAACAACGGCAACCTTACCTTTGCCAGTCCACTGAGCGCTTTCACACCCGGTGGGTTTCCCATTAGTACGCCGATGGTGGCTGCTTTCTGGGGCGACGTCGATACACGGCCCGAAACCAGTGGTCGGGTATGGTATAAAGTGTTTCCCGACCGGTTAGTGGTGACGTACGACCACGTTGGGTATTTTCCCAACCGCGTTGACTTGACAAACACGTTTCAACTAATTATTAAAGCGAATACAGCTCCCGGTTTCTCAGGCAACGATGTCATTTTCGCCTATGAGGACATGCAATGGACTACCGGTGGCGCGTCGAGTGGCGTTAATGGTTTTGGCGGAGCAGCCGCTACGGTAGGAGCTAACCGGGGTAATAACGTTGATTTCATTCAAACGGGCCGGTTTAACATCAACAGCAACCAGGCTCCCAACATTCCCAGCGTAGGCAGCCCGGGGGGCGTGAGTTTCCTTGATGGGCTATGCTTAGGTTACCGGGTAGGTGGTGGAAGTGGTAACGTACCACCGTCAGTGGCGGGTTTACCAAACAACAATACCATTACGTTAAACCGGGGCGATACCTTCACCTTTTCGCTACAATTCTCAGCATCGGAAACGACCCAAAACGTCAACGTCACCGCTAATACAACTGGAATTTGTAATGCTACGGCTACTGTTACGAGCAATGATACACCAAACCCCAACGCCACGGTTGTGGTGGTAGGTGCTGACTGCAATGCAGGCAGAAATATCATTACGTTTTTAGCTACCGACAATGGTACACCAGCCGCTACCCAAAGTTTTACCATTGCTGTAGTGGTTAACCCACCACCGGAAGGTAATGCACCGCCGATCTTCAATGGTCCTCTGCCTGACCAAACGGGAACGGTGGGTATTCCCTTCGGCTATGCCCTGCCCATCAACGCTTTCACCGACCCTAATAACGACGCACTGTCCTACTCGGTTAGCGGGTTGCCGCCGGGTATAACCTTTGGTGGCGGTACGTTTGCGGGTGTGCCCACGATGGTGGGTGCTTATACCGTGGTTATTACCGCCACTGATCCCAGCCTGCTCTCGGCAACGGGTAGCCTACTGATCACCATCGGTACACTACCGCCCCCACCACCGCCACCATCCGGTCCTTTTTCCATTACGTCCGTAACCACGGTGAGTTGTATCACCGAGTCGCCCAATTCACGGCTACTTACCTTCACGCCCCAATATGATGGACTAAACGGCCAGCCGGTGTCGTTCTCGGTAGTCAATGAACTGCCACCGACCACCAGCCCCGGACCGTACACCCTGCGAGTATACCTCGACAACCCGATCATCACACTCCAGGCGCAGCAAACTGGATCGTCGGAAGTGGTCAGTTTCCCGTACACATGGGCAGCATTCTGTAGCAATATACCGCCACCACCGCCACCAACCCCCGGTTCGTTCGCCATTGTGGGTGCCACAACCGTGAGTTGTGAGATTGTATCGGGCGGTGAGCGGAGACTTACCTTTATGCCCCAGTACACAGGCTTAACGGGACAGCCCATCTCATTCTCGGTAGTTAATGAACTGTCACCGACTACCAGCCCCGGCCCCTACACCCTGCGCGTCTATGTCGACAACCCGACGCTTATCCTACGGGCGCAGCAAACCGGATCGTCCGAATCAGGCATTTTCGCCTACAATTGGATAGCGTCCTGTGGCAGCAGCAATGGTGCCAGATTGGGTGCGGAGCCAACCGCCGGGCTGAACGTAACGGTGCTGGGCAATCCGGTTGCGGGCGAAACGATTGACGTGGAGGTGCGCGGTGCGGCTGGCGGGCCACTACGCCTGCAACTGCTCGATACCCGTGGTCGGCGTATGAGTGAAACGCTCATCGAAAAACCCACTCCGGGTCAGCGGGCTACGCTGCAACTGGGACGACAGCCGGGCCTGTACTTTCTGCAGGCGATTATTCCGGGACAGAAACAAACCCTGAAGATAGTGAAGCAGTAGTAATGAGCAATAGTCCTTAATAAGCACAGCGGGTGCCGGGCAATTGTCCGGCACCCGCTGTGATTGTCAGGCTACTTACCGCTTAATCACGAAGCCCGCGAACTGATCCAGCGCGGCCGGATTGCGCAGCGTGTCCTGGCTGGTCACTAAGGATGGATCGACACCCGACAGAATTTTTTTGATCGGCGTTTCGAGTTTCTTGCCGCTGATGGTGTACGGCACTTCATTGATTTGGTACACCGCATCGGGCACGTGACGGGGACTGAACTGAGTCCGCAGCGTCTGTTTGATGCGTGTCGTCAGGTCGTCGGTAAGCACAAATCCGTCGCGCAGCACCACAAACAGCGGCATGTGGTACTGCCCGCCGGGCTGCTCCAGGCCAACGATTAAACTGTCGGCAATTTCGGGCAGGCTCTCAACGGCGCTGTATATTTCGCTCGTCCCAATCCGGACGCCGTCGCGGTTCAGGGTTGCGTCCGAACGGCCGTGGATAATGATACCGTTGCGCTCCGTAATGCGGATGTAATCGCCATGCCGCCAGACGCCGGGGTATTCGCTAAAGTACGTTTTACGGTAGGTCTCGTTACCCCGGTCATTCCAGAAGTAGATAGGCATCGAAGGAATCGGCTCCAGGATAACCATCTCGCCTAAATCGCCCCGCACGGGCCGGGCATTTTCGTCGTAAGCTTCGACCTTGCAGCCCAGCAGTCGGCACTGAATTTCGCCTTCATAAACCGGCAGCAGTGGGTTGCCGCCCACAAAACCACTGCACACGTCGGTGCCACCGCTGAACGAAATCAACCAGGCATCCGCCTTCACGCAGTCGTAGATCCACCGAAATGATTCGGGTGGCAACGGCGATCCCGTTGAGCCGATGCTTCGCAGATAGGGTAGCCGGGCCGTATCCATCGGCTTCAACCCCTGGCGAAAACAGGCGGTGTAAAAGGCGGCTCCAGCGCCGAAATGAGCGATTCGGGCATCGTCGGCCAAGTTCCAGAGCGCATTCAGGTCAGGATACCCGGCGGCCCCTTCGTATAGCACAAGCGTTGCCCCGGCCAGCATGGACCCAATGGCGAAGTTCCACATCATCCAGCCCGTAGTCGAATACCAAAAATACCGTTCGCCCACGCGTACGTCCTGATGCAGGCCCAGCACTTTGAGGTGTTCGAGCAAACACCCGCCCACGCTATGGGTAATGGCTTTGGGCTTGCCCGTCGTGCCTGATGAATACAACACCCAGATGGGGTGACTAAACGGCACTGGCTCGAACACAAGGCCATCCGGCGCGGGCGTGTCCAGCACATGCTGCCAGCCTGTAGTGCGGTCGGGCCGACGCTCGGCGGGGGCTTTGCTATCGGGCTGAAGGTAAGGCACCCACACCAGGTGCTGAAGCGTCGGCAGGTTGCTACGCAGTTCGCGGATGGCTTCGGTCTTGTCGATTGGTTTTCCGTTGTAGGTGTAGCCATCGGCCGCAATGAGCACTTTTGGCTCAATTTGCCGAAAACGATCCGTTACGCTGACCGTACCAAGATCGGGCGAACAGCCCGACCAAACAGCACCAATAGCGTTGGTTGCCAGAAAGGTCACCACCGCTTCGGGGCAGTTTGGCAACACCGCCACAACCCGGTCGCCCACCGTTACGCCCTGCTCCCGCAGCCAGGTGGCCACTGCCGCCACCTGTTGCTCCAGCACTTGCCACGACACAGCCGTTAGCGGGTGCCGCCGGGCGTCAGACCACCGGTCGTCAGCCCGCTCGGAAGCAAACAACAGGGCCGGGCGCTGCGGGTTTTTGTGACGAAAAATATGTTCGGCGTAGTTCAGCTTCGCGCCCGAAAACCACTCCGTCCCGATCATATCAGCTTCGCTGGGCCTAAAAATGACCTGATGATAGGGGGCGTGGCTCTGCACATCGAAAAACTGCCAGATACTCTCCCAAAAGTCTTCCAAATCGGTCACCGACCATTCCCAGAGGTCGTCATAATCCCGAAAATACAAGCCTTTTTTAACGAACAGCCAGTTCATGTACTGTTTCATCAGCGACTGGTCGATGGTGAACCGGGAAGGTGTATAAAGTGGGGTTAAGAGCGGGCGGGTCATAGAACTGGTTGTCGATTGTTGAAGCAATAGTGGTCAATGACCGACGCACGACTACCCATCATGTCGGCCACTGACTACCATCTGGTAACGATAGACAACGATCATGGATTGTTTTTTACGGAAAATGCGTTTTGGTCAGGATGGTGGTGACACCACTCACGCCGAAAGGCCTACCTTTGCATTCCTTTCAACCTACGGATCAGCAATTACGCTGACAATCAACGCGTCAACTTAGACACAGCAGTACGATTTACTGTATTATTCCATGAATCAGGATTCAGACAAGAACGAGAATCGCCGTGATGGTGACAAAAGTCGTTCCTTCGGTCGTCGGGATGACGGCCGCCCCAGCAAGCCCGCCGGAGGCTCCACGTTCCAACCCCGCAACGGCGACACTGATCGCCCACGCTTCGGCCGCGACGAGCGCCCAACTGGTGCCGGACCACGCCGTGAGCGGGGTGCCAATGACCGTCCCCGGAGCCGCGACGAACGGCCGACCCGAACCGGCCAGTCGCCGTTTACCTCGCGTGATCGGCAGGATTCCGACCGCAGTCGCCCCGAGCGGCCCAGCGGCCCACCCCGCCCCTCGTTTAATCGGGACCGCCCCGACTCCGACCGAAACCGCACCAACGATTCACGCCCCCGGTTTGACCGGGATGATAAACCACGTTTTCCGCGAAATGAAGGGGGCCGTACCGGAGCAGGTCCACGGGACGACAAACCACGCGTCAACCGGGATACGGACCGGCCGCGTTCGACTGATTCAGACCAGCACCGGTCCCGTTTCAACGCCGACCGCACACCAGACCGGCCCACCGACCGCCCCCGTTTCGAGCGGAACGACGAACGTCCGCGTAACGCTGGTTCAGAATCACCCCGCCCGCGCTTCGAGCGCCGGGATGATAAAAGCGACCCGGTGCGTCGGAGCGATACCGGCCGGAGCGATGATGCGCGTCCCCGGTTTTCGCGGGACAGCAACGACCGGAGCCGACCGGGTGGCAGCGGGCGGGGCCGGACGGGTAAACCGGCCGGTTCGCCGGACCGCTTCAAACGGGTCGGTGGTTTCAGCCGGGAGGCCGACGAGCGAAACCGCGAAAACTGGTCGGAAGGCCGCACCCCGGAAAGCCGCACCTCCGGCCCGGACAAGCGCGATAACCGGGATGCTGGTGATGCGGCAGACCGACCACGGGACGCTGGGTCGCGGGATGCCCGCCCGCGCAACGACCGCTCGGAGGGCCGCTCTGACCGGGGTAGAGGCAGGGAACCGCAGGGTGGCGAATCCAATTCGCGCAACACCCGCTTCACGCCGGAGCAACGCAAAGACTCCGGCGACCGGCGCACGGGCTTTTTTGTGAAAGCGCCCAACTACGAACTGGAGCAGCAACGGCGGGCCGGGCAGATTGATGCGCCCCGGACTCCCAGACCACGCACCGACAAATACGAGAATATGCCTCCCAAAAGCCGGTCCAATAGGGGTGGTCAGGAGGAGAAGCCAACGCCTGCCGGTGAGCCGGGCACCACGCGGCTGAACCGGTACATCGCGAACTCAGGCGTGTGTTCGCGCCGGGAAGCCGACGAACTCATTGCACGGGGCGACATAACCGTTAACGGCAAGGTGGTGACCGAGATGGGCTTCCGCGTGAAGGAAGGCGACATGGTAAAATACGGCACGAAGGCGCTTACGCCAGAGCGGTTCGTTTACGTGCTACTCAACAAACCAAAGGATTATATCACGACCACCGAAGACCCCGAAGAGCGCAAAACCGTGATGGAGTTAGTGGCCGACGCGGGCAACTTCCGCATGTATCCGGTGGGGCGGCTCGACCGTAAAACCACGGGACTGCTGCTCCTGACGAATGATGGTGAGCTGGCCGATAAACTGACGCACCCCTCCAACGAGGCTCGCAAAATATACCAGGTTGAGTTGGACAAGCCCATTACGGAAGAACATTTCGACACGCTCAAAAAAGGAATCGAACTGGAGGACGGCCCCATCAAACCCGATGCCTTGAGCATTGTCACACCCGACGCGTATGTGGTGGGTATCGAAATTCACTCGGGCCGCAACCGCATTGTCCGCCGGATGTTTGAGAGTCTCGGCTACGAGGTTACCAAGCTCGACCGCACTGCCTACGCCGGACTGACCAAGAAAGAACTGCCACGCGGTAAGTGGCGTTTTCTGGACCCAAAAGAAGTGGTAAAACTCAAATACCTTAGTTGATTAAAGAGTGAAAGGAGTAAAGAGTGAAAGAGTGCCTGATGATGCACCGCTCTTTCACTCTTTACTCCTTTCACTCTTTGCTTACACATGAACCACCTATTCCCTTACATTGAACGAACGCTGCTGCACCCCGGCGTAACGATCAGCGAACAGTACAATGCCCTTGACGACGTAACCCAGCTCGGTTTAGCGGGACTGACGGTAGCGCCCTTCTGGGTTAAGAAAATCAGGCGCGAACTCGGTGACGACCATCCGGCGGTGCTGTCGGCGGTGGTGGGCTATCCGTACGGTTATCAGCGCACCGAGGTTAAGCAGCTCGAAGCCGAACTGGCTCTAAAGGACGGCGCTACCGAAATAGAAGTTGTGCTGAATACCTCGGCCCTGTTTTCGCCGTCATCGGTCTGGCTCAAGATCGAGTTTGCCAAATTAGTGACGCAGGTTCATGCCCAGGAAAAACTGCTGACCCTCGTGCTGGAATCGGCATTGCTCGATCAGGAACAGCGCTTAACGATAATTAAAATCGCGGCCGACGCGGGCTGCGATTTTCTGAAAAACGCAACCGGGATAATCAAGAACGGTTTTTCGGTGGAAGCTGCACTGCAATTTCGCTGGGACGTGCCCCAATCGGTCGGCGTCAAAATTGTGGTCGACGGGGCCACGGAGCACGAACAGGAGCAGTTGGTGGCCGCTGGCGTGGAGCGGTTGGCACTGGGGCTGGCGATCCGGTAAGTCCTCGTAATGGAGGCTCTGTACAGCGCATCAAATTGATTTTTCGACCCGAAACCGCTAATCTTGCAGCCGGGTCTTTCCCACCTCTTTTATTGTGAACTCAATCAGTGTCTTTGCGCCCGCTACCGTCGCCAACGTGGCCTGCGGATTCGATATATTCGGCTTCGCCGTTGATAATCCGGGCGACCAGATTACGCTGACCCGGCGCGACGAGCCGGGCGTCCGAATCACGGACATCATTGGCGACGGGGGGCGATTACCCCGCGAAGCCGCCCGCAACACCGCCGGTATTGCCATCCAGACCTATCTACAGCACATTGACCGGACCGACGTAGGTATTGACGCGGTGCTGTACAAGCAGATGCCGCTGGGTAGTGGTTTAGGGTCCAGCGCGGCCAGTGCCGTGGCGGGTGTTTATGCCATCAACGAACTGCTGGGTCGCCCGTTGCCCATTTTGAAGTTGTTGCCTTTTGCGATGGAAGGGGAGCGACTGGCCTGCGGATCGGCCCATGCCGACAACGTAGCTCCGGCGCTACTGGGTGGGTTCGTTGTTATTCGCAGTTATCACCCGCTGGACGTTATTCGCATCGAGACGCCCGCCGAGCTGTTCTGTACCCTGGTTCACCCCGACATTGAGGTCAATACTAAAGACGCCCGGTTTATTCTCAAAAACGAAGTCTCGCTCAAAAACACCATCACCCAGATGGGCAACGTAGCGGGTCTGATTGCGGGTTTGATGACGCCCGACTACGATCTCATCAGCCGCTCCCTCGTCGACGTAATTATTGAGCCGGTGCGGGCCATTCTGATTCCAGAGTTCCACGAAGTGAAGCAGGCAGCGCTGGCTAACGGCGCACTGGGGTGTAGCCTATCGGGGTCGGGGCCGTCGATGTTTGCCCTAAGCCGAAACAGCCAATCGGCCGAACAAATTGGCGAAGCCATGCGGCAGGCGTTTCTGGCCGTCGGTATTACCAGCGACGCGTATGTATCGCAGATCAACCGTCAGGGACCGCACGTAATTAGTTAGCCTGTACTAAATTAGGCCAAAAATTAGTCGTTATGGCCATTAATCCGACACCCGACCGGGCGAACGTAATTGCGTTTCCGCCTTTGCTTTTTGGCGGTACGTTAGTCGTGGGCGTACTGCTGCGGTTTCTGTTCCCAACGCCACTTTTACCCAATCAAACCGCCCTGCTGATCGGCGCGGCAGTGGTACTGATTGGTCTGCCCATTCTGCTGCTGGCATTTCGGCAGATGATCCGCAATAAAACCACCATTCACCCCGCTGGTACAACGACAACCATTGTCAGCAATGGCCTTTACGCGTACACCCGCAACCCCATGTACCTCGCCCTGACGTTGCTGTACATTGGCGTGAGCATAATGGTCAATGCCTATTGGGGATTACTGCTGCTCGTTCCGCTGTTGATTCTGGTTCAGAAGGGCATTATCGAGCGCGAAGAGCACTACCTGACCCAAAAATTCGGCGACGAGTATCTGCGTTATAAAGGACAGGTTCGCCGGTGGCTTTAGCGAGTCACCTTCCATTCCAACCTTTTTCTACGTTTGGGAGTCGTGGGAATATGCGGGCAAAACTCATCAACAAGCTCCTGGCTCAACTCAGCTTACTGGCGGCTTTATCGTGCCAACCGTCGGTATCGCCCGAAACCCTATTCGATAATCAGCGGTCGATCTGGGATTGTCATCACCGAAACACATGGTCTGCCAAGGCGGTAGCGGCTCAGTTGGTTGGCCGCTGGCAGTGGCGATACGTAAGCTGCGAATTGTTGAGGAGTGCCACTCAAAACGCCGGATTAACGGTTGTTTTTGAGCCAGACAAAACGTTGACGGTCCGGGAGAACGGCGTAATTAAACAAACCGCCCGCTGGGAAGTCGTGCCAACCGATAACATCTGGGGGTTGGCCGTTCAGCCAGCGGTGAGTCAGTTGCACGGTCGCATTCTGTTTTGCGACCAAACGGTGGAGTTTAACAATAGCTACATCGACGGCTGCGACAATTACTTCGTTCGTTACTAATCCGTCCAATCTGCTAATCGAGAAGCCGCACAACGTAATTCTTCATTTTGTTGTACTTAATTACTTTCACCAATCGCCCTTTCTCGTAGATATACTCATCTTCGTGATCGGCGAGCCGGGCACGATAGGCTCCAGCGGCCGTTTTGCGCAGGGTGAAATAATCACCGACATACTCGCCGTACACTTTATTCCGGCCGATTGGCTCGTAGAAATACATCGACGAAACGGAGAAATCAATAGCCCCCTGCTCAACCGCCTGCCGCTCACTCTTGTGCTGGCTAACCGAGATCACGTAATGATCGTCTTTCCACTCCGTCCTGGATGTGTAATGGCCCTGATTTGTTTGGGTGGTAACGACCGAAAGCATTAACTTCTTCCCTACATACTGACTGACGGCCTTATAATAAACCTTGACGGTGTAGAACAGCAGTTTCATTTTCACGTCGCTAATCAGCGTATAAGTACTCCGGTTATCGGCATGTTGTTCGCGCACGGCGGTTATGGCTCCAACGCGGACACCGGCCATGTCAATGGCGTAATGATGCGTTTTGATGTCCTGAGCGCTGACCGAAATGGACAGGCTAAGCAACAGTAACAGGCTTATTTTTCTCATTCGTTGCAATTGGGTCTGCTGATGCAGACGGTGACGGTGGGCGAATCGGCTGAATTCGACTAATTTTCAGGCACGGAAGGCCTACTTAGTAAACGACGACAAACCCTGTTCCCGCTACCATGCGTACAATTTCTTTTCTGACCTTCTTAATCTGGACGGTTTCGTTGAGCAGCTTCGGCCAAAGCCTCAATCGCTATACCATCATTCCGCGCCCGGCGCAGCTCGACCCCCGCGCTGGCGAATTCGTCGTTAGCCGCGCCACCACGATCATGGTGCCGTTTGCGCAACCCGAATTAAAAGCCATTGCCGATTCGTTTGCGAACCAGATCAACCGCTGCACTGGGATTGGTGTTACCGTGCGCAACGTGAACCGGATGGCATTACCTGGAAATCTGATTCAATTTCTACCCACCCGCGACACGACGCTGGGCAGGGAAGGCTACCGCATTGACGTGACCGACAAACTCATTACTGTGGCAGCCACTGCACCGACCGGCTTTTTTTACGCCGTACAAACGCTGTACCAGTTATTGCCGCCCGCTGTGCTGGCCATGACACAGACGCAAGGTATTGCGTCTCTACAAATTCCCGCCTGCCGGATTCAGGACCGGCCCCGCTACCCGTATCGCGGTTTGCACCTCGACGTGGCACGGCACTTTTTCCCGGTTTCGTTCATCAAGCACTACCTCGACCTGATGGCCCTGCATAAATTTAACAATTTCCACTGGCATCTCACCGACGATCAGGGCTGGCGCATCGAGCTGAAAAAGTACCCGAAACTCACGCAGGTTGGTGCCAACCGGCGCGAAACCATCGTGGGCCACTACGACGACTACGACCCGCAGGTATTCGATGGCAAGCCCTACGGCGGCTTTTACACCCAAGACGACATGCGCGAGGTGGTTCGGTACGCGGCTGCGAAGCACATCAACGTCGTGCCCGAAATTGAACTGCCGGGTCACGCTTTGGCCGCGTTAGCCGCCTATCCTGAACTCAGTTGCGAACCAGCCCGGCCTGGATTGGCCAAAGCTTACCAGGTGGCTACGAAGTGGGGCGTTTTCCCCGACGTATTTTGCCCGACCGAAAAAACATTCAGCTTTTTGCAGGATGTGCTAACCGAAGTAATGGCCCTGTTTCCGGGCAAATACATTCACATCGGCGGGGACGAATGCCCCAAAGATGCATGGCGAAAAAGCGAGTTCTGCCAGCAGCTCATCAAGCGCGAAGGACTGAAGGATGAACACGGGCTACAAAGTTACTTCATTACCCGCATCGACAAATTTGTGACCAGCAAAGGTCGCCGAATCATTGGGTGGGACGAAATTCTGGAAGGTGGTCTGTCACCCAATGCGACGGTAATGAGCTGGCGCGGCACTAAAGGCGGCATTGACGCGGCCCGTCAGCGGCACGACGTGATTATGACGCCCGGCCAGTTTTGCTACCTCGATCATTACCAGGGAGACCCCGCGCTGGAGCCGGTGGGATTCGGGGGCGTGCTGCCGCTGGCGCTGGTCTATTCATACAATCCCACGCCCGCCGAACTGTCGCCCGCCGAAGCGACGCACATTTTGGGGGCGCAGGGCAACGTCTGGACCGAGTACATTTCAACGACAGATCAGGCCGAGTATATGGTCTGGCCCCGTGCGGCTGCCCTTTCCGAGGTGGTCTGGACACCACTGTCGCTGAAAAGCTACGACGATTTTGCCCGCCGACTGCCCACGCACTTAGAGCGATTAGCCAACCTGAATGTCAATTACGCCCGCACGTTTTTCGACCCAACACTCACAGCCCGGTCCACGCCCGATGGAAAAGTAAGCGTGTCGATGACCGCGAACTCAGCAGCGCCGGGCGACATTCGCTACACCCTCGACGGCAGCGTCCCATCCGGCGAATCGTTGCGCCACGAACAACCGCTGGTGCTCGCTAACTCGGCAACCGTTCGCGTGGCAGCGTTCCGGAGCACCCAGCCCCTGAATCAGCTTGCCAGGGTGCAGACTGAATACCTCGTCTCGAAAGCAACCGGAAAATCGTACACGCTGCTAAGTGCGCCAACTACCGGCCGACCCGATAGAAATTACAGCCTAACCAACGGCGTTGTGGGAGGAATGGGGGGCTATGAACTGGCTAATGCCGTGTCGTTTACCAACGATGTCAACGCCGTTATCGACCTTGGTCAGAGTCAGTCCATACAGAGCGTCAGGATTGGATTTGTGAAATACACGGCCAAAAATATGTGTTTGCCCAAACAGATTGAGATTGCGGTTTCGGACGATGGGCAGACGTTCCGGCCCGTGGGGACGGCTAAGAACAACGCGGCCGAGGGTGGTAAGCGGGCCATTGTCCGGCTCCCGTTCGACTTTACGCCCACAACGGCCCGCTACGTGCGCATCATTGCCCGCAACGCAGGCACGGTTCCTGCGGGCCTGCGCAACCCCGGCAAGGCCGCTCAGTTGGCGGTGGATGAAATTGAGGTAAGATGATCTTTTCTTGCCCACCCCATGTAACACAAACTCGTATCCCGGCCTTCGCGCATGGTCAGGCGGCTACCTAACTCGCGGAAAGTCCACGCGCCGGACGTGCGTTTGCGAAGATAGTAGAGCGTTTTCAACACGTTGTAGTCAGCAACCATACCGCGCGTATCCTGGTTAGTCAAACCACTCCGTGCGAGTTTCGCCCGTAGTTCGCCGGGTTTGACAAACCGGCCATAAACGTGCTGATTAGGTTCCATGAACGCCCACCGCTTCCAGTCCTGCGCGATCTTAATCAGGAACAGCCAGCTTAGCCACGTCCGGTTGATGGTATCATACAAAAACAAACCACCCGGCTTGAGCACCCGGCTGATTTCGGCCAGCACCGCATCAACGTCCTGTACGTGTTCGAGTACGTCGCAGCAACTGACGTGGTCGAAACTGGCATTGGCGAAGGGCAGTTTCTCGCCCGAACCAACCCAGTAATCAATAGTGAGCTTCTGTTGATGCGCATGATGGCGGGCCGTTTCGACCGACGAAGCCGACGGGTCGATGCCCGTTACGCGCATACCCAGTTCGGCAAAGGCTTCGGCTAATATTCCACCCCCGCAACCCACATCCAGCAGCGTCCTGTTTTGCGCGTCAACGTTCTGTTCCCGTAAAACGCGCTCAAAATAGCCCACCCGCGTTGGGTTAACGGATGTTTTGAGCAGAAAAAACAGCTCATCGGGATTCCACCAAATGTCACGATCAGCGTCGTAAACGGTATTGTTGGTGCGGATTTCTGAAGGCATTTTTGATAGGAGACGGCATGAACCGGGTAGCGTAAACTTACTATTCCGCAATCGTACCCGGCTTAGTTCTGTTTAAGACATTGCTTCACTCAACTTCTTTACGCTTAATAAGTTAGATTGACTTAATTGGGTAAAATGTATAGTTTTGATTCGTGCGAAAAACCGCTGTTTTCTGATTAGAAATATGTAGTTCCCGTGTCGTATGACTTCACCGTCCCAGATCGATAAAGAAACCAGTCTGTTGCGGGCACTTCGTCAGGAACTGGTTACCAAGATACAGGAAGACTGGGAGAGCCGCTGGAAGCCCCTCGGTCATGGTGAGTCTTTTTCGGGACTACATAATCTGCCGAGTCAGACGCGCTTTGTCAATCAACTGTTTGAGGACATTTACGATACACTGACGCGCCGATTCGGAAGCCGGGCAGCCGCCAACGATTTTATGATCGACCATGAACGTACGCTGGCCCGGTTTCTGAACGATTCATACGCCAAAGGGTTTTCCGTTAAAACCCGCAACACAATTGCCTCCTACGTTGGGTATCAGCATTACGCGGATTTTGTCCGGCAGTACCGGGAAGTTCATGAACCCCCGTCACCCGTCACGGTTCTGTCGTTGCTTCCGGTTCCGTTTCGGCGCGAACTGCTTCACATACCCCGGCTTTCTGCTCCTAATCAGGTCAGGCAATTCACCCCCCGTCGGCAGAAAGCGTTGTGGATTAGTTTGTCAGTAACATTTGCCTTGCTGTTGGGCGGTTGGAGCTATTGGCAGTACCGTCAGACGCGCCGACTGACGCCCGCAGAAACGGCAACGGTTACCTTTCGGGAGGTGAGCCGCAACGCGCCGACTAACCCGTGCTGGGTAACGTTCGACTACAATTTCTCCAAGCTTGGTCTCGATTCGCTGGTCCTGCATTACGGGGGTTCATTGGGAGCGGAGGAAGAGAGTCAGCGAACCATCAGCCAACCGAAAGGGCGGCTCAACGTGGCTTTCTACAAAGGTGGCATCAAACTACTCACGCTGCGACACCGGGACCAGATCGTCAGGCGCATTGTGGTGATGATTCCGAGCGATGGCTGGGGGTGTTACGTGGCCGGACCAAACTGGATTCATCCCGATTTTATGCCCCGGCAATACTACCGCGATAACTGCCTGTTTGTCAATCCCGAAATCAGTATCATTGACCCGCAGATCCGGTCGTACTTCATGACGCATTTGTACCGAACGGGCCAATGGGCGGTGGATATGGACAGCCTGACCGTTGAGTGTCGGTTGCAGAACAAGCCGGATGCATTTGGTATTAGCTGCTTCGATACCCGGCTAACCTTTGCCGACACGCAGGTAAACCAGTTTGCCATCGAGTTTCAACGTCCCGGCTGCCGCGAATTTACTACGCAATCGGGCGACACACTGCAATCACAGCCTCTCCCCGACCGCACGGCGTTTGACGTAAGCGTTCCTAAAATTCTGGACCGGTTCTACATCCTGAAAACCGTTCTGACCAACGGCATCGCGACGACGTATATCGACGGTAAGTTGTTCTCGCGTAACACGTACCGCCACTCGTTCAGCAACTTACGGCAACTGGAAGTCAAATTCAAAGGATCGGGAAAAGTCGATTCCTTCCGGCTTACGAACTCCTACACCGGGCGGCTTATCTACTTCGATGACTTCGGCGGCCCGGCTGTCGAATAGCTTATTGTTCCATTTGTCACGATTGTCACGGTGTTTGTCTTGGCTGTCACAAGTTGATTTGCTCAACTTAGTAATCATTTTCACTCACAGTGCTTACCGCGACCCCAAATTCTTCCACACCATGAAAAACCTGTTCTTACTTCTATTATTACTCGTTGTATCGCCCGCTTTTGCTCAAACTAACGAAGAAGAGGCCGTCAAGCGCGTTCTTCAGCACGAAACCGACAGCTACCACGCGGGCAACTACAACCAGTGGGCCACCGATTGGGCACACGAACCCTACGTTCTCTGGATCATCAATCAGCCCGATGGAGGATACCGAAAAATGGTCGGCTGGGACGATTTGAGCAAGCAAATGAAAGACATGATCGCCGAGAATGGGGGCAATGCCGGGTCGAGGCCCACTGTTCAGCGTGAGAACTATGTAATCCGGCAAAACGGGTCAATGGCCTTTGTCACGTTCGATCAGTTTGAAGTCAGAGCAAACGGACGCTCTCCGCGTTTCCGCGAAAGCCGAGTCTTGGAGAAAAAAGGCCAGGATTGGAAATTGATTCACTCGAACGTCTTTCTGCCCTGGTCCGAACTCATGGCACCCAGTAAGGAGTCAGTAACGGCCGGTACGACCAATAATTCTGATTTGCCCAAATTAACTGACGCCCAGAAAGTCCAGTTTTTAGCTGCTCATAGCACGGTTACCGATGCCATTAATATCGCCTATGCAAAATCAATTGGTAAAAATCCGAAGGAATATGGACGTGATTTCGGCAAGCTAATTGGACCAAGTTGGAAGCAGACAACGGCTCAGGGTAAAGAATTGGAGAGCATTGTCGAACACCTAAATGCTATGGCGCAGGGCTTCGGTACTTCCTTTGAACTCGTCAATCGGTCGGCAACCGAAGCCGTTGTTAAGCGGGGGATGTTGCTTCAAGCGCCCCAAATGGCTGGCCTGTTTACCAGCCTGGGCGTTACCGCTCAGGACATGGAAGCCTGGAACGAAGGCGTGATGGGCGAAATCGCAACCGGATTGGGGCTTTCACTCTCGCAACGTCAGGACGGGCAGAACATGATTGTTACGTTGAAAAAGTTATAGTGAATTTATTATCAACTTGATCATGGAAAAAATTCTTAAAGTCATTCTCGGCATAGTATTTTGGATATTCTTGTTGTATTGGTTTGGGCAATGGCACGAGAAATGCACTACAGAAGCGACAGATAAAATAAAGAATATTTCGACAGGATTAAATAATTCTGATCCAGAAAAGCGTATATCAGTAATTGACAGTTTGATCAAACTAGATAATGACAATATCATGGGCAGAGAAGCGGTGGTTGCTGAACTGGCACTATTATCTTCTAATGATAATTCAAAATACGTACGTTTTAAGGCTGCTGATGGTGTGATAGAAATTTGCAAAAGACAAAAATATGAATCATCTGCAGTATCTACTAAGTACGTTGTATGGGCTTCATTCGCATTTCTGAAAGAGGATAACTATGAAAACCGTGCGACAGGAATAGGAAATATACTTGCCGCATTTAAATATAAAGAAATGTACGTAAAACCTTGGCGAATTAATAAGAATGAAAAAGAACTTTGGTTTCTAGTCAAAGAGGAGTTAACAAAGATAGCAAATACAGACCCAGAACCTATTGTAAGGAAATTAGCCAAAAATACTCTTACAGCTTTGAGAGAATACTCGCCAAGCAAAGTTTAAAAGAAATAAGAATTAAAAATATGGTTTTGGCAATGTATTAAATAATGATTAACATGAAGAAGATTTTATTAGACAACCTGTTATACGCAGCATGCGCATTAGCTTTCATTTTGATTATCAGATATTTTTGGGACAACATCTGGATTGATTTAATTAGCTTTCTTATAGGCATCTCACCTATTGCGTCATTATTGACAGATTTACAGAAGTTCAATAAGGGTAAAGAGTTTAATCAAAAAAGAATTGACTTATCGTCAACATTTCCTACGTTTTGTTTTATGGGACTTTACGAAGTTTTGAACAATGAATTGAAAAAAATTAAAGCAAGTGATAGCTTAGAGTACTCATTGTGCTTAGTTTCAACTAACAGTTTGCATTTTTACAAATGTGAAAAGTCTCTAATGTTAGAAAAAGATTTTAGCACTGCAATTTTAGATAATTTAGATGATTTGAATGGAATAATTGCAATAATTAATAATGAATCAATTATTTCGATAGAAAGTAACGATGTACGAAAAGCCTCAGTAGAGAAATTTGAACAATGGGTTGAAGATATACTTGTGAATAGTCTTGGCAAGGCACTTGGCAGAAACTATTCCAGTAAAACTATTCATATGGAAGCTCTTATCTATGTCTTCTTTAAAGAGGATCAAAATTTAAAATTAATGATTTTTGGTATTCCTGAAGAGTTAGCAAATGCAATCAATTTTGATTGGGGGTCACTTATTCCCGAAGAGATAGCCGATGGAATTAATCCAGTGCCTTCATGGATTTCGGACGGAATTGAAGGCATGGAAATCCTTTTAAAAGATGATATAGTAGAAAAATCGAAGGCTATTATTGAGGCAGAAACATTGGCTGACCGTCTGAGGACTTTAACTGTACAACGAATGTAGACTACTTGATAAAACTGATTTTGATGAATATGAGAACTCACTTCCTAATTGTTCTTTCTGCCCTTTTTCTGGCCATGACGCCCGTTTTCGGCCAGAACGCAACCCCGCCCATATCTTCCAGCCAACCCTCGCCCGACGAGCAAACCATTCTCCAGCTCGAACGCGATCTGGTCAGTGCTTATAATACGGGTGATACTAAAAACATCGAATGAATTCTGGCCGATGACATGGTTAATACGGGTATGAGCAAGCCAATCATGCTATCGTATAAGAAGCCCTATGATGCCGACAAATTTGACATTACAGATGCAAAAGCCAATGTATGGGACAATACGGCTGTGGCAACTGGCATTATGATCGTCACGCCAAAAGTAGGTGGAGCAGAAACCATTTACTATCGCTACACAGATACATTCGTAAGGCGGCAAAACAAGTGGCAGTTAGTAGCCTCTCAGCGCATTCGCACTCCGGTGTGGCGAGTACGTCCAATGGATGATAAGGAATTGACCAATCTAAACTCACAGGACTGCACTCAGGAATCGTCGCTTCGAACGCTCAATTCGGAGACTCAGGCTTTTATCAAATTGACAAATGCCCCCAAACAGCCGATTACCTCCTACTGGATTGATCGGGAGGGAAAGCGAAGTTCTCTTCCGATGCAAAAAGTTACAGTGCAACCCGGAGCATCTTTTCCACTGTATACGTATTTGACTCACCCGTTCGTCATTTCGGATGCCAGCGGAAAGTGTCTGGGTATCTATCAGGCCACTAAGGAGCCGGGGTTGGTGGTGATTAAGTGAGGTTTGGCTCCACAAGACGCCTTTTAACAAGTTTGTTCAATTTAAACCAAGCTACCTACACAATATGGTACCTCCAAATCCACAACCTGCTCAACCAATGTCAACCGGCTCTACAAGTTACTACGATCTGCTAAGGGATGTCGTTACCGACCCAAATCTCTCGGCGGATGAAAAGCAAAAACTACTCGACGAACTAAGAAAAAACTCGCCTACCAGCGATCGATGGACTTTCCGATGGGCCATATGGATATTGGGCTTAATTGTCATTCTCGTAATTATTGCAATTTGGTGGCTCACTTACCAAGGTCAAGGTAAGATTACGATTCCAGATGGTCTGATTGCCTTAGGCTCTGGTGCTGCGGGTGCCTTATCAGGCTTGCTTACACCAGGCAGAGAGAAGGGTAGCAATTCCGAGTAAACCAACGTATTGGGGCATCTACGACTACGTCAACAACCCTACTAATGTCGGTCAATTGGTCACCCGAAAGGCACAAACCGCAACCATACGAACGCCTGACCGTTAACACCGATCAGGCGTTTCTACATCCAGTACTCGACTCATTTGCAATTTCGGTCATTCCCGTGCTTCTTGTGGGGTAAATCACCCAAACCCGCCCCGTACCGTGCAAGCAGTCGCCGACGAAAAAACCGAATTTAACCGCTCGCTGAGTCTGCTCGACTCCACCCTCATCGTCTCCGGCTCCATGATCGGCTCCGGCGTCTTCATCGTCACCGCCGACATGGCCCGTAACCTCGGCTCGTCGGGCTGGCTGCTCATGCTGTGGGTGCTGACGGGCGTGATGACGGTGGCAGCCGCGCTCAGCTACGGTGAACTGGCGGGTATGATGCCCAAAGCGGGTGGTCAATACATCTACATTCAGCGGGCTTACGGCAAACTGACGGGCTTCGTCTACGGCTGGACGGTCTTCACCGTCATCCAGTCGGGGGTAATTGCGGCCGTGGCGGTGGCTTTTGCTAAATTCTCCGCCGTGTTTATTCCCGCACTTGGCCCGGAGAATGTGCTGCTCGCACTCGGTCCCATTAAGGTTACGCTGGGGTCGCTCTACGCCATTGGCAGTCTGGTATTGCTGACGTGGCTCAACAGCCGGGGTGTACAAAGCGGCAAGCTTATTCAGAATATTTTCACGTCGGCCAAACTGCTGGCGCTACTGGGGCTGATTGTGGTGGGTATTGCGCTGGGGCTGAGCAGTGGACTGCTATCGGCCAACCTCGCCAACGCCTGGGATGCCAATAGCACCTCGGCAACGGGCGAGACACTGCCGCTGGCAGGAATGGCTCTGCTGCTGGCGTTCGGTACGTCGATGGTGGGGTCAATTTTCTCGGCCGACGCCTGGAATAATGTCACGTTCATTGCGGGCGAAATCAAAAATCCGCGCCGGAATATTCCGCTGGCCCTTTTCTTTGGTACACTCACAGTTACGCTTATCTACCTGTTAGCCAACGTCGCCTATCTGAGTTTGCTGCCCCTGAACGGCTCCCCTACCGCGTCCGACGTGGTGGGCCGGGGTATTCAGTTCGCCACCGCCGACCGGGTGGGCACGGCTGCCGCGTCGGTCGTTTTCGGTAATCTGGGCGTCGGTATTATGGCCGTTTTAATTATGATTTCGACATTTGGCTGTAACAACGGGCTGATTCTGGCCGGGGCACGTCTCTACTACGCGATGGCGAAAGACGGCTTGTTTTTTGAGCAGGCCTCACACCTCAATGAGAATGCCGTACCGGAGCGGGCGTTGTGGCTCCAGTGCGCCTGGGCGTCGGTGCTGTGTTTATCGGGCACGTATGGTGATTTGCTGGACTACTGCACTTTCACATCGCTGATTTTTTACATGGTCACCATTGGCGGGGTCTTCCTGCTCCGGCGCAGCGAACCCAACACCGAGCGGCCTTACCGGGCGTTTGGCTATCCGCTCGTTCCGGCGCTCTACATCCTGACCGGTACCGCTATTTGCTTTATTTTGTTGTACACTAAAACGTTCAACACGGGCATGGGACTGCTCATTGCCGGGTTGGGCATACCCATTTATTTCCTGACGAAGCGGGGGCAACGGGGTTGATGTCCATTAACTTTGTTCATCAAGTTTGACCAAAAACAACAAGCTCATGTCGGCTGTCATTACCGTCTAAGCTGGCCCGTCAGAACAGGCCGACATTGCCGACACCGTTCTCAGTCAACGGCTAAACTCTCATCACCCTCATCATCGGGCAGCAGTAGCAGTTCCGGATCGCTCATGAGCAGCGAGAAGGGCGGAGCCAGGAGGGTCGGCATGTCGTCGAAGATCAGTTCTTCGGGTCGGCGGGTAAGTTTGATGCGTTCGCCTTTTTGCTCGATGAAGGTGTCGAAATGCGTGAAATTCTGTTGCCGCAAATCGTACACCGGCTCTCTGGCCATCGCCAGTTTCTGCTTGAAGCCCTTAATCGAGCCGACATTCACTAAGTACTCGCTCATTCGCCGGAAGAGCTTCGGCATAATCGGCCGGTCGGTCGTAATCACGGACAATGAACTGACCACCACGCCCGTAGTGGTGGTAATATCGTCGCGATGCACTCCAAGCTTCTGCTTTCGGGCCTGCACCACGGCCGTTGTCAGGGCGGTGCGCAAGTCGAAAAACAAGCCCTTGTAATAGGTCGGATAGGCCAGCCCCTGCGCCAGCGCCTGGTAATTGAAACTTTGCTTCATCCGCTGCTCATCCAGTATCACCGATGCGCCATCGGCTTCGGGTGCGCTGCCTGCGAAGACGAACGCGATTGGCCGACCGTACTTCTCCACCGAACGCGCCATAATGTAGCCTGGCGTTCCATCGGTAGCCGATACAACGGTGTTGCCGTTCTGACTCCAGACAACGTTTTTAATTTCTACGAAGTCCAGCAGCGCCGTTCGGGCTGCGTGGGCTAACGCTAATGGCTGGTTGAGCGCCCCGCCCCCGCTGGGTGGGCTGTAGTGCGTTTCGAGCGTGTCCATGGCTTCGATTCGCAGTTGAACGTGCCCGCGGGCGTTCATTTTGGGGGCCGGGCCGCTCAGGGTCCGAATTAACGCCGGGTTTGTTGGCATAAACCGGATTGAGTCGCCGTCGGGCGAGTAGTTCAGAACGTGATACGTTCCCTTGATGAGCGTGAATGGCATGACCGAATTGGTTGAAGTGTGATCGGTTATCGGTCAAATATCCACAGTAATTCATCCAACCGGGTAGTACTATTTAGCAAACGGCCCCACATTGACTACGCAAACCGCTCCCGACCCAGTTTGTCTTTAATTCGACCGTGGTCATAGTTGACATCAATCTCCGTGGTGGGCCGTTTCGACAGGGAGATAGTTGAATTCAGGTGAGCGCCATTGTCTACGCCAACGCCCAGCCGGTGAACCAGTTCGCTGCCCAGCCAGCCCATAATACCCGCCAAGACAAAACCAGCAAACGAGACCGCCAACGCAATTATGGAAGGCACATAACCGGCTTCGTCGCGCCGGAACAGCCAGCTTAGGGCAAATAGCAGCAACACCGCTACGTTTCCCAGACCATGTACCAGTCCAACCCGCTTGGCCCGTGTACCGCCCGGAATGGCAAACCAGTCGATCCAGCCCGGAACGGCAGCCGCCAGTCCACCCAGCAGCCCGGCAACCATCATCCAGTAGGACACCAGCGCGAAGGTTGAATTATCAGTCAGGAGGTAAACAGCATCGAAAATAACCGCCGTGGCCAGCAGACCCAGCGGAAACACAATCAGGATGGCATGGGCCGCATGACCCGCCACTTTTGCTCTGCTTTCCATAGTCGTTGAATCTATTTACGGCGGTAGTAACGCCCACCCGCTGGCAATGTTTCTGGTTGTTAGGGAATAGATCAGGCATCTAATTTTGATAACATAAAAGCTAATAGAAAACCAACAACGGTAATCAGGCCCGTAAATTCATGCGCTTCGTCAAACGCTTCGGGCACCATCGTGTCTACCAGCATTGCCAGAATTGCCCCGGCTGCAACCGCCGTTGTCGCGGCAATCACATCGTTGGAGTAATGGCGAAATACCGTATAACCAACGACCGACGCTACGCCAGAAATCAGAGCAATGCCTGCCCAAATACCCACCACGTACCCCATCGACCGGCCCGCCTTTTTCATGCCCGATGCGCTCGACAGACCTTCGGGGATGTTGGACAAAAACACCGCAATCACGGCGACTAAACTCACTCCTTTGCCACCGAGCAGGCTAAGTCCAATAACAATGGACTCAGGAATACCATCTAAGAGCGCTCCAACCGCAATGGCCAGGCCACTTCCGCCCTGTTCGCTTTCGGACGACTGCTGACCGCCCGAACGTTTGCGGTGTTTAGCACCCCGGTGCGAAAGAAAATAGTTGGCTATCGTGTAGACAAGAGCACCACCCAGAAATCCGATAGCGGTTGCATCGAACCCACCAACGCGGTACGCTTCGTCCATCAACTCGAACGATAACGCCGAAAACAAGACGCCACTACCGAAAGCCATTATACCCGCGATGAGCCGTTGCGGCACACCCACAAAATAGCCAATGGCCGCACCGATCAGCAACGCACCACCCGAAAGCAAACCCCATAAACCCGCCTGTAGCCAGTATGGAACCATAAGAAAGAGTGGTATTGAGTTACCCGCTTGAACCATCCGGCAATGGTTTTGTTAAAACCGTCAACGTAGCGAGTAGTATGGGGCCAGCAAATTTTCAGGAAAATGAAACCGTACGAATGGAAGCGTTCAGCGATGGGGTTCTGGCAATCAACATCACGCTGCTGTCCTTTGAGCTTAAAGCGCCCGCGTTCAAAGAATCCTACACGAGTGTCTCGCTCTTGCTGACGATGGCGCGTCAGTGGCCAGCCTATTTAGCGTTTGTGCTTAGTTTCGCCACTATTTTCGTGATCTGGGTGAATCACCACCGGATGTTTAATGTCATTCGGCGGAGCGATTCCAGGTTCTTATACCTCAATGGACTGTTATTGTTTCTAACCAGCATAATCCCGTTTATGAACAACGTGCTGGCCAAGTACATCTCTACGTCCGCCACCGAGCTGGCTGCTGGCCTGACTATGCTGCTTTTTGGGGCCATTGTCGGTGTGTTTTATTTGATGTGGAACCACGCCACCGACAATTACCACCTGCTCAAACGCCCCGCTGCCGGCGTACGGGTGCGAACGGTCAGGAGTGGTTTCATCATCAGCATGGCTATTTACGGTGCCTCGGCGCTGTTGGCAACCGTACTGCCCTTAGTCAGTATTTTAATTGGCTTACTCATGGTCGTTTATCTATCTCAGTTAAAATACCACCGCGACAAAGTCGTTTAAACGGTAGTATTATGGCAAATACCCCCCTCCTTCGTTTCGTTTCCATTGGTCTGCTGGCTACCTGGGTAAGCGCCTGCACGGGCGTTGGCCCATCCACAAGTTTGTTCCGTTCGTCGTCGCCCCACGAACAGTACGGGCAGTCGCTCAAATCGGCCAAACTCGACCAGACAGCGCTCGGTGCCGACTGGTTGGCGGCCGGTGAACGCGCCCTGCGCGACTCGCTTAAAATTACCGTTCCGTATCGCGAGAGTGGTTATTTCTCCGCCAACAAAGCGTTTGCCGTTGGCTACCGGATGGATGCCCAGCGGGGCGACCGTTTTCTGGTGCGGGTTGAAACCCAGAGCCAGAAAACAGTGCAGGTATTTATCGACGTACTGGCGTTGGAGAGTCGCAACCGAACCAGCTTGGTTGCAACTTCAAAAGCCGACACGAACGTGCTGGCGTGGGAGCCGCGCCGAACCCAAACTTATCTGATCCGCATTCAGCCCGAATTGCTCCGCAGTGGTCGCTACACCATTTCAATCACGCGCGAACCTGCGCTGAGCTTCCCGGTGCAGGGTCGCGACAGCCGACAGATTAGCAGTTTCTTTGGCGTACCGCGCGATGGGGGGCGTCGGCGGCACGAGGGCGTAGATATTTTTGCGCCGAAAGGAACACCCGCCTTAGCCGCAGTCGAGGGCACCATTATGGGCGTCGGCACGAGTAAGCTGGGCGGCAATGTCGCGTTCTTAGCCGATAACGACCGCAACATACGCCTGTATTACGCCCACCTCGACCGCTGGAATGTGCAGAACGGGCAACGCGTATCGGTGGGTGACACCATTGGGTTTGTGGGCAATACGGGTAACGCCCGCACTACCGGTCCGCACCTGCACTTCGGCATTTACGGCGTCAGCGAAGGCGCTACGGACCCATTGCCGTTTATCCGTTTAGGACGAGGCCCGGCCAAACAGGCCCTCGTACCGGCCGACCGCTTGGGTGATCTTGCCCGCGTATCGGTGGGGCGAACGGCGGTTCGGTCCGCTCCCACTGGCGACGCGCCCATTTTGCGCCAGTTACCTAAATCGTCAGCCCTGACCCTTGTTGGTGGCACCGCTACCTGGCTGCGCGTTGAACTGCCCGATGGCTTAACTGGCTACGTAGCCAGTGCCGCCACTGAAGCGGCCACCCGCCCCCTCCGATCACTGTTGCTGCCTTCGCCCGGCAATTTGCTGGATGCGGCCGACCCGGCGGCTCCAACTATTGACACACTCCCCACTAAATCGACGGTGGAGGTGCTGGCCGGGTCCGGGCCATTTCTGTTGGTGAGAAAACAAAACGGGCAAACGGGCTGGTTGGTGAGCAAGGCAGCGCCGGAGAGCCAAACGCGCCGGTGACCAATCGTGGGAGCGTTCAGCGTGAGCCGGATGACTCAACCCGGCCGGGCACCCGCATTGAATCGGCAACGGGCAACGCCCAGGACGTATCGGTTGGTACACCATTCTGCACTGTATCACAGTCTTCAAGCCGCACTTTCAGGTCTTTTATCTGACTCTCCTGCCGGTGAAAATTACGCTGAAGATCGATCCGTAGATCATCGAGATGCCGGTGTCGCTGATAGGCTACACTGAGCAGCGTTATCATGCCCAACAGCAGCACGAGTATAACGGTCAGAAGTGAGTGAACAACAAGTCGGCTTATGGGTAACACGGTGGGGCAGTGAAAGCGTAAATAAACGAAAAGTTACATCAACAAAAAAGCCTGCCACCCGTAATGGGCGGCAGGCTTACACTTAAATTAACCTGCTAATTAGCGGGCTGCGCCGTAGTCCTGTCCCGCACTCTCCGGGAAGTTCTTCATGATGCTGGCCACCGTTTCGCGGAAAGCCTGGTCACGGTCGCGCTCCTTGTTGCGGCTGTTCAACTGACCGGTGGCCCAACCCTGCCACACGATGTCGTTGGTGCGGGCGTCCGATACGTTAATGACCACGCGGTTTTCTTCGTACTGCCGCGAGTACACGTTGTTGTTCATGCCACCGTACCACCACGAGTAGGGCGAGTACATATTGTTGGACTGAATCTGCTGCTTGTCTTTCGAATCCATAAAGAACCGAACAACGAGGTCCGCTTCGCCCTGCGTTACGGGTTTGTACCCGCGTGATTTGAGCGACTGATCGAGGGCGTCGGCAATCCGGCGCTGGTTGAGATTGCTGCCCACAATGGGGTCAGCGTTGCGCGAACGGTCGGCTTCGATACGATACGTCGTGAACTGCCGGACGTTTACCTTCGGGTCATAGTCATACTTGACCGTAATGGCCGGGGCGCAGGACGCCAGCGTACCGGCGACAAACAAACTGGTGATTATGGCTTTGATTTTCATGTTGGTTTATTGTTAGCTGGCTTGTTAACCGACTACATAACGCTGTCAAATAGTCCCTTCGTATAGGACACTTGAATAACTAAAATAGCCAATTATTAGTTCGGGATCTGATTCGTCTTTTAAAGCCAATCTATTATCATAAGTCTTTGACTATCAAACATCTACTTTAAAGCGAAGCGAACGACCTGCGTACGTCCAGGGCAGGATTCTGGCTCTCGATTGAAGCCGGAGAAGATGGGCTGAAAACGTCGTCGGCGAACGCATTTATCAGTTCACAACTTCAGTTGTGGATACAGGAATTTGGGGTTCGGTTCGGCTTATTTACTCCACTGGCAGATACACCCGGAACGTAGCTCCCCGGCCGGGCTGACTCTGAGCAGTCAGGTAACCGCCGTGATTATCAACAACTTTCTTGCAAACCGCCAGCCCGATGCCGGTACCCGCAAATTCGGTACGGCTGTGCAGCCGCTGGAACAAATTAAAAATCCGGTCGACGTACTTCTGCTCAAAACCAACCCCATTGTCCTGTATGCTGATGCTCAGATAATTGCCCAGCGCATTGGGATACAAGGTCTGCATTTGCCCCGGCGTCAGCAGCGACGCACTAATCTGAACGGACGGAATGCGGTCGGGCGGGGTAAATTTAAGGGCATTGCTAAGCAGATTTTGAAACAACTGCCGGAGTTGAATGGCGTTGCCCCGAACGGCGGGCAGTGGCCCCACATCAATCGTTGCCTGCCGGTCACTAATGGCCGTTTCCAGATCACTCAGTACCTCGTTCAGCAAGGGGTTCAACGGCACCGGCCGAAATGAGGGCTTTTCGGTATTGAGTCGCGAGTAGGCCAGCAACCCCCGAATCAGCTCCTGCATCCGCCCCGTAGCGCCCTGCATCCGCCGAATGATATCCTGCGCAGCCGGGTCAAGAGCCGGACCATATTGATCGGCCAGCATGGTGCTGAACGCCTGTATTTTACGCAGCGGCTCCTGCAAATCGTGACTGGCTACGTAGGCAAACTGCGATAGTTCGGTATTACTGCGGCTAAGTTCGTCGTTGTTGACAGTTAATTGCTGCCAGTTACTTTCTAACTGATTTTGGGTCTGGCGTAGTTCTTCGTTGTCGCGCATGGTCTGTGCGATTACTTTCTGCACGTTGATGTCGGCCATGAATCCATTCCAGTGCAGCAGTTGCTGGGCCGCGTCGCGCAGGGGCGTGGCCGACACCAGATGCCATACGTACTCATCGGTTTGCCCGCGCCGGATGCGCCATTCGCCCTGAAATGGCAAGCCCGTTGCTACACTGTCGGCCCAGGCCATCCGCACGGCTGATCGGTCCTCGTCGTGGTAGATGCTGAACCATCCTTCGCGGTTCAGTTCCACCAGTGTTTTGCCCGTAAATGCCGTGAAGCCCTGGTTAACGTACAGCAATTGATTGTTGGGAGTCAGCGAAAAAATCAGCAGGGGGAGTGAGTTGGTCACCTGCCGATACTGCTGCTCACTCAGCCGCAGGCGCTCGGCTAACTCCTGCAATTGGCTGTTCTTGCGCTTTATATCGTCGTAGGGCGTAGCGGGGGGTTCGCGGTTGAATTGCCGCTTCCAGCCGTCGATACGAACTGTACTGACCGATTTAAAGTCGGACAGTGTGCAGAACAAACTAATGCTGGTGCCCTGATCCGTCACCGACACCGTTAGGTCATCAACTAACCGACGGGCGTAGCTGAGAGCGCCGTCCGACACCTCGGGCCGGTAGCGACGGCGGTCTTTAAGTTGCGCCATTAGCTGCCAGCCGCGTTCATCATCCGTATTGATACCCAACACCAGCGAACCCCGCCCGCCGTCGGCGAGTGCCAGCCGCGCCACTTCCGACACGGCCGTGGCGAAGGTCGTTTGGGCAGCTAATGATAAACCGGTGACTTCGGCCAGCTTCATACTGCGTTTATGGACCAGAATCAGGTCCATTTCGTTATCTAAGTTGAGCTTCGTCAGTTCTTGCATACCATCAATAAATCCGGGCAACGGCAACCGACATATCGTCGGTTTGGCGACCGTACTCTTTATATATAGCGGCTGCCAGCACCATGGGGTCATAACGGCCTGCGTTTGGATACCGGGTGGGGTTCCAGCGGGTCTGAATGCCATCCGATGCCATCACCAGACACTGACCCGGTTCGTAAGGCAATTCGTGTTCCTGAAGGACTCGGGGCATATTATACCCCAGAATACCGTTTTGGGCCGCGTAGCTTTTGATGTAACTGCCTCCGCACAGTTGTGTTCGGATATTACCCACGCCACACAACATCCATTTGCGGGTGGCGAAATTAAAAACGGCGGCCGTGCCCACTAAACCACGCGTGCCAATAGCCGCCCGATGAATGGCCGTTAGCCACGCAGCCGGGCTATCGTCGCGCTGCTGTGCCATGGCCTGAATGGCCTGCCTAACCGCCTGATGCGCCGGGAGGCCGTGGCCCAAGCCATCGCCCAGAAACATACGCAGGGACGTAGTGGTTAGCTTGCAGTAAAATCCGTCGCCACAGGGCATCTGATCCACCTTCGATACGAGCAGTGCCTGAGCCGTTGCCGCCGGTGCCACGAGGAGTCGCTTAGGAGGCACGGGAAATACCCGTACCAGACCAATGGTTCCCCGGCCCGGCAGCGAGTAGAGCTGAAACAGATCCGCCAGCCGCCCAATGGCCCCCAGCCCCTGTCCCAGCGATCCACCCGTCGACATGCCGTCTATCATCATCCGGGCCGGATCGACCATACCGGGTCCGCTGTCGGCACTGATAAGTTCGATACCGGCGTTAACGGGATTCGGTATTACCCGCACCAGCAGTTCACCCGCCTGGGCGTACTTTACCAGGTTGGATGTCAATTCAGCGATGATAATGTCGAGTTCACTCAGCCGGGCCGACGAAAACCCCAGGCCACCCGCCAGCGCCCGAACATCGCGTTTTATGATGGACACGTAGCTGCGATCAACAACGGGATACGAACGATGGAGAGAATTAGCCATTGGCCCATTTAAGTATAGTGACCGTTGTTCCTTCGCCCACCGTACTGGTCAGGCAGAATGCATCGGACAATCGTTTGGCACCGGGCAAACCTAACCCCATGCCCCCCCCGGTTGAGTAGCCGGATTGTAACGCCTGATCAACATCGGTGATACCCGGCCCCTTGTCGGTGAAGGTGAGCCGGATTCCGTTTTTCAAACCCTGCCGAATGCTTTCGAGCTGCGCCATGCCTCCGCCCCCGTGCAGGAGTACGTTGCGGGCCAGTTCGCTGGCGGCCGTGCTGAGTTTAGTTTGGTTGAGGACGCTCATACGGATTAGTAACGCCTGCTGACGAATACGATTTGTGAGTTGAATCACATCGCTCTGCTGCCGAATTGGGAGATCTTCGCTGGCCGTTACGTCAATCGTCGGTTGGTTTGGCATCGTCGCTGACCGCGTAGGCGGCTCCTGTTTTAGTGCGTAACAGGTCGATGCCTTTTTCCATATTCAGCGCCGTGTGGACCCCCGTCAGGGGCAAACCGAGTTCAACTAAGGTGATAGCTACGGCGGGCTGCATCCCAACCACAACGGTTTCGGCATCCAGAATCCGGGCCATGCTGGCAATGTTACTGAAGATGCGCCCCATGAATGAATCCACGATGGAGACGGCAGAAATGTCGATCAGGACGCCCCGAGCACCGGTTTGGGTGATCTGATTGATGAGGTCGGCTTCGAGATCGAGCGCCAGCCGGTCATACAAATCGACCTGAATGGTGACCAGTAAATACTGGCCCATTTTCAATATTGGAATGCGATCCATAGGTCCGTGCGTTTAAAACGAAGGAACACCGGCTTTACCCACCTCGATGCGTAGTGTTTTGAACGCGTGCTTAAGGGCGCTGGCCAGCGTTGCTTTGGTAACGACGTGCGACAGGTCAATACCGAGATGCACGATTGTTTGCGCAATTTCGGGCCGGATGCCGCTGATAATGCACTCAGCGCCCATCAGGCGGGTCGCGTTTACAGTCTTGATCAGGTGCTGGGCCACCATCGAATCCACCGTTGGCACGCCCGATATGTCTAAGATCGCGATGCCGCTGCCCGTCCGAACGATTTCCTGAAGCAGGTTTTCCATCACCACCAGCGCCCGGGAACTATCCAGTGTGCCAATCAGGGGCATGGCCAGAATGCCATCCCAGATCTGCACCACCGGCGTCGATATGTCGGTCATTTCGTCGGTCTGCCGCATGATAACCTCCTCGCGTCCCTGAATAAACGTCTCGAACGTAACGATGCCGAGGCTATCAACGAATTTACTGACCTGTAATATGCCGCTCAATAATTGTTCGGGCTGATCCCGGCGCTCGTGCTGGAGTACCTCCAGTAAGGCATCTTTGAGGCTGAAAATGTAGGTGCCTGTTTCGCGGGGGGTGAAACCCTGCCGGGCGCGTGACATGGAAACGCCCGTAAGCTGGTCGATGAGGGGACTCAGCGACGGCGCATCGGGCGTGCTCAGGGTGTCGTCGGTAATTGTATCGAACAGGCAGTCGAGGAATTCAGCCGACTGCACCCGGAGGTCATCGTTGCTCATCAGATCATCACGCAGACTGCCGTCGGCCAACTGATTTCGCATCCAGAGGGTGAGGATTTGATCTTTCTTTTGGCGCAGTGTGCCAGTGATCGAATTAGCCATTAATGTTGTTTTATTGCTTTCCAAATGTAGGCAATAGCCCTCATTTATGCCAATCCATGAGCACCGGTAATCTGAACACGTCCAAATTCACATTACACCAAACGGACCCACCAGCGAATTGAGCGAACCCGCCCAAAACGGACCAGCCTGTAAATGATGCCGAAACACCATCTACAGGCTGTACTTTGTCCTACTCAACTCAGGCTAAACCAGCAGCGCTGCCAACGGAGTTTGTTTAACATAGCATGAGAAAAACGGTGTTGAAAGAAACAATTACTGCACGGTTGTGAACAGCGTATAGGTGCCAATTAACCAGTCGGGAATCGTTTGCGCGTGCGTCTTACCGGTACTGGTAAATAACTGCACAGTTTGGCCCACACCCCGCGTCTGCATGGCCTCGTAGGCATTCTTCGAGTTCAGGTAGTACACCTGCGGATCGGCGTCTCCATGGTAGAGGTGCAGGGGCGTCATCGGCTTCCAGTCGTAGATGTCGTTGTCGGCTACCGCCTTCAGGAATGCCGTATCCGTACCGTTCAGGATTCCCGTTTTGAACGAATCGGTGAGCACCTGATCGAAGCTGACGTCGAGCGTCGCCAAGTGCCGTTTGGTCTGAATTTCGGTCAAATACGGTTCTTTAAAGTAGCTCGACAGTGGTCGGTTAAGTTTATAAAGCTGGTCGTAGGTCAGGAGCACCCACAAAAACGCCCGGTTCCACTGCGCCACACCGGCCGATTTTTGAGTGAGCAGTGCTTTCATAAACCTGGTTTTGTCGTAAGCCCCGGCTCCGCAGGACACCGCCCGGATGTTAAACTCGGTTGGCACATCATCCTGCATCTTTTTGTACAGCGACATGGTCGCATACCCACCCTCGGAGTAGCCGGTCAAATACAAACGCGAATCCCATTGAATGTCTTTATGGCTGCTGATGTACTCCCGTGCGGCCCGCAGCATGTCTAAGCTGGCCTGAGCCAGACTTGCCCGGTGTTCGTAGGTATGGGACAAATTTTTGGAAGCCCCAAACCCAATGTAGTCCGGGCAGGCAATGATGTAGCCGACAGAAGCGAATATGGTTGAATACTGGTAGGCCTCACTGCCCGGACCAAAGTTGGAAGGCGCGTCGGCATCATCGAAGATGGTGCCGTGTTGCTGACTAATCATGGGAACCGCAGTCGTCGTGTTGGGCACCAGCAGCAGACCCGATGCCTGAATAGCAGCCCCATCCCAGTTCGTTGTGTTGTAGACCAGCCTGACCACCGATATGCCCTGACGTAACAGCACCGCATAAATTGGATTCACGGCACTGGCCTGAGCCGCCAGCTGATCTTTGGTGAGTGTGGCTACGTTGGTGCTGCTAACTAAGTATTTATCAGCATTAGGCCGGAGGTCAGTAGTTTTGGATGTACAGCCCGCTACATAGAAAACAATAAAAAAAGCGATGGGTAACCAGCGCCGTACAGTAATGAAGTTCCGGGTAATCATTGATTTAGCGTAGTGAAGGTGGGAGAACTCTGACTATGGGCACGTTATGGTGAATGGACAAATTGGTTAAAGTGGCTGGTGCGTGGGTAAAAAGCGAAAAGCCGCAGGAGTTGGGTTCTTACGGCCAGTATCACCGAATTTATATGTGATGATACTGGCCAGTAAAGCGTCAACGAACCCGGCAACAACAAAACTTAAAAAAGAGGAAGGTTGACCTGTTCACAATAGCCGACTTGGTTCGTTGTTGGTGTGATTAATGAATATGCCCTGCCGGACCCGTCGCCAACCCATCAACTCATGACCAATCTGCTTACCGTTTGAGGTAGACAAAGGTTGATGGATTTTCCCTCAGGGACTATTACTATTGTTACCAAGGCTATCACTTATGGGTAATCGGGTGTGAAGGGCACCCCGGTTAGCTTTTTATGTAGTCCGTTGGAGTCTGCTGGTAGAACTCCCGAAAGACTTTGCTGAAATAAGATGGTGACTCAAAACCGACCAAATAAGCCGTTTCGGAGGCATTATGACCTAATCGCAACAGGTCAATCGCTTTGCGGAGCCGGTACTGGCGAATGAGTTCCACCGGCGACAGGTGCGTTAGGGTATGCACTTTCAGGTAGAGTGTTTTGCGGCTCACAGCCAGTTGTTCGGCCACCCATTCCACGCTTAGCGAAGAGTCGTCTAAGCGCTGGTCGACAAGCTGATAAAACCGACGCAGGAACTGATCGGGCAGGGATTGCAGCGGGGCAACTGCGTCGGGCTGGGCCAACTGTTGCCGGTACTGGTCGCGCAGGCGCTGCTGCCGGTTGAACAGGTTGCGCAGGCGCAGGTGTAATTCGCCGACGTTGAAGGGCTTGGTCAGGTAGTCATCAGCGCCGTAGGAGATGCCTTTTAACCGGCTATCCTGCTCAACGCTGGCCGTTAACAGAATGATGGCAATATGGTCCGTGACGGGGTCCGTTCTTAACTGCTCAATCAGCGCGTAGCCGTCCATGCGGGGCATCATCAGATCCGAGATAATCACATCCGGCAGTTCTTCTTTAGCCAGCACCCATCCTTCGTAGCCGTTGGCAGCCGCCCGAACGCGGTAGAGCGTGGCCAGTTCGGCAACGATAAACTCCCGGAGTTCGGCATTGTCTTCCACCACCAGCACTAAAGGTGTACTGCTGGACAGGCCCGGCTGCAGGGCGTTCGCCAATTCGTTGGGCCGCAGCGGAGGGTCGATGACCAAAGCCGGAGCAACCACCAACTGCACCTCAACGTAGCCGCTTATCCGCTCAACCGGAATATCGAGTAAAAAACGGGTGCCAGACGGCCCGGTGCCTTCCTCCGCCTGACTCTCTACCCGGATGCTGCCGCCCAGCCGGGTCGTTAACTCCCTCACCAGCGCCAGCCCAATACCACTACCCTCGTAGGGCCGGGTCCGGGCGTTGTCGACCTGGTAGAACCGGTCAAAAATGTGCGGCAGTTTATCGGGCGAGATACCAATACCGGTGTCGGCTACGGCCAACTGAGCACCCACCGGTGTTTGATAAAGGTCGACACTAATGGCTCCAGCGGGCGTAAACTTGATGGCGTTAGCCAGCAAATTGTAAAGGATCTTCTCCCATTTACCGGCATCGAACAGGTAGTTGCCCGGTAGCAAATCGGTTTGATACGTCAGCACTAAGCTTTTGATGTCGGCCGAGGGTCTGAACAAATCGACAATCTGCCCAACGAAGCCCGGCAAGTCACCCACTTCATTAACGAGACTCATTTGCTTGGCTTCCAGTTTATTAATATCCAGCAATTGATTAATCAGCCGCAGCAGTTGTCGGGCATTCCGGCGAACGGTGTCCAACTGCTGTTGATAGCGCGGGGGCAGGTCGGCAATTTCCAGCAGTTTATCAACCGGCGAAACGATCAGAGACAGGGGTGTTCGCAGTTCATGGGTGATGTTCGCAAAAAAGCGCGTCTTCATTTCGTCAACCGCCTTCAGTTCCACCGTTTCCCGCAACTGGCTCACGTAGCGCTTCGTCTTTTCGATGGTAACTTCGAGGTCTCCAAAGTTGATTGGCTTGGTGATGAAGTCGAACGCGCCCCGGTTCATTGCCGTTCGGATGTTGGCCATGTCTCCATACGCCGTTACCATCACCGTGCGCACAATGGGATTAATGTCGGGCAGTCGGGACAGCAGGGTAAGTCCATCCATTCCCGGCATATTAATGTCGCTCAGCACAAGGTCGATGTCCGGTTGCTGCTCCATAACGGTCAGCGCTTCGAGACCGTCACGAACAAAGACAAATTCGTAGGTATTGGCTTGAATTTGGTGCCTGAATCGTCTCCGGAACAGTTCTTCTAAATCAACTTCATCATCAACCAGTAAAATTTTTGTCTTCATCAGCCTATGTGCATTGGGGCAGGCGATTATACGCAATAAAAGAATAATTATGTAGCAGGTCACATTATAAATGAACAGAGTATTTGATTCTGCAAATTGGTTACCTACGCTCCTGATTTATTTCCTAAGAGTTAAACGGCGTGTAAGATTTACGGGACAGTAACGTTATTTTTGTTAGCTACCTCCCCTTTAAATTCATCAACCTGCAAAATTCAACTGTACTCATAGACATGTTCCTTTGGTTGGGGCAGACCGGATATGACGCCAATCGAAGTTATCGCAGCGTACATGATTCTATGAAGCTTACTACGCAAATAAGAAGGGGCTTTCGTAATGAAAGCCCCTTCTTATTTGCGTAGTACCTATCAGGTTCTGTAACTAATCGTTTAGCCGAGAGCGAACAAATTCTTGTTCGGGAAGCATCGGCAGCGCATAGAGCAGCGTTTTGTTTCGCTCAAACGTCGGTCGGTCAAGTTCCGCCGGTATGTGAGGTGCCTTAACGAAGGCTTCTACCGTGCGCCTGATTAAGTCCATGTCGCTGGGGCGCTCCTCATAGTCCATAACCAGCGTATCGCCGTCGTCCGTTGGCTCTGGCCGCACGCCCGAGCCTGGCGTCGAATCCGGCCGGATAATCGTAATGTTGCTACTGGGACCGGTCATGGTTGTTTCCTTTTCCTGAACCTGATCCGTTATCCCATCCGGCAGGGTATCAACGCCATCCAGTACCGGTTCATCGGTCGGCTCTTCCTCACTGAGCTCATCCTTCGGCAAGTCTATTGATAAGCCAATGTCCACGTTGTCTTCTGGATCGATCGTTCGTTTGAGTTGATCCATCAACGTGCTGGTTCCGTCAAAGCCGGCCGCAATGATCGTAACCCGTAGGCTGTCCTTCAGTCCTTCGTCGGTGATGGCACCAAATTTAAACATCCGGGCTTCGGCCTGAATTTTTTTGGCGACGTGTTCCGAAATGGACATCTGTTCTTTCAACAGCATAGCGTGCTCCTTGCTCGACGAAATCGTGAGCAGGATGCGTTTGGCGCCCCGAATGTCGTGGTCGTTGAGCAGCGGAGAGTTCAGGGCAGCTTCAATGGCCCGAAGTGCACGGTCTTCACCCGCAGCCTCGGCCGATCCCATCACCGATTGACCCGCCTGCTCGAGTACTTTTTTGACGTCGGCAAAGTCAGCGTTGATGTCACCCTGCGTCGTAATAATTTCGGCAATGCTTTTCACGGCATTGGCCAGCACGTCGTCGGCGTGGGCGTAGGCTTCCGTCCATGTCAACTCACTATACAGTTCGGCTAATTTGTCGTTTAGCACAACCAGCACTGTATCGCAGCTCTTCTTTAGTTTCTCAATACCTTCGCGGGCCTGCTCTTTTTTGTCCGTGCCTTCGTACCAGTACGGGGCCGTTACAACGGCCACGGTCAGCAATCCCATTTCGCGGGCTACCTCTGCCACGACCGGGGCCGCCCCGGTGCCGGTACCACCGCCCATACCGGCCGTAATAAACACCATTTTGGTAGGTGGAGCCAGCAGATCCCGAATCTCGTCGATGCTGGCGCGGGCGGCATCCTCACCCGCTTTGGCTTCGGTGCCTGCCCCTAATCCATCGCCCAACTGAAGCTTGTTAGGCACGGGGTTGCTCATCAGGGCCTGCCGGTCGGTGTTGCAGACGGCGAAGTCCACATCCTTCATCTGCATGTTGTGCATGTGCTTGACGGCATTGCCGCCCATGCCACCCACACCGACAACCTTAATTATAATTGGATTTTTATCCTGTACCTCGAATCGGTAGCCCTGACTAAGCATTGTGTAAGTCTGTGATGTCTGTTTGTTGTCCAATAACGTCTAAATGCAAGTAAACCGGCACGGGGCCGGTCTCCCCTCACGGGTCATTAATAAGGGTCGGTTTCATTGCCGCGAATGGGTTTGGTTACACGCCGGAGCCATCCCATTAATCCGTTTTCTTCGGGTTCTTTTTCAGGGGTTTTATGGCGGGTACCCGATGCCGGTGGGCTGTAGGCCGGACGAGTAACCGGTGGGCTTTGGCCTTCGTCAACGGTAGTGCGGGTGGGGTCGCTGATGAATGATATCCGGTTGTCGATGGTCTTGTAACCGGCCCAAACCAGTCCCACGGCCGTGGCGTAGGCCGGGTCGCCCACTAAGTCGGCGCGGCCATTGGGTTCGAGGTGCTCAGGATACCCTACGCGTACCTCTTCTACGCCCGTTACGCGCCCAAAAATCTGCTCCACTCCCGGAACGAGGGCCGTTCCACCCGTCAGCACCAGGCCACCCAGCAGTTTACCTTCGTAGCCCGACCGAATAATTTCAGCCTGCACTAAAGCAGCTATTTCGCGCAGGCGGTCCTCCATAATGAGCGCCACGTTTTTCAACAATACATCTTTGGGCTTGCGGTTGCTCAATCCTGGCACTGCCACAACAACGTTGAGGTTAAACTCGGCGGGATTAGCACTGCCAAACCGTTTTTTCAACTGCTCGGCCTGATTCGGCAGGATTTTACACCCCGCCTGAATGTCAGCCGTCAGGCTATTACCCGCCCACGGAAACACGGCCACGTGCCGCAGAACGTTGCGGTAATAGATGGCCATTTCGGTCGTGCCACCGCCAATATCCACAATGGTAACCCCCGCGTATTTTTCTTCGTCGGTTAGTACGGCCAACCCGGATGCCAGGGCCGACAGCATCATAGTTTCCTGCTGTAAGTTGTTGCGGTCAATGCACTTACGGACGTTACGGGTCGCGTTCGACTGAGCCGTAATCAATTGAAAATCAGCCCCCAGTTTAACGCCGTTTCGACCAACGGGCTGCTGTACATTGGTTTCATTGTCGACCACGAAATCCATGGGCAGGGCGTGCACAATCTCCTTGTCGGCCGGGATGGACGAGCGATTTCGGTACATATCGCTCACCAACTGGTCAATGTCTTCGATCTGCACCTCATCGCCCGACGACGAGCGCGTGATATTACCGCTCGCTTTGATCGACAGCACGTGCGATCCGCTGAAGCTGACGTTGACTAAATGAATGTTCGTATTCGACTGATTTGCCGCTTCCGTCACGGCCCGCCGGATGGCATTGACCGTGTTATTAACGTTGACAACGGACCCTTTGGCAACGCCGTCGGTCAGTTGCGTTTCGCCCACGCCCAGCACTTCGAGCGTTTCCTGATCCTTGCTATTTCGGACCACCCGGCCCGCCACCGCACACACTTTCGTGCTGCCGATGTCTAAACCAACCACAATTTTATCGTCAACTCCTACAGTCGTCATTCGCACACGATTTGATTTCGATATTGGACGCTCACCCGGCTGTATCGGCTCCAATTTTTCGCCGGTAAAACGTCCGTATAAAACAGTTTCAACTTCCTAAACTTAGCCTCCAGATCGACCGGTGGCCCAAACTCGATCCGATGGTTGCCTAACTGGGGCCACATGGTCACATCTCCCTGCTCATCAACCGACAACTCGGTAATTTGCGCCCGCCAGAACGGATCGTCCTGAATCTGTTTCAGCAGCGTCAGCAACGGTTGATTGCGGGCACTCGCCAGCGACCGGTTTACCGCAAAATAACGACCCGTCAGAATCGGAACCCGAGCCGAATAATTCATCGAAATTGGAAAAAATACTCCTTTTTCACCCACATATTGCCCTTTTACCGACCGCACGCCATCGCCCGAAGCAAGCAGCCGGGCCACCGGACGCGGCTGCTCGATTGTGACGAGTAAATTACCCGACAAGTCACGCGATACCTGACACGTTTGCACTAAGCCATGCTGGCGTAACCGCGTTTCGAGCCGACGAAAATCCACCTCCGTGTAGGCCTTACCGATAACTGGGTCGGCACCTTCGTTGGTCAGATACCCCGACACATCGCGCTTCGTCAAAAACTGGTGTCCGTCCACCTGACTGAGCCGGACGACTACCGCCCGAACCCGCTTCTGACCGTGGCGTATTTCGGTGAAAGCAATCAGACTTAACAAGCCAAATAGCCCACCAATCGCGAACAGCCAGTTTCTGATTAATTTAAAGGTAGAGAACATCCGTAAATAAGCTGAGTGAATGTACAGATATTTTTATCTATTGGTATTTTAATGCGTCTTTTAATGTTGGAAGCAGTTGGTCAATATCGCCCGCTCCAATGGTTACAAGCAACGAAGGCCTCATTTTTCGCACAACGCCGGGTAGTTCAGCTCTGGTACACTGCTGCTTTGTTTTTGATTTAATAGACCTGAAAATTAATTCTGAAGTAACGCCTTCCATGGGTAATTCGCGGGCCGGGTAGATATCCAGCAGCAACACATGGTCGGCAAGAGAAAGACTTTCGGCGAAGCCATCGGCGAAGTCGCGCGTCCGGCTGAACAAGTGAGGCTGAAAGATTGCTGTCAGTTCCCGGTCGGGATACAGTGCTTTTACCGACGACAGAAAGGCCGTTACCTCCGCCGGGTGGTGCGCGTAATCGTCGATTAGCACGGCACGGTCCGTTTTAAGCACGTACTCAAACCGACGACGCACCCCCCGGTAGCTGTTCAGGGCCGACCGAATGGCGGTTGGCGATACCCCAAGTTCGAGGGCAACGGCTCCCGCTACCACGGCATTTTCTACATTATGAAATCCAGGAACGGCTAATTTTATATCAGCAACGGTGTCATTTCCATACACTAAGTCAAAAACAAACGTGGCGTCCTCAATGCGCAGGTTTCGACTGTAGAAGTCCCCTTCCTGCAACGCATACTCCCGAACGACGGCTTTTGTTTGCCCGGCCAGTGCCAATCCTTTTTTCATGAACAGAACGCCCCCCGGCTCAATTTGACTGACGAACAAACCGAACGATTCCAGAACGGCATCGTGAGCACCGTAGATGTCGAGGTGATCGGCATCGGTCGAGGTCACAATAGCAATTTGGGGAAACAGCGTCAGAAACGACCGGTCGAACTCGTCGGCTTCGACCACGCACACCACCGACCGCAGGTCCTGAGCGGGTTCGTTGAGCAGGAAGTTGGTGCCGTAGTTGTTGGTGATGCCCCCCAAAAAAGCGGCACAGTTAACGCCCGCATCGCGCAGGATGTGCGCCACCATCGATGAGGTGGTTGTTTTGCCGTGCGTACCGGCTACGGCTACCGTTCGCATCTGCCCGGCCAGCAGGCCCAGCACCTGCGACCGCTTTTGCAGCACAAACCCCGCTTCGGTAAAATAAATGTATTCGGCGTGGGTTTTGGGTACGGCGGGGGTATAAATGACGAGTGTCTGGTCGGGATTTTGGCGGAACTGAGCCGGAATATGGGTTACATCGTCCCTAAAGTGAATGGCCATGCCCTCGGCTTGCAGCGCGTCGGTCAGGGCAGTGGGCGTTTTGTCATACCCCGCAACCGCATAGCCGTTCACCCCAAACCAGCGGGCCAGGGCGCTCATACCAATGCCGCCGATGCCCAGAAAGTAAATGTGTTTGAATTGATCTAACGTCATAGTCGGTCAGTGCCAGCCTTTGGCTGTTACGTTTCTATTTTGCGCATTTTGGGGTAACAGCAGGATGCTGTTACTGACCTAATTTCAGTACCTCTTGCGCAATGTCGCGGGCGGCATCGGGTTTCGCTAATGCTTTGATTTGTGTGCTTAGCCGTTGCTGCTGCGGGCCATTATCAAGTAGGTTCAGCGCAATCGTTATGAGTTCGTTGCGGGCGTCCTGGTCACGCACTAAAATAGCCGCGTCACGGTCGACTAAGCTCATTGCATTTTTGGTCTGATGATCTTCCGTAGCGGCTGGAAACGGGACCAGAATGGCGGGACGGCCTACCAAACACAGTTCTGAAACGGACAATGCCCCCGCCCGCGACACCACAACATCGGCAACGGCGTAGGCTTTGTCCATATCGTAAATGAAATCATACGCCTTTATCAACGGGGAACCGACGGCGGCTACGGCCGTTCGCGCCCGCTCGATAAACGCAGGGCCAGTTTGCCAGATCACCTGAACGCCCGCATCCACAAACCGCTTCAGACCCATTTCTAAGCTCTCATTCAGCGTTCGCGCACCCTGACTGCCGCCAATAATCAAGAGCGTGGGTCGGCTGGACTCTAATCCGAAAAACGTCTGCCCGGCCTCCACCTGCTGATCGGCAAATTGAATATCGCTGCGGACGGGATTGCCGGTTAATTTGATTTTGTCGGCCGGAAAGAACGCGTCCATTCTTGGATACGCCACGCAGATGCGGGTAGCCCAGCGGGCCAGCACTTTATTGGTCAGCCCCGCGTAGGAGTTCTGTTCCTGAATGAGCGTTGGAATACCCCGGAGCGACGCGGCCAGCAGCAAGGGGCCACTGGCGTAGCCGCCCACGCCCACAGCGGCATTGGGCCGGAAGTCACGCACAATGCCCTGCGCTTTCAGGAAGCTCAGCCCCAGTTTGAGGGGGAAAGACAGGTTGGACAGGCTTAGTTCGCGTTTGATACCTACCACCGGAAGGCCAACGATTTTGTAGCCTGCTCTGGGCACTTTTTCCATCTCCATCTTGCCCTCAGCGCCAACGAACAGAATCTCGGTAGCCGGGTCCAGCACCTTCAACTCATTGGCAATGGCAATAGCCGGGTAGATGTGCCCGCCAGTTCCTCCTCCGCTGATGATTACATTCATTCAGTTTATGGTTTGTAGTTTGTGGTTTGTAGTTAGCTGACGCATTGCATACGCGTCAGCTAACTACAAACCACAAACCACGAACTTAAATCTTACTTTCATCCACCTCGTCGCGACTAACGCTTAATACAATTCCAATGGCTAAGCCGGTGAATATTAGCGATGTGCCGCCCATACTGAGCAGCGGTAACGGTTGCCCGGTTACCGGAGCCAGACCAATGGCGACACAGATACTGGCAAACGCCTGAAAAACAATGCTGAATGTTAATCCTGCCGACAACAGTCCACCAAAGGGCCGGGTCGCTTTCTGGAGGGTTTTCATGCCTCGCCAAAGAAACAGAATATACGCCAGCACCACGGGAATACCACCGAACAGCAACCCGTACTCTTCAACGATAATGGCGTAGATAAAATCGGAGAAAGGGTTCGGCAAGGTATTTCGCTGGTGGCTGTTGCCCGGTCCCTGTCCCTGCAAGCCGCCGTTGGCTAAGGCAATGTAAGACTGCTCAACCTGGTACAGAATCGTGTCGGAGTCCATGAAACTTTTCACCCGATTGGTAGCCGTGCCAAAGCGCTGGCCCACCATCAACGCCATACCGCCGAACAACACGCAAACCCCAATCATGTAAGCTAAGTACCGCACTGGTACCCGACCAATGTACATCAGCAGGAAGCAGGTTGCGGCCAGTAGCAACGCCGTCGACGTGTTAGAGAGAATGATGAGCGAACAGATGAGACCAATCCAGATAATCAGATTGAACAGCACACTGGGATCGCTCATGATCCGCTGCCGTTTAGCCAGCATGGCCGCCAGATTTGAGATCAGAGCCAGTTTAGCCAGATCTGACGGTTGAAACGTTTGATTGATAATCGGGATCGTGACCCAGCGCGACGCATCGTTCAGGTTCGTTCCCTTAAAAAATGCCCACAGCAGCAACGGAATCGACAGCCACAGCCCAAACTTCGACAACCGGGCGTAATAAACGTAGTTGATTCGGTGGGCGAAATACGTGCAGGCTAATCCCAGCAGCAGCAATGAGCCGTGCTTAAACAGGAAAGCCTCGGTGTTACCATCGAGTTCACGAAAGGCTTTCGTGCCTACTGCGCTGTACACAACCAGCACACTCATGATGGATAAGTACAGCACGATCCACCAGATTTGGCGGTCGCCTTTCAAATGCGTTTGAATCCAGTTGCGCAGGAACATGATTTCTAATGATGAATGATGAATGATGAATGATGAATGCGGTAGCTGCGCATTCATTATTCATCATTCATCATTAGGTTTCTAAGGGCTTCCTTGAACTGATTGCCCCGGTCCTCGTAGTTTTTGAACAGGTCAAAACTCGCGCAGGCGGGTGACAGCAGCACCACATCGCCCGGCTGACCCAATATCAGCCCCATAGCTACGGCCTCCCGAATATCCTGCGTTTCACGTATAGTTGATGGAATGCCACCAAAGTAATTGACTAATTTGTGGTTGTCGACGCCTAAACAAATGAGCGCCTTTACTTTCTGGCGCACCAGTTCATCAAGCTGGGCGTAATCGTTGCCTTTATCCTGGCCCCCGGCTATCCAGATGACGGGGGCGTCCATGCTCGACAGGGCGTAGAACACCGAATCGACGTTGGTTGCTTTTGAGTCGTTGATAAACTGAACGCCATTTATTATTCCGGCCGGTTCGAGCCGATGGGGAGCGTTCTCAAACGTCTTCAACCCTTCAATAATCGCTTCGCTCGAGACGCCTACGGATTGAGCCGCCAGCACGGCCGCCAGCATGTTAATGGCGTTATGCGGGCCGCGCAACGGGGTTTCGGTTTGTGGTAGTTGAAAAGTCTGTCCCCGGTTGTTAGCCCATAGCTGCCCGCCAGTAAAGTATGCTCCTTCTGAAACGGTGGTTTCGAGCGAAATGGGCAGGCGATTCACGGTCGGATTTCGCGTTGCCAGCTCATCGCGGATCGGCCCACTTTCGGCGAAATAAATGAAGTCGTCGGTAGGCCGGGCGTTTTGCAGAATCCGGAATTTAGAGTTTATGTACTGCTGAAAATTGTACTCGTACCGGTCGAGGTGGTCGGGCGTTATGTTGAGCAACACCATTACGTCGAGGTGCGTGTCGTACAGATCATCCAATTGAAAACTGCTTAGTTCGAGGGCAAAATAATCGAATGTGTCGTCGATAACCTGTTCGGCAAAGCTATGGCCTATATTACCCGCCAGCCCCACATTCAAGCCCGCTGTTTTGAGTAGGTGGTAAATTAATAGCGTAGTCGTTGTTTTTCCGTTGCTACCCGTTATGCCAATAAGTTTGGCTTTTGTGTGGCGGGCGGCAAACTCAATTTCGGAGATGACCGACGTACCCTGCGCCCGGAGTTGCTGAACCAGCGGCACCGTTTCCGAAATACCCGGACTTTTGATTACTTCGGTTGCCGCCAGAATCTGCTCTTCAGTATGCTGTCGTTCTTCAAACGGAATACCGGCGGCCTGTAACGTTGTCCGGTAGGTGTCAGTCAACGTTCCTTTGTCGGAGAGGAAGACGTCGTAGCCTTTGGCTTGTGCCAGCAAAGCCGCGCCTACGCCACTTTCGCCCCCGCCAAGAATTACTATTGTCGCTGCCATTGTCAACCGGTGTCATCGCAAAATAACGCATAAATAAAGAAGCCCCGACCATGAGCCAGAGCTTTTCTCGATAACTTTCTGCAATCTGGTTTATTCTTTGGGAGCCAGGGAATTCGACAGGCGAGCGCGGTTAGCGGCTTTCACAAGCAGAAAAATTACCCACGCAACAATCAGAAACTGAATGATGTTGTTCAGAAAATTACCATAACGAATGGCTACTTCGGGTGCCGTGCCAACGGCCTCTTTCAGCACCACCCTCCATTGGGTAAGATCTACTCCGCCCAGCGCCAGTCCGATGATTGGATTGAGAATGTCCTCAACCAACGAGTTTACGATTTTAGTAAACGCGGCACCAATGATGATGCCAACGGCCAGGTCGAGTACATTTCCTTGGGCAATGAAGGCTTTAAATTCATTCAACATAAAAATGGTTTGGTTTAAGTAAGAAAATACATTTGGGTAAGATGTGGGTAAGCTTTGAAAGGCATGTGGTAACTAAACAGGCACCAGACACGAACAAAGCGTGACCCGTTATTTTTTGCGAAACGTGCTCACGTTATACACCAGCCCAATGGCCAGCGTTTGTTGAAGCTGCCAAACGTCGATAAAGTCCTTGTCGAACAGGGCAATCACGCCAAACGTCGTGCTTAAGTATCGGCTCACTTTAGCCGTTAGAATCAGGTCGATGCGGTGGTCGATGGCGTCGAGCGTTTGATAATTGGCATACATGAGGTACTTGGCATTGATGCTGACGTTCTCGCTCAGGTTACGGGTTAGGGCAGCCTGTAGCTGAAGAGCCAGCCACTCGGTCCGCACCCGTTTGCCCGGTTCCACGCCATAGGCGGTTGCGTCAGGATTTCGCACGGGAATACCGGCCGCGTTTTCGCTGAAACGAACGCCCTGATCGCTCAGGAACGTGAAGCGGGGTGCGAATGGGCTGATACGTACCGCAAACCAGTCAGTCGGTTTGTAGGCGACACCCCAGGCAAACGTCAACTGCCCCAGTGCCAGAAAATTAGATACTTTAAACTGAGTCTGGCCCGTGCCAAGTCCTTCATACCGATAGCCTGTTGCAAAGAATGACGTGAATGTAGCAGACCCGAACAAATCGAATTTCGGCGCGATTTTATACCCAGCCACTGAATTTAGCAGGATCTGGTCGGCCGCTTTCCGGGTCGTGCCGCCTTGCGTGACAAAACCCAACTGTAGGTCGGCCGTGTTGTCCCACGACCACTTGTCTTTCTCGTACAAACCCCGTGCGGCAATGACTGCTCCCAGTGCTACCGAGTTAACGCCCCCACCCGTCCAGTTGCTAAACGACGCTTGGTTGAAGTTAATACCCCCGCTGAACGACCGTTGCCAGTATGACGTATCGGGTTTGACGGCAACCGTATCTTTAAAGTTGGTGACTACTGTCGAATCCTGCGCCAGCAGAGTACTGAAACTATTCCAGCAAAGCACTATACACACAATTCTTTTCATAATGTATGGGGGAAAATAGCCAACCTTTTGAAAAGCATTCACTTAATTAAAACACCTCCACTTTTTTCGTTTGCAGAACCTGAAGTGGAAAAACAGTCGTTGTCTCGCCAGTTTGCAGCGTCAGCGATGTGCTGTCAATTTTTAAAATCTGCCCCTTCGTATCATCAATCTGAATGGTTTGTCCCTCTTGGTACTTGTTTTTGGAGTAGAAAGACGATAACATGTTGGCCATCACATCGCGGGAGGCAATCCCATACCCGACGGCAAAGGCAAAGATGACACCACCAATAATCAGGTTGAAACTGGATTCGAGCAGCCCCGTATTCAAACCTGCCTGACGAAGGGCGTTAATCAGCGAAATAATCAGGAAAAAGAAAAACACGAGCGTTCCCAGCATCCGGCCCGCGCTGATGTTGAATGAGTTGCAGATACTAATGACAAACTGCTTCAGGCCTTCGGAGATAAACAGCCCGACAATCAGCATCACACCGGCCACTATGAGCTTAGGAATTAAGTTGGTGATTCCCAGCATTAGATCGGTGAGGGCAGCTACGCCCAGCATCTCAGCAGCCGCCGTGGCAAAAACAAGTGCGATAAAAAAATAAATCACCTGCGCCAGTATCGAACTGATCTTTATGTCGGTGTTCAGCTTTTTGACGAAGTCAATTTCATTCAGTTTTTCGCCAACTTTATCAACACCAATTTTACTCAGCACCGTTTTAATTATCGTCCGGATAAGTTTGGCGATAAGTAAGCCCACTATCAGGATAACAAGGGCGGTAATAAGCCGGGGAATGAAGTTAACTAACTGATTGATGAGACCAGTGACGATATTGGTCAGAATTTCCTGTAGGTTGGGTAAATTGTTCATAGGGTGTACCGAGAATCAAAGCCGGTTTTCTTCGTTGGGAATCAGTTCGCTGATGAAAGTGACAAAAACCGAAAAAATGTCGTACGCATACACCTCGACAACTTGCAGCGAGTTCCTGATCAGGTCAATCTCCGACACAATTTCGCCTTTCAGATTAGGCGGACAGGGAACGTCCGGTTCCAGTTGTTTAAACGGGTTAGTTGATTCCATAGGTTTGTGTCATCGAAAGGGCCATCGGAACGATAAAGCAGCCTTGATAGCGAGTAACAGCCAGAACACGGCACCTTCGAGGTAATATTTGCGTAGTTTGTCGCGTGACCGTTTCAGGCGCATCTTCACGGCGCTTTCGGTCATTCCATTGAACTGGGCTATCTCACGAATGCTTATGTCGTCCTGATATTTCATCAGAAGCATTGCTTGCTCATCGGCGGGGAGCTGCTCCAACGCCCGTTGTAATTGTTGAGATTCCAGCTCAGCAAGTTCAGTCAGTTCCTTGTCCTCATCGGCCTTGATATCCAGACGCTCCCAGCCTTCGTTCATGTACATTTCCCGGTGCACATGGGCAGATCGCAACTGATCGGTGCAGTAGTTATACGTTATTGAATACAACCAGGTCGAGAACTTAGCCTGTCCCCGAAAACTACCCAGTTTGACCACTAACTTCAAAAAGACGTCGTGCGTCAGGTCTTCAGCCCGAACGGGGTCCTTTGTAAATGACAGGCATTTTCGGTAGACTTTATCGCAATAGCGCTCGTATAACCGCTCGAAATAGGCATTCTGCTGCGTTTCGATATACAAGTTGACTAATTCTTCGTCCGAGAAATTATTCATGTGATGGAGTAGCGGCCAATAAGACTCAAATAAAGAAGAAAGTAACGGTAAAGCGCTGCAGTTTTTGTAAGCAAGCAAAAAGCCTGACGATCTGGTCAGGCTTTTGGTAAAATTAAGGACGTTTACTGTCTATGGAAACACTATCGCAGTTTATGCTACTGAGCGAGTATTTGCTGGTAATGATAGCGCAAATGATCCCGCGACCGTTTCAACCGCATTTTCACGGCACTCTCACTTACTGAGTAATAAGTTGCCAACTCTTTTATAGTCAATTCACTTTGATACTTCTGACGTAGTATCCCCTGCTCATCTATGCTCAGCTTACTCATTGCAAACTGAATCGACCGGGCTTCCGTCTCCTCCCGTTCGGCGGAGTCATCAACGGGGCTGATTAAACCTTCCCAGTTTCCATCCGACGTCACCTCTTTACGATGGTAAGGTAACTTTATCTGATCTGCACAATAGTTGCGGGTGACCGAATAGAGCCAGGTAGAGAATTTAGCTTGTCTCTTATACCCGTCTAATTTAGCGATCAGGCGTACGAATATGTCCTGGGTTAAATCTTCGGCCTGCATGGTATCTTTTGTAAACGACAGGCACTTCCGGTGGACCTTATTACAATAACGGGTGTAGAGTTGTTCGAAATAGTCGTTTTGCCGTGTTTCGAGGTAGTGGCTGACTAACTCTTCGTCAGTAAAATTCTGCATAATAAAGTATATTCGACAAAACCATTAACTGTGATCCTATATGTTAAATGTACGAACATATAATTGTTGCCGATTTAAACAAAATAAAAATACCCGACTGTAAGGCCGGGTATTTACTGAGCGGTAGGTTACTTACATCGATTTATCCAATTGAAACCCGTTTGAACGCAGACACTGTCAGACCTTTACTGGTTTTATTCAATAACTGCGCAATCGTCATCGAGTTATCTTTAACAAACTCTTGGTTCAGCAGTGTGTTCTCTTTGTAGAATTTATTGAGCTTACCCAGGGCAATTTTTTCGAGCATCGCTTCGGGTTTCCCTTCTTGGCGGGCCTGCTCTTTACCAATCTCAATCTCGCGCTCTACGATGGTTGCATCAACGCCGTCCTTGTCCAGCGCAACGGGCTTCATGGCCGCAATTTGCATGGCGATGTCCCGGCCTACTTCCGTTACGTCGGAGCCATTCGTGTTCGTCAAGCCAACCAGAACGCCTAATTTGCCATTCGAGTGTATGTAAGAAACAACTTTGTCGCCGGACACCGTCTCGAACGAAGCCACTTCAACTTTTTCGCCGATTTTGCCAATCAGGTCGGTGACGTGGTCCTGGAGGGTACGACCATCGGCCTGGGGTGTTGCCAGCAATGTCGCTTTATCGGTGGCATTGCTGGCAACGGCGGTGCTCATGACAGCCATCGCCATATTTTGAAAATCAGCCACTTTTGATACTGGCTCCGTTTCGCAGGCGAGTGCAATCACCTTACCGCTCTTTCCGTCTTCGCTTACGTGCGCCAGCACGATACCTTCGGCCGTTGCATTGTCAGCCCGTTTGTCGGCTATTTTCTGGCCCTGCTTCCGCAGCACCTCTTTTGCTTTTTCAAAATCACCATCGGCTTCGGTCAGGGCTTTCTTACAGTCCATCATGCCCGCTCCGGTCTCTTGCCGAAGTTTGTTTACATCAGCAGCAGTAATTGTCATGTTTGTACCTGTTTTCAGTTGTTAAATTTTCTCGATCAAACAATAGCCCATAGCAGTTGCTACGGGCTATCAATCTGGTTTGTAATTTGAGGGTTTGTGGTTGGCTAACGCCTTTGCGCGTCAGCCAAAAACCCTCAAACTACAAACCGAATACTACGCTTGTTCATCTTCAGCAACGGCGGCTGGTGAGCCGGTCGCTTCAGGCTGTTCATCAAGCTTCGCTTCGTCTTCGGCACGGGATTGAACAAGGTCTACCCCGCGCTTGGCTTCCTCCTCTTCCTGAACGCGCTGATCGTCTTTATCCTGCTTCCGCTCCATCAGGCCTTCTTCAATGGCCTTGCCGATGGCGAGTGTAATTAACGCAATCGACTTGTAAGCGTCATCGTTGGCTGGAATAGCAAAATCAACCTCTTCGGGATTCGAGTTCGTGTCGCACATGGCAAACACAGGGATACCTAAGCGGTGTGCTTCGGAAACAGCAATGTGCTCGCGCTTCACGTCGACCACAAACAGAGCGGCCGGTAAACGCGTCAGGTCGGCAATACCGCCTAAAACGCGCTCTAACTTCTCTTTGTCGCGGCTCCGGGTCAAACGCTCCCGCTTGGCAATGCTTTTGACGGTCTCCTCGTCTTTCAGCATTTTGTCCAGCGTTTGCATTTTCTTCAGCGACTTGCGGATCGTGGCGAAGTTCGTCAGCATTCCACCCTGCCAGCGGTCGGTGACGTACGGCATTTTCAGGCGACGTGCTTCTTCCGAAACGATCTCCTGTGCCTGTTTCTTCGTGGCTACGAACATCACTTTCCGGCCAGAGCGAACAATACCTTTGAGCGCGTTGGCGGCTTCGTCCAGCGAGGCCAGCGTTTTGTTGAGGTCGATGATGTGGATGCCGTTCTTTTCCATGAAAATATACGGAGCCATCCGGGGGTCCCACTTGCGCGTAAGGTGGCCAAAATGCACACCCGCGTCGAGGAGGTCTTTATATTCGATTTGTGCCATTTTTGAAAAATGAATAATGCAAAATTTTGAATGAACAAGTATGCAGCACCCCGCATCGGCATCATCTAAGCGCGGTCTGGACTATTTTAATGAATAATGATTAATGTAAAATGAATAATGGGGTTAGGTGACATTATTCATTCTCCATTGTGCATTACACATTGATAAAGATTAGCGTTTCGAGAACTGGAACCGCCGACGGGCTTTCGCGCGGCCGTATTTTTTGCGTTCGACCATCCGCGAATCCCGCGTCAGGAATCCTTCTTTCTTGAGGGCCGGACGGAACTCAGCGTTCATTTCAACCAGCGCACGGGCAATGGCCATACGCGTGGCTTCGGCCTGACCGGCAACCCCACCCCCGCGAACGTTGACTTTTACGTCGTAGCCACCCACACCGTTGATGGTCGAGAAAGGCTGGTTCAAGATGATCTGCAGGACTTCCGTTGGGAAATACTGTTTGTAGTCTTTTCCGTTTACCGTGATGGCCCCGCTGCCCGCCGACATGTAGATGCGGGAGATGGCAGTTTTACGGCGGCCAATGGTATTAATACGATCCATTCGTCTGGGACTTAAAATTTAACAACAGTGGGTTGCTGAGCCGCGTGGGGGTGATTGTCTCCCGTATAAACGTGCAGGTTGGTAAACAACCGCCGACCGAGCCGGTTCTTGGGTAACATTCCTTTCACGGCATGTTCGATAACGCGCTCAGGGTGCTTGTCGAGCATCTCGCGGGGCGTGGTAAAGCGCTGACCGCCGGGGTATCCCGTGTGGCGGACGTAAATCTTGTCAGTCATTTTCTTGCCGGTGAAGCGAATCTTGTCGGCGTTGATGACGATCACATTGTCTCCGCAATCAACGTGCGGGGTGAAGTTGGTTTTGTGTTTGCCGCGAATCAGGGCTGCAATCTGGCTGGCTAACCGACCAAGCACTTCGCCCTGTGCGTCAACCACAACCCATTCCTTCTGCACCGTTTCCTTGTTGGCAGAGATGGTTTTGTAACTGAGCGTGTTCACTATATTAAGGAGACTAATTAGTTGATTTTCACTTTTTTATCTGCGCAAAAACGCACCCATCCTCAAACGGGAGTGCAAATATAGGGGGTATGCGCCTGAAAAGCAACGGTATGGCAGGAATTTGGGCAGGTAAGGTCGGCGCAGGGATTACGACTTTACAACTAACATTTCATCATCGACCCGCTTTTTCAAATCAAGTACTCGTAGTTTTATCTGTTCGACATCGTCGGCAATGACTTGATTGATAAGTGAACGATCTTCTTTACTTAGCCGCGCATCCGAAGCACGAACGCGCTCCCAGAAAAGAACTTTTTCATCCTCATTTGTCAATGTCTGATACTCAGCCAGTTCACGCTGAATCTGCTCACTCATCTGTTGCTTGTTCATCTTCTTCCCGTATTTGCTTGTCGATTTCCAGTAGTAATTCCAGTAACTGATCGGTTGCACTCACGATTTGCTCGATGGGTCCTTCCTCAGTGCGACGCTTGTTGTAAAAATCAAGTATTGTTACCAATCCTTGCCGGTGCAGCAATAAAGCCTTCTTACGTTCGGTCATCTAAGTTACTAAAAATTAGGCACTACAGTTACCGCAGCTTTAGCGTGGCCAGCGTCAGCACGGCCAGAATGATCCCGATGATCCAGAAGCGCGTAACGAGTTTGGCTTCGTGGTAACCTTTTTTCTGAAAATGGTGGTGCAGGGGCGACATCAGGAAAATTCGCCTGCCCTCACCGTACTTGCGTTTGGTGTATTTAAAGTAGCTAACCTGCATAATGACCGACACCAACTCGATCAGAAAAATACCGCACATGACCGGAATCAGCAGTTCCTTGCGAATCGCCAGCGACAGCACGGCGATAACGCCCCCCAGCATCAGGCTACCCGTGTCTCCCATGAATACCTGCGCCGGGTAGGAATTGTACCACAAAAATCCCACGCAAGCCCCCACGAAAGCGGCACAGAAAATTACCAGCTCGCCTGCATTAGGAATGTACATGATGTTAAGGTACTGCGAGAAAACCTTGTTGTTCGACAGATAAGCCAGCACGGCGATTGTCAGACCGATAATGACCGACGTACCAGCCGCCAGCCCGTCGATGCCGTCGGTGATGTTGGCCCCGTTCGAGACGGCAGTGATAATGAAAATACAAACCAGTACGTATACAATCCAGGTGTAGCTGTCGGGCAGAACCCCAAACAGCAGCGAACTGTAATCGAAGTCGTTGTTTTTAATGAACGGCACCGTCGTTAGCGTCGATTTTATGTCGGTATACACATCCGGCACGGTCGACGTGTTGAGCAGGCGGGGCGCGTAAACCCGAATTTTAACGTACTCATTAAAATACAGAGTCAGCCCGACAATTAGCCCCAGTCCGACTTGCCCGACGACTTTAAATTTGCCCGCCAGCCCTTCTTTGTTTTTCTTGAAGACTTTGATGTAGTCGTCCAAGAACCCAATCAAGCCCGTCCAAACGGTCGAGACGAGCGCCAGAATGACGTAGACGTTGGATAGTTTGGCAAAGAGCAGCGCCGGAATCAGCAACGACGCCAGGATGATGAACCCGCCCATGGTTGGCGTACCGCGCTTTTGCATTTGCCCTTCCAGCCCAAGATCACGGATAGATTCGCCAATCTGAAGCGCGCGAAGCCGGTCGATAATCCGCCGACCGAAGATAGCCGCTACTAAAAGTGAGGTCACGACCGCCCCGAGTGCCCGGAATGAAATGTATTGAAAAACTCCCGCACCGGGGAAGTTGTAGCGTTCGTCAAGAAACTGGAACAGGTAATAGAGCATTAGTAGAAAGCGAAAGAGTGAATGAGCGAAATCAAACCCGCACCGGCGTATTGGTTGATGCAGAGAACAGGAGTGAAAGAACGATGTTTACGCAAAAGTATTCGCTCTGTCATTCTTTCACTCTTTTGCTTGTCAAAAACGCTTCCCGCAATACTGCCCGGTCGTCAAAGCTGGACTTAATGCCCTTAACGTCTTGGTAGGTCTCGTGGCCTTTGCCTGCCACCAGAATAATGTCGTTGGGCCGCGCCATCAACACCGCTCGCTGAATAGCTTCGCGCCGGTCTTCGATTACCAGCGTTTTTTTAACGTCGACGGGCGAGACTCCGGCCTGCATCTGCTCCAGAATAACCATCGGATCTTCATGACGGGGGTTATCCGAAGTCAGCATCACGCGGTCGCTGAACCGGCACGCAATGTCGGCCATAATGGGTCGCTTGGCCGCGTCGCGGTTGCCCCCGCAGCCAACGACCGTAATCACCTGCGGCATCCGGTCCTGCTCATCGGCCTGCCGCAGTCCGTTGATAGTCTCAAGCACATTTTGCAGGGCGTCGGGCGTGTGGGCATAATCGACAATGCCAACGATCCGATTGTCGGAAACGACCTGCTCGAAACGACCCGGCGGGGGCGTAATACCCGACAGCAGCGTGAGCACCTCGGCGGGTTCTTCGCCCAGCAACACGGCCGCGCCATACACGCTGAGCAGGTTATAGCCATTGAAGCGGCCAATGAGTTTGAACCACACCTCCTGCCCGTCCACGAGCATGTTCAGGCCAAACAAACTGTCGGCAATGATCTTGCCTTTGAAGGTCGCCAGCGTTTGAATAGAGTAGCTTTCCTTGCGGGCGGGCGTATTCTGAAGCATAACTAAGCCGCGTTTATCGTCCACGTTAGTCAGCGCGAAAGCCGACGCCGGGAGTTGGTCGAAGAATCCTTTTTTGGCCCGGATGTAGTTATCGAACGTGCCGTGAAAATCGAGGTGGTCGTGGGTGATGTTGGTGAAAATGCCCCCCGCAAACGTCAGCCCCGCGATCCGCTCCTGCACAACCGCGTGCGAACTAACCTCCATGAACACGTGCGAACAGCCCTTTGCCAGCATCTGAACGAGTAATTGGTTGGTCGTAATAGCGTCGGGCGTGGTGTGCGTAGCCGCAATGACCTGATCGTTAATCTGATTCTGCACCGTCGAGAGCAGCCCACAGCGGTAGCCGAGCATTCGAAACAGGCGAAACAGCAGCGTCGCGACCGAGGTTTTGCCGTTGGTGCCCGTCACACCGATAAGTTTGAGCTTTTGCGACGGCTGACTGTAGAAGTTGGCTGCTACCAATCCCATAGCCCGCGCCGAGTCCTGCACCTGCACGTAGGCGACATCGTTAGCCCTATTTTCAGGTATCTCCTCACACAAAACCGCCGTTGTACCCTGCCGAACGGCCGCTTCGATATAGCTGTGTCCATCGGTGACGGTACCGCGCACGGCCACAAACAAACTGCCAGGTCCTGCGCTGCGCGAATCCATCGTCAGGTTTGTGACGTCGGTATCCATATTACCGGACGTAGCCAGCAACGGAATTTTGTAGAGAAGGTCTTTAAGTTGCATACCAGACACGTCAGCCATTTACCTTTTTGTAGCCGCAAAAAAACAGGTTGGCGATGGGTTTAACTAATACCCCGTGAATTTTCCATGAACACCGCTGTTTATTTGGCGTGCCGGTTATTTTTGCACCGGCTATAGCCATTTGCCCAATTTTTCCCGTCCCTCATGTCCAAGAAAACCAAGATCGTGGCCACCATTGGCCCGGCTTCCGAAACGAAAGAGCAATTGCTGGCATTAGCCAAAGCGGGCGTGAACGTCTTTCGGCTTAATTTCTCCCACGGCACCCACGAAGACCATCTGATGCGGCTCACCCGTATCCGTGAAATCAATAAAGAATTTAACCTGAACCTGTGCGTCCTTCAGGATTTACAAGGACCCAAGATCAGAATTGGTAACGTGGCCGAGAAAGACGGGGTGCTGCTGGAAGCGGGCAACCAGCTCATATTCACCAACGACGACATCGTCGGTACGGCCGAACGCGTCAGTACGCCCTATAAAGATATGTACCGCGATGTGCATCCAGGCGAACGCATTCTGATGGACGATGGTAAACTCGAAGTGCGGGTAACGGGCAAAGAAGGCACCGACGTCGTTACGGAAGTTGTTTATGGCGGACTGATGAAATCCAAGAAGGGCGTCAACCTGCCCAACACAAGGGTATCCATGCCCGCCGTAACCGAGAAAGACTGGGCTGACCTCGAATTTGGGCTTGAGCACGACGCCGAATGGATTGCGCTGTCGTTCGTGCGCGAAGCCTCCGAAATTCTCGAAATTAAAGAATACATTAAATCGAAAGGCAAAAAATGCCGGGTGATCGCTAAAATTGAAAAACCCGAAGCCATCGTTAACATCGACGAAATCATTGCCGCTACCGACGGGCTGATGGTGGCGCGGGGCGACCTCGGCGTCGAACTACCCGCCGAAGAGGTGCCCATGATTCAGAAAATGCTCGTAGAGAAGTGCAACCGGGCGGCCAAGCCCGTGATCGTTGCCACGCAGATGCTCGAAAGTATGATCGACGCCCCCCGTCCTACCCGCGCTGAAATCAACGACATTGCCAACTCCGTCATGGACGGGGCCGACGCCGTGATGCTCAGCGCCGAAACCGCGTCGGGCAAATACCCGATCTTAGCCGTCGAAGCGATGGCCAACACCATCCGGCAGGTTGAAACCACTACCGACAAAATTTATTACCGCTACCATGCGCAGGTGAATGAGCAGCCAACTGAAAACGCCATCAACGACAACGTGGTGATGAGTGCCTGCCGACTGGCCCGCGACACCAGAGCAAAAGCCGTAATTGGCATCACCAACTCGGGTTACACGGCCGTTCGGCTGTCGCACCACCGCCCCAAAGCTGATTTATTTGTGTTTTCGAACGACGCCCAACTACGCAATACGCTGGGATTGTACTGGGGCGTTCAGGTGTTGCCCTACGAGCCAAACCCGGAACTGACCGTAGACCAAACTGTTGATAATATCAAGCTGACGTTGATTGGACAGGGTAAATTAGCGTCGGGCGACATTTTCATCAACACGCTCAGTATGCCCCTGACGCAGTCCCGCCGAACCAACACAGTGAAATTGAGTACGGTCGACTAATCCAGTTAGTGAGTTGGTCAGTTAGTGAGTAATTGGTAACTGACCAACTGATAAATACTAAAAAGCCGCGAAACCAAAGGTCATCGCGACTTTTCCGTTCTCACTGAAAATAAAAACTTTAGGCGGGTGAGGAAGCGTCGGCGGGCGTTTCGTCTTTCGGCTTGCTGGGCACTTCATCAACCAACGTGTCAGCTACCGGCGCGTCGCTTGTTAATTCTTCCGCTGGTTCTACAGTATCGTCAGCTGCTGTTTCAAACGCTTCTGGTGCGTACTGACGCAGGATACCATACCAGACAATGAGCTTCTTTATATCGGTAGGTCGAACGCGGTCGCGGTCATAATCGGGCACGACCGAGGCCATAAAATCGGCCAGTTCGTTGTTCGAGCCTTTGGGATCGACGGTCAGCGTTTCACCGTATTTTTCGTTGACGGCCAGCAGCACATCACCGAGCGGCTTGGACTGCTCTTCAGCATCGACATAAATCGAAATGTCGTTCAATACCGACACGCGGGCCGTTGGACCCATCATGGTTTTGGCCTTTTTTTCGTCCAGCGATTCAACGATAACGCCATTTCGGCTAGGTTTCAAAATTCGGTATAGACCACTGTAGCCCGCAATATTGGCAATCTGTTTCAATGCTTCCATAGGTAATTCAGTAAATTGGTAACGCCTGTTTTGGCCGACGTATTGCTCTTTTAAGAAGCGAAAGAGTAAATGAGTGAAAGAGCGAACTGGCTACTTCAGTTTTCGCTCTTTCACTCATTTACTCTTTCGCTCTTTTCTTGAATCCTTCATTCAGCGGCCCGATGAAGTCCAGAATCTCCTCGCGGCCGGTTGCCGTAATAGCCGACGTAATAAACCACTGCGGAATCTCCTCCCACGTTTCGAGCAGCGTTGCCTGATACACGTCGAGCATGGCCTGGAGTTTGGTTGGACCGAGTTTTTCGGTTTTAGTAAAGGCAATGACGAACGGAAGGCCCCGTTCGCTGAGGTTGGTCATGAAGTCGAGATCAATCTTTTGCGGAGGAATACGCGAGTCAACCAGCACGAAAATGCAAAGCAGATTAGGGCGGCTGGTGAGGTAGCCGTTGATGAGATCCGCAAATTTTTCTCGTTCAGTTTTGCTCACCTGTGCATAACCGTAACCAGGCAAATCAACCAAATACCATTCGTTGTCGATGATGAAGTGGTTAATAAGTTGCGTTTTCCCCGGTTTTCCCGATATTTTGGCCAGTGAATGACGCCCGGTAAGCATGTTAATCAGCGATGACTTCCCCACGTTAGAACGGCCAATGAAGGCGTACTCAGGCCGGTCGGGACGCGGGCAAAGAGCAGGGTCGGCGTTGCTGACGATAAATTCGGCTTGCTTAACAGGCATGGTATGGTTGGCTAAAGCGGGTGCAAAGGTCGGAAAGATTCGGGAGAATGGCGCACGTCTGCCCATTGTGAATCGTGAAGCCGTTGACTAACTTGCCGGGCTAAGAAACGAAAGCGGCTTATCAATACGTTATAGCTCTAAAACTACAAGATCACCGGTAAGCCGGTTTACTCATGAAAAAAGCAATTTGGCTACTGACAATTCTCTTTGTTGGATTCACCACTGCATCAACTCAGGCGGTTCCCTTTGGCGACATAAAACCAACAACAAAAGGCGACGATAACGGCATTCAATTTACCGACGCTGCCTGGAAGGACATTTTGAAAAAGGCAAAAGCTGAAAAGAAAATCATCTTCTTAGATGCGTATGCGAGTTGGTGCGGCCCCTGCAAAACGCTTCAGAAAAAAGTATTCACTCAAAAAGCAGTTGGTGATCTGTACAACGCGCGGTTTATCAACGTAAAAATGGACATGGAGAAAGGCGAAGGCCCGGCCCTGTCGCAACTTTACCCACTCGAAGCGTATCCAACCATGCTCTACATCGACAGCGACGGCCGGGTCCTGAAAAAAATCATTGGCCTGCACACACCCGAAGACCTGATTGCCATCGGAAAAAGTGTGAAGCAGCCCCAACGCCGGAGCTTGTAAGTAATTAGGCAAATTTAGAATAGATCAACTATTTTAGCGGCATGAGCCGCAAAGAAAAGCATATTGATCTTGTTGAAGCCGAGCTGATTACCT
>NZ_BAAGXG010000008.1:0-99899 GCF_054779955.1 Spirosoma arcticum
CTACGGGGGGCACCTCCTACACACTCAATCCGGGTGGGCTGCTTTCGGTGGCCAGTATCGGCTCCTTCACGGTGAACCCTTCGCTCACCACGGATTACGTGGTGAGTGTGACTGACGCTAATGGTTGTTCGGGTACGGCCACGGGCACCGTCACGGTCAACCCCTCGGTCACCGCTACGCTGACGGTTAGCAGTGCAACGATATGCCAGGGGACATCCGCTACGCTGACGGCGGGTGGCGGGACTGTCTTCCTTTGGTCGACTGGTGAAACAACTCCGGCTATCTCGGTCACTGTGAGTGGAACCTACTCAGTAACGGTCAGTAATGCCGATGGCTGTTCGGACATTGTCAGCACAACCATTACGGTGAATCCTACGCCGATCCTGACCCTGAATTCGCCGACCGTTTGTGCTGGTCAGTCCACGGTGCTAACGGTGGGGGGCTGTTCGGGCGCGCTTACTTGGTCGACTGGTGATCAGACGACCTCACTAACGGTGGTTCCGTTAATCACAACAAGTTATTCGGCAACGTGCGTACTCACAACGGGCTGTTCGAGTACAGTTTCGACAACGGTAACGGTGTCCGATGTGCCGACGTATGATGCCGCTGTGGCTGGAGCAGCTACCTGTACGGGTGCAACCGCGAATGATGATGCGTCCATCACGTTAACGAACGTAGCCGGTGCGGTACGCGCTGACATCTCAACGGGCAGCACGTATGGTGGTCCCACGCCGGGTACAGTAGTGATTGGTGACGGTACCGTTCGCTTCGGCGGATTGCGTAATCCCACGGCGGCCCAACCCTACACGATTCGCTTGTTTGCCGCATCAGGATGCTTCACGGACGTGACGATTATCCTTGATCCGGTTATTTGCCAGTGTCCAGCGCCGGTTTGTGTACCTATCGTGATTCAAAAAATAATGCGATAGCGCGTAATAAATTGATCGTCAACCAGCCGGGTGTAAATCTATACTCGGCTGGTTAACGATTTAATGAGCCGCCTAATTCTGGCATGGAATTAGCTAACGACCTCACGAACCTGTGTAACAATCGGGCATGTGAACCATGACTATACGATGCACGGATTGCTACCGACCGATACAACGCCCAGTGGGTTATTTATGAAAGATCTGTATCGCTCATTTGTTCCTATATCAGGTTGCCTGAAGCGATGGTGGTTATTCATACTGCTTTTCCTGTTGGGTCAGGTTCTGTATGTGCCAACGGCCCAGGCTTCTCACTTTCGGTATGGAAACCTAACCTGGCGGCAACTGCCGACGGATCCCACCAACCGGACCATCGAGTTTAAGTTGACGATGAGCTTTCGGCGTACGTTTTTCAACCCGCTACCAACAGTTGGATCAACAATTACGAATGCTACAGCCAATGGCTCAGATCCATTCGTCTTCGGGGATGGAACCAGCATTACCAACTTCAACTTCATAGTTACGTCGGTCAATACGGCGGATGATTTCATTGTTGCTGAAGCCACGCTCGTGCGTATTTACGCAGCTAATGGAAACTATAACGCTTACATAGAATCAAATGCCCGGCTCAGCACGTTGCAGAACAACGCGAACGGGCGCTACCGGATTCCAACAACGGTAAACGCTGGAACGACTAATCTGCCGCCCGTAACTACCCTGCCGCCCGTTATTAATTTACCGTTTGGCCAATCAGCGGCTACTTTTACGATACCCGCCACGGACCCGAACGGAGATGCACTGACGTTTAGCCTGGCGACGGCAGCAGACCTCGGGGCGACGGCCACCGTCATCCAGCCAACGGGACTGTCGATCACCCCGGCTGGTCAGGTGACGTTCAATACCCAGACTCCGAGGGCGGTAGGGCAATTATATAGTGTATCGGTAAAAATATCGGATGGTCAATCGTTCGTTATCGTCGATTTCGTCATCCGAATTGTAGCGGCCAGTGCACCACCGGTTTTTGTCTACGGGGGTATTACGCCCGCCAATAACGCCACCATTCAGACATATGTTGGGTGCCCGGTCAGTTTCACCGTGCGGGCAACCGATACGGACCCAACCAGCAACACCATTACGCTGCAAGGCGTAGGTATCCCCCAGGGAGCCGTTTTTTCGCCCGTCACCGGCTCGAATACGGTTACGTCGGCCTTTAGCTTAATACCGACTACGGAGGGCACTTCGGTTGTTACGTTCATTGCTGAGGATAACATAGGCAATCAAGCCATTACGAACGTTACCCTGCGGACACTCCAGCCACTGCTAACGGCCACTTCTCAGGCAGTTTGCGTGGGTAGTCCGGTTAACTTAGTCGCTACGCCGGGAACCAGTGCCTCCGGCGTAACCAACTACACATTTCGGGGGCCGAGTGGTCTTATTGGGACAACCGGGACGAGCAATACGGCAACGGTTAGTGGCTTGTCGGCGGGGGTGTACAGTTTCAGCGTGACAACGTCCAATTCACTCAATTCGAACACCGCCTGCACCAGCACCGCCGTTACGTCCGTCACCGTCGATGCTCCCCCTACGGTCACGCTGTCCAGTTCGGGAACGCTGACCTGTGCGGTTCCGAGTGTTACGTTAACCGCCAACAGTAGTACCACTGGTACCGGCACTTCGTACGCATTTCGTGGACCAGGTTTAAACCAAACAGGCACCTCAACCACGGCCGTTGTTACCCAGTCGGGTACGTACACGGTGGTGGTTACTACGGCAAGTGGCTGCACGGCCCTGGCTACGACCACCGTTGCCAGCAATACGACGACGCCGGCCGCGCCCACCGTAAGCGTTACGTTGCAGCCCAGTTGCACCCTCGCCACGGGTACCATTACGGTTACGGCTCCCACCGGAGCGGATCTGACATACAGCATTAATGGAACTACCTATACGAACACGACGGGAAGTTTTACCGGGGTGGCTGCGGGAACGTATTCGGTTACCGTACGAAACAGTATCAGTGGATGTATTTCACCTGCCGTATCGGTGACGGTCACACCCCAGCCACCAACGCCGGTTGCCCCCACGGCGTTGGTAACTGTTCAGCCAACGTGTCTCCTGGCGACGGGTACTATCGTAATCAGTGCGCCCCTCGGTGCCGGACTGACCTACAGCATCAACGGCGTCACCTACAACACGCTGCCAACATTCACTGGCGTCACCTCCGGAACTTACGCCGTGACGGTTCGCAACAGCAGCGGATGCACCTCGCCCGCCACCATTGTAACCGTCAATCCCGCCCTGGCAGCGCCCGCTGCCCCAACAGTGAGCGTTACCTCGCAGCCCAGTTGCACTCTCGCTACGGGTACGATCACCGTCACCGCTCCCACGGCGGGAACGGGGTTTAACTACAGTATTGATGGTGCTACCTACACGAATACCTCAGGAATTTTCACCGGTGTGGCTCCCGGAACGTATTCTGTGACCGTACGCAATAACGTCACTAACTGCGTTTCTCCCGCTACGTCTGTCACCGTTACCGCCCAGCCGCCCACGCCCGCTGCGCCAACGGCCAGCGTGACCAGCCAGCCCAGTTGCACACTGGCCACAGGCACCATCACTGTCACGGCTCCCACCGGGGCGGGGCTGACCTACAGCATTAATGGAACTACGTACACCAACACGACGGGCAGCTTTACCGGAGTTGCCGCAGGAACGTATCCGGTGACGGTGCGCAACAGCAGCGGCTGTACCTCCCCAGCCACCTCCGTAACGGTTACCGCCCAACCACCCACCCCGGCGGCTCCCACCGTCAGCGTGACCAGCCAGCCCAGTTGCACACTGGCCACGGGAACTATCACCATTACGGCTCCCACCGGGGCCGGGCTCACCTATAGCATTGACGGCACTACCTATACGAACACGACGGGCAGCTTTACGGGCGTAGCACCGGGCACGTACGCCGTGACCGTCCGCAACGCCAGTGGCTGCACCTCCCCGGCTACGTCCGTCACCGTTACCGCCCAGCCGCCTACTCCCGCTGCGCCAACGGTCAGCGTGACCAGCCAGCCCAGTTGTACGCTCGCCACAGGCACCATCACCATTACGGCTCCCCTCGGGGCGGGGCTCACCTATAGCATTGACGGCACCACCTACACCAATACGACGGGAAGCTTTACCGGGGTTGTCGCAGGAACGTATGCGGTGACCGTCCGCAACGCCAGTGGCTGCACCTCCCCGGCTACGTCTGTCACCGTTACGGCTCAGCCCCCTACACCCGCTGCGCCCACGGCCAGCGTGACCAGCCAGCCCAGTTGCACACTGGCCACAGGCACCATCACTGTCACGGCTCCCACCGGGGCGGGGCTGACCTACAGCATTAACGGCACCACCTACACCAATACGACGGGAGGCTTTACCGGCGTGGCTGCGGGAACGTATCCGGTAACCGTACGAAACAGTAGCGGGTGTACCTCGCCAGCCACGTCCGTTACGGTTACGGCTCAGCCGCCAACGCCGGTGTTAACCGTAAACTCGGCCACTACCTGCGCCGGACTGTCAACGACGTTAACGGTTGGTGGTTGCACGGGGGGGACGCTGATCTGGTCGACAAGTGCCAACACCACGTCAATTGTCGTCATGCCCGTTGTGACAACAACATACTCGGCCACGTGTACAAATACGGCGGGTTGTTCGGCAACCATCGCCACAACGGTAACGGTACGGCCGACGCCCACCTTCACTAATCCGCCAACGGTTACGTCGGCTACCTGCGTCGGTGCGACGGCTACCAGTTCGGGCCGGATTGATTTTACAACACTACAGAATACGGAACAGGCTGGTATTGTGGCGGGTAGCAGCTACGCAGGTGGTCCCGCGTTTGGTGCCGTTGGCAATCAGGTAGTCACGAGCGGCACCGTTAGCTTCGGTAACCTGCCTAACCCGGCCACCCGGCAACCTTACACGGTCCGGCTGTTTGGCGCGTCAGGAACCTGTTTTACGGACGTAACGGTCATTCTTGACCGGGCAAACTGCCAGTGTCCGGCGCCATCCTGCGTGAAGGTTCTGGTCGCCTTAGCCCCTTAACCGGTCGAACGACTGACGCTGCTCCGCCCGAACCAATCGCTACCATTTCAGGCGAATTCCTCCGCGTACCGCTCCGCAACCTCATCCAGTATAGTACGTACGTCGACGTAGGTGTCGGTGGTGACGAGCCGCATTCGGAAGGGTTTGAAATCGGGCAGACCCCGGAAATAGTTGGCGTAATGGCGTCGCATCTCGAACAGTCCCACAATTTCACCCTTCCAGCGAATGGAAAAGTCGAGGTGCTGGCGGCACACGGCTACCCGGTCGGCCACGGTGGGCGGAGCGAGGTGCTCACCGGTCTGGACGAAGTGCTTGATCTCGTTGAAAATCCACGGATGGCCAATGCTCGCCCGGCCAATCATGACGCCGTCGACACCGTACCGGTTTTTGTAGTCCATTGCCTTTTCGGGCGAGTCGATGTCGCCGTTGCCGAAGATTGGGATCGTGATGCGCGGGTTGTCTTTAATGCGGCCGATGAGCGTCCAGTCGGCGTCGCCTTTATACATCTGCACCCGCGTCCGGCCGTGAACCGTCAGCGCTTTGATACCAATGTCCTGCAGCCGTTCGGCTACGTCGCCCACATTTTTGGTATGGTCGTCCCAGCCGAGCCGCGTTTTCACGGTCACGGGCAAGTGCGTGGCCCTAACCACGGCGTCGGTCATGCGCACCATCTTGGGAACATCCTGCAACAGGGCCGCCCCCGCCCCCCGGCACGCTACCTGCTTCACGGGGCAACCGTAATTGATGTCGATCAGGTCCGGCCCGGCACCGGTGGCAATGCGGGCGCACTCGCCCATCGTGTCCACGTCGGAACCGAAGAGCTGAATGCCGATGGGCCGCTCATACTCGAAGATGTCTAATTTCTGAACGCTCTTGGCCGCGTCGCGGATCAGCCCCTCCGACGAGATGAACTCGGTATACATCAGGTCGGCCCCGCTGGCTTTGCACACGGCCCGAAACGGCGGATCGCTGACGTCTTCCATGGGGGCCAGCAGCAGTGGAAAGTCCGGTAGTTGTATGTTGCCGATGTTAACCATATCCTTGCGTTGATGACTGGTTTTAGCACAATCCAAAGGCTGAATTGGTTCCTTTATGCAGATTATGCGATTGAGTCTGTAAATTTACAGGATTATGCAGCCAATCCATACCCAAAACCGCTCCGTATCACGCCCGTCAGCCATTGGTGGCCTTATCATGCTCGTTGGATTTGTGCTGCTGGGGGGCGTTGTCAGTACGTTGCTGTTGTTTGGTATCCTCATGGTGATGAAGGGGTTAGATGCGGCCGAAGCTCAGGCGTATCTAATGCAGTTAACGGTAGCGCCCACAAAATCGGGCAGCGGCTGGTATGAACTGATGCTGCTTCAGGCCGTTAACCACGTCGGCACGTTTCTGCTGCCTGCCCTGGCGTACTGGTATTTTACCGAGCACCGAACCTGGAATGAGTTCAACAGCAGGCCCCTGTGGGCGGTGGCGGGCCTGAGTCTGGTGGCACTGATCGTGATTGTGTTCATGCCGTTCGACGGGCTGATTATCGAATGGAATCAAAACATTCATTTGCCCCAAACGCTGGCCCCGCTGGAGCAGTGGATTCGCGATAAAGAGAAAAGTCTGGAAGGCATCACCAAATACCTTACCACTTTCGACACGACGGGTCAGTTGGTAGTCGCCCTGCTGGTGATTGCGGTGATTCCGGCCATTGGCGAAGAGGTGCTGTTCCGGGGGGTGCTGCAACGCGATTTCAGTCGCTGGACGGGTAACGTTCACATGGGCGTCTGGCTGGCGGCTATCCTGTTCAGTGCCATTCACGTGCAGTTTTTGGGGTTCTTCCCGCGGATGCTGCTGGGTGCGCTGTTCGGCTACCTCTACGTCTGGTCGGGCAATATCTGGGTACCCATTCTGGCGCACTTCGTCAACAACGGCTTCACCGTCCTGATGGTGTACCTGCATCAGCGCAAAGTGACCACGGTCGATATTGAAAGCAACGAGTCCGTACCGGTCCTGTTAGGGATGTTGTCGCTGGCTCTGACGGGGGGACTGTTGTATTATTTTAGGCAAAGAAACCAGGTTAGTGGTTCGTAGTTTGTGGTTGGCTGACGCAAGCACTCTCGCGTCAGCCAACCACAAACTACGAACCACTAACCTTACATAAAACCCATGAACGAAAACTGGGAATCCATTTACACCACGCCGTTGCCGCACCGGGCCGAGCTGGCGAAGGCGTTACTGACCGAACACGACATTCCGGCGGTGGTCGTCAACCGGCAGAGCAGTAGTTACCCCACGCTGGGGGGCAAAAGCGAAGTACACGTTCTGGTAAAAGACGCGATTCTGGCCAAAGTAATCTTGGAGAATGAGGCAACGTTTAGCTAAGATGACCAACCTCCAGCAGCGCGTTGTGGCGTCTGTGCTGGGGGTTCCGTTCATACTCTTCATGATCTGGTACGCCGACTGGACGTTTGCGCTGCTGTTTACGCTGATGAGTGCGCTCACGCAGCGGGAATTTTACAAGCTGCTGGGTCTCGATGGCTTCGAGCCGCTAACGGCCTATGGCACGGTGGTTGGCTGTTTGGTGTGTGCGCTGGCTTATTTCGTGGAAATGGGATTTATCGACATCGACTCCTACTTCCTGATCTGCCCGGCATCGTCGATGGTTTTCCTGATTAAGCTGTACAAAAAACGCGACATGAAACCGTTTACCAACATCGGTTTCACCTTCCTCGGCATCATTTACGTGGCCATCCCATTTGCGTTGCTCATCGTGCTGGCGCTGCGGGGGGGCAGTTATCACCCAGGCATCATCATTGGTTGCCTGTTGCTGCTGTGGGCCAGCGACATCGGCGCTTATTTTGCCGGTACGTATTTCGGTCGCCGGAAATTGTTTGAGCGGGTATCGCCCAAGAAATCGTGGGAGGGAGCCGTTGGTGGAGCCATTGCCGCCGGGCTGGTAGCGCTGGGCCTGGCCTTTTACGCCCCCGAACTCAAACCCTGGCAGTGGTACTGCGTTGGGGCCATCATTGTCGTAACAGGGATCTACGGGGATCTGGTCGAGTCACTTTTCAAGCGCAGCATAGCCATTAAGGACTCCGGCAGCAGCATTCCGGGGCACGGCGGTTTTCTGGATCGTTTCGACGGATTATTGCTGGCCGCGCCGTTCATCATCACGTTTTTGAAGTTATTCGCCTGAGTTCCAGGAAGCATTAATTCAGAACAGACGAAATCCAGAATTACGCAGCGAACGTAAATTTTATAATGCGGTTTCCGCCTGTCCACACGACTGGCTCACCACTTAGCGAAGCTACCAAGCACGCCCGGCCCAAGTGACCGGGCGTTTTTTGTTGTCTCACCTGATTCCACGCCAACCTAAAATCGGCCTTGCAGCAGGTAGGTGTCGGTGCGGGCGAACAGCAGCGAAAAGAAACTGAAGTCGCTCTTGTTAGTGTCGATTCGCTTCTCTAAACGCAGCACGGGGCTTCCTTCGTCAATACGAAGCTGCTTTGCTACGGTGCTATCGGCGGCTAATGCCTGAATTTTCTGCTCACCCCCTGTCACGACTAAGCCGTATTTGATTCGCAGTAAATCAAAGAACGAACGGTTTTCCAGTCGCTGGCGCGGGAAGTTGGGTATGTACCGGTTGGGAAGCGCCAGCTTTTCGTAGAAAACCGGCACGTTGTTGACCAACCGCAACCGCTCGAAGCAGAAAAAACCCGTTTTTACGTCTTCTTCGGTTGGCAAAAACAGCAGTTCTTCGGGAAAAGACCCCAAATACGGTTTGGTCAGCACGGCGGTTGTAATCAACTCGGCTACCGGGTCGGCTACCGGCTGAAAATTGTCATCGGAAGCGGCTGGATGCGGTTTAATCGACGTTACCCCTAAGCCAATTGGAATCGCCTGCACCACGCTTCCTTTCCCCTGATGTTTGCGAATGTAGCCATCCTGCACCAACAGGGACAGAGCCTGCCGGATGGTGGGTTGCGTCAGACGATACTGATTTTGAAGCACCTTTTCGGACGGCAGCAAATCGCCTGCTTTGAAAACTCCCCGTGTAATGTCCTGTCGCAGCACTTCATACAAATGCTGGTATTGAGGAATGCGGGTCAGGGAATCGTTCATGAAACAGGCTTAACGTGCAGCAACAAATATACGGCCTCTCCGACAATCAATACAGAAGGCACTGACAGCAACAAAACACCTTTAAAAGAGTCATTGATAATCAGTAATTTGTATTGAATTTTTCAAACTTATTATAATAAGTTTGTGGACTATTGACAAAGCTCTATTACCTTCGATCCAGTAAAGACATTATCTGCCAATGTGATGAAACAGGCGTGGCTATCGGAAAAGAAAATTGTCGTTATCGGCGGCACGACTGGGCTGGGCCTTTCAGCCGCCAAAGCGTTTGTTGAGCAGGGCGCTTCGGTGCTGGTGGTGGGTCGGGATGCCGAAAATGGCCGGATTGCCGAGGCCGAATTGGAGGGTCGGGGTCTTGCCATAGCGGGGGATGCCGTTGATCCACAAACGGCCATCACCGCTATTGAACGCTGCCAACGGGAGTTTGGCGGCTTCGACGGCCTGTACCACGTAGCTGGTGGCAGCGGGCGACGGTTTGGCGATGGACCCCTCCACGAACTGAGTCTCGACGGCTGGAACTATACGGTTACGCTGAACCTGACCTCGCTCATGCTGTCGAATCAGGCGGCTGTGCGGGCGTTTCTGGCGCAGGGAACCGGCGGTACGATCTTGAACATGGGGTCGGTGCTGGGGTATTCTCCCTCACCCGTTCACTTCGCAACCCACGCCTACGCGGCTACTAAATCGGCCATTATTGGTTTCACCAAATCCATCGCTGCTTATTACGCTAAGGATGATATTCGTGTCAATGTGCTGGCACCGGCTTTGGTCGAAACGCCAATGGCCAAACGGGCCGCACAGGACGATGTGATTCAGGCATTCATCAAGACGAAACAGCCGTTAGCGGGCGGACGCATTGGACAACCCGATGATCTGGACGGGGCTGCCGTGTTCTTTATGTCCGACTTTTCGCGGTTTACCACGGGGCAGATTCTATCGGTCGATGGGGGCTGGAGCATCAGCGAGGGGCAGTTGTAGGTATGGGTTGTTGATACGTTAACGTGAATTATGAATAAAGTTGCTGACCGCACCGGCGGACCGGCGAGGCCCTTCGACAGGCTCTGGGTGACAACCCAGCTTAACAGAGTTCACTAAGTTGAATTAACTTCCCAGTCACCCTGAGCCTGTCGAAGGGCCTCGCGGCAGCAACTCATCTATAATCAACAATATATGTCATCAGCCAGCCATAATTTATGTTAACTCATTAACCGTTAATCCAGTAACCAAGAACAAAATTGAGTCAGGCGATTGGAATCGATTTAGGGGGGACGCACATCAAAGGCGTCCTGATCGACACGGCTACGGGCGTGGTCCTTCAGCAGTTGCTCACCCCAACCAACGACGGAGAAGGTCAGCCGTGGCAACGAGCCGTACTGGATACCGTTCGGGCGTTGAAACAGCCGCTAACCGAACCACTTCGGGGCATCGGCTTGTCGGCACCGGGCCTGCCCACGTCCGACAACACGGCCATTGCCTGCATGCCCGGCCGACTACAGGGGCTGGAAGGATTCGACTGGTCAGACTATTTGGGCGAGCCGGTTCGGGTGCTGAACGACGCCCACGCAGCCCTGATGGCCGAAGCTCGATTTGGGGCGCTGGCGGGTGTGCAACACGGGTTGATGCTTACCCTGGGCACAGGGGTGGGGGGCGGCCTGCTGCTGAACGGCCAACTGTACCAGGGTTTTTTTCAGATGGCGGGCCATCTGGGTCATACCACCGTGGATGCCGATAGCCCGCAACGCGATATTACCAACGTACCCGGCAGCCTGGAAGATGCCATCGGGAACGTAACGGTGGGTCGGCGGTCGTTTGGCCGCTACCAGACCACCCACGAACTGGTCGACGGCTACCGGCAGGGTGAACCGCTGGCAACGCTGGTCTGGCTGACTTCGCTCCGGCATCTGGCCGTCGCGCTGGCGTCGCTGGCCAATGCGTTTTCGCCCGAGGTCATCGTGCTGGGGGGCGGTATTACCCAGGCCGACCACTCGCTGTTCGGTCCGCTGCAACCCTTTTTCGAGTTGTTTGAATGGCGACCGGCGGGCAAGAAAACCACGATACGCAAAGCACATTTCGATCAGTGGGCCGGGGCCATCGGTGCCGCAGCTTTTTTGAACGATTAAACCAACCGATCATCATGACCCTCACTGCGGAGTACATTCAAAAATCAAGAGCCATTCTGTCCACCATCGAAGCTCAGTCGGAAGCCATTCAGCAGGCGGCCCAGTGGTTTAGCCAGACGATCCTCGCCGGGCGGATGGTTCACCTGTTCGGCAGTGGCCACAGCCGAATCATGGTTGAGGAGATGTGGCCGCGCTACGGTTCTTTTTCCGGTTTCAACCCCATTGTCGAGCTTTCGCTCACCTTTCATAATTTGGTGGTGGGTGCCAACGGACAACGACAGGCCATGTTTCTGGAAAACGTACCCGGTCTCGGCGGGCGAATTTTGCGGAACTTCGACCTCTCCCAACAGGATTCTGCCCTCATCATTTCGTCCAGCGGCTGCAACGTGGTGCCCATCGAAATGGCCGGCCTGTTTCAGCAGCAGGGAATTAAGGTGGTGGCTCTCATCACGAAACAACACGCAGAAAAAAGCACGAGCAAGCGGCCCGACGGTAAGAAACTAAGCGATTTCGCCGACCTGATTTTAGACACGGGTGCGCCTGTGGGCGACGCCATGGTGATGGTTCCAGGCTTAGATACGCCCGTGGCACCCGGCTCGACCGTGGGGGGCGCCGTTCTCATCAACTGCATCAAGGCCGAGGTGGCCCGCCTGCTGACCGAAGCCGGCCAACCGCCCAAAGTCCTGTCGGCGGCCAACGTGGTCGGTGCCGACAAAGCGGTTGAGTTGTTCGAGGGAGCCTACGACGAACACGCCCACCGGCTGGCTAAACTCTACGAACGGGTCGGTATTCCTTCCTACGTCAGCGAACCGTCGGCTACGCTTAGTCCGGCCAATTCCTAATCAACCGTTTCGTATACCTATGGCTACCGTTTTCAATCATGCCGTTATTCCGCTGCTGGCCGAAACCGATATTCTGGTGATTGGGGCGGGGTCGGCGGGCTGCGTGGCGGCTCTGTCGGCGGCTGGGCGCGGTGCGGGCGTTTCGGTCATGCTGGTGGAGCGCTACGGTTTTCCGGGCGGCACCTCTACCCAGATGCTCGATACGTTCTACGGTTTCTTCACGCCCGGCGCTACCCCCAAGAAAATTGTGGGCGGCTGGCCCGACCGCATCGTCAACGAACTCGACAAGGCCGGAGCCGTTTTCCTGCGGCCCAATACCTACGGGGCCGGAATGGGCGTCAACTACAATCCCGAACGCCTGAAACTCGTCTGGGACCAGTTAATTGGGCAACAGAACATCCGGTATTTGTTGCACACCACGCTCATCGACGTAGCGACGGACGGTGACCGGCACGTCTGCATTTTCTGGAACAAAGGCGGCATTGGCAAGGTGCTGGCCCGCCGGGTGATCGACGCATCGGGCGATGCCGATTTCTGTCATCGGGCGGGGTTCGCCTGCGAGATTGCCGGTGAACGTGAACCCGCACAAAGCCTGACGACGACGTTTCGGATGAGCAACGTTGACCTGGACGCCTACGAACGGGCGGGTGGCAAAAAGATGCTCGGCCAAAAAATGGCGCAGGCTGTAGACAGCGGGCGGCATCCGTTACCCCGCAAAGAAGGCTCTGCCCACGAAATGAATGCGGCTAAGTGCATCTCGACCGTCGCCGTGAAAGTAGCTGGTTTGTCGGCCCTGAATGCCGCCGAACTGACGCTGGCAGAGGTCGAAGGGCGTCGGCAGGCGTTTGTCTATGAAGATTTCTTCCGGGCCGATGTGCCCGGTTATCAAGACGCCAGCATCATTGGGTTGTCGCACCAGATTGGCGTCCGCGAAACCCGGCGCGTCTACGGCGAGCACCGCCTGACGAAGGAGGATTGCTTAGCCGGACTGCTGCCCGACGACCGTATTTTTCTCTGCGGTGCCCCCATCGAAGACCACCGCCACGACCAGAACGGAGCCGAAGAAACCTACTGGGAGTACATTCCCGGCGCGGGTGTGTATGGCATTCCCTACGGCACCATTGTGCCCAAAGGCAGCCAGACCGTTTGGGTAGTGGGCCGGTGTTTTTCGGCCACGCACGATGCCCATGCGTCGTGCCGGTCGATGGCCCAAACCATGTCGATGGGGCAGGCGGCTGGGCTGGCGGCTGTGCAGTCGCTGCAACAGGACGAAGCAGCTAACCAATTGACGGTGAGTTTGTTGCAACAGAATTTGCGCGAATTAGGAACCGTTCTGGATATTCCCGATGCGGTGGCTGACACGTCGCGCAACGGCTGGAAGGCCAACGTAACGGCTTCAATCTTAACACGGAACGGTAACCCGATAAACGCGTAAACTGTCTATGGACACGCCTTTTGTGAGAACCGTGCTAGGCGATATTCCGGCGTCGCAACTGGGTGTTACGTACGCGCACGAACACCTGATTATTGAGGAAAGCTTTCCGACGCAGGCGAACCCGGATTTTCTGCTGAATGACGTGGATAAAGTCTCGGAAGAGTTGACGCGGGTGTATGAAGCCGGTGGCCGAACAATGGTGGACACGATGCCCGCCAACAGTGGTCGGAATGTGCTGAAATTAGCCGAGGTATCGCGCCGGACGGGGATTCAGATTGTTGCGCCAACCGGCATTCACTTGGAACAGTATTACCCTCTTTCTCACTGGCGCTACCACTATTCCGAAGACCAGTTGACCCGCCTGTTTATTGCCGACCTGGAGGAAGGAATTGACGCCTATGATTACAACGGACCCGTAGTCGACCGTACCGAACACAAAGCCGGGATGATTAAATTAGCCACCGGCGACGAGACTATTACGCTCCATCAGGAGTTGATTTTCCGGGCGGTGGTCAACACGCATCGGGCAACGGGCGTACCGATTCTGACCCATACCAACGCCGGGCGCCATGCTCTCGCCCAGGCCGAACGATTTGCCCAGCTCGGGGCCGACCTGCGCCACGTGGTCATCTCGCACGTTGACCGCTGCCCTGACCTTGCCTACCACCAGGCCTTGTTGCAAACCGGCGTCCGGGTTGAATTCGACAGTGCGTTTCGCTGGAAGAAGGGCGAAGAAAACGGGACGTTTCGGCTGCTGGAGACTCTGCTGCCCGATTTTCCCGAACAAATAACCGCCGGAATGGATGCAGCCCGCAACACCTACTGGCAATCGTACGGCGGTTCACCGGGCCTGACGTATCTGCTGACCACGTTTCGCGACGAACTCAACCGCCGGGGCTTAGGCGATTACTGGAACCGCCTGATGATTGACAATCCAGCAGCGCTCTACAGTTTCAGCGACGGGCAATGACAGACAGCACGGCCTTCGTAAAACAGTAACCGGACGGGTTTGAAATGAGCGGTGAGCCCCTATATTTACCCCACGTAACCCTCTATTCTTTCTCTCGTATGCAAACCATCTTAGGCGCTGGCGGCAACATCGGTGCTGAGCTTGCCCGCCAACTTATTGCCTACACGCCCCACATTCGGCTGGTGGCCCGCAATCCCAAAGCCGTCAACCCAACGGATGAATTGATGCCCGCTGATTTACTGGATGGCAGTCAGGTGGACCGGGCGGTGGCTGGGTCGGAGGTCGTTTACGTTACAGTTGGCTTTCCCTACAGCACCAAAGTCTGGCAGCAGTCGTGGCCACCGTTCATTACAAACGTGGTTGCCGCCTGCCAGAAACACGGGGCTAAACTGGTGTTCTTCGATAACGTATACATGTACGACCGGAGCGCCATTGGCCACATGACGGAGGAGTCGCCCGTTAATCCACCCTCTGAAAAAGGTAAGGTACGGGCGCAAATCGCCGATATGATCCTGAGCGAAGTAAAGAAAGGGACGCTGACGGCACTGATTGCCCGTTCAGCCGATTTCTACGGACCTGGCGGTACCAACAGTGTATTGCAGGCGATGGTGACGGATAACCTGCGGAAAGGCAAAAAGTCTAATTGGCCGGTCGACGCCGATAAAATTCACAACTTCACTTACACGCCCGATGCAGCTAAGGCAACGGCTCTGCTGGGCAATACGCCCGACGCCTACAATCAAGTGTGGCATCTGCCCACCGATTCAATCCCGCTGACCGGCAGGCAATGGACAGCGCTGTTCACCGAAGCTATGTCCGGTAAGGCCGGGGTGCAGGTTATGCCCGCCTGGTTGGTGGGTGCGCTGAGTATCTTCATTCCGTTCATGGGCGAGTTCAAACCCATGCTCTACCAGTATGACCAGAATTATTTTTTCGACAGCAGCAAGTTCAGTCAGCGATTCGATTTCACCACCACCACGCCCCAACAGGCCGTTGACGCCATTGTGCGGGCGAAATAGAAACGTCCCGCAGGCAGAGTAAACGCATGATAGAAATTGCTTACGCGAAGTCCTTCGACAAGCTCAGGATGACTGGAAAGTTGAGTCAACTTAGTGAACTCTGTTAAGCTGATTTGTCACCCTGAGCCTGTCGAAGGGCTATGCGTAAGCAAATGTAATCTCATGCGTTTACCCTGCCTGCGGGACAATTAGCTAAAGTGCCTAACCCGCCCGACTTTAAGCACAACAATGTTGGTGTAACCACAACGCAACGGTATGACAACCATCGAAAACAATCAGCTACGCGTCAGCATTCGCCCGCAGGGAGCCGAACTGACGGGTATTTTTTACAAACCAACGGCTACTGAACACCTCTGGCAGGCCGACCCAACTGTTTGGGGCTGGCACGCGCCCAACTTGTTCCCCATCGTTGGCGGTCTGCTGAACGATGAACTTCACGTTGGTGGTGAAACGTATCCCATGAAACGCCACGGGTTTGCAAGGCAGTCGCTGTTTGTAGAAACGGAATCGTCGGACAGTCACGCGATTTTTGCCCTGCGGTCCAATGATAAAACGTGGGCGGTGTATCCGTACGAGTTCGAGTTTCAGATCAGCTATGAACTGACTGACGCCAGCCTGAGTGTCACATACCGCGTTGTGAACGAAGGAGATGCCGCAATGTATTTCTCAGTCGGGGCGCACCCGGCGTTCAATGTGCCGTTTGTGGAGGGCGAAGCGTATTCGGATTACGTGCTGGAATTTGAACAGGACGAAGCCCTCGTCACCCACCAACTGTCAGAAGCGGGCCTGTTTTCCGGCGAAACCCGCCCCGTGCCAATCACGAATCGCCAACTCGCGCTAACACCAAACCTGTTCGATCAGGACGCATTGGTGTTCAAAAACATCAAATCCCGGCGAGTGTCGCTGAAGCACAAAGACCACGACCGGGCCGTAACGGTTTCGTTTTTGGATTTTCCGCACCTCGGCATCTGGGCCAAACCCGGTGCGCCGTTCGTGTGCATCGAGCCGTGGTTAGGTTATGCCGACGCCGAGGGTGCCCCAACGCCTGTTGAGCGGAAAGGGGCAATTCAGCACCTCGACGCGGGCGACGTTTTTGCCGCAACCTTCACCATCGGCATTGCCTGAAACTGCGCAAGAATCGGGTTTTGCCCCGGCTCGGTTGTGGTGACCTTTGTACAGCAGAAACAACCACAACAACAGCAATGAACGCATCTGAAACCTACACATTCCGGCAAATTGCGCAGGCCATCGACCACCTGACGACCAACTTCCGCGACCAGCCATCCCTATCCGACCTCGCCGGTCAGGTCAACCTGAGCGAGTTCCATTTTCAGCGGCTCTTCACCGAATGGGCAGGGGTGAGCCCCAAGAAATTCGGCCAATACCTAACCCTCGAACACGCTAAGCAGCAACTCCGCAATGGGGTTCCACTATCCGAAGCCGCCCACGGGGCCGGGCTGTCGGGCACGGGTCGGCTGCACGATCTGTTCGTGAGCATTGAGGGCGTTACGCCGGGGCAGTTTAAGCAGGCGGGAGCCGGTCTGGCCATGGCCTATGGCGTGTTCAACAGTCCGTTCGGCGCGTATGTGCTGGGGGCGATCAACGGCAAAATCGCTCTGCTGCATTTCCTGAACGAGGACGAAGAACCCGCAACTATCCTGACATCCTCGTGGCCTGGCGTTACGCTTCAGCACGACCCAAAAGCGGTGCAAATCTTGGCCGATCAGGTGTTTCCCGTCGCGGGTAGTAGCCAACCCCAACCCCTGCCCGTAATGCTGCGTGGCTCCGCGTTTCAGCTCAAAGTATGGGAAGCCCTACTCAAAATTCCCGAAGGTCGGCTGGTCAGCTACGATCAGATTGCCGACGCCATCGGGCAGCCCACGGCGTCGCGGGCGGTGGGCACGGCAATTGGCAGTAATCCCGTAGGCTATTTAATTCCGTGCCACCGGGTCATCAAGAAAACGGGCCTGTTCGGCGGTTACCGCTGGGGTATGGCCCGCAAACAGGCTATGCTGGGCTGGGAAGCGGCACGGGTAAATAATGAGTAATGAACCGGGCGGGCGATCCCGAATGAATAATTGGTAATGATACAACCTTCAGAATCTATTGACTGGCCGACGCATCAAAAAACCCTCTCGGAAAAGGGATACGCCTTGCTGCCATCGGTTTTGTTGCCCGACGACTGCCATAAACTGGCCGCCCTGTTCGACGCGCCGGATCTGTACCGCAAAGCCATTGTGATGCAGAAGCACGGGTATGGCAGTGGTGAGTACAAGTATTTTAACTATCCGCTGCCGCCCGTCGTGGACGCACTTCGCCACGACTTATTTCCGAAACTGGCGACTGTTGCCAACGACTGGAACGAGCAGCTTGGCGTCGCCCAACGCTACCCAACCGACCTCGACGCGTGGTTGGCGACCTGCCACGCGGCCGGACAAACCCGCCCCACGCCCCTGATTCTGAAGTATGGCGCGGGCGACTGGAATGCGCTGCACCAGGATATGTACGGCGAGCTGCATTTTCCGTTTCAGGCGGTTGTGTTCTTGAATCAGCCTGGCGCGGACTACGTCGGGGGCGAGTTTGTGCTGTTGGAGCAGCGCCCCCGGATGCAGTCGAAAGCGACGGTTTTGCAACCGCAGCAGGGCCAGATTCTGCTTTTCACGACGAAGCACAGACCCGTGAAAGGCACCCGCGGCCATTACCGCGTGACCATGCGGCACGGCGTCAGTGAGGTCAAAAGCGGCCAACGAGTGAATTTAGGACTGATTTTTCACGACGCGGCATGATTCGTCACACGGTGCTAGGACCAACGCCGTTTGCTCAGCTTCGTGCCTTGGTTGGGTTGATTCGGAGCGGGGCTGTCACTCTCGGTGGCAACGGTCCCGGCCGCATCTACGGGGGGCTCGACTGCCGGGCCGGGAAACGCATGAAGGCAATCAACCGGGTCTTTTTTCGGGATACAGCCGAGGCCATCGAAGCGGGCTTCCGGCCCTGCGGAATCTGCTTGCCGAACGATTACAAAGCCTGGAAGGAAAATCAGCGTTACGAATCACAACCAGATCTCAGGACAGCGTGAGCGTATGCGTAAATGGCGTAAATCCGGTAAGATACACCGTCGGTGCGTCGAAGGCGGGTAAGGACCCCCGCAATTGAACGTTTTTGTGCAGCACCTTCCCCGGCCCGAAGGTGATGGTATCGGCCTGGACGGTATAGGTGCCCGATTCCGACAGCAGGTACGCGTTTGCCCGGCTGGGGTGTGGGGAGACTCCCGTGAAGGTGCCGCCGGGTCGAAAGATAAGCTCCACCGCCACCGGGACGCCCTCGGTTCCGGTAATCTGAATTTGAGCCTGTAAACCGCCCTGTATTTCGCTGATTGTTACCTGACTTTTGAGTTGCTGAATTTCGCTTTGCTTGCGGTTGGACCGGGGCATCTTCTCCCAATCCCCGTCTGAAGGTATAGTCTCGGGCGGGTAGGGTTGGTAGTAGGGGCCTTCCAGCGATTGGGTTAGTATCCAGCTATCGCCCTGTCTGCTAATTGATTCCGTTTGAAACTGGCCTTTGCCAAAAAAAGAAGCCGCCAGCCGGATTCCCTGCAAAACGGCGTTGCCCTTGTGAAAGGTGAGCCAGACGGGATTCGCCGACAAAAGGGTGCCGTCCCATCCACCGCGCCGAATTCGGACCAAACCCGATTTAGGAAAATCCTTTACGTAGTTCGTGGGCAGCAGTTGGTTAGCGGGCAACTCACGCCAGATCGCCGGATCGTCGAGTAGATAATCGAGGTAATAGACGGCTTTGGGCAGCATCGTTTTTTCGATCCACCGGCATAGAGCGGCCATCTCCCCGTTTTTGTCCTGCAAGGCCATGTAGCGATACGCGTAATAATAGCCTTCGGGCGTACCAATCAGGGCTTTGTCCTGTCGCCCCGACGCTTCCGTAACTAATTCGCCGTTTGGATGCAGGTAATACAGGGCCAGGGCTAAATTCCTCCGTACGTAATCCAGCAGGTCCGGTTTGTTTAACCCGGTGGCAATCGTGATGAGCAGGCGGTTGGTCAGGGGTGAATAAATCAGGGTGCTGCGTTCGTTGTACTGCCCCTCCGCATCCATGTCGATGTGTTCGGCCAGCCATTGGTCGATGCGGGCCACGTACCGGGTGTCGGGCCAGAGCGTGTTTAATTTGGTCAGCGCGGCCGACACCACCCAACGGTGATTAGGCGTGTGAATGCCACCGACGATCAACGCTTCGCCCGCCCGTTGCAAAAACGATTTTAACTGAGCCAGAACACTCTCCATTGCCGGGGTCTCCGAACGGACCAGCAGGGCGTAGGCCGTCGTTAACCGCTTGACGATAAATCCCGTATCGGGCGTAGAGTGAAAATTAGTAGCGGGCAGATCGAGCGTGCCGTCCGCGTGTTGAACCTTGAGCAGGTACTGAATCGCTCCGGCCATTTCCCCGAGCAAGGCGTTCGACCGGTAGTGCGCCGACTCTGGGCACGACAGGGCGCAAGCAGCCCGCCGAACAAAATCAGCCGTCGACTGCGGATTTGGGATGTCATCGCCGTCTTTCAGTCCACCGAAAGCAGGATGGGCAGGCTCGCTGATTCGTGATGCGCGCACGGTAGTGAGCTGCTGGTCGTTGCCCTTGATTAATTCGAGCAGCCAGGCCGGTTTCGTTGGCGGGTCGACAGGAGTAGACTCACCAAAGGCCGTACCCCGTAGGAGCGGCAGAACGCAAACCGAGGTTGTTCCGGTACGGACGAACGTTCGTCTGTTCATTGGTTGAGGGACTGAGGAAGGAATGCAGTGTAACCTTCAAAAGTGAGGACGGAAGTTTCCTACTAATTTTCGGCCAGTAACTTCTTCAGCACCGCCACACTCCGCTCCAACTCGGCTTCTGTACTCGACGCAAAGCCAAGCCGGGTGCTGTTCATTACCTGACCCGGTGGGTTGTGGATCAAGCCGTTAGAAAAGTAAAGCCCGTTCTGGCTGGCTCTGTCAGTCAATTTTTCCATATCAATCGCCGGGTCGATGGTGGCCCATACGGCTAATCCTCCATCGGGTTTGGTGAACTGCACCGTGTCATGCAATTCCGTTGTCAGCAGGTGGCAAAAGTGGTCACGCCGGGCATGATAGGTACGCAGTGCTTTGCGAAAGTGCCGCCGGAGATCGCCGGTTTTGAATAACTGCCCAACCGCAAATTCCAGTATTGGGTCGCCCTGCCGGTCGATGATGCGCCGGAGCCGGGCCAGCTCATCGATCAGCGCGGTTGGGGCCACTACATAGCCAATTCGGAACGCGGGAGCTACCGACTTGGTTAGCGAGCCAATGTAAACGACCATACCATGCCGGTCGGCGCTGGCGAGGGGTAGAATTGGGCGGCTGAGGTAGTGGAAATCATAATCGTAATCATCTTCCAGAATCGCAAAACCGTACTGCTCGGCGAGTTGTAGCAGCCGAACGCGCCGGTCGGGGCGCAGCGTCACGGTGGTAGGGTAGTGGTGATGGGGCGTCACGGACACCAATCGAACTGGTATTTTTTCGGCCAATAGCGATAGTGCCTCCACGTCGATTCCGAGCGCATCAACGGGAACCGTCAGCACGGTGGCTCCGGCATTACGAAAATTCATCGTGGCCCCCGCCCAGGTCGTTTCGCCCGTCACGACCACGTCGCCAGGGCGCAGTAGCACCCGACTGGCCAGGTGCAGGCCCATAATGCTGCCCCGCGTGATGAGGATGTTGTCGGGCGTGGTGCGCAGGCCGCGCGTTTCGTTGAGGTAGAGCGACAGTTGTTCACGCAGGAGTGGGTGACCTTTCGTATCGCCGTAGCCGAAATGCTGTTGTGGATCGCCCCACCCACAATAAGACCGGTACGCGCGGCTCAGTTCGGCTAATGGAGCCAGCCGTATATCGGGAAACCCATCATCCAAACGCAACCCCTTGGAATTAGTCAGTAGTGGCCGGGTCAGAAACGGCAGCGACTCGAACGGGTAACCAGGCTGTTCAGCAAGGCGATGACGTTCAGCAATGGCGTTGCTGGGAGAGGTCAGTTCCTGCGGCCGAACGTCCGGCAAATGCCCCGCCACAAAGGTGCCGCTGCCCGGTCGGCTTTCGAGCCAGCCCTGCGCCGTGGCTTCGTCGTAGGCCGCCACGATGGTTTGCCGGTTAACGGCGAGCAGGTCGGCTAACTGGCGCGTGCCGGGCAGCCGCTGGCCCGCCGACAGCGTTCCCGCGCGGATGAGTTGAGCGAACTGATCGCTCAGTTGCACAAAAACGGGCGTAGTTAACGATCTGTCAAGCGATAAAAGTGATTTGAAGGGTAGCATAGACTTACTCACTAAAAAGGTTTTCATCGATACGTCTGCAAACTGGACTATTTCATTTGTGAAAACTGGACCGTTCTGATAGGCCGGTAAAAGAAGATATTTGCTCGCATAACAACAACTCGAATGCAAACTACCCGTATTATTCCCAGCCGATTGGCCAAACGCGCCCACTACGACGTCGAAACGATTCACCCAATTCTGGACGAAGCGCTCTTCTGTACCGTCAGCTACGTAGCGGACGGGCAGCCGATGGCCATTCCAACGGCTTTCGCCCGGCAGGATGACCAGCTTTACATTCATGGGTCGGTGGGGAGTCACTTCATCCGTCAGATTGAGCAGGGCGGCCCGGTTTGTATTTCGGTTATGCTCTGCGATGGGCTGGTGCTGGCCAAATCGGCGTTCCATCACTCGGTCAATTACCGGTCGGTGGTTATCTTTGGCAGCGCTCGGAAAGTAACCGATGAAACCGAAAAAATGGACGTGCTGGCCCTGATTACGGATCATCTGGTGCCGGGCCGCTGGGCCGATCTCCGCCCTACCACGGACAGCGAGTTGCGCAAAACAACCGTGCTGGCGTTTTCGCTGGCCGAAGCCTCCGCCAAAATCCGCACCGGTGGCCCCAGCGATGACCCCGAAGATGCCGATCTGCCGACATGGTCGGGCGTGGTGCCAATGCAGACCGTCCGGCTGACGCCGGTTGCGCGGGAAAGTGAGGAACGTGTGCTGTTACCCGCGTATTTACGATGAATAGCCATGATGACGATTATCGAATTGACGAATGAGCACCCGCACGACTACAAAACTTTCTTCATGGGCGGGCTTCATGCGTACCGGAGCTGTTTCCGCATCAGTCCCGATGACGAAGCGCGGGAGCCATTCCCAACAACCGGAACAGCCGATAGTTTCACGCTCGGCCTGCTGACTGAGGCCGGTACACTGGCGGGCGTGGTCAGTTTTCAGCGCGAGGGTCAGACGCGGGAGAAGCTGCGCCACAAAGGATTGCTGTTCCGAATGTACGTGTCGACTGAACACGGCGGCAAAGGCTTCGGGCGGCAGTTGCTGAATGATCTCATCCGGCGCGTTCGGGAGAAGACCGACGTCGAGCAGATTAATCTAACTGTTGCTGCCACGAACGAATCGGCCAAACGGCTCTATGAAAGAGCAGGCTTTCGGTCATTCGCGCGGGAGCTAAACGCACTCAAAGACGGTGACTCGTACTATGATGAAGAACAGATGGTATTATTTTTAGACCGATAAACCCCGCTTTTGTATGATTCCATTACCTACTCTTCTGCTGTTCGCCTTGGCGGCCCTGGGACTGGTGCTCAGCCCCGGTCCGAACATGATTTATCTGATTTCGCGCTCCATTACGCAGGGTCGACGGGCTGGTTTGCTGTCGCTGGGCGGTATTCTGGCGGGTTTTTTCGTCCACATATTCTTGGTTTCTTTCGGGTTGACGGCGGTGTTCATGGCTATCCCGCTGGCGTACGAAGCGTTGCGCTGGCTGGGTATCGGTTATTTGCTTTATCTGGCCTGGGAAGCGATAAAACCCGGTAGCGTGTCGCCGTTTGAGACGCGGAATCTGCCCCACGACGGGGACGCTAAGTTGTTCAGGATGGGTTTTCTGACCAATGTGCTGAACCCCAAAGTAGCGGTGTTTTACGTGTCGTTCTTCCCGCAGTTTACCGATCCTGCCTACGGCTCACTGCTGATTCAGAATCTCCAGTTGGGATTCACGCAACTGACCGTTGCCACCATTGGCGACTTGTTGATTGTGCTGCTGGCCGCTCGGGTCGCCCGGTGGTTTGGGGCAAGGCCGACGTTTATCCGGGTGCAGAAACGGGTCATGGCTGGGATTCTGACCGGATTAGCCGTGCGGATGGCGCTTGATAAAGGAAAATAAACAAATGAGTATCACCCTGCGACCGTACACGCCCAACGACGCCGAGCCGCTGCTAACTGTTTTCCGAAAGAATGTACCTGTGGCCTTTGCAGCGGTCGAGGTTGACGAGTACGCCCGTTTCTTACCGCAGAACAACGATCCTTATTTTGTAGCCGAGCACAAAGGGCAGGTGGTGGGCGCGTGTGGTTACTACCTGATCCAGGATGCTTCTGTGGCGCGGATTTGCTGGATTTTAGCCGACCCTGACTTGAGGGGTCTGGGCGTTGGCAGCGCTCTATTGCGGCACGTTCTGGACCAGATTCTGACGCATCCGGCTGTTGCGGTCATCGAGTGTCAGACGTCGCGGGTAGCGTACCAATTCTTCGAGAAGTTCGGCTTTGTGTTAAGCAACACGGAGCCAAATCACTGGGCACCCGGCCTTGATTTGTATTTTATGACGCTACAGCGTTGATTTTGAATATCCACACAAGTCTTCCAGAACGACTTCACCGCAAATCAGGTTTTACGAATGAAAAGTAAACCATCGTAAATACCCTATGAATTTACTCAGCACTCAAATTGGTCGACTGCGAATTTTGGCCTTTGTCGAAGGCGTTTCGTTCCTGATTCTGCTTTTTGTGACGATGCCGCTGAAATACGGTTTCGGAATGCCTGGTCCCAATAAAGTATTTGGTATGGTACACGGACTGCTGTTCGTGTTGTACGTGCTGGCCGTGATTCAGGCGAAGATCGAGCAGGACTGGTCAGTGAAAAAGATGTTGTTGGCCCTGTTAGCGTCGATTGTCCCGTTTGGCACGTTCTGGGCCGACGTGAAACTGTTCCGGAGCGCAGAAGCCCGGTAAAAGAAGTGTTTGGGTGTGTAGGCGTATGCGGTTCATGTACACTAACACACTTAAACACCCACACACCTTTCTCACGAATTCGCTTCGGCCTGGAAAACCAGCACCGGCAGATTGGCCAGCACCACCATCCGGCCGGTGAGGCTGGGGTTCAGTAAGCCCGACAGAAAGTCCCGCTCCCGGGTGGTCATCACGAGCAGATCGGCCGGATTGTCGCTCAAATACGTTTCGATACCACCGCTCACCGTGCGTGCGTCAACCGTATCGACCGGCAGCGGATCGGAACCATACACCGTCTGCAACTGGCCGATCATCGTGTCGTCGTCGGTGAGGTTCGGCTGGTTTTCGGCCCGGACGTGTAGCACCCGCAACGTTGCCCCGAAAGTCCGGGCCATGTCGAGAGCCTGCTTAAACCCGTCCTGCTGATCGAACTCCAGTGGCGTTGTGAACACAATGGTTTGGACCTGCGGTTGGGTTGCCGTTTCAGACTCGCCCGCTGGTACAACCAACACCGGACAGTTGGCTCCCCGTGCGACGCCCGTCGCTACCGTTCCTGCAATCCGGTCAAAGAAGTTGTTCAGGTGGCTGCGTCCAGTAATAATCAGATCGGCATTATGCTCCTGGGCTGCCGACAGAATGGCGTCTTTCAGCGCACCCCGGCGCAGGTCGGTCTGGCAGGTGAGTCCCTCGGCCCGGAGTTGATCGGCCAGCGTTGTCAACTGGTCGAGGCTGGTAGATTCTGTATCCATAGGTACACCCACGCCCATACCCAATTCTCCCGCAACGGGCAATGTCGCATCGGGAAGGGCCACTTGCTGTACGTGAACCAGCACCAGCGTTGCCTTATAGTGACGAGCGAACAGCTGCGCCCAGCTAAGCGCATTGGTGGTTGATTCGGTGAAGTCGGCGGAGAAGAGAATCGTTTGCATCGTATGGAGTGAAGGAATGTGTCCTGTCGTAAGCAAAAACAACAGGCTAACCTACCCGGACAGCCTGTTGTCTGTTTGTTATCATTTTAGTGAGTATGGTATAGGGGTTTATGCGTGTTTCGCATACGCATATACTCAAACACTTATAAACTCACACACTCAAAAATGTCACTTTGGGGTGTGGTAAATCAGCACTGGTACGTCCGATTTTTCGACCAATGCACTGGTTCGGTTGGGATGAAGCAGATTGTCTAAGAAACCCGAATGCGGGTACAACTGCATCACGATCAGGTCGGCCGCTACATTGTCTAATTTATCGTCGGTCAGTACCACCAAATCGGCGTCGAAGGCTTCCACCAACGAATCGGTTTGGGCGGATACGTCGCTTTGGGTCGTGCGGGATTGCATGGCGTAGGCAATGGTTCGCACCTGCGCCGGAATGGCAATGGCATCAGTATGCGTTGGTACCACCAGCACTGGACAAATGGCTTCGGCGGCAACATCGGTGACGGCACTACCCGCCAGCCGGTCAAAAAACGTACTTAGGTCAGAGCGGCCCATCACGATCAGATCAGCTCTACCGGCGCGGGCCACCTCCAGAATCTCCTCTTCGGCTGAGCCAATGCGCCAATCGGTCTGGACCGACAGCCCCTGCTCCTGTAGTTCGGCCGCGAGTTCGGTTAGGCGCTGTCGGCTGATGATTTCTATTTCCTGCGAGGCCGCAATGCCCAAACCCGGATCGCCGATGGTTGGCAAGGTCGAGTCGGGAATCATGGGTTGAAACACGTGAAGCAGCGTGATGGTGGCGCCGGTTTTGCGGGCGAACAGCCGCGCCCAGCTCAGGGCAGCCGCGTTGTCGGACGAAAAGTCAGTGGGGAAAAGCAGGTTTGTCATCGGTAAAGGGGTTGTTCGTGGAGGTATGTATGGTGGACCGAACTACAATCACAAACGCACAAACCACGAACAATGTTAGCCTGAAGCCGCTAAGGGCATTGGCTATTTCAGGTTGATGCCCAGCCTGAAGACCGAGAAACCCAGCCAATGGCAGATCGTGCGGGGAGTACAAAACATCCTGAGCAGTCCGGTTTATTATCAGAACGTAACCCGGCTGCAACAGGAATTCCGGCGCTACGATCCCAATGCGCTCAGTGAGCAGTACATCAGCGAAGCGGTTGCTAAGTTTCAGCACCGTCGAACCGTCGCCGTCGAGCCTGAGTAGTTGGGTTGTCAATACGTTTTTTACGGTAGATTTCGCCTAAAACCGGTCAGCGAGTGGTTTCACGCTTCTCCAAAAACAGCCCATGATCGACGGACTGTTTGAAACGCACATTCCGGTTGTCTCACTCGACGCATCCATGCACTTCTACGGGCAGGTGCTTGGTCTGGAACTGGGCCGGTTTTCCTCAAACCGGCGCGTGGCGTTCTACTGGATTGGCCAGCGGGGCAAGGCCATGCTGGGTTTTTGGGAGAAGCCCCGCCATCAGGTCATACCCCAGCACTACGCCTTTCGCTGCTCAATAGAAGCCATTACCGGGAAGTCCGTTCAATTTCTGGAACGCCGGGGGCTTGGCTCATTACAATTTCCTGAAACAGGAAACTGGCGAACCGATGGTGTTCGGCTGGATGCCCGCCGTCTCCATTTACTTCCGCGACCCTGATAACCACGAACTGGAGTTTATTGCGATGCTCCCCGGCCCGCCCAGACCCGATATCGGCGTTGTTTCCTACGCGGACTGGAACGAATTAAGCGGATCAACAGACTAATAGTCACGTTCTTTGGTAACAGGCTGTCGCCTGTAATCGGCCTTGTGAAACAGCGCCCGCCACCGAGCTATGCCCGCTACTAAATAAATCAGGATTAGTACGGTAGTGTCCGTTTGGGGACGGCCGCTGTCCGTAAACGGACAATCTAATTGTGCAGAATACACCTGAATACGCCTATATGGGCCGTTTTGGGTATATCGCGCAAGTTGGCTGAAGATTTGTACGATATAATATAGACTAATGCATTGGGTTATGCGTCGCACGTACTTAGGCGAGTTTGAAGAAGTGGTTTTACTGATGGTCGCCATCCTGGACGGGGACGGTTATGGCGTTACCGTCAGTCAGGCATTAGAAGAACACACCGGTCGGGTAGTCACCCTTGGGACCGTTCATAACACGCTGATTCGACTGGAAGAAAAGGGTTTCGTAACTTCTCAACTGGGCGGGGCCACCGCCGAAAGGGGCGGCCGACGCAAGCGATTGTTCCGTGTGACGGCCTTAGGCAGCCGGGCGTTGCAGGAGATTCAGCAACTGCGTCAGGATCTCTGGCAATTGGTGCCGCCCAACGCGTTACGACTAAGCGGTCTATGAACGCGCCCAACCGAAACGTCGGACCGCCATCCCCACCCGGCTGGGCTAAATGGCTCCTGACCTGGAGCCACCCAGCCGACACGCTGGAAGAAGTTGAAGGCGATTTAGACGAGCTCTATACGTATTGGTACCAACGGGCGGGCAGGACGCAGGCCACCGTACGTTATCTGCTCAACGTTGTATCGGTGCTGCCCCCGTTCGTGCGAAAAAGACAACAGAAACAACAAGACGAGCATCAATCATTACTTCTCAGCCCTGCTATGATTCGCAATTATCTAAAAATCGCCTGGCGGAATCTGATCCGCAACAGAGTCTATTCTGTCATCAACATCGGCGGCCTAACTGTTGGGATGGCCGTGGCCATGCTGATCGGCTTGTGGGTTTGGGATGAACTCTCTTACGATAGATACCACCAGAATCACGACCGCATCGCACGGGTGATGCAACACCAAACCTTCAATGGAACAACCACGACAACGCCAGCGACACCCCTTCCCATGCGGACGGTGTTGCAGAATGAGTATGCCAGTTATTTCGACCGCATCGTATTGTCTTCGTGGACCGATGAGCATATCCTTGCTCATGGTTCCAACAAATTAACCAAACAGGGAAATTGCGTAGAGTCGGACTTTCCGCAGATGTGTTCACTCAGGATGGTCAGCGGCATGCAGAACGGGCTTGACGACCCGACGTCTATCCTGTTGTCGGAGTCGGTAGCGAAGGCGCTGTTTGGCGAAACTGATCCCGTGAGTAAACTCGTTAGGATCGACAATAAGCATTACTTCAAGGTAACGGGCGTTTACGAAGATTTGCCTTATAACACCGAGTTTCGAGACGTATCATTTCTACTCCCCTGGAAATACTTTGTTAAAGAGGAGGAATGGGTCAAACGGTCCGAGACAAATTGGGGAAATAACTCCTTTCAGCTACTGGTCCAGATTACGCCTAACACCAGTTTTGAGCAGGTTACGGCCAAGATTGAGCGAATCAAGGCCCGACACGCCCAAGAGGAAGCTAAGTTTGATCCGAAGGCGTTTCTGCATCCAATGAGCCAATGGCATCTGCGGTCGGAATGGGAAAACGGTGTGTCGGTTCGGGGACGCATTCAATTCGTGTGGTTGTTCGGCATCATTGGGTTGTTTGTGTTGCTCTTGGCGTGCATCAACTTCATGAACCTATCAACGGCCCGTTCCGAGAAACGCGCTAAAGAAGTCGGCATTCGTAAAGCCGTCGGTTCAGTACGTGGTCAACTAATCAGCCAGTTTCTCAGCGAATCGTTGCTGGTAGCCGTCATCGCACTCGTCTTTGCTCTGCTGCTGGTGCAAATTCTCCTGCCACAGTTCAACGAACTTGTCGATAAAAAGACAGTTTTTCCTGGGAGTCGTATGGTGTTTTGGGCATTAAGCTTTGGCTTCACGCTACTTACGGGGCTGGTAGCGGGCAGCTATCCCGCTTTGTACCTGTCGGGCTTCCAGCCGGTCAGGGTGTTGAAAGGTACCTTTCGGGTTGGGCGCTTCGCGGCTCTGCCGCGTAAGGTGCTGGTCGTTACGCAATTTACGGTTTCAGTAACGCTCATTATCGGGACGATTATTGTATTCCAGCAAATTCAGCACGCCAAAAATCGCCCCATCGGTTATGACCGGACCGGGTTGCTTTCGATTCGGATAAACACACCGGACCTGCGTGGGCACTACGACGCTATCCGCTATGACCTGCTGCGAACCGGCGCCGTTTTAGACATAGCCGAATCATCCAGCCCAACCTCAGAAGTATGGAGTAGTGATGCCAGTTTTGACTGGAAGGGCAAAGACCCTAACCAAGTGGGCGATTTCGGCACGGTCGGGGTTACCCATGAATACGGTAAAACAGTCGGCTGGCAGTTCAAACAGGGACGCGATTTTTCACGCAGCTTTTCAACCGATTCGCTCGGCATCGTCGTCAACGAAAGTGCGGCCAAGTTCATGGGCATGAACGAACCCGTTGGGCAATACATCAAGTGGAATGGTCAGAACTACACAATTATTGGTCTGATCAACGACGTGGTGATGGGTTCACCCTTCACGCCCATCCAGCCAACCCTATTTTTGCTGAAGGAAGACTGGGCCTACTTCATTCATATTAAGCTCAAGCCGCAAATGAGTGCCAGCGAAGCGCTCACCCGAATTGAACCCGTTTTCCGGCGGCACAACCCTGGTAGTCCGTTCGACTATAAATTCGCCAGTGACGAATACGACCGCAAGTTTCGCGCGGAGGAGCGCATCGGCCGACTTTCCACCGTCTTTGCGATTCTGGCCATTTTTATCTCATGCTTAGGCTTGTTTGGTCTGGCCTCCTTCGTTGCTGAGCAACGCACTAAGGAAATCGGCGTGCGGAAAGTGCTGGGCGCTTCGGTATTCAATCTATGGCAACTCCTCTCAAAAGACTTTTTGGTACTGGTCCTGATTTCGTTGGTGATTGCTTCTCCAACGGCTTATTACTTCATGAATGACTGGTTGCAACAGTACCAATACCGCTCCGATATTTCCTGGTGGGTATTTGCTGCAGCAGGTGCCGGTGCATTGCTGATTACGCTATTGACGGTCTCGTTCCAGAGCATCAAAGCGGCCCTGATGAATCCGGTTAAGAGTTTACGGAGTGAGTGAGCAAGCTCACTCAAAAATAAGGGAGAGTTGTATTTCTATGTTCAGGTTAGGATCGCGCAGTGTGTCGTCGTAATGGAAAAACTGGTAATGATTAGGGCGGTCGAACACAAAAATGGCTTTTATGCGGGGCTGCACGACCCAGCATGAGGTTACGCCAAAATCAAAATAGATGTTGACTTTATCCACCATTTCATCCAGACTCTGCGATGGCGACTGAATTTCGATGCTTACCAATGGAGCATCGGAGCGTTTAGCAGGGTATTCAGCCGTAAAATCAACGTCAAAGTGGGGGTAAATGACTACATCGGGGGTTGAGCCATTTGGGGGCGTGTTCAATGTCAATTCCGATAGGATTCGATACTGATGACGGTGTTGGCTTTTCAGTTCAAAAATAAGGTTTGACTGAATAACAGCGTGCGTCGTGTTTGGCATAGGTTTTCCGCGTTCGCGCTCGTAGTCTGACAGGAGTTCGGTGGCTGTTTCCATCATGCAAGAGATTTTTCCAAAGATAACCAAAAAACGCCATGCCATCTCCCTCTCGAAACCGCATTAACGACCCGCCCCGCTGGGTCGTCGGCTTACTCCGGTGGCTGCATCCGCCCGACACGCTCGAAGAAGTTGAAGGCGACTTAACCGAACTCTACGGGTACTGGCATCCACGCGGTCGGAATGCCGCATCACCAACGGGTCGGGCGGGCAGGACGCAGGCCACCCTGCGTTATCTGCTCAACGTCGTATCGGTGCTGCCCCCGTTCGTGCGCCGACGTCAACGAAAACAAGATTATTATCAACAACCGTCAATTGTCTCGTCTATTATGCTCCGCAACTATCTGAAAATCGCCTGGCGTAATCTTGCTAAGAACAAAGGGTACTCGTTCATCAATATTTCGGGGCTTGCGGTGGGTATGGCCGTTGCCATGCTCATTGGCCTGTGGATTTACGATGAGTTATCGGTTAATAAATACCATCAGAACTATGCCCGTATTGCGCAGGTGCTGAGGAATCGGACGGTCAATGGTGAAACTGATACCAAATTGAACGTGCCAATTCCATTAGCCAATAGTTTGCGAACTGACTTTGGTGATGTTTTCAAGCATGTCGTATTGGCGTGGTGGACCACTGGGCACACGCTTTCCCTAAACAACCAGGTATTCTCCAAAAACGGAAAGTTTATGACGCCGGGAGCACCCCATATGCTGTCGTTGACCATGCTGAAGGGAAGTCGGAATGGGCTCAGAGAGCCAGCTTCGATCTTACTGTCTGAGTCGGTAGCCAGGGCCTTGTTCGGCGACGCAAATCCTCTGCACAAGACCTTGACGATTGACAATACCATGACAGTCAACGTGACGGGCGTTTATGAAGATATACCCGCCGGAAACAGCCTGGCCGATGTTCAATTCATTGCGCCCTGGGACCTGTATGCAGCGTCGACCGGCTGGGTCAATGACTCTAAAAATGACTGGACCCAAACCTCGTTCGAGATTTTTGTAGAACTCACTCCGCAGGTTACGGCGGAACAGGGATCCGCCAAAATCAAAAATCTGCTCGCTGACAAAAGCCGGACAAACCCTGCTCTGAAACCCGAACTCGTACTTCACCCAATGTCCCGCTGGCATTTATACTCCGAGTGGGAAAACGGGGTAAATACAGGCGGTCGGATTCAGTTTGTGTGGCTGTTTGGCATCATCGGCGGGTTTGTTCTCCTGCTGGCCTGTATCAACTTTATGAACCTCTCGACCGCCCGCTCCATCAATCGGGCGAAGGAAGTTGGCATTCGAAAAGTGATTGGTTCACGGCGTAGCGAGTTGATTGCTCAGTTTTTTGGCGAGTCGCTGCTGGTTGTGATGGTGGCGTATGCCATCGCACTGTTCGTTGTCTTCCTAACGGTTCCTGTCTTCAACCAAGTGGCCGACAAACAGATGGCTATTCCCTGGGCGAATCCCATTTTCTGGATGCTGGGGTTGTGTTTTGCCCTCTTGACGAGCCTCATTGCTGGTAGCTATCCTGCGCTTTACCTGTCGTCGTTCCGGCCCGTTGCCGTGTTGAAAGGGTCGCTACGGTTTGGGACTGGCAACCGCATTGTCACGCCCCGACGGGTTTTAGTAGTTCTCCAGTTTACCGTATCCATCGCGCTGATTATCGGTACCCTTGTCGTTTACCGGCAGATCCAACATGCTAAGAATCGCCCAATTGGCTACCACCGGGAAGGACTAATCTCCCTGCTGCTGAACGTACCGAATTATGAGCAGCACCGGGAGACGGTTCGGACGGAATTGCTGAAAACGGGGGCTGTGCTTGAAGTTGGCGAGTCGGCAAGTCCACTGACCGAAGTGCGCTCGACCAACGGTGGATTTGACTGGGCGGGTAAAAACCCGGCTCTTCAAGTCAATCTCGCAACGATCAGCATAACCCATGAGTTTGGTAAAACCGTTGGCTGGCAGTTTAAAAAAGGACGTGATTTCTCCCGGCAGTTGGCATCTGATTCGCTGGGGCTGATCCTGAACGAATCGGCCGTGGCGTTTATGGGCCTGCGGGACGTGATTGGCCAAACCGTAACCTGGACGGGTACCAACTTCAGGGTCAGCTTTCACGTAATCGGAGTGATTCGGGATATGGTTATGGATTCACCCTATGAACCAGTAAAGCCTTCCGTCTTTTTTATTTCGCAACAGTCTGGCAAATTTCTAACGATTCGGCTCAACCCTCAGCGTAGTGCCGACGCGTCGCTGAAGGTAATTGGTGACGTACTAAAAGAACACCTCCCCGAAGCACCGTTCAACTACACCTTTGTCGATGACGAATATGACCAAAAGTTTCGGAGCGAAGAGCGCATCGGACAGTTGGCCAGCATCTTTGCCGGACTGGCCATCTTTATCTCGTGCCTGGGTCTGTTCGGGCTGGCTTCGTTCGTCGCCGAGCAGCGTACTAAAGAGATTGGCGTTCGCAAAGTACTGGGGGCGAGTGTGCTGAACCTGTGGGGGTTGCTATCCAAAGATTTCGTGGTGTTGGTGGTGATTGCCTTCTTTATGGCTGCGCCCGTGGCGTACTATTTTCTTTCCGGCTGGCTTCAAACATACGACTACCGCACGGAGATTTCGTGGTGGATTTTTGCCGCGTCGGGCGCGGGTGCGTTGATGATTACGCTGCTGACGGTGAGTTTCCAGAGCATCAAAGCCGCCCTGATGAATCCAATCAAGAGTTTACGGAGCGAATGAAACGACCCGTTCAACCACCCCGTTACGACCGGTCCAACCCGTCGCCACCCCGCTGGGCACACCGGCTGCTGGCCCAATTTCACCCCGACGAAACCCTCGAAGAAGTCGAAGGTGATTTGGATGAGCTTTACGGGTACTGGTATCACAGGGCGGGTAAGGCGCAGGCCACCCTGCGCTACGTGCTGAGTGTGGTCTCGGTGCTACCGCCGTTTGTGCGCCGACGTCAACGAAAACAAGATTATTATCAACAACCGTCAATTGTCTCGTCTGTTATGCTCCGCAACTATTTCAAAATCGCTTTCCGAACCCTTCGTCGGAACCGGCTCTATACCGCCCTCAACGTGGCCGGTCTAACCTTCGGCATCACTTGTTTTTTGCTGATTGGGTTATACCTGTTCGATGAGCTGACGTTTGACCAGCAACACAGCAAAACGAACCGGATTTACCGGGCCATTCAGCATAAGAAGACACCCACCGAAGACCTGACCATTGCGGCATCGAGCTACAAAGTCGCCGAAGAATCGAAGAAACGGATCGGCGAAATTGAAAACTCGGCGCGGATTACTCGAACCGGAAGAGCCAACATATCAAATCCTGCAACCAAAAATGCATTTCAGGAGACGATCACCTTTGGTACGCCTGGGCTGTTGGAACTGTTTGATTTTGAAGTAATTGATGGTGATAGCAAGTCGGCCCTGAACGGACCGAATTCCATCATTATCGTTGAAGAATTGGCACAACGACTGTTCAACAGCACGGATGTGGTTGGCAAAACCGTCGATTTTGAATTAGATAAACCGCTGAAGATAACGGCTGTCCTGAAAAACCATCCCCGCAATTCAAGTTTCGATTTCAAGGCGGTCGTTTCAGAAGCAACCATCAGCAGCGATGACGAATTTAAGGAATGGATAGCTGACTGGGATTCTCAGAGTTTCATGACGTTTTTTCTGCTGAAAGAAAAAGCCCATCCCGAAATAGCCGCTCAAAACATCACGAAGCTGCTTAATGCCAACGTAAAATGGGATGTTGGCCATTCGATCAATTATAGCCTGCAACCGTTGGCGGATATTCATCTGCACTCCGAAGACATTGTTGATGGGGCCAGAAATTCCAACGTGGAAGCCATGAGCCAGGGCGGGGCGCTTTACATCAAAATTTTTGCCATTGTTGCCCTGTTTGTGCTATTCATTGCCTGCATTAATTACATGAATCTGGCAACGGCCCGGGCGTCTAACCGGTCGAAAGAAATTGGCGTTCGCAAGGCCAGTGGAGCATTTCAGGGGCAGCTTATCTATCAGTTTCTGACCGAATCGCTGGTCGTAACCACGATCTCGTTCCTGCTGGCCGTCGTGCTGGTCAATGTCCTGCTACCGACCTTCAATGAATTTACCCATAAAGGACTCTCGCTCGGTATTCACAGCGATTACCGAATTTGGCTGTATGTCCTGCTGACTCTGGTTATCACGGGTTTAGCATCGGGCAGTTACCCGGCGTTTTTACTGTCGGGCTTTAGTCCGCTTTTGTTACTGAAACATGGTAAACTTCAGAATAAGAGTGGTTTGACGTTACGAAAAGGGCTGGTTGTTTTTCAGTTCACCATTTCGGTCGTGATGATCATTGCCACCATCGTGTTTTTCCAGCAAATCCGGTTCGCGAACAACAAGAACCTGGGGTTCAACAAAGAGTTATTGCTGGTCGTGGACATCAATAGTGGTGAAATACGCAGCGGAGCCGAAACCGTAAAAACCGAGTTCAGCAAAATCCCGACGGTCAGACAGGTAGCCGCAACGTCGCGGGTGCCGGGTGAATGGAAAACAATTCCGACGGTTAAAATCAGGCCCCAGGGCAACACCAACGAGCCTAAAATTGCTTATCTGATTGCCGCCGACGAGAATTTCGCCCGGACCTTTGACGTACAGCTTTTGCAGGGCCGGACCTTTGCCGACCGGACCGATTCTACGTCGATTTTGCTCAACGAAACGGCGGCTAATATGCTCAACATCAAGGAAGCATCGGGGCAATTGGTCGAAATACCAGCACGGGCAATGGGTGGCAGCTACCAGCCCGTCGGCCCGGACAATCAGCCGTTCCGGGCGCGGGTTATTGGCGTTGTAAAGGACTTCCATTTTCAATCGTTGCGCGAGAAAATTGCCCCGATGGTACTGGTCTATCAGAAGAACCCGGTGCATTCGATTGATTATTTCACCGCCCGAATCGAAGGCAAGGACATTCCGGCAACGCTGGCTAAGATGAATGCCATTCTAACCAAAATTGACCCGACGCATCAGCTCGAATACCATTTTCTGGATGAGCAATTAGCTCGTTTCTACGCTGAGGATCAACGCCGGGAAATCCTGCTGATCTGGGTCGCGCTGGCCACCATTTTCATTGCCTGCCTGGGGCTTTTCGGCCTGGCGACGTATGCTGCCGAACAACGGATCAAGGAAATTGGCGTACGGAAAGTATTGGGGGCAAACGTGCTTAATCTCACGGCTTTACTATCAAAAGATTTCCTGAAACTGGTGCTGATTGCCAATGGCCTTGCCTTCCCACTCGCCTGGTGGGCTACCAGTCAATGGCTGAACGAGTTTGCGTACCACATTGAGGTAGAGTGGTGGGTGTTTGTCGTTTCGGGCATTTTAGCCGTTGCCATAGCTTTAGCCACCGTCAGCTACCAGGCCATCAAAGCCGCTTTGATGAACCCGGTGAAGAGTTTGCGGAGTGAGTAACTATGTTTACGCAGCATAAAAATGGAAGGGCACCGTGTGATACGCGGTCTGCTTCGTAGTTGACCAGCGCAGGTCGCTTACCAGACAAACGTTCCAACGGCTCCGGGAGTCAGGGTTGCCGTTACGGACCCGCCCCGATACCGAATGGCAAACGTCCTGGCCGAGGTTCCTTCGTTCTGCACCAGCAGGACTTTCTGGCCGGTGGGCGTGCGATAGGCCACGTTAGGCAACCCGGCCGGCTGGTTTGACGCGACGCGCACCGAACCCGGCCGGACAAATTTCGACGCGTGGGCAATGAGGTAATATGCCACGTTACGGGTCACACTCGTCCCGTCGGCGCTGATGGTTAAGGCCCCCAGGCATTCGGTGCAGCCGCCGTCGGTGTGCGGATTCTGATCTGGATCGGCGGCCAAGTTCCATTCCAACACGGTGCGGCACCAGTTGCGGGGTGCGCCGATCATCAGATTCTTCGTGTGCCAGGTCAGGTCGCCGTTGAACGCTCCTTTTGAACTCACCCACTGCTCCGTAAAGTACAGATGCTTGTCGGGGTGAGCCTGGTGCACCTGCTCCAGCGCGTCGATGGTGCCCCCGTACAGGTGGAAGGCCGACCCGTCGACGTAAGGCTTAGCGGCCGGATCGTTCAGGATGCTGATGGGGTAGTCCGGCCGGTCGGCGTTGTGATCGTACAGAATAATTTTGGTCTGGATGTTGGCCGACCTGAACGCCGGTCCCAGATGCTGCTTGATGAACAGGGCCTGCTCGGCGGGCAGCATCAGCAGACTCGGGTTGTTGCCGGGGTGCAGCGGCTCGTTCTGAATCGTAATCGCGTCAATCGGGATACCCCCGGCCTTCATTTCCTGTACGTATCGGATAAAATAGCGGGCGTAGGCGTCGTAAAACTCCGGTTTCAGGCTGCCTCCTTTCGCGTTGCCGTTGGTCTTCATCCAGACCGGCGGTGTCCACGGCGATCCCATAATTTTAATGGCGGGATTAATGGCCAGAATCTGTTTCAGCACCGGCAGCAAATCAGCCCGCTCCGGCGCTAAGCTGAATTTAGCCATTGTGGGGTCGGTTTCGCCGGTCGGTAAATCGTTGTACGTAAATACCCGGTCGCTCAGGTCGGAAGCCCCGATGCTGATGCGGAGGTAGCTGATACCGATGTGGTTGCCGTCGGTACCAAACAGTTCCTCCAGCAGGGCCGCCCGGTCGGTCGGGTTCATCCGGTTGATGAGCAGCGCACTGCCTCCGGTCATTGTGTAGCCGAACCCGTCCATCGTCTGAAAAGTCTGGGTCGTATCCACATCGATGGTGATACCGGCGCTGCTTGTTGTGCTGAAAACTAAGCGTATGCCCTGCCTGGCAAACAGGGCCGTACGGTCCGGCGTGGTCAGCCAAAGCGCAACGTCCGATTTGGCGATGGGCAACTGCACCGGGCCGGTCTGGGTGTTGGTCGACTTCTGACAACTAACCAGCAAGCCAATCGTGATGAGTAACGCGGGCAGGCCCGACTGCCGGACGGGCAGCAACCGAAGCGGGGTATGTTTTGCAGGCTGAATCATGCGAACGGAATAACGGGTATCGGACGGGTTGCCCGGCGCAAGATAGCACTTGGGTACGAATTGAACCCGCTGCTGATGGTCAGTGAATAACTTCCTTAAACACACTACGCAAACGCAGGGTTACCAGCCCAATCGTTGTGCGTTTCGTCAATACGCAACAGCAGTGCAATCCGTACGGCATACCGGCTCAACTATGAACGAAAAAGAATCTTACCTCATCGACGGGGCTGGCCGACGCTGGTTTCTGAGACAATCGTCAGCCTTGGCGGGCCTGTTCGTGCTGCCGCCGTTGCGCTCCACGGCAAACCCCGCTGCCACTGAAGCGACCAGCGTGCTCCCGGCGAAGCGGTCCGTTACCCTCAAAATCAACCGCAAAACATATAAACTCGACATCGAACCCCGCGAAACGCTGCTGGACGTGCTGCGCGAACGGCTCGACCTGACCGGCGCCAAAAAAGGCTGCGATCACGGGCAGTGCGGGGCTTGCACGGTGCACGTCGACGGGCGAACCGCCAACGCCTGCCTGCTGCTGGCCACTATGCAGCAAGGTCGCGAGATTACCACCATCGAAGGGCTGGCACCGGGCAATGACCAGTTGCACCCGTTGCAAACGGCGTTCATCAAACACGACGGCTACCAGTGCGGCTTCTGTACGCCCGGCCAGCTTATGTCGGGCGTGGCGTGCATCCGCGACGGCCACGCCGATTCCCGCGCCGAAATTCGGGAGTGGATGAGCGGCAACATCTGCCGGTGCGGAGCTTACGCGGGCATTGTGGATGCGGTGGAAGACGTACAAAAACAGGGAACGCGGGTATGAAAAACTTCGATCTGGTGCAGGCTAATCAGCCCGCCGACGCCCTCCGGCTCATCGGTGCTACGCCCAACACGCGCTTTATTGCGGGCGGCACCAACCTCGTGGACCTGATGAAATACGGAGTCGAACGGCCCGATACGCTGGTCGACATCAGCCGCCTTCCGTTGGATAAAGTCCAAAAAACCGCCACTGGTTTACGGATCGGTGCGCTGGCCCGCAACAGCGACGTAGCAGACGACAAACAGGTTGTGAGTCAGTTTCCGCTGTTGGCCCAGGCGTTGCTGGCGGGTGCCTCACCCCAGCTACGCAACATGGCAACCATGGGCGGCAACCTCCTGCAACAGACCCGCTGCTACTATTTCTATGACCCCAGTACGCCCTGTAACAAGCGCCAACCCGGCACCGGCTGCGGAGCCATCGGTGGCCACAACCGCATTCACGCCATTCTGGGAGCCTCAGAAAGTTGCATCGCCACCAATCCAAGCGACATGAACGTGGCCCTCAGTGCGCTCGACGCAGTGGTGCAGATTACGGGGCCGAACGGCAACCGGTCCGTGCCGCTTCTCGACTTTCACCGCCTGCCGGGCGATACGCCCCAGCGCGACAGCGTGCTGGAGCCGGGCGAACTCATCACCGCTATTGACCTGCCCTCGCCCCAGCGGGCAGGCAAGTCGCACTACCTGAAAGTGCGCGACCGGGCCAGCTACGCCTTCGCGCTGGTGTCGGTGGCGACCCGGATGGCGGTGGAAGGCGGCACCGTTCGCGAGGTACGCATCGCCCTCGGCGGGGTAGCGCACAAGCCCTGGCGACTGCCCCAGCTGGAACAGCAGATGACGGGCAAACCGGCTACCGAAGCCACCTTCCGCGAAGCCGCCCGGCAACTACTAATGGGTGCCAAAGGCTACGAACACAATAGTTTTAAAATTAAATTGGCCGAGAACACCATCGTTCGGGCCTTGCAAACGGTGGCGTGATCATGGCAAAGAAACTCATCGGCGACCCGATTGACCGCATCGACGGGGTGGCCAAAGTGACCGGCTCGGCCCGCTACTCCGCCGACATCAAACGCCCCGACCTTGTGCATGGCGTGTTGGTCATGAGTACCATCGCGCACGGGCGCATTCGCCAATTCGACACCAGCGCGACGAAGCAGGTGCCTGGCGTTCTGGACGTGATGACGCACCAGAATGTGCCCAAAATAGCCGGATCGGATAAAAACAAAAATACCGAAACTGCGTCGGACCGGGTACTGCATGTCTTTCAGGACAACCAGGTGCATTACCACAACCAGCCGATTGCGATAGTGCTGGCCAGCACGTTCGAGGCCGCCGTGGAAGGGGCCGAACGACTGCGCGTTACGTACGATGCGGAGCCGCTCAAACCCGAACTCCCTGCTAACCAGGACCGGGCCGAAACGCCCCCCCGGCTACCCCGCGAAGACGACCAGGTAGACACCAAACGCGGGGACGTGCGGGCGGGAATGACGGCCGCGACAACCCGGCTGGACGATACCTACCGAACACCCACCCAAATCCATAATGCGCTGGAGCCCCACGCCTTAGTGTCATACTGGGAGGGCGACAAACTCACGATGCACACGGCCACGCAGGCCGTTTCGGGTACCCAGAAGCGTGTGGCGGAGCTATTTGGTATACCCCGCGAAAACGTGCGGGTCATTTGCCAGTACCTTGGCGGGGGCTTTGGCAGCAAGGGTACCGTTTTTTCGCCCAATATGCTGGGGCCATTAGCTGCCCGGTTCATCAAACGCCCCGTCAGGCTGGTGCTCAAACGCGAGGATATGTTCGGCATGGTCGGGTCGCGGTCGGCCACGGTGCAGCGGTTCGCGCTGGGAGCCACCAACGACGGGCAGTTTACGGCCCTGAGCCACGACACCATCGCGCAGACGGGCGATTTTGACGATTTTGCCGAACCCGCCGGTGTTATCTCCCGAATGCTGTACGCCGTCCCGAACCAGGAAACCACGCACCGGTTTATCCGCGCTAACATCGGGTACACGTCGCCTATGCGGGCACCGGGCGAGGCTCCCGGCGTGTTTGTCCTGGAGTGTGCCCTCGACGATCTGGCTGCGCAACTCAAGATGGACCCTATCGCCCTGCGGCTGAAAAACTACGCCGAAACTGACCCCCACAAAAACCTGCCGTTTTCGAGCAAATCGCTCCGGGCCTGCTACGAACAGGGAGCCGCGCGGTTCGGCTGGGACAAACGCAACCCCACGCCCCGGTCGGTGCGCGATGGCAACTACCTCGTTGGCATGGGCATGGCCACGACCGTGTACCCCGTCAACCGCGCCGAATCGTCAGCCAGCGTCCGTCTGAACGCCGACGGAACCGTGAACGTGCAGACGGCGACGCAGGATTTGGGCACGGGTACGTTCACGATTATGAACCAGTTGGTGGCGGAGGTATTCGACATTTCGCCCGACTTGGTTACGCTGAGCGCGGGCGACTCTACGCTTCCCGAAGCTATTGGGTCGGGCGGGTCGCGCACGACCGTCACGACCGGCTCGGCGGTGGTGCAGGTAGCGCGGGAAGTGCTCGCGAAAGCAAAAAAGATGGCGTTCTCCGACAAAAAATCACCACTCTATGCCGCACCCGAATCGGACCTGATGGCCGAAAATGGGCGGCTCGTGCGGAAGTCTGACCCGCGTCAGGGGGAGTCGTTCAGCAGTTTGCTGAAGCGCAACGGCGGCAAACCCATTGAGGACATGCAGGAGTCGAAAGCGGGCGACGAAAAAAATAAGTACTCGATGTACGGCTTTGGGGCCATCTTCGTCGAAGTACGGGTGGATGAGGCCTTGGGCGAAGTGCGGGTGTCGCGGATGCTGTCGACGGTGGCGGCCGGTAAGATTGTGAACGCCAAAACGGCGCGGAGTCAATTGCTGGGCGGCATGATCTGGGGCGTCAGCATGGCCCTGCACGAAGATACCCTCCGCGACCCCCGCACGGGTCGCATCATGAACCCGAACTTAGCCGAATATCACGTGCCCGTCAACGCCGACATCCGGGACATCAACAACCTGTTCATTGAGGAAGAAGACACCATTGCCAACCCGGCGGGCGTAAAAGGCATTGGCGAAATGGGTATCGTCGGTAGCGTATCGGCCATTGCCAACGCCATCTTCAACGCCACCGGCAAACGCCACCGCGAGCTGCCCATAACGCCCGATAAAGTGCTGGCGTAACGGATGCGGACGGTAATGAACGGGTCGTTCGCTTTCTCCAAAGTCGGGTATGCCAGCCTGTCAGCGATTCGACGGCCGGTCTGAAGCGGGCTGCGCAATGGAGGCAACTTCGGGAATGTTGTTTAGTTTTTCGATGGCCAGCAACTGCTTCATGGTTTTCTCCATGCCGTCGGTTGAGCCGTCTAAAAAAATGACATTGCCTTTGCTGGCTTCGGCGAAGTGCTTGATGGCTTCGGTCCAGATCGAGAACAGAATCAGCGACGCATCGAGGTCGGCTTCGTTCATTACTTTGGCGGACTCGGCCATACCTTTGGCCACTTCTTCGCGGAACAGCGCCACGCCCTGACCGCGCAACTGAGCGGCCGTTTTTTCGGCTTCGGCCGATATTTTGATGGCGTTGCCTTCCGCTTCGGCAGCTTTGGTCTTCGTGATGAGCAGCGCCTGTCCTTCGTTCTCAGCGGCTGCTTTCAGGTTAGAAGACGCCACCACCTGCGCCATGGAGCGCATAATGACCTCATCGAAGGCAATGTCGTTCAGTTGCAGGTCGGTGAGGTGATAACCCCAGGTTTCGAGCAGCGTGTCGATCTGATTTTTGACGTGTTCGATAATTTCGGAGCGGAGCGCCAGGATTTCGGACTGCCGTTTGGTGGCCACAAAACTGCGAATTGACCCTTCGATGGTTCGAATTAGGGCTTGCATAAACGAGGCTTCGTCGATGAATTTGAACGCCACATTCTTGATCGTTTCTTCCTCCTGATTCAGCACCGAATACACCAGCATCGCCTTAAAGTTGACGTTGGCCTGATCGGCCGTGATCGCCTGAAACGCCAGTTCGACGGAGCGGTTCTGAATGGAAATACGTCGGTAGATAAACTCGATAAATGGAATCTTGAAGTTCAGACCGGGCGTCATCACCCGGTTGTATTTCCCGAAAATGGTGACGACGGCCACCGTGCCCTGCTGGACGATAACGACGGATAGAAAGGCAACGACAGCCGCCAGAAGAACTAAAACCGGCAAGAAGAACATGGTGGTGGGTGGTTTAAGAAATCGTGGTCAACCCTGACTAATAGGTTTCGTACTCAAATCGCAGCGTTTCTACGGCATTGCCACCAATCGTGGTGTACCGGACGGTGGGCAGGTCGGCCGCGTTGTATTCATGGCGGAATGTTAACCCGCCAATGGTAGTTATATTGTTTCGGCTTAACGTATTCAGGTTCGGAAAATTGGTGCTGACACCGCCGAAATAAGTTGGAACCACGTACACCCCAAAAAACGGATTGATCTTCGTATCGTAGGTTAAACTGCCCTCGTCACGAGAGGGGGAGCCGGAGAAAGTACTACTGGTGGTGACAACGTTGAATGCCGTTAACTTATCGCTCGAGTAAGCGAACTCACCAACGGAAGTAATCGAACCCCGACTGCCCTGAAAGTAGTTGATTTTCGTGCTACCAATTAACTGGTTAGCGGCATTGTACCGAAGCTGGACCACATACCCCAACGTGTTGGCGTCGTTCAGCGTCGCCAAATCCACTATGGTCTGATTAGGAGCCGCCAGCAGGTAATTGGCGAGAGAATATCTGATTTCCGTTACGTTACCAGCCGCGTCATAACTAAGCTGATTCTGTTCACTGAACGGCTTAAAAATGGAACCGGGTACGGCAATAACCTGGCGCTGGTGGAGGATTAGCCGGTTCTGCCCATCGTACCGATACGTATTCCGCTCGACTTGGGCCGCCGAGCTATCGGGCGACTGGTAAGCAACTACGGCGCTTAAACGTTCCTGCGTGTCGTACCTGAATGAACTGATTTTTGCCGAGTTATTAGGCAGATCCTGAGAAAGCGTTTTCACCCGAAAACGAGTCGCAGTCGTCGGGGCGGGGGTAGGCGTGCCGGGGGTGACTGCTGGAGCCGTAGGGTCCTGGCATGACGCAAGCGTCAGGGCTATCACCAATCCAGTAAAGCCGATTAGTAACCGGTGTGTATGCATAAACAGGTTTGTTAAAACGAAGTTGAAGGTAACGCGCCCGATTGTCGTTGCAAAACGACTGTTACGAAATCAGCGGAGTCGTTTGCCGGGCATATCCCGTCCGTTCTGATGCAGAATGAGCTGCTCAACGCTGCCTTTCTCGTTGGCCACAAATGTAACCTGTGCGTCAACTACTTTGAGGTAAAATTTAGCTTTCGATTCGGCGAAAAGCTCAAACCGACTCTGACCAGTGGCCTGTCCGTATAGTTTGTCACCTTCCCGCGTAATGACAATCGAAAACGTTGGCGCCAATTGATAATTGCCGACGTACGATGCCAGCGTGGCCGTATCGACTGCCGTCACCACGGTCTTCGGCGCTTCCACCACTTCGCCAAGCTCCTTAAGTTTAGCAAACCCATTATCATTGCGCGGGTTTAGTTCGACCGACTTTTTATAATCCTGGATAGCAGCCGTTTTGTTGCCCATGTTCATGTAGGCCTCGCCCCGGCTGTCGTACACGTTGTAGGAAGCGGGGAACGCTTCGGCATTGAGCGTAAACACCGCAACGGCTTCGGGCAGTTTTCCGTCGCCCATCAACTCATACCCCAACTGGTTCACCTCACCCTCGGTAAGGCTGTAGGCTTTATCGGTCTTCCAGGCATTAAATTTCTGTCTCGACTGCGCCAGCGGTTCCGACAACACCGATTGCCGGAGCAAGTCAGTAACAGGCTTTTTCGGTGCTTCAACGGGCTGGTCGTACAGGATATTGACAATGTTTGTTTTAATAGCGTCGAGCGGAGCACCGCCCGTGTTGTTGAGCAGAACAATTAGTTGCCGGTCTTTGGGCATCCGGCTAATCAGGGTATTGAAACCGTTGATGCCACCACCGTGCTCAATCACGAGCAGGCTGTCTTTCAACTGGCCGATTTTGATGTTGCCCGTTCCCCAGCCGTAGGCATAATGCGACAGAAACGGGGTGAACATCGTCGCTTTTGCGCGGGCCGACAGCAATTTATCACTGTACAGGGCCTGGTCCCAGCGGTATAAGTCGGCCACCGTCGAGTACAGTGAGCCAGCCGCGTACGGAATCGACATGTCTAAATACGGTGCGTTGACGTAGCTGCTCCCCCGTTTTTCGTAACCTGCGGCCCGTTTAGCCAGTATCGGGCTGGCTAAATCATAACCCGTATCGGTGAGCTTCAATGGTGTTAGAATGTTGGTTTTCAGCACCTCGGCGTAGGATTTGCCTGTTATCTTTTCAATGATGACGCCCAGCAAAAAATAGCCGGAGTTGTTGTACGAAAATTTCGAGCCGGGTTCAAACTCCAGTGGTAGGTCGGCAAATTTTTTGGTAAAGGCTTCGGGCGTATACGGGTCGCGGCTATCCTGCTCAAAGAACTTTGGGAAACCCGTGTAGCTGGGAATGCCTGATGTGTGGGTGAGCAGGTGATGGATCGTGATTTTATCGCCCGTCGCTTTTGAATAGTCCGGCAGATAGTCGGTGATTTTTCCGTCTAATTTCAGCTTTCCCGCTTCGACCAATTGCATGATGAGCATGGCCGTAAACTGCTTGGTAATGGAGCCAAGCCGGAACTTGGTATCGGGCGCGTTTGGGATGTTCCACTCCATATTAGCCATTCCGTAACCTTTTTTGAAGATCACCTGCCCTTTTTCGGCTACCAGCACGGTGCCGTTAAACTGCCGATTGGCAACGTACTGGCCAACAAGGGCGTCGATTTTAGCGGCTTTGTCTTGGGCAAACGTCGCTGAACCAGCCAGCAGAATGGCAATGACGGTCAGGGGTATGAGTTTATGCGTGAGGATTGTTTTCATGTGGGATGGTGAAAAGATGATCGTTTGTCAAGATTACCCTTTTTCCACTTTCCGATAATCCTCAACTTATCAATCGGCTAATCACCCGGATAAACGGCATAAAAAACCCGTCCTGATTGAACTGTTCAATCAGGACGGGTTTTTTATGCCGTTTAGTGTAGACGTCGTATTAACTCGCTTGCTTGAGCACGTTCCAACTTTCGAGCGGGATAGACACTTGTTTGGCAGGCGGTTGGCCATTTTAGTAAATGGCATCGAAGCGGCTTTCGATCTGCTTTAATGTTTTTACGTCGTAGTATTTCTCTCCGCAGTAGACACTTTACGGGCGAGTAACAAGCGATGATTCATGCGTAAACCTGTCCTTGACGTAAGTGCTGAACTCATTAGCCAGTTCATCCGCCAAAGTCAATGGATCAATGGATAGTGCTTCGCAAATTCTGAAGACAATTGGCATAGTAGGTTTACTTTCACCCTGTTCGATGCGGGCGAGATGGGGCTGTTTAATACCGGCTAAAACGGACAATTGCGCTTGGGTTACACCCTTTTGTTCCCGTTGTTCGACCAATAGCTGTGATATCGTTTTCATAATTCGCACATTTTCAGAGTATTACATCCGGTGATGAAACAAAAATAGTTCAATTCGATCCGTCAGGTTTTCAACTAAAGATTGATTTTGTTTAGGCACCCGAACCAGGGAGTCTAACAGCTTACTTTGCAAAGTGGCTAAAGTCAAAAAGACTACTTCGATTTGATCGTCAGATGGAGTGTCTACAGCCTCAAGATCATCAAGAGCGGCCTGTAATCGTACTAATGCCTGTTCAATATCGAAATCAGAGCCTGTTATTTCGGTTAATAACCAAGCAACCTCACTCCAGATTTGGCGTATTCGTTCGATCATTTAGGGTTTAGTTTACCAAATGTAGATTAAACCCTGCGCGTTTACTCATTCTATCAGTGGGCCACCAACCAGTTCTCGCCTACGCCGATGCCGGTCTCCATCTGAACGCCCATTGGAATGGCGTTCTTCATGATGTGATCGATGTTCTCGCGCAGGTGATCGAGTTCGTCGCGGTGGGCGTCGAAAACGAGTTCGTCGTGCACGGTCAGGATCATCTTCGATCTTAACTGCTCCCGACGCATGAACTCGTGAATCTGGATCATGGCAATCTTGAGCATGTCGGCCGCGCTGCCCTGAATGGGAGCGTTCACGGCGTTGCGCTCGGCAAACATTCGGTCGGTGATGTTGCGCGAGTTGATGTCGCGCAGGTAGCGCCGACGGCCCAGAATGGTTTCGGCGTACCCGAAGCCCCGCGCTTTCTCGATGCACTGGTCGATGTAGGCTTTCACGGCCGGGAACCCCGCGAAATACTCCTCAATGATCGTGGCCGCTTCCTTGCGCGGAATCTTTAGCCGCGCGGCCAGCCCGAACGACGATATGCCGTAAATGATGCCAAAGTTGATGGTTTTGGCTTTCCGTCGCATGTCTCCCGATACGTCTTCTAAGTCGACGTGGAATACCTTACTGGCCGTCTGGGTGTGAATATCGACGTTATTATTGAATGCGTCGAGCATGGTTTGGTCGCCACTGAAAGCCGCCATAATCCGCAGTTCGATCTGCGAATAGTCCGCCGACATGATCAGGAATTCCGGTCCGCGCGGTACAAATGCTTTACGGATTTCCTGACCACGGGGTGTCCGAATTGGGATGTTTTGCAGGTTCGGGTTGGCTGAACTGAGCCGTCCCGTGCTGGCTACGGCCTGGTTGAATGACGTATGAATCCGGCCGGTGCGCTTACTGATGAGCAGCGGCAGGGCATCGACGTAGGTATTTTTAAGTTTAATCAGTTCGCGGTAGTCCAGAATCTTGCGGGCAATCTCGTGTTCGGCTTCGAGCTTGGAGAGGATCTCCTCGCCCGTGGCGTACTGCCCTGTTTTGGTCTTTTTGGCGTTCTTGTCAAGCTTGAGCTGGTCAAACAAAATTTCGCCCAACTGCTTCGGCGATCCGATGTTGAAGGGGCCGCCCGCAATCTCGAAGATCTCCTGCTGCACCTGCTTCATGTCCACGTCGAGCGTCGCCGAGAGATCGGCGAGGGCGTTGGTGTCGAGGGTGATGCCTTCGAGTTCGAGGTCGGTCAGCACCTGTACAAGCGGCATCTCAACCTGGTCGAAGAGTTTATTCAGACCGTCTTTTTCGAGCCGGGGCGCAAACGCGTCGCGGAGTTGCAGGGTAATGTCGGCGTCTTCGCCCGCGTACTCAACCACCTTCTGCACGTCAACGTCCCGCATGGTGAGCTGGCCTTTGCCTTTCTTACCAATGAGTGCTTCGATCTCGACGGGCTGATAGTTCAGGTACGTCATGGCCATCATGTCCATGTTGTGGCGCATTTCTGGCTCAATCAGGTAGTGGGCAATCATCGTGTCGAACAGCTTGCCCTGCACATCCACGCCGTACTTTTTGAGCATCAGCAGGTCGTATTTCAGGTTCTGCCCGATTTTCTCGATCAACGGATTCTCAAACACGGGCTTAAACTCGTCCACGACAGCCTGGGCCTCGGCGCGGTGGGTGGGAACGGGCACGTAGAAGGCTTCACCAGCGCGGTAAGCAAACGACAGTCCTACCAGATCGGCCTCAACCGGATCAATGGCGGTGGTTTCGGAGTCGAAGCAAAGGCTGGTCTGTAAACTCAAATACTCAATCAGGCTGGCCCGCAGTTCAGGCGTATCGACCAACCGGTAGTCGTGCTTCGTGGACAGAATGTTCTTCCGGCGTTCGGGCTGATACTCATCAATCTCGTAGTCGGGATAAACATCAAGATAAGCCGGAGCGTCAGTCTCTGTCACTTCCTTACCAATAGCATCGTCAGTCGTAACCGTGTCCGTCACTTCATCGGAAGTTGCCGACGAAGCGGATGCGGCAGGGGTTGTCACTTTGGTACGCTTTGATTTCGGTTTAACCGCTGGTGCCGATTCAACGGCCGGTGCGGCATCTTCAACCGGCGTGGAGACGCTGTCGAAATCGAATGGCAAGTCGTCGGCCCCAGACGGTTTGACCGCTCCCATATTAGAGAATGGCGAGAAAGCGGGCGTGTCGCCACCGGGCGAGTCGAACAGGTCCATTTGAGCAGACTGACCGTTCTGAAACGCGGTGGGCAGGGGTTTCTCGTCATAAGTGCCTCCCAGCAACCGCGTTTTCATCTGCCGGAACTCCAGCTCGTCCAGCAGCGCGGCCAATCTCGGCTTGTCGTATTCGGTATGGCGCAGAAAGTCTTCATTGAAGTCGACGGGTACGTCCAAGTGAATTGTCGCTAACTGTTTCGACAGCATACCCTGCTGCCCGAAGTTGACGACGTTTTCTTTAAGCTTGCCTTTTAGTTGATCAGCGTTGGCAATCAGGTTCTCGACCGAGCCGAAATCGGCAATGAGTTTCTGGGCAGTTTTCTCGCCAACGCCCGGAATTCCGGGAATGTTATCGACCGAATCGCCCATCAGCCCAAGCATGTCCGTCACCTGCTCGATTCGTTCGATCTGCCAGCGGTCGAGTATGTCCTGCACGCCTAATTTCTCGGCGGGTTTGCCCATGAACGCGGGCTTATAAATATGAACGTGCTCTTCCACCAACTGCCCGTAGTCCTTGTCGGGCGTCATCATGTACACTTCAAAACCGGCCAACGAGGCTTTCTTGGCAATAGTCCCAATGACGTCGTCGGCTTCGTAGCCGTCCATAATCAGCATGGGAATGTGCATGGCTTCAATGATCTGCTTGATGTAGGGCGTGGCCACGCTGATGTCTTCCGGCTGTTTTTGCCGGGTGGCTTTGTACATCGGGAACTGCTCGTGCCGGAAGGTCTTTTTCGAGGAGTCGAAGGCAACGCCAATATGGGTCGGTTTTTCTTTGGTGAGCACCTCGATCATGGCGTTCATGAAGCCGAAGATGGCTGAGGTGTTCACCCCCCTGGACGAGATACGGGGCGATTTGCTGAAGGCAAAATGAGCGCGGTAGATAAGCGCCAGCGCGTCTAACAAAAACAGTTTTTTGGTTGGTTTAGCCATTCGATACGAGCAGAAATCAAGGGGCAAAGGTCGGCAGTTCAGCGGATAATCACGCTCTCCAAAGCTGACAGATTTAGCACTAAAGCAGGAAGAATTACCTATAAACACAACAGCCCCGCCAAGGTTTTGATTCCTCCCTAACAGGTGCTGTCCCACCAAAACCAACAGACCGCCCCAAGCTGATTGGGGCGGTCTGTACCTGGTATATTGTGTACTAATCAAGCGTACCCATTACGGCAGCAGCACCCGGTCGATCTTGTGAATAACGCCGTTGGTGGCGTTAATGTCCCGATTTTGGGCTGTTGGGCTGTTCGCCAATACATTTGATGCGTTGGTGCCATTGCCCGGACTTAGCAGAGAAACCGCATTGTTAGTACCCACCGTAGCCGTTACAGAACCAGTTCCAAAGGTTGTGATTGCCTGTCCATTGGTTAATGCTGGTGAATAAGCACGGGCGTTTGCTACAACATGATTGGTCAGGATAGCAGTGAGCACCGTTGGGTCAGCCGCGTTGATAGCTGAGACGGAGTTGTAAGGCGTTGTCCGAAAGGCCGCGTTCGTAGGAGCAAAAACCGTCAGGGGTGTGGTGCCGCCCAAAGCGCCCGTCACGGCGGCTCCACCCCGCAACGCAGCCGCCACCAAGAAGCTGAGTGTGGTGTCGGCCTGGGCAATTTGTAGTATGTTACCCGCTGGTGGCAGCAGCACCCGGTCGATTACGTGAACGACACCATTAGACGCCTGTACGTCGGCCTGCAATACCCGCGCCCCGTTCACCGACACGCCTGTTCCTGTCGTGCCCGATGTCGATGCCGCTTTGCTGACGTAGATTGTGCCATTAGTGCTCAGCGACGTTGGCTGCGCCGTTTGCCCAGTTGCAATGGCCGAGGAAGCCACCGAACCACTAAGGACATGATAAAGCAATATTCGGCGCAGGGTAGTGTCAGCAGCCGCCGTAACCGCAGCCGCATCGGCAAAGCCAGCCGCCCGGAACGCATCGTCGGTGGGTGCGAAGACGGTAAATGGTCCCGTCCCCGACAGGGTAGTTGCCAGGCCAGCTTTGGTAACGGCGGCTTCAAGCAGGGTAAACTGATCGTTTGCCACGACCAAGTCCGTGATTGTCTGCGGAGTTGGTGTAGTGATTGGATTTTCGTCGTCTTTGCACGCAGTAAATGTTAGCATCAAAGCGAATACTGATACTGACGCGACCGACAGGCTACGCATCCGGCGGCTGTTTTTGAATGAATTGTTAAACATAGCGGTTTGAGTTGTTTGTTAGTAAAGCGCATTAGTAGAGTATTTATTGCGCCCTTTTTACGAAACGGCCGCTTTACTGTTTTGTTTAATCAATTCTCGAAAATCCTCCACAAAATTCATCGCTGTTTGGTGATCGCCCGGACGGCTTTTATTACTTCCGGCACGGCCAGCGCAGCCGATGCAATCGATAGCGCCGAGGCTGCCTGACAATACGCGCAAAGCGCTTTATTCTCCGCCCATTCCTCGCGGGCCAACTGTAAGTTCGTACCCACGTCGGCCAGAATTTTTGCGCCCAGTGCAATGGGTAACCACGGTTGTTTTTTGGCCCGGTCCTTACCCCCGGCCGCAGCTAACCAGGCTGTTAGTCCGTACGTCACGATCATCAGCACGGCGTCGGGCGTGTCGAGCCGTTTGTAGGCGTAGTCCGACGCGTTGACTTTGTTGGAGTCGATGTACGGAATCGGCGGGTCGGGCAGGCGTTTGATAATGCCCGTCTGGTACAGGGTCACGATTTGCCCGGCAGCGGCACCCAGCAGCGACAGGCCAATAATCCAGCGTCGGTTAGTCAGTTCGGGCGATTGCCCTTCGCGCAGTTCACGCGAGAGTTGTGTTGGATTCATTACGTTGAGAATGAAAAATGGATAATGAGTAATGCACAATGTCCAATTACGACCATTGTGCATTACTCATTATCCATTACCAACCGTTTTTAGTTTGAAGAAAATGAGCCAACGACCCGGTTTACACCTGTTCAGGTTGCGGCTTGGATTCGCCCACCGGTTGCCGGTATTTTTGGAATGGGATTTTGAGCAGATTGCCGACGTGCGAATGCTCGTGCGGTTCGAGGTGCGTGTCGATGCCGTATTTCAAGTCGCGGCCCGCCATTTCGTGGTACGTGCCGAAGAGCCGGTCCCAATAAGGGAAGATGTTGCCATAATTGGTGTTGGTCACGGGCATCACGTAATGATGGTGAACGTGGTGCATGTTGGGCGTCACAATGAATAGACCCAGCAGCCGGTCGGCCCAGCGGGGCAGTTCGATGTTGGCGTGATTAAACTGTGACAGTGCTACTGACAGCGCCTGATACATAAACACGAGCCACATTGGCGCACCCGTGATGAGCACAGCAACTAAGGTAAACACAAACCGTATCACGCTTTCGCCGGGATGGTGGCGGTTAGCAGTCGTTGTGTCGACGTAGGTGTCGGTATGGTGAATCAGGTGAAAGCGCCACAGAAACTTCACTTTATGCTCGGCCCAGTGGGGTAACCAGGCACCAATCAGGTCGAGGGCGAGCAGGCCCACGATGGCCTCGACCCAGAGCGGCCAGTTAATCCACTGCATTAGCCCAACGCCATTCTGAACGGTCCAGTCACTGGTGCGGAGCAGCAGGAAGGCCAGCGCGAAATTGACCACGATGGTCGTGAGCGTAAAAAAGAAGTTGATACCCGCGTGGTGCACTTTTCGGTACTCGAACCGAATCAGTGGCACGGCACTTTCGATCAGCCAGAAGAGGGTAATGCCACCGACCAGAATCAGGCTGCGGTGCGACGACGGAATGTGCTCAAAATAGGCGACCAGACGCTCCATAACGTGTTGTATTTATCTTGGATTGAATTACACAAAAATAGGGATAAATAGTTTCGTAAGTCTCGGTTTGCCCATCTCGATTTTCGGTCGTTGGTTTGTGACACAGTTGGTCAGTAAGTAAGTTAATAAGTCGGTCAGCTACCAGTACATGTGCAGATTGACACCAACTAACTCCTTGACTGACCAACTTGCCAACTGATCCAACTACAGGAATGCCCCAACCCAAATTTGCCCGAGAATCCATAACGGTGATGACCGAAATGGTCCTGCCTAACGATACCAACACGCTCAACAACCTGATGGGCGGGCGGCTGCTCCACTTCATGGACATTGCGGCCGCCATTGCCGCCCAGAAACACTCGAACCGCATTGTGGTGACGGCCTCGGTCGATAACGTATCGTTTGCCGAACCGATTCGTTTAGGCAATATCGTGACCATGAAAGCCCAGGTAACGCGGGCGTTCAGTTCGTCGATGGAAGTATTTATTGAAGTATGGGCCGAAGATATTCCGGCCGGGATTCGGGTCAGCACCAACAGTGCCTTTTACACGTTTGTGGCCGTTGACCAAAGCGGCCGACCCATTGAAGTGCCCGCCGTGACGCCCGAAACCGACGAGGAAAAGGACCGCTACGCCAGCGCCCTCCGCCGACGCCAGTTGCGCTTAGTACTCGCCGGGCGTATGAACGCCCAGGATGCCGTTGAACTGCGGGAATTTTTAAAAGTTTGATAATAAATAATGCAGAATGTACAATGGCAGTGGCGTCATTGTCCATTCTGCATTATTTATTGATTATTGAGCCAGCCGCAGCGACTGCCACGCCACCATTTGCCACTGTCCACCATTTTTAACGTACACGTCGGTATAGCGCAGGCGGGTGTTGATGGTCTCGCCGTTGTTGATTGCCTTAATCGCGCAAACCCCGTTAATAACGGCCGTGTTGCCGTACACGCGCACTTTCTGCTCCTGCACGTCGATGGCGTCGTACTTGGATTTGCCATCGCGGATTGACTGGATATACGCCTGCTTGCCATCCACGTTGCCGCTGGAGTGCGTGTAAACCATATCGTTGGCCAATACCCGGTCCAGCACGGCGTAATCTTTCTTTACCTGCGCATCGAACCGCTGTTTCTCGGCGTCGGAAACCGCCCGTTCATCGGCCGATGGCGAGACCGCCGTTTGGGCGTGAACGAGTTGAACGGACAGAATCAGGCAAAGGGTTAGTAGTAGTTTCATGGTCTGTGTTTTGTCCGTAAAAAGAAAGCCTTGTGGTTCTTCTACCGCTCCGGGTCGTTCATCTGCGTGATGGCCTGATACACCAACACCTTAAATTTGTCGTTCAGATCGCCGTAGCTGTTGGGCACCTTTTGCGTATACAGCAGCGCCACAACGTTCTCTTTCGGATCGACCCAGTACGTGGTGCCGAAGAACCCGCCCCAATCAAACGTTCCCTGCGACGCGGGCAGACGGGCCGCGCTTCGCTCGGAGGTGATGGCAAAACCCAGTCCGAATTTGTTGATGCCCTGGTTCAGATCGCCGATTTGATTGGTAGTGATGAGCCGCACGGTTGTTGGGCTAAGAAAGCGTTTGCCGCCGTATTCACCCCCGTTCAGTACCATCTGCAGGAAAATGGCGTAGTCGTACAGCGTACCCGACAACCCCGCACCCCCCGAAAAATACGTACCCGCCTGCCTGGGATAATCTTCCGATATGCCGCCCAGCGATGGCATCCGCCGAACGGCCTTTGTGGAATCTTCCGTGTATAATCTGGTGAGCCGGGCCTGCTTGGCCGTGGGCAGATAGAAATACGTGTCGTTCATGCCCAGCGGTTCAAACAGCCGCGTCCGCAGAAACTGGTCGAGCGACTGCCCCGACAGCATTTCGATCAGGTAACCCACCACGTCGGTGCTTAGGCCGTAGGTCCATTTGTCGCCGGGGTTGTGCATCAGTGGCAGGGCGGCTAACCGGGGCATCACCTCGGCTAACGTGTTGGCGGGTGTGCCAATGCCGCTCGGAATGCCGTTTTTAGCATAGATGGCTACGGCTTCTTTCGTGCCGATGGTTGGGTAGCTGATGCCCGACGTGTGGGTCAGCAACTGCCGGATGGTGATCTCCCGCTTGGCCGGAACGCTGGTGTAGGAGGTGTCTTTTTCGTTAAATTTATCCAGCACCTTCGGGCTTTTGAAGGCCGGAATGTACTTCGAGATGGGGTCGTCGAGCAGGAATTTACCTTCTTCAAACAATATCATCAGTCCAATGCTGGTGATGGCTTTCGTCTGCGAGGCAAGCCGGAAAATAGCGTCGCGTTTCAGGGGCGTTTTAGCGGCTACGTCGTCCTGCCCGTAGGCTTTATGATAAACGACACGCCCGTTGCGGGCTACCAGCACGGCCACGCCCGCCTGTCTGCGGTTGGCGATGTAGTCGTTGATAACGGCGTCCATCCGCTGAAGCCGGGCCGCATCCATGCCAACTGCTTCAGGCTGAGTCTCTTGCAAAACGGAGTTACCACTGGCGGTGCGGGCGGTTGTGACTCGGGCAGCGGTCTGAGCCGTAGCCGACAGAAAAAAACCGGCCATCAGGCCGGTTAGAATGCATGTTTTCATGAATGAACCGGAGTTAGGAACCGGCGCAAGGTAGCTATTTCTTTGTACCCTTAATATCGCCCCGCTTAGTAAGTGTAACCCCCAACCGTAGCGTTTCAGCGACTGTATTCAGCGTGAACGTCTTGTCCTGTACCACAAATTGTCCCTGAGCCGTGTAATTAGCATCGTATGTTGTTCCCCCAAATGCCAGCGGTTCAGTCTGCTTGTCAATAACAGTGAAGGTAGCATCGGTGAGTTCAGCCGTTAATGATTGTTTAGTAGAACCGTTGAATAATAATTCCATGTAAACTTGATTGCCCGTCTGCGCCTTCGTCACCGTAATCTGCACGGTACCTGCTTCGGGGGGATTTGCCGGAAGGGCGTTGTTGATATACGTAGTCGAGGTGTAAGATCCTTCATATGTACCCACATACTGATCGCGTGGATCGACGTCCGCTCCACCAAGGCCGGATTTCTTGCAGGCGGTCGTTAATGAGCCAATGAGCACAATGGCCAGCAGGACATTGCGAACCGAACGAATGGTGTAAGGAATATCCATGATAGCGTATAAAGATAAGTTGAGTTTCCCCTATCAAACGCCGTGTTGAGCCTATCAAGTATAATTATTCAGGGAATGAGCGAATTTGTCACCACCGCACCTGACCATCACCAATCACGATCCACTTTTCGGTGACTAATTTCTCCAGCGCAAACGGGCCGCGGGCGTGCAGCTTCTGGGTCGAAATGCCAATTTCGGCTCCCAGACCAAACACGGCTCCATCGGTGAAGCGTGTCGAGGCATTGGCATACACCGCAGCCGCATCAACCTCGCTCAGGAAACGGTCGATAACGGGCTGGTTCTGCGAGAGGATCGCTTCGGAGTGCCGCGAGGAGTAGTTCTGGATGTGCGACAGCGCTTCGTCCGGCCCGGCCACGACCTTCACGGCAATTTTATAATCCAGAAACTCGCGGCCAAAGTCACCAGGTTGAGCCGGTTGTAGACTGATGTAACCAGCCCGCTCAAAAATTCCGTACGCTGTTTCGTCGGCAAATACCTCGACGTTCCATTTTAGGAAGTCGGCCGTGAGCATCGGCACAAAACGGCCCGCAATGGCTTCGTCTACGAGTAGGCAGTCGAGCGAATTACAAACCGACGGACGGGATACCCGGGCGTTAACAACGATAGCCACGGCCTTTTCCAAATCCGCCGACGCTTCGACATAGGTATGGCAGACGCCCGCACCGGTTTCGATGGTGGGCACGAGCGAATGTTGGCGCACGAACTGAATCAGCGACTCCGAGCCGCGCGGGATGATAATGTCCACGTACCGCACCGCCGTCAGCAGTTCATTCACGACGGTCCGGTCGGGGGAGAGCAGGGTTACGGCGGCTTTCGGCACGTCGAATTCACTCAGAACGCCCTGAATCAAACCGACTAAATACCGGTTTGAGAAATCGGCTTCCTTGCCACCTTTCAACACACACGCGTTCCCTGACCGCAAACAGAGCGACGCCACGTCGACCGTTACGTTGGGACGCGCTTCGTAAATAACGCCCACAACGCCGAGTGGCACGGTAATTTTTCGGAGTGTCAGCCCTTGTTCAATCGTCCGGTCCACGAGTACGTCGCCAGCCGGGTCGGGCAGCACCGCCACCTCACGCAGGCTCTGCACCAGGCCGTCAATGCGGGCTTCGGTTAGTTTCAGCCGGTCGTATTTTGGGTCGGTTGGGTCCATCCGGTCGAGGTCTTTCTGGTTTTCGGCCATGATGTCGGCGGAATGGGCCGCTATGATGTCGGCAAGCCGGTTGAGTAGGTCGGTTTTGGTGGCGGGGCTAAGCCGCCGAACAACCGCTGATGCCTGCTTGGTGGCCTGAAGGAGGGGTGTGATGGGGTTCATAAAAGATACAGGTTATAAAAGCACAATATCATTGGCGTTGGCGACTTCCACGTTTTGCTGAGTGAGCTGCTGCGACAACGTTTCCGACGAAATCCGGGTTCGGGCCACGGCCACGGGTGCGTCGTGCTCGTCCCAGATCTCAACCATCTCACCAGCGGCAAACTCGCCCAGCACTGCCCGCACACCCACCGCCAACAAACTCCGCCGTTGGGCCAGTGCCCGCACCGCCCCCGCATCGACCCGCACCCGCCCAACGACTAAACTGCCACTGGCTAACCAGCGATTGCGGGCCGACAGCGACGTTTCGGAGGGAACAAATTCGGTGCCGGTTTCGCCCCGCAACGCCCGGCCGAGGTTGTCCGGCTCGTTCAGCCCGAAAATGACGACCCGAATGCCCATGCGCGTCGCCAGCTTGGCAAAGGTCAGTTTGGAGGCCATGCCGCCCAGTCCCAGCGATGATTTGTCGGGGCGCACCACCCCGAAAACGCGTTCATCGAAAGCCGTCACCTGCCGGATGGTCTGCCCATCGGCATCGAGCAGCCCGCCCACCGACGTACACAGCATGAGGGCCTCGGCCCCAAAGCCGACGGCAATGAGTGTGGCGAGTTCGTCGTTGTCCGAGAACTTCAATTCGCGGTTGCTGACGACGTCGTTTTCGTTGGCAATTGGAATGATGTTATTAGCCCAAAGTTCGTCGTACGTTTGTTTGAGTTGCAGAAACTGGTCGCGGTTGGCGAAATGATGACGTTCGCACAGGCTCTGCGCAATGGCGATCCCGTAGATGGAAAAGAACCGGGCATACTGGCTAAGCAATAGCAGGTTACCCACGGCCGCAGCGGCTTTGCGCTGGGTGATGTCGCCTCGGTAGTCATGAATCAGGGCTTTTCCCGCGCCCACTGCCCCCGACGACACCAGCACGATGCGGTAGTGCGGATGCAGCGCGGCCACCTGCCGGGCAATGTCGACCATAACCGGCTCATTGGGTTCGCCAGTGGGTTTTGTGATGGACGCCGTACCGAATTTAACAACAAGAACGGGTTTTGTCATGCGGCAAAGGTAGGGTGGGTAGGTGTGTAAGCGTATGGGTGTTTACGTGTGTCGGTTTCCGGGGCGGCCAACTCAAAAACTTATACACTCAAAAACACATACACTCACTTCTGGCTGCTGAACAGATGCTCCAGCACGGGTTCGGTGAAACGGGCTTTTTTGCGGACGGCGGCTTTAAGCTGCTTCAGGTAGTCGGCTTTCGGGATTTCGATGGCCCCGTACCGGCGGACGTTGTCGTTGATGAACTGCGTATCCAAGAGCACAAAGTCCCGCTCGCGCAAAATTAGAATCAACTGGTGAAACGCCACTTTCGACGCGTTGCTGACGTGGTGAAACATGGATTCGCCAAAGAAAGCTGCGCCGAGGGCCACCCCATACAGACCGCCCACTAATTGGTTATCCACGTACGTCTCGACGCTGTGGGCCAGCCCCAGCCGGTGCAGTTCGGTGTAGGCGTCAATGATCTCATCCGAAATCCAGGCGCTGTCGTCGGTTGAGCGGGGAATGGAGCAGTAGCGCATCACCTGCTCAAAGTCGGCGTTGATGCGAATCTCGAACTGGTTTTTGTTCAGGATTGGCCGTAGCGATTTGGCCGGTTTGTAGGTGTCGATGGGAATGATAGCACGCGGGTCCGGCGCGTACCAGTACAGCGTACCGTCGGCGTCGGCCATTGGAAAGATACCGTTGATGTACCCGTAAATCAGGTCGTCGGCGGTCAACTTGCTCATTAACTGTAGGGGAGGGGACTTTGGACAAAGATAAAAAAATAGTCCAAAAGTTAATGGTAGAAGGGCGGGGATTGATTAGACTCCATTCAACCCGGCGTGGGTCATACCCGGTACTGAGTTTGTAAGTTGATTTTTGAACTGTAATGTGTAGTATTACGATCCACACCAGTGACGCCCATATTTCGCTTTGAAGGCAGAGACACGTATACGACGTTAATTACATTGATTACCACTAAACAATGACGCGCAACTTAGCCCCCGTGCATCCCGGCGAGATCTTGCGGGAAGACTATATCGTTGAACGCGGCTTAACGATCACCGAAGTCTCTAAAGGCTTAGGCACTGCCCGTGCTAACCTATCGGCCATTGTGAACGAACGGGCGGGCATGAGTCCTGAGTTAGCCGTAAAACTGTCTGAAGCCTTCGGCAACACAACGCAGTTCTGGGTGAATTTGCAAAAGAATTATGAGCTCTGGCACGCCGAACGGAAAGTAGACCGCTCCGTAATTCAGCATTTCGGTCATGCAGAGGCTGGCTTGCAATCGGCTTAGGCAAAAAAACAGATCATGGCTTTGTTCGACCCCGCCCACCCCGGTGCACTCATCCGCGAGACGTTGGAAGGTATTTTTGAAGAGACTGGTAAAAAGCTGACGTTGCGGAAGTAGCGACAGGGTTAGGCACGACCCGTAAAACCTTGTCGACCATTATCAACGGCAAACAAAGCGTAACGTCTGAAATGGCAATCCGCTTAGGCCGCAGCCTTCGCCAACACCAAGCCGGAATTCTGGCTGACGGTGCAGGAAAGTTACGATCTTGCCCAAGCCCGGCGCGACGTAGACACCAGTTCATTAAGAGTCTTTTACAAGCCAGCCCCCCTTTCAGCGCAGTCGAACATTCCAGCACTTATCCGATAAAATTTTAAACCCTCTAACTAAAATTGGTTTATACTATGCATAAAACTTTACAAGAAACCTGTGATTTACTGGATGATCTTCATAAATCAGTCTTAAACGGCACTACTGAGGATAGAGATTTTTCAGTAATAAACGGCTGGAACTTGCCTTCGGTCAATCGACATACATTATCAAATATACCTTTTGCTTTATCTGAAAAAATCAAAGAAGCCAGTGTTGATGATATTGAAGAACACTTTGAAGAGGAAGTGGAATTTGTAAATCAAAGTCTCAAAAATATAAAAGCTCAAACGCTACCATATATATTTAATAGTAATGGAGCAACTGCTATACTCATTTATGTTTCTACTCTTTCATGTATTGAATCAACATTTGGGCCTTTATTCATTTGGAAAGTGATTAGCGACAATAAAGCTTTGCCACCTGCTCTTGCAAGACGGTTGCGTTCAGTTGAAGCTGATTTGAATGACATTACTCCCAAAAAATAGGAGTTAAAAAATCAAATTAAATTGATTCAGGAAGCTACGGAAGCTGCGGAGAATTTACCTACTTATTTACAATAATTGAGAGAGGCTCGTAAAAGTGTTGATACACTAGCAACAGGTGCAGCAGAATTGTTTGGAAAGATTGAAACCAAAATTCTCAAGCCGACGCAACAATAAAATCACTGAGGTAAAAGAAGATCGAAGCTGACGGAATTGTACAGCAAGCTTCAGAAGCTTATCGTATAACTACCTCAATAGGTTTAGCGGCTGCTTTTGATGAGCGAGCTGATTCTTCATCTAAAGCCATGTGGACTTGGGTTCTTGGTCTTATAACGGCCTTGTCAATAGGGGCAATAATAGGTTCAAATGGGTGCAATTCAAATTGTCGCTACGCAGCCATAGCCTACCTATAGGGTTCAATCTGCTGGCCAACTAAGGCCCACCGATCACTCATCTGGCATACCCGTAGATTTAAGATCTGTTGCGCTCGGTCAATACTCCACCGTTGCCCCGACCGCTTCAAACGTCGTTGCACTACCCTTCGGTGGGCCGATTCAATGGCTCCCCAGCCAAGCAACAAACCCCGCTGGCGATACGCTTTATCGTCCATTCGATCCCGATTCGTCTCTAAATAAGCGCAGACCGAATCCCGCAAAGCGGCCCCAATACGCAAGCCCCTGATATTGACCAAAACAGAATCTAACTCATTCGCCAATAATAACTTACGCTGTTCATCCAGCCAACTCGAAGCCCGCTTGCCAGTGCCAAACGCCCCACTACCGGCTTCACTAATATGCACCAAGGTGTGGTATAAATCCAAAATCAGCGTAGCCTTTGGCCACGATTTTTCCATCATCTGACCAAGCCAAACCGCCCCCGTCACTAATAAAAACCAAGTTGGCACCCCGGTCGGTATGAGACTCTAATTGGGCATCAAATTTGGGGCTGAACTGGACAGCAGTCCCTACATGAGCCACAAAAAGTGACGATGTAATATGCCCCCCACGCTCGTCAACGGGGCTTTCTTTCAGGGATGAAGCCGCAAAAATGCGCCCTAACTTGACTACTCTATACCCCTCCTCGGTCAGCAGCATGGCCCCGTCGACCTGGGCATAAATCACCCCCGAAGCGGGTTCGTTTGTCGGTACAGGCTCATCTAACGAGTCCGCAATAGCCGCTCCGTAATACCGGGTTAGCCGGTCAATCTGACTGGGGCCAATACGGATACCGAGCATGGTTTGGGCCATTGCTGAAGCCTGTTAATAGACCTCGAACTGGCCGAGGAAAACCAATTTTTCCTGAAGATAGGGGCTGATGGCAAACCCGTTAAGATGGTAACTAAACAACTCACTGTTAGCGATTTGTATATCTCCGAAACGCATCTTCATCTTTTTTTTACGTCGCTCGCTCGGCACCTGGCCAACACTCTTTTCTAAAACTTGCCGACCCAGGTCGAGCCATATTTTCTCGAACAATTTCTCGTAGTCATAGAAAGTAGGTTTGGCTTTGAGGGCTTTAAGTTGTTGATATTTTTGGTGGGCTAAAGCCATGTATTCTTCTTCGGTGAAGGTCAGCGTCGGGTTGTTATCCATGCTCTAAGTTACGATCTCGAAGCGACAATCTGAATTGCACCCGTTCAAATCGTATTACATTGCTTTCAGATGCGCTAAAAAGCTCCTGACCCACATTGGGGGGTTATAACTATGCAAGTAATATTGTCCCTATTAAGTATTGGTGCACCTTTGTGGTTTGCATGGTTATCTACAAAGCAAGTCAATCAGCGCTTTCGATTATCAGAGGATTATGCTTTTAAAGCGTCTGTTGCAAAAGCTTATGAAGGATACCGGCGAGAGGCTGCAAGGATAGATCCATTATTTGAAGCCCGTCTATTTAGTTCTGCATTAGAAAGAATAGAAGAAGCGCCATTAAGATTGGTAGAAGATGGTGTTCACGGAAGTCCGTGGCATGAGTTTTTTTCTTCAAAACCATTTCAGCAAGCATTACAAACCATACCTGAATTTAAGGATACAATTATACAAATGATGAAGGACAAGCTTCCAAACCTGAATAAAGCTTCAATTGAAGATATAAAAACAACTATTAGCAAAGAGCCAACATCATTGGATGTAGAGTAATGATTTTCAAGAAGGTCTAAATTGAGACTTGTTGAAAATTGCTTGTCCCAATACATACGACCGTATGTATTGGGACAAGATACTGAAAATGATACCAGCTCTCACCGCTTTTTCGCCCCAACACCTTGCCCGGTATCCTTCCGTTGGGCACAAACTGCCGCCGTTTGATACGGCGAGTAGCACTCCTGCCAACGCCAATAAAAGCCGATGCGGACTGCTTTTGAACCGCTTAGATTGCCCCTTCTTAATCGTCAGTCACGTTTCCACTACCGTTTCGTGGTGATTATACCTGCTTTTTAGGGTTGCGAGGATTTTCGTGCTGGTGAAGTGAAAGTATAGCCTTCACCGTCGTCCAACGCATGCCCTGATACCGATTGTTGTCGTATGAGTCGATCTTAGCCCGGCCTTCCATCATATCGCGCATGTACTGCATCCCTTGCCAGGCCGGGTAAAGTTCGTTCTTGCCGGGGGCTACCGTCCGGGCGACCCGGATGAGCAGGTTGAGCAGTCCCAGACCGCCCGCCCGTAACAATCGGAACTTGTTGCCGGTCACCTCGCTCACCACCGTCGCCAACTGCCGGGGACTGATTTGGGCGCCTGCGACGCGTAGAAAGCGGGGAGCGCCGTCGTCAAGCGCCACATTTGCCGTGAAGGCTGCCGTGTCGTCCATCGTGGTGAAGTCGATGCGCTGATCGGCGTTGCCCCAATACAAAATCCGCTTCGGTTTGAAAAGAATCATGGGCATCTGGTCGGTCAGCAAATCCATGAACGGTCCAACGAAAATCGTTGTGGCTGCGATGGTCGTTTTGTCGAGGTAGTGGTGGAATTCCCGCCTTAAATCTAAGTTGCGGTTTCCGCCTACTTCGAGGTTTGTGAAGTCCAACGAAAAATCGGACGGTATGAAGCGTGGAACGCCCGCTATGATTGCCGCGTCCAGCAGCACTTTCTGGGTGTCTATAATCACATCGCGTAGGCCCGCCAATGCAGAAACGACGCACGAAGCACCCATGCAGGCATTGGAAACCTCCGCTACGTTTGACGTATCTGCTTTGAATACGGTTACTCCCAGATTCTCCAGCTTTTTTACGGTGGCGGCATCACTACTTGACCGAACAATAACCCGAACGTCGGCTCCTTCTTGGAGCAAAGCGTTGACAATTCGTTGCCCTAAATTGCCCGTTCCTCCGGCTACCACTACTATTTTTCTCATGTGCTATTGCTGCGCTCTGCCTGCCGGGATGTTCCGTGCGTCAAGGTAACAACTGTTTTCTGGTCCATTCGTCTGTTTATAAATACGCCCAACTGGATGTAAAACGGAGATCTGCTGAGGCAGCGATGCCACCGGGCGGGCCAATTAAACTAAATCGGTTGTTCCCTGTCTGACGTTTATTAGACAAACGATTTAGCTTTGCATCATGAAAAAAGGACTTATTGTAGTGTTACTCGCTCTGCCGCTGCTGTTCAGCCGGTGTGGCGTTAATAAACAGATTTCCCAGGCCAAAGCCCTCGGCGATTGCCGCTACAGCATTGGCTCGGCCGACAGCGTTTACTTAGCGGGGGTCGACGTGCGGCAGTTTCGCAAAATTGAAGACATCAATCCAGCCCGGTACCCCCGATTGGCAACGGGTTTGCTCACGCGCAACGTACCGCTGGAGGCCCGCATTAACCTCGACATCACCAACCCGACCAACAAACTGGCGGGCATCAACCAGTTGGAATACCGGATTCTGCTGGCGGGGCAGGAGTTGTTCAACGGCTTCCTGAATCAGCGCATCGAAGTGCAGCCCGGCGGGGGCAAAACCCGCGTACCGGTGCGTTTGAGCGCCAACGCCTACCAGCTTTTCACCGATCCCAAAACCCGCGATGCCTTCACGCAGTTGGTGCAGAATTTCTCCGGCGCCACCGATGCGCAGCCCTCGAAACTGACGATCCGAATCAAGCCGACGCTGGATCTGGGTGGCAAACAAGTCAATTACCCCGGCTACATCACCATTAATCAGGATGTAACGAATAAAATTCTGATGGGGCAGTAGCCCCCTGCCGTCACCGGTTCATAACTAATGCCAATACGAAGTCAATCCCGTTTTCTGTGGCCAGTTAGCCGCTGGTTAGGCGTACTGATACTTGCCGTTCCGTTTTTGATACTGGTATTGGCGTTGTGGTTTTGGAGCGAAAACGTCGTGTTTCACGATGACTACGCCCTGCTCGGTTTTTTGCTCGACTGGACGGACCCGGCCGTATCTTGGGGGCAAAAACTCCAGCGGCTCGTTGAACCCCACAATTACCACCGCATCGTGTATGACCGGCTCGTGACGCTGGCCACGTATTACCTGACTGGCCGCATGAACGTGCTGGTCATGATTGCGCTGGGCAATGCGGCCCTGCTGGGCATCGTCTGGCGGTTCTGGACATTATTTCGCCAGCTTGGGTTGCCCAACTGGTATTTCATTCCCGTTCCCTATTGGCTGCTGAACCTTCAGTCGCACGAGAACATGTTCTGGGGAATGGCCGCCTTGCAGAATTTCACGGTCATCTACCTCATCATCGAAGCGCTGCACCGGCTCGTCCGGCGCGACCGGATTATCGGGCCGCTGCTACTTAGCATAGCAGCTCTGTTCACCAGTGGCAACGGTCTGCTGGCGGTTGGCGTGGGTAGTCTGCTTGTCGCCTGGCAGTGGCGGTGGCGAACGGATGGCTGGGTATGGGTAGGCGGCATTGCCGGGGCGCTGGTCCTGTTTTTCTGGGATTACCAATCCGCCCCGCCCGCCGGTACGCTGTTGGAGGTTCCTCCGAAGTTGCTGATGGTGTTGGGGGCGTCGCTGACCAATCAGGTTCGGTTTGGGGTGGCTGCGGTTGGTGGAGTAGTTATCGCGGTCGGCTGGGTGGTGGCGCTGGTGGTCAGTTACCGGAGCCGCCGTTACTTGCTGGCTTCTCCCCACCGAACAAATGCCTTCGCCGAACTCCTGGCGATTGGAACGGTGGTGCTGGCTACGGCCGCTATTTTGAGCATCAGCCGCCCGTCCGACGAACTGCTCCGGGACCGCTACCGCATTTATTCCCATTTGGCGTTCAGCCTGTCTTACCTGCTGGGATTGCTGCTGATTACCCGCCGATTCCGACCAACCTGGGCCGGGATGGCTTCTCTGGTAGCCGTTGCGATGTACGGTGTCAGCGCGTACGCGAAGATTCCCGAAATCCTCATCGGGCGACAGACCCGTCAGCTCGACGCGTTTAACGTTCGCTACCACGGAACAACGCTGCCCTTGCCCTATTACGCCGGGAATACCCGCAAAGTGCTGAAGCGAATGGATGACCGGGGAGTTTTTCGATACCCGCCCGTTTGGTCGGACCCGGCCCAGTGGCAGCCGCTTCCGGTGGAGTGCCGCCTGACGGTCGAACCCTATAGCGATCCCAATCCGAGTGGGTTTTTCACCCAAAATAATCATTACCTGCGTGTGCGTAGTACGCCCGCTTTCCTGCCCGGCGAGTTTCAATTAGGTAGCAGCGCCTATCTGATTGCGGAGTCGGCGGGCGGCAGGCGATATACACTCCCGGCCGTACCGGTGCTGGATACGAAGCTGACGTTACTGACAGCAGGCCGCTATTTTCGGAACGAACGCATCACGGAGTTTCAAAAAGCTATTCTGCCCCCCGGTACCTACCAGCTTGGGCTGTTATTTATCCGCAACGACAAGGTCGCCGGTTTTGCCATGAGTCAGCAGACGTTTACCGTTGCGTCAACCGACTGATGCACCTGCCAGGGTGGGTAAAAACAGGCGGTTGCGCTGCTTTGTATTTTTATACTTCACCCAATCGGTTAACCATGTTTCGTCTACTTCCTGTTCTGCTGCTGATGGCGCAGTTAACCATCGGCCAAACGGCCAAAAATCAAGTTCAGCTCACCCACAACGAGGGGGCTAAGTCGGTGACTGTGACGGTCGATGGAAAGCCGTTTACGGCGTATATCTACCCCGGCCCAACGGTACTCAAGAAACCCGTACTTTACCCAATTATGTCGGCGGGTGGCAACGCCATTACGCGGGGCTGGCCGATGGACCCCCGGCCCGGTGAGCGCGTCGACCATCCGCACCACGTGGGTATGTGGTTCAACTACGGCGACGTGAACGGCCATGACTTCTGGAACAACTCAACCGAGGTTGGCCCCGAACACAAAGGACCGTTCGGCACCATTGTCCATACGGGCGTAACGTCCATGAAAAGCGGTTCGGGACAGGGCGAACTGACCGTGACGGCCGACTGGCTCGACAAAGACGGCAAACCGATGCTACAGGAAACGACCCAATACGTGTTTCGGGCGGGCGCTAAAGAACGCACCATCGACCGGATTACGACGCTGAAGGCGCTCGATAAGGATGTGCTGTTCAAAGACAACAAAGAAGGATTACTTGCGGTCCGCTTAGCCCGGCAACTCGAACACCCGTCGACCAAGCCGGAGGTGTTTACCGATGCCAAGGGCGTAGCCACGGCGGTTCCGATGCTTAACAATGAAGGTGTCACCGGTAAGTATGTCAGCAGCGAAGGGGCCGTGGGCGATGCCGTTTGGGGCACCCGTGGCCGTTGGGTCAACCTAACCGGAACGCTCAATGGGGAGTCGGTTTCGGTGGTACTGCTCGACCATCCCCGCAACGTAGGTTATCCAACCTACTGGCACGCCCGTGGCTACGGCTTGTTTGCGGCCAACCCATTAGCTCCGTCGGTGATGACGAATGGCAAAGCTCCGGCGCTGAACAAATTGCTGGCGGCTGGTCAGTCGCTCACGTTCCAGCACCGCCTGCTGATCGCATCGGAGTCCTTGGCGGAGCCTGCCGTCGCTGAGCGAGCGACTGATTTCGGGCGATAAATTAACGAGGTCCCAACGCTAAAGCGGTGGGCTGATATTGGCTATTGGCCTGGAGATATCAACCCACCGCTTTAGCGTTGGGAAACCGAATCGACCCTAATTCAAATGCACCAGCGCCGAGCGATACACGCGCCCTTCCAGCGAGGCAACCCACGACCGTAGGGTGTTGTTTTCGCCAGCGGCCCGGCTAAACTCCGAGTCGATCTGACGGAGCAGGAAAAACAACTGGTGAACGTGCAGCCACTGCTGGTGCAAACGTTCGGCGTCTTCGGCTGACTGGGGCCGCTTACGGGCCTCCTGCGTGAGTTGGCGCAAACTCATTTTGAGGTGATAGCGTAACATCATCAGGCGGCTGGCCATGGGCAACTCCGCCGGAGTGCGTTCCATGTGCGAGATACCTTTGGCCAGCATGTTGTTGCGCTGCTGAAGCTGGTCCGAAACAATCATCCAGGCATGTTCGGCCCGGAGTGATTCATAATTGATAGTTTTCATAGGGTACGGTACGATACGGTTTAAAACAAATATAGCAAAATGGCTGCCAATTAATTCGGCGTAATCATGCTATTGTAAAATTTTAATTTGCGTTACGTCTGATACGCCAATGATTAGAGCGGAATAATGCAATCAGGGTTTAATCTTAATTTAAGAAAATCTGTCGGATAACTGACCAATGTTTCACTTGGGATCGACGTAACTTTCGACCCTAAAAATCAACGTCATCATGCTCACTCTGCAACGGCTCGGACTCGTGCTGTTTACGGCCGGTTTTGCCATTTGGCTTTTCACACTGACACTGGGTCAGTTTAAACTAACAAATGCCGGTATAGACGAGGTAGTCAAAGCCGAACACCGCGCTATTGTCCATGACCGAACGGCGTTCATGCTCAATAAAACGTATGACAGTAATTGGTCGTTTATTAGCGATTTTCGGAAAACAATCGATGGGTATAACGGCGAAATGCGTGCCAAGAAAGCCTGGGATAAAGTCATCAACGACAACTACGTGTTCGACATCACGAAGGAGTCATCGCTGGGTATGCTCACCGGGCCGGGCAACTCATGGCTGTGGTTCTGGCTTAGTATTGGTCTGGCGTCCATCGGGGGACTGCTCTACGCCCTGACCGGGCTGAAGTCAATCCCCGGCATCAAAAACAACTACCTCTATCGCCATTCGGCCACCAATCGCGGCTGGATCGGCATTGCGCTCGGTGTCTTCTTAGTTGCGTTCTATGTCGCACTCTATTTTTATCCCGAATACATGACCAACTGGGTGCTGCTGGTCGACCCCATCAGCCGTGCCCTGAACGCCGGTCCGGCCAGCCGGTGGTTTCTCTACGGGTTTCTGTACACGCTCGTCATTCTGGTAATGGGCGTCCGGATGCTGATTAACTACCGTCACAGCCGCTATCAGCAGTTGCGGACGGCGTCGGTTATGTTTTTTCAGGTGTCGTTTGCGTTTCTGATCCCCGAAATTATGCAGCGGCTCAACCAACCCTACCAGGATCTCAAAAACATCTGGCCGCTCGACTACACGTTCTTCTTCGATTATAAAATTGATGAAAAGCTACAGGCTGGTTCGCTCGGTATTTTTATGCTCGTCTGGGGCATTGCGCTGGCGCTGGTGGCGGTGCCGGTGCTAACCTATTTCTTCGGCAAGCGCTGGTACTGTTCGTGGGTATGCGGCTGCGGGGGACTGGCCGAAACCCTCGGCGACCCGTATCGTCACTTATCCGACAAGCGCCTGAAAGCGTGGAAGTTCGAGCGCGTTATTGTGCATAGCGTACTGGTGTTCGCCGTGGTGATGACCGCCCTGGTGCTTTACACGTACTTCAGCGGCCAGAACACCGTGCTGGGCTTTCTGGACAGTTACAACGTCCGCTCCACCTACGGCTTTTACATCGGTTCCATCTTCGCGGGGGTGGTCGGCACGGGTTTTTACCCCGTCATGGGCAACCGGGTCTGGTGCCGGTTCGGCTGCCCACTGGCGGCTTATTTAGGGCTGGTCCAGCGGTTTAAATCGCGGTTTCGGATCACGACCAACGGCGGGCAATGCATCTCGTGTGGCAACTGCTCGGCCTATTGCGAGATGGGGATCGACGTGCGGGCCTACGCCCAGCGCGGGCAGGACATTGTGCGGTCGTCGTGCGTGGGCTGCGGCATCTGCTCGGCGGTATGCCCGCGCGGAGTATTGAATTTGGAACTCGGTCCGGTTTCGACGCGGAAGATTTGAAAATAATGGATAATGGATAATGAGTAATGGGCAATGAATAACGAAGTTTGCTTCGTCAGTGACCCGTTATTCATTCTTCATTATCCATTATTGCCTTCCTCATGGACCCCATTTATCGCACGCTCATCGTTTGCACCAATCACAAGGATTACCCCACCAAACCGCACAAAACGGGTTTGTGGTTGAGTGAGGCTACTCATTTCTACGACGAACTGGCCGACCGGAACCTGCCCTACGACATTGCCAGTCCCAACGGCGGACCAATTCCCATTGACGAAAAAAGCATGGACCGGCGCGATACCGTGAACGAAAAGTGGTACAACGACCCCACCTTTCGCCATAAATTAGACCATTCGCTGCGGTTGGATGAGGTGGACCCGGCCAACTATCAGATTCTCTTCTTCACGGGCGGGCACGGCACCATGTGGGATTTTCCCGATAACCTGACGCTCCAGAGTATTACCCGGCAGATTTACGAGAACGGGGGGATGGTAGCGGCCGTTTGCCACGGCGTCAGCGGGTTGCTGAACGTTAAGTTGTCCGACGGCTCCCCGCTGATTGGCAACCGGCAGATAACGGGTTTCTCGAATATTGAAGAAAAACTCGTCCGGCTCGATGAGGAAGTGCCGTTTCTGCTTGAAGATGCCCTGCGACGAAAGAACGCCCTCTACAGCAAAGGCTTTATTCCATTTTTGCCTTACATCGAAGTTGATGAGCGACTTGTGACGGGCCAAAATCCACTCTCCGCCCGCAAAGTAGGCCGGAAGGTGATGGAAGAAATGTATGAAAAGTAGTTAATGTAAAATGGTTAATGCATTCGCTGACGGACCATTATTCATTAACCATTTTACATTAGACTTTACACCACAGCGTGCGGGAACAGGTCGCGCAGCAACTTCAGCTCCTGATCTTTATCCGATACAATGGGATTCGCGATACCCCAGTCAATGTTCAGATCCGGGTCGTCCCAGCGAATACCCGACTCCGCAACTTTGTTGTACACGTTGGTGCATTTATAACTGAAGATGCTGTCTTCCAACGCCAGAAACCCGTGACCGAAGCCTTCGGGAATGTAGGCTATGTTGGCAAGTTTGGCATCTAACAAAAACGATTCATACTGACCGAATGTGGGTGAGTCGGGACGCAGGTCAACGGCAACGTCGAGCACCTGACCCGTGATGACCCGCACCAGTTTGCCCTGCGCAAAGGGCGGATTTTGCATGTGCAACCCACGCAGTACGCCCTTTACCGAAAACGATTGGTTATCCTGAACAAAATCCATCGACAAACCCAGCGATGTAAACAGGGGCTTGTTATACGACTCGAAGAAATAGCCGCGCTCATCTTCAAACACGCGTGGAATTAACTCAATTAAGCCGTCGATGGCTGTTTCCCGAATTTGCATACGTACTGCTGTTAAGTAAGATGTCGGCGGACTATCCGGGCAAATTTATGAAACCGGAACCGTAGTTTGTACTTTTGATCTGACCATTTTAGCGTGTGACTTACCAGACCAGCATGACCTATACGCAGTTACGTGAGCAGATTTTCCGAAAACAGTCCTATCTCTGCGTGGGTCTGGACACCGACCTGCGCAAACTGCCCCGCCACCTGCTCACCGACCCCGACCCGGTGTTTGCCTTCAACCGGGCCATCATCGACGCCACCGCTGATTTTGCCGTGGCCTACAAGCCCAATATCGCTTTTTACGAAGCTCAGGGACCACGCGGCTGGGAAAGCCTGCAACGAACGATGGACTACGTACCCGCCGACTGCTTCACCATCGCCGACGCCAAGCGGGGCGACATCGGTAACACGTCGGGTTTGTATGCCCGCGCTTTTTTTGACCCCACTGCCGCCGGATTAAATTTCGATTCCATTACCGTAGCGCCCTACATGGGCCACGATTCGGTGATGCCGTTTCTGGACTACGACGGCAAGTGGGTGATTTTGCTGGCGCTGACCTCCAACTCCGGCAGCGCCGATTTTCAGCGGATTGTTACCAGCGAAGAAAACGATGCGCAACTATTGTACCAGACCGTGATCGAAACGGCCCAAACCTGGGCCGGACCCGACCGGCTGATGTTTGTGGTAGGGGCCACGCAGGCCAATGAATTGAGCCGAATTCGAGAACTGGCCCCGGATAACTTTTTGCTCGTGCCGGGGGTGGGGGCGCAGGGTGGTTCGCTGGCCGAGGTGTCGCGCCGGGGCCTGACGAGCGCGGGCGGTCTGCTGGTCAACGCGTCGCGCAGTATCCTGTACGCATCCGACGGCCCGGACTTTGCCGACCGGGCGCGGGCCGAAGCAGAAGCCCTGCAAACCGAAATGGCCGTCTATTTGACGGAGCGCGTTTGGGAGGTTATTCAATAATTACCGCCGTGCCGTTGGCGCTGACCATGAGCATGGAGCCGTTGCCGCCAATGGTCTGATAGTCCAGATCGACACCCACAATAGCGTTGGCTCCCAGACGGGTTGCCTGGTCAATCATTTCCTTGATGGCAATGCTTTTGGCTTCGCGCAGGCCCTGTTCGTAGGCCCCGGAGCGACCACCTACAACATCGGTGATGTTGGCAAAGAAATCCTTGACAAGGTTCGCGCCGATGATAGCTTCGCCGTTGACCAAGCCGATGTAATTGATAATGCGCTTGCCTTCGATGTTTGGTGTAGTTGTAACGAGCATTTGTGAGAAGTTGTAGAGAAGTTATAAAGTCCTGTCATAAGGTTGTAGAGCGGTTCAGTTAGCTGGCACCCGAAATTGCTCTTTGAGTGTACAACTTTACGATTTATTTCAATAATTAGGTTCGATAAAGGTATTAATGGCGCCGTTGGTCGAGATTTTGGGCTATTTCAACAAAATATCCGGCCATTCGCGAAACCGATTGACCGTTGAGTCAACCGCTGACTGTAGTTGTTTATCTACCCTTTATATTTGGCTCCTGATCGAATTACTCACAAAACACATTGTATGAAGAAGTTAATTTCAGCCCGTTCGCTGGCCTATGCGCTGGTGGTGGTCATGCCATTTTGGTTTAGCAGTTGCAAGAAAGGAGATAGTGATGTCGTTACACCAAATTCCATTGAGGGCGACTGGCGTATATCCGGTTATAAAATCGACCCCGGCATCGATTTGCTTGGAACGGGCCAGAAAAACACCGATCTGCTCGCTCTGTTCAGATCGCTTCCTAACGGGAATGATATTGCAGATTGCCTGGCTACGACCGTCATTACGTTTAATGCCGGTGGGAAAGTGACGGGCAAAGCGGGTTCCGAATGCACAACATCGACCGACATGAACCCGGTTGACGATAACTCGACCTGGAAATTAGATGGTACTAAACTTACCCTCACCAGCGGTACTGACGTGACGACGTACGATACCGTTTTGAGTGGCAACACCCTGAAAATGTCAACGCAGGAGATGGAAGATTTTGACGGCGATGGCAAGAAGGAGAACTATACGATTACGCTTGAACTGACGAAAGCGTAATCGCGACGCTCGGAACCGGCTTACCTCAACGGGTGAGCCGGTTTTTATGCTATTTCCAAACAGTCATGCAACAGAGCAATGTAGCGTTCCAGATAAATCGGGGTGTCTTTGCTTTTGTACTGCAAAATATAACGCGGATGGTCGAGGGTGACGATGCGGTCGAAAAAGCCCTGCTGTTCATTCAGTCGGCGCAAATACGTTTCATTCTTGCGGCCTAAACACACGGCTACCCGTCGGTCGTACCCAAAGCTAATTTGTACCCGAACCGTTTCAGTGATGGCGGGCCAAAGGGCGTTGGTCGTGACGCGGTCATCGTAGAAATTGTAGTTTTTCGCGTCTTTGGTGAGAGCCAGCGGAAATAATGAGCTTAGAAAAAACTTGCCGTAGAATTCAGCCGCTCCGCCAAACGCATCGACGACCTGGTAAATAAACCGGCTGGATAGTTCAGGGGTATCACGCAGGTCATTTTCGATGCCGCAGTACCGGCGCAAATTCTGGGGCGTGGTAAACGAGATGCCCGTTACGCCCGCGCCAAATCGACCGGGGTTGATGCCCAGCACGAATACGCGGATAGTAGTATCGCTGTAAAATTTCGTGTAAAACTCCCCGACAATCCGTTGAACGTCCGGCTGCTGATACGGATTCATGACACCAACGCCCAACGGTAGACTTGTGGGTGCTTCGAGGTCGTTGTAATAGGCGATGGCGCGGTCGGCGAAAGTGGTCATTTGTCCGAGAAGTACGTGTAACAAATCAGCGCGATCTCCCCAATAATTCGTTCGGCTTCCGATGTAGGCACGCCTTCAACGAATACCGACAATAGAAAAGGATGCTTGGCGTAGACAATGCCTGCATCACCCCGGACGTACGTCAACTCGCCGGTTTTGTGGGCCACCACGGTGCCTTTGGTTAACAGTCGTGGGATTGTTAATGTGTCTTCGTTCTGTTTTAAAATGCCAATCATTTGTTCGCAGAGGGCAGGTGTCGCAACCTCGTGACGGTAAATTTTCTGTAGTAACTTGTTCATCTCGCGTGCTGTGACGTAGTTCTCGTGTCCCTGCCGGGCGGCCAGCGTGTCCATCATCACGCGGTTTAACTGGCTCTTCGTCAGGCCAATCGTTCGCATCCGGGCGTTGATTGCATCCAGGCCGAGTTCGTTGATAAAAATGTTCGTAGCAGTGTTGTCGCTATAGATCATCATGAGCCGGAGTAGTTCGCGGTAGGCAATGCGGCTGCGGTGCGAATACGTTTTCAGCACCCCATCGCCCCCCGTTTTTTCGGCGTCGATCAGAATGTGAATTTCGTCCGGGTCGAGCGTCCCGGCTTTCACCTGCTCCATCGCTTCGAGCATAATCGCCAGCTTGATCACACTCGCCGATGGCACCCGCTCGTCGGCCCGGTGCTCGAATGCAATGGTGCTGTCGGTCAGTGACTTTACGGCCATGCTCACCCGTGCGCTGGTGGGTTGGGTCGCCGGACCGAACCGACGTAGATAAGCCGTCAGCGAGTCGGTCAGGGGCTGGGCCGAAACGGTTGACATCATGCTCAGCAGCAAAAACAAAGTCGGGACAATAGCCCCGACTTTGCGTGATAGTATTGATTGCATATTATTTTTTCACGCGTTCCCAACGCTAAAGCGGTGGGCTGATAAAGGCTGGCAGATGTGTGGCTGTTCGCTAAAGCGGTGGGCTAACAAACGTTGATGCACGAATGGCTATTAGCCCACCGCTTTAGCGTTGGGAGCTTATTTAATATTCTTCCGGCGATTCCGTTGAAAATCCTCGAACATCATATTGCCCAGGCCCTGTAAACCGCTGTAGTAGGCCCGACCGTTGTTCACCTTCGTAAACTCCTGCACGAATTGCTTCAGGTACGGATCGCTCGCAATCATGAACGTCGTGACGGGGATCTCCAGTCGGCGGGCCTGCGCAGCCAGCGTCAGCGTTTTACTAACCACCTTGCGGTCCAGTCCGAATGAGTTTTTGTAGTATTTGATGCCTTCTTTCAGGCAGGTCGGCTTGCCGTCCGTAATCATGAAAATCTGCTTGTTCTTGTTCTTTCGCCGACGCAACAAATCCATCGCCAACTCCAGACCGGCCACCGTGTTCGTGTGGTAGGGGCCAACCTCTAAGTAGGGGAGGTCCTTAGCCTGAATTTGCCAGGCGTCGTTGCCAAACACCACAATGTCGAGGGTGTCTTTGGGGTACTTGATTTTGATGAGTTCAACCAGCGCGAGGGCTACTTTTTTGGCGGGCGTGATGCGGTCCTCGCCGTACAAAATCATTGAGTGACTGATGTCGATCATTAGCACGGTCGACGTCTGCGTTTTCTGCTCTTTCTGCGTCACTTCCAGATCGCGCTCCATCAACGTGAAGTCCTCAACACCGCTGTTGATCTGCGCGTTGCGAATCGACTCGGTCATTGAAATCTGCTCCAGCGAGTCACCGAACTGATAGGTTCGTATGTCGCTGCTCAACTCGTCGCCGGTGCCGGTGTAGGGCGTCTGGTGATTGCCACCCGACTTGGAGCGTTCGAGCTTGCCGAATATCTCTTCCAGTGCCGACCGGCGGATCGTCTGTTCGCTTTTGGGCGTCATCACAATCTTGCCTTCCTCGTTCGACTCGGTTAGGTAGCCCTTTTCTTTGAGGTCATCGAAGAAGTTACCAATGCCGTATTTATCGTCGGTCAGGCCATACTGTCGGTCGAGCTGACTCATCCACGACATTGCCTGCTCCACGTCGCCGGAGGTCAGCAGCAGGAGTTGCTGGAAGATATTAAGCAGTTGATCGAACTTGGAGCCTTCCTTTTGTTCGGGAGGTACGAAGTCGGAAAAATTAAAGCCTTTCATAAAAATAGGGGTGTAAATCGTACGTCAGCCGGTTATTCAGTGAACAGCGGGTTTCCGGGATTTGTTCGGCTGGGTGAGGGGCGCTACAGATCAAGTTGCACAACCAGTTCGGGCAGCACGCCTTCCCCCGATAGGATAACGCTAACGCCTTGTTTAATTTCAATGGAACCGTTCTCCCGGTAGATAAACACCTGCTTGCCCGCCCGGTCGATTAGCCAGCCTAAGCGGACGCCGTTTTCCCGGTATTCTTCCATTTTCTCCTTTAGTACCTTCAGTTCGTCGCTCGTTGACCGAATTTCTACCACAAAATCGGGACAAAGCGGGGCGAACCTTTTTCGATCTTTCTCCGGTACGCTATCCCATTTTTCTTTATTTACCCAGGCTACGTCCGGCGACCGAACGGCGGAGTTGGGTAGTTTAAAGCCAGTCGATGAGTCGAAGGCGTAACCGAGTTTGGTACGGCGGTTCCAACTCCAGATTTCGCCGGATACATCGGCATTGTACCGTCCTGTTTCTGTTCCAGTGGGGGGCATAAAAATGATATTTCCGTTCGTGTCGCGTTCCAACCGGACGGTTTCATTGGCCTGACAGAGGTCAAAGAAAAAGTCGTCGTCGAATTCGCGAGAGCGGGGCGGATGTAGGGTGCGTAGTTCCAGTTCCATGAACAGCAATCAGTTTAACCTAACTATAACGAAATTTACGCAAAATCTTCACAACTGCGCCAGCAAATACAGCACCGCCATGCGCACCGCCACGCCGTTTTCGACCTGATCCAGAATAATGCTGTGGCTCGAATCGGCCGCGTCGGAGGTGAGTTCAACGCCCCGGTTGATGGGGCCGGGGTGCATCAGCACAATGGGGCGGTCCAGCTCATCGAGCATCTGTTTTGAGATGCCGAAATAAAGCGAATACTCCCGCAACGACGGGAAATACTTGATCTGCTGGCGCTCCAACTGAATGCGCAGCACGTTGGCTACGTCACACCACGCTAAAGCCGCCCGAACGTCGTGCCCCACGCGAACGCCGAGGGCTTCGATATGCTTCGGAATCAGCGTTTTCGGGCCACAAACCATCACCTCCGCTCCCTGCTTTTGCAGACAGAAAATGTTGGACAGTGCTACCCGCGAGTGCGTGATATCGCCGATGATGGCAATGCGTTTACCCGCTACCTCGCCGAGGACCTGGCGAATCGAAAACGAGTCGAGCAGTGCCTGCGTAGGGTGCTCGTGGGTACCGTCGCCCGCGTTGACGACGTTGGCCTTAATGTGCTTGGTGAGGTAATGCGGAGCGCCGGGGCTGCTGTGGCGCATCACGACCATGTCGACTTTCATGGCCAGGATGTTGTTGACCGTGTCTAACAGCGTCTCCCCTTTTTTGACCGACGAGCCGGACGCCGAAAAGTTAACGACGTCAGCCGAAAGCCGCTTTTCGGCCAGTTCAAACGAAAGCCGGGTGCGGGTCGAGTTCTCGAAAAAAACGTTGGCAATGGTCACGTCGCGCAGGGACGGTACTTTCTTGATGGGGCGGTTGATGACTTCCTTAAATTGGTCGGCCGTTTCCAGAATCAACTGAATGTCGGACTCGGTTAGGTCTTTGATGCCCACCAGATGGCGGACGCTGAGGGCGGTTCGACGGGTCGATTGGGCCATGAGGGGTAACGGAGCGCTATAAAATTGGGCAAAGATAGCATTGGCCACTGCTTATTTTTAGCGAATGATCACCAGGCCACCGTCCGTATCGCAATCTTGCAGTCATCGGTAGGGCATAGCGGTTGTTTAATTGGTGACAGCGTATCAACTTTGCCGAACGGGATTATTCGTCGGTTCAAACCATCGGCGACGAGACCCTTACCAGCTAATTGATTACACTATTCCTGCGCTGATTCTGGCGTTACTACCCGTTATCTCTTTTTGTAATGCACACCCCTTCTATTCCCTTTCAAGTTACCGACTGGACCGAAGTGCCCGCTACCGAGTACCCTGGCGAGTCAGGAACGGCCCGTTGGCGGACCCTTAAATTTGGGTCGTTGCGCGTCCGGTTAGTCGATTACTCGCCCCGCTTCCTGTCTGATCACTGGTGCAAACGGGGGCATATTATGTTCGTCGTTTCGGGCGTGCTGGAGATAGAGCTGGCTGACAATCAAGTGTTCCGGCTTACACAGGGGATGTCTTTTGAAGTGTCCGATCAGGAAAGTGTTCACCGCACCCGCACCGATGCAGGCGCTACGCTGTTCATTGTGGATGGCGGTTTTCTGGCGGGCGAGTCAACCAGTTTGTAGGTCAGTGCCAATGGCCGTAGCCTGAAATGTAGTGATCGGCTTATGGCTATCTGACACCTTCCCAGGCTTTCAGTTCCGACTGGTGCGCATCGCGTTGTAATTGCCAGGCCTGGTCAATCCGCATCGTGTTTCGATCCGTAGAGGTGTAGGGCAACCAGCCTGAGCCTGGATCACCCGTTTTTGCAAAGTTCACCCAGGCCGTCTGCATTTGCTCGGCTAAGCTAACCGGACCACCTTCTGCGCCCAGCATCCCCCTCGGACCCGTTACTAAGGGCAACTGATTAAACACGAAGGGAAGGCCAAGCCCGTGGTAGGCTCCGTATGTTCCATTAGCCACGGGCGACTTCCAGGTAAATTCATAAAGATAGGTTTTTCCCCCTTGTCGGGCATGGGCGTCCGCATAGCGGATCGTGGGCACCTGAAACTGATAGGCCGTCAGGATGGTCGACAACAGTGCTCCCAGATTCTGGTTGGGGTATGCTTGTTTGTAAACCGCTATCAGGACCGAGGGCGCAGGGTGTAGTCGCTGGACTGCTTTTTTAAGAATAAAATTGAACTTGACCTTTTTCAGCAGGCCAGTTGGAACCAGAAAGTAGTTGGCCTCGTCGGCGTTGTTGCCCAGCAGCAGATCAAAGTCATCGGCAGTTCCTTTCTGCACCTGTTTTAACGGAATGTCGGGAATGATGTCGCCGTCAATCACGGGTAAGTACAATACCAAACCGCCCGTTGGATCGGTGTATTCGTCGGTTTCGAGCTTAACCATTTTAGGCGTTACTTTTTGCTGGGCTGCCAATAGTTCCTCGGGCGAAAACCGGCGATACGCTTCGCTGGTGTTGCTGATTTTCAGCTTTTTGGCGTACTGAGTGGCGATGCGGTCGGCCTGTTCGCCACTCAGCACTGCCTGCCCCGATCCACTCATCATTATCCCCCGCCTGAACAAGCCTTTAGCCGCCGGGCTGACCAGCAACACGCCCACACTCATCGCCCCGGCGGACTCGCCAAAAATAGTCACGTTCGCCGGATCGCCCCCAAACTGGGCAATGTTGTCTCGTACCCATTGCAGCGCTGCTAACTGATCCCGAATACCAAGATTAGAAGGTACGCCTTTGATTTTAAGGAACCCTTCGATACCGAGCCGGTAATTCAGCGAAACGGATACGACTCCTTTTTTTGCCAGTTGGGTGCCATCGTAGAGCGGGCCATTTCCGGTGCCCAACACAAACGCTCCCCCGTGAATAAACACCATCACGGGCAACCGCTGACCTGCTTCGCCGGGTGTCCAGATGTTGGTGGTCAGGTAGTCATCGCCTTTGACCCAACCTGCGCCAAAGACCGGTTTTCCGTCCATATCGCCGTCGGGTTGAGTAGGGAAAGGAGCCGTTGGTCCCGTCTGTCGGGCGTCGCGTACGCCCGTCCAGGGTTTATGTTTGGCCGGAGCGGCAAAGCGCAGTTCATCAACCGGTGGCGCTGCGTACGGAATGTTTTTGAATGTATTGATACCATTCAACCGCTGGCCCATCACCGGCCCCGCTTCGGTAGCCGCAACAAGGGTCACCGAGGTAATAGCCGTCGGTTGGGCGAAGGCAGCCATTCCCCAAACTGACAAAATCAGCAATGTGCAAAAGTCTTTCATCCCAATAGGTTTAGCCGCTAAAACGCTTCTGTGGAAGCGAAGTCCGTTAATTTATGTGCTTTTATGTGCTTTTTTTCGTGGCCGGTTGCCAAACAAAGCTCGTGTGGCCGACGTGAAAACTATGACACAAAAGCCGGTGTCAATATAACAAGTTTAGGATGCAAAACTGATTAATCAATAGCAATTGCCCCCGTGGTTCGACGGTAGTCCGCTGACTTCCAGGAAATTTTGTCTGGTTTAGGCATCGAAATGAATAATACACTGGTATAAACTACAAAATCCCCGGCACCGTTGGGTGTCGGGGATTTTTTGATTCACTGATTCGGTGGACTACGAAACGACGCTTATTTAGACGCGACGAGTTTCATTTCAACCGTGAAATCATCATAGATCGCTTTGTCGCCGATGTTTTCGAAGAATGACTTCGAGCCATAACGGATGTCGTACTTCGTGCGGTCGAGGACAGCTTTGCCATCGGCCGTGATCGAGTTAGCGGTCATCTTCACCGTGGCGGGGAACGTTACGGCGTTAGTGATGCCCTTGATGGTCATGTTGCCCGTAATGTCATACGCGTCGCCACCCTTCGGCGTCACTTTCGTCACTTTGAACGTCGAGGTCGGAAATTTCGTCGTGTTGAAAAAATCTTCCGACTTCATGTGGCCGATGAATTTGGCGTTGTAGCCCGCGTCGGTCAGGTCGGTGTTAACGATGCTGTTCATGTCGAAGGTGAAGGTGCCGCCGGATAGCTTACCGCCGTCGACCATCATCATCCCGTCGCTCAACTTAATGGTACCGCTGTGCTCACCGGTCACTTTCTTGCCGTTCCAGTTTAGAACGCTCTTCTGTGTGTCGACTTTAAACGTTGTTGGTGCTTTTTTACCGGGACCAAAGGCGGATGCGCTGACCATCACCGCTACGGCGACTATACCAGCCAGAAATTGACGTGTTTTCATGGAATTGTGTTTGTAAGTGGTTGTATAAATAAACATGGTTAATACGGATTATGAGGACCGGAGCTGGTCGAGCAATTGACTGAGGTGAACCGCTTCGTCTTCGGTCAACTTACAGTGCTGCGTTTTGTCCCACTCGGCCTGGTGAACATCGAGCCGTTTGAGCAGGGCCATCCCCGAATCGGTGATGACCACGTCAACCGCCCGGCGGTCGCTGGGGCACTCGGTCCGTAGAACATGCCCCTTGGCCACTAACTTATCGACTAAGCGTGAGGCATTAGACATCTTGTCGAGCATTCGCTCGGTAATGTCGCTCACCTTAACCGGGTTGGGATACTGCCCGCGTAAAATTCGGAGCACATTATACTGTTGTATCGTCAGTCCAAACGGCTTCAGCAGCCTCATCTGGCTATCGGCTACCCAGTTGCTGGTGAATATCAGGTTGACCATCACCCGGTGATACGGTGTTTTAAACGGCGTGGCCTGCTTAATGTCGGTTTCGATGGACATGCCGCAAATATAAGACAATTACATTTAATGTATCAACATTAAATACGAATTTATTTTATCGGTAGGGCGTAATTAATGGAGCAGACAGATCGAAGTCTCGGAAGCGCAGGGCCGGAATACCCTCAAAAGCAAAGCGAAACGGTGATGTATTGCCGGGGATATTAGGATAATAAGAGAGCCGGATCTGAAAACTATTGAACGTCAGGTTTTCGTTTCGCAATCGAAACCCAATGCCATAGCCCTGGTACAAGGGGCCACGCAGCAACGAGCGGTCGGGGAAGCTGACCAGGCCGACGTTGGCAAAGGTGATGAACGCTACCCGGAAACCGACTAAGTTCAGTTGTGAGAACAGAATGTTTTCGTAGTTGATAAGCCAGCGTTTGGTGCCCCGTAACGCATCGCTGTTGATGCCGATACCGTCCGTGTTGATGCCGCTGCCGTTGCTGCCCAGCGTGATGTACTCATTCTCGAACCGTCCAATGCCGGTGGTAAAACGGCTGTTGAAAAAATGGCGCATGTTACCCCATTTCGTTTTCAGCAACGGGCTGAAGTAATTTGATTCGAGCGACAGCACACTCTGCTCGATGCCTTTGGTGCGGGTGTACCCTCCCACACTGACTAACCCGTAGACGTAGCCGATTCGCTTGATGTATTTACCCTGCGAGAAATTCAGGCCCGTGTACAGCCGCTGCCCCAGTTCGGCATTGTCGAAGCCAATAACGCCCGCGATGGACTCGCCAACGGGTACGTCTTCGGTACGGCCAAACCCGTAAATAAGCACATCGCGAATGTATTTGCGCCGGGAGAATCCCACGCTGAACAGCGTTGTGCGGCTATCCTGGTAGCGCTGATTGGTATCGGCCGTTACATTGGGACGGTCGAGGTATTCATAGTTCGTGTTGCGGAGGGCGATGATGAGCCGCGACCGTCCTTTTTCGTCGGAGTCCTGCTGTCTGTAGAATAGCCGGAACGACCGGCCGAACCACACGTCGGAATAATTATAGCGCAGGGGGGCCACCAGCACCGAATCGTCGCGGGTAATAACGCGCTCGTTGACGCGGGTGTGGTTAACTTCAATGGAACCAGCGTACTTGGTGTCGGGCGTCAGAAATGGCCGGAACAGCCGCACCGACGTCTGTTTAAGGTCGCGTAGGTAGAGCAACTCGGCCTGCGCCGTCAGGAATGTCTTTCCAATAAACGGCACGGTGTAACGGCCCCGGTACTCGGCTCGCTGCCGGGGATCGGTGCCGTTGTAGTTAAACTGACTGTATAGCTGGTGGCCCAGCCCCCGGAAATTACGCTGTTCAAAGCCAATGCTGAAGCGGTTTAGTGCGCTTGCTCCACCGGTGGGCAGCAGCGACCAGACGTCCTGCGTAATCACGTACACATCGACAAACTGGCGGCTTCCGTCGCGGGGCAGCACCAGAATCCGGGCATCGTGGAAAATCGACGTGTTACGGAGCAGCCGCTCGTTGTCGCGCAGTACGTTAGGATTCACTTCGTCACCTTCTTTAAACAGCAGATACGACCGGCGAATAACGTTTTCGCGGGTGTTGACATGGACCCGGTTGCCCGCTCGTTCAACCCAGTTGCCGGATTTTCGCAGTGTATCGTACACCGACTGCCCAAACACACCGAGTCGCCGGATGTAGATACTCCCAATGATGCGTCCCTCGAAGGGCACAAACGGGTTGACTTCAATCTGATTAACCTCGCCGGTCCGAACGCGGCTGTTGTAAACATCCCGGAACACGGCGTCGTAGAGCTGTCGTGTCAGCCGCCGTTTGTACATGTTTGATTTCAGGCGCGTATAAAAAACGCTGTCGCGCTGCATCAGAATGCTGTCGGCGGTGGCGGTTGAGTTGGGCGTAGCAAGTGAATCAGTAGCGGCTTTTTTTGCTTTTCGGCCAGTGGTATCCGTCTGGGCGAAGGTTCTGGCACTGCACCCGGCATACAGCATCAACCACACCAGGTAGGGGCGAAGCCGAGGCCAGTACGCACGGGAATACAGTTGATTCATTGCCAGAGTTAGTACGGGTTAGAAGCCGCTCGTCGCCGATGGTTTAAACAGGTAGTTATCCCGGACAGCCTCTGGCAGTCGGAGTTGTTTACTTAATCATACCGACAGCCAGAGGCTGTCCGGGATAACTATAGACTAACTTAACGATTTATACAGCCAATAGTCGCGCTGCCGTTCGGAACCGAAGAGAAAGTAGTGGTATCCGAATCGTGTAAAGCCCATTTTCTCATAAAAAGCCAGTGCCCGCTCGTTCCGTTCCCACACGCCCAGCCAAACAGTCTGGTGTCCGGCCGCCCGCGCCCAGTCGAGACAATAATTCATTAGCATCTTGCCCTGACCTTGTCCCACCTGGCTCTGTAGCAGGTAAATACGTTGAAGCTCGATGGCGTGGTGCCGATGCGGTTGGGGGATCCGGCGCGGGGGCGCGTGTCGGCGGAGTTTGGCGTACCCAACAGGTGTCTGGTCATCGGCTTCGAGCACAAAAAACCAGGACCTGGGGTCGGCCAGTTCGGTTTCGAGAATTGATTGTGTAATGGCCGACGCGATATACTCGTCTACCAGTTCGGCCGGGTTGTGGGGTGGGCCAAAGGCTTCGCGCATGGTGACGGCCGCGAGGTCAGTGAGCCGGGCCGTGTCGGCAAGGGTGGCGGGTCGGATGGTCACGGGAATGATTGTCGATTCGTTTTCCACTTACTCACAGTTCGGGTGGTCCCTTGGAGCGTTTCTGACTCGGACGTTGCTGCAATCTTACCACTGCTTTTTGCTTTATTATTTTCCAGCAAGTAAGCGGCCAGCACAGCCGCCAGTTCATTTTCCGTCGCGTCCGGTTCCGGCGTCAGCTTCTCCGGCGAATCCACCGCACCGGCGGAGGTGCCGGTACGCCGGTGCGGGCCTTCCGACAGGCTGGGCGTAAAGTATTTACTCACAAAACCCGTGTCGAACTGACCACTGCGGAAGGCTTCGTGCTCCATCACGAACCGGCCAAACGGCAGCGTTGTCTGCACACCCGAAATCTGGTACTCGTCGATGGCCCGGATCATTTTCTGGATGGCTTCGGCGCGGCTGTTGCCGTACGTGATGAGTTTGGCGATCATCGGGTCGTAGTAAATGGGAATGGCCATGCCCTGCTCAAACCCGTCGTCGACCCGAACGCCGTTACCCTGGGGCCGCACGTACGTATCGAGCGTCCCAACGTCGGGCAGGAAATTGTTGGCCGGGTCTTCGGCATACACGCGTAGCTCGATGGCGTGGCCTTTAATCTGCAACTCTTCCTGCCTAATGGTCAGCGGCTTGCCCTCGGCGATGTAGATCATCTCTTTTACCAGATCTACGCCCGTAATCTGCTCCGTAACGGGGTGCTCGACCTGAAGCCGGGTGTTCATCTCCAGAAAGTAAAAATCTAAATTATCGTTGACGATGAACTCGACCGTACCGGCTCCGTAGTAGCCGCAGGCGCGGGCCACGTCGACGGCCGCCCGGCCCATGGCGTCCCGAATAGCGGGCGTCAGAATAGCCGAGGGTGCTTCTTCAACCACTTTCTGGTGCCGACGCTGCACGGAACACTCGCGCTCAAAGAGGTGAATAATGTTGCCGTGCTGATCGCCGAGCACCTGAATTTCGACGTGCCGGGGTGAGGTGACGTACTTCTCAATAAACACCGATCCGTCGCCAAAGGCCGACACCGCTTCGCTCACGGCGCGGTCCATCTGCTCGTCGAACTCGGCGTCGTTTTCCACGATGCGCATCCCTTTACCACCCCCGCCCGCGCTGGCTTTGATCAGGATTGGGTAGCCGATTTTGGCCGAGATCACTTTGGCTTCGGCCCTGTCGGTGATGGCTGAGGGCGTTCCCGGCACCATCGGGATGTCGTAGGCAGCAACGGCGGCTTTGGCGGCTAATTTACTGCCCATCATTTCGATGGCTTCGGGTGAGGGACCAACGAAGATCAGACCGGCGTCGCGCACCAAGCGGGCAAAATTGGCATTCTCAGACAGGAAACCGTAACCGGGGTGAATGGCGTCGACCTTGAGCTGACGGCATACGTCGATGATCGTGTCGGCCCGCAGGTAGGACTCGGCCGAGGGCGCTGGACCCACGCACACCGCTTCGTCGGCGTAGCGAACGTGCAGGGCGTTGCGGTCGGCCTCGGAATAGATGGCCACGGTTTGGATGCCCATTTCGCGGGCCGTCCGCATGATGCGCAGGGCAATTTCGCCCCGGTTGGCAATTAACAGCTTGTTGATGACTGGCATATCGTTCTCGCAGATGTCCGCAGATTATAACGCAGATTCTCGCAAATAAGAAGTTAATTGGCGAATGTCGGCGAAGTAATTTGCGAAAATCTGCGAGAACTTTTCTTACACAAAGCGGTACCTTGAATTTTGTGCATTGATTTGTATGACCGGAACCTTAGACGTATTTTTGCACTTACCGTGTAATAAACAGGGCATTAGCCCGCTAAACGAGCTTACTAAGTGGATTTATTTGAGAAACTGCGTCAAAATTTAGGCCCCATCGGTTCGCCATCCCGGGAGTATAACGGTCATCATTATTTCTCATTTCCCAAACTCGAAGGAGAACTCGGTCCGCACATGCGGTTTCAGGGAAAGGAAGTGCTGAACTGGAGTCTCAACAATTATCTCGGTTTAGCGAATCATCCCGACATCCGAAAGGTCGATGCCGATGCGTCGGCGCAGTGGGGCTTAGCGTATCCGATGGGTGCCCGCATGATGTCGGGCAACAGCGATCTCCACGAGCAGTTTGAGAAAGAGCTGGCCAACTTTGTTGGTAAGGAAGATGCGTTTCTGCTCAACTACGGTTACCAGGGCGTGATGTCGGCCATTGAAGCCGTTGTTGATCACCGCGACGTGATTGTATACGATGCCGACTGCCACGCCTGCCTCATCGACGGCATCCGGCTCCACAAGGCGAAATTGGGCGAGTATTACAAATTTAACCACAACGACATGGCCAGTCTGGAAAAAAACCTCCAGCGGGCTACGCGCAAAGCGGCTGAGAAAAACGGCAGCATCCTCGTCATTACTGAAGGGGTGTTTGGCATGTCGGGTAAAGTGGGCAGTCTGGATCAGATCGTGGCGCTGAAAGACAAGTACGAATTTCGGCTGCTGGTCGATGATGCGCACGGATTTGGTACGATGGGCGAAACGGGTGCGGGTGTTGGTGAGATGTTAGGTTGCCAGGACGGTATCGACCTGTATTTCTCAACCTTCGCCAAGTCGATGGCGGCCATTGGTGCGTTTATTGCCGCCGACCACGACATCATCATGTACCTCAAATACAACATGCGGTCGCAGACGTACGCCAAGGCCCTCCCCATGCCTTATGTGGTGGGCGGATTGAAGCGATTAGACATGATCCGGAACTCGTCGGAGTTCCGCGACAAACTCTGGGCCAACGTTCGGGCTATGCAGGATGGCCTGCGTGAACGGGGTTTTGTCATCGGCGATACGCAGTCGCCGGTAACGCCGGTACTGCTGCAAAACATGCAGGGCGGCATACCCGAAGTGGTCGCTTTGATCCGCGATCTGCGCGAGAACCTCGGTATCTTCTGTTCCGTCGTCGTCTATCCCGTAGTGCCTAAAGGCATTATCATGCTGCGCATCATTCCAACGGCCGCGCACACCCTCGAAGACGTGCAAATTACGCTCGATGCGTTTTCGGTCGTGGCTGATAAGCTGGAACGGGGTGTATACCGCCAAACGGACACCCAAACTGACCCTGAAACGCTCGAAGTATCGGCTGAAGCAGCCACTGAATAGGGTTTTTGCAAAAAATTTGCATTTTTCAGCTAATTTTTTGACTCATCTATTGCGCTGTATGTGAGAATGACTAAATTTCAGCCGAAAACCGCGTTTTTAGCGGAATTTGGGCACTTTTTTCACTTAAACCCGTACATATTACTATGGCACGCTTTGATGAAGTAAAGAATTTGGTAATGTCGCTCGAAGGTGATTTCGAGAAGTTTTATGACAAGAAAAACCAGGCCGCTGGTACCCGCGTTCGCAAGGGAATGCAGGATTTGAAGACCCTGGCACAAGAGATTCGTTCGGAAGTTCAGGAAGCCAAGAACAGCGCCGAAAAAGCGTAAGTTGCCGGTCGGTCTCCCAGCCGCACCCATAACACCCCCGTCAGGCAATCCCGCTGACGGGGGTGTTTTTGAGTTAAAGGAGTTTGTGACGGTCCGCCGTAGCGGTTTGTAGTTGCCAGCCGCAGGAACTATGAACCGCTACGGCGGACCGTCACAAACTCCTTTAACCACAACCTTAAATCTTCTCCCGGTGCATGAGCGTGGCAACACCCCGCGTGGTCACTTTTCCGGTTTGCACGTCGCGTAGTTCGCCCAGAATTTCGGCGGTGTGCTTCTCCGGGTTGATCGACTTAACCGTGAAAACGGCTTCGTAGTCGGTATCGACAAACATCGGACGCAGGAACTCCATCGTCTGGTTTAAGTACACGGAGCCATAACCGGGAAATTCAGTGCCGAGGACTTTGGTGAATACGCTGGCTCCTAACATACCGTGAATAATGGGTCGTTTGAAGGGCGTAGTGGCTGCGTAGTCGGCGTCGAGGTGGAGGGGGTTGCTGTCGCCGGTTACGCGGGCAAAATCAACTACGTCGGCCTGTGAGAATCGAAAAACGGACCGGTGGACAGCGTCAAGGGCGAAGTCAGTCATTTTGAATGATGAATGATGAATGATGAATGATGAATGATGAATGACATAGAGAAAACCCGGTAAAGTTCGGAATGTGTTTCTGAAACATTCATCATTTATCGCTCATCATTCATCATTTCCTTCAAGTCTGAGCGATTGCGCGTAGTTTTGCAGTCGATTCAGTTCATCTATGGGTAGAAATTTGTTTTCGCTCGGTACGCTGCACAGCAGGCGCGTCTTTGGGTTGGATGTCATGCGGGCCATGGCCATTCTGATTGTTGTTGATTCGCACGCAGGCATCGCTCTGAAAGACTATCACAGCCCGGCATTCTGGCACCACCTGCTGCCCGACGGCGTCGAGTTGTTCTTTGTGCTGAGTGGCTTTCTGATCGGCGGCATCCTGATTCGATCTTACGAGAAAAACGGCGGTTTCGACCGCGACCTGCTGCTAAACTTCTGGACGCGCCGGTGGTTCCGTACCCTCCCCGCTTATTATTTCGTGCTGACGGCCCTGATCGTGACGGCGTTGCTGCGGGCGTGGCGGAGCGGGTTGCAGCACACACTGCCGCCTGCCCGAACGCTGCTTGAATACTATTTCTTCTTGCAAAATTTTACCGCAGAGTTAGCGGGCTTCTTTCCCGAAACGTGGAGTTTAGCCATCGAAGAATGGTCGTATATCAGCCTGCCGCTGGTGCTGTGGGGGTTGCATACGCTGTTGTCGGAACGCTGGCCACGTCGGCGAATCGTGCTGGCCATGATTCTATTCGTCATCATCGGCTCAAACGCGTATCGGCTCGTCACGGCGCTTCAGGTGCCCATTTCGGCTGGTGAACTGGGGTATCGGGGCATCGTTGTCACGCGCTTGGACGCCATCAGCTACGGCGTACTGGCTGCTTACGGAAAGCACTATTTTCCCGCTCGGTGGACCAACCCCGCACTGCGTCGCCGATTGCTGCTGCTGGGGCTGCTGCTGACGGCACTGATCGCGCTCTCGGCGTCGGTGATTATGCTGCACCTATACGTTGAAACGGGTTTGTATCCAGCCTATGTCTTTTACAAACGCACGGTTTATTTTTTGCTTATCGGTCTGAGCATGACGCTGTTGATGCCGTACATGGATGGCTGGCGGACGGCTGCGGGTAGCTGGGCACGGTTCGGCATCGGACGCGCCATCACCCACGTCAGCCTGATTTCGTATTCGATGTACTTGCTCAACCTGACGCCCATCATGATGACCGTTGTCGACCGAATTCCAACCACGTCGCTCGCGGTCGGCTGGCTGAAAGTAGGCTTGTTCTGGACGTTGGTACTGGTGCTGTCGACGCTGCTGTTCAAGTACTTCGAGAAACCCGTTACCGAACTCCGCGACCGGCTTTCGGCGAAGGAACCAACGCAATTAGTGAATGAGCGAATTGGCGAATGACCGGGCTGGCTCACCAGTGAATGTGAATGCGCTGTACATTCGCTTATTCACTATTCACTGCTGGCTGGAATGGTCACTTACAATAACCCAGCGTTTTCTGATCTTGCGCCAGAGGAGCGTGAAATGGCCGTTTGCGTCGCCAATTTTGGGGCGGGTCAGGTGCCAGCGACCAATGACGTAGGCAACGTCCGGAGCCGGGAAGTCGAGTTGAAGAATATCGAATTTAAGCGTTCCCATCGATGCCCGGTCAGGATACCGCTTTTTGTAATTGGCCAGCGTGGGTTGATAGCCGTAGGTAATGCCGGTTTTTCCCACGAACGTGAGCGAATCGGAAGGCCAGTAGCCAACCATAAATTTGTCGACCCGCCCGGCATTCCAGTCTTCGGTTTGACGTTTGAGAACCAGCAAGATAGCCCGGCGGTCGTTGGTAGCATCCTGTTGACTACGGGCGGGAAACGTGAGCAGGGATAGAAAAAGCAGGTAGATGGATGCCTTCATACCGATAAGTTAGATTTTTGGTAAAACTACAGCAATAGGGGTAGGTTTGTAAATGAAAGCTATTGTCTGTCAGCAGTTCGGTCCACCCGATCAACTCGTTTTAACCGACGTACCAGGCCCAAAAGCGGGTAAAGGGCAGGTTGTTGTCCGGGTCGAGGCCTGCGGGGTTAACTTCCCCGACACGCTCATTATCGAAGGAAAATACCAGTTCAAACCAACTCTTCCCTTTTCGCCCGGTGGCGAGGTGTCGGGTACGATTACCGAAGTAGGGGAGGGCGTCAATCATCTAAAGGTGGGCGACGCCGTGTTTTCAATGTCTATCCACGGTGGATTTGCCGAAGAAGTTGTTACGAGCGCTGCCACAACACTGCCCATTCCCGCCGGAATGGACTTCGTGACGGCTGCGTCGACGATGTACACGTATGGAACATCGTACTACGCCCTGAAAGATCGTGCCAACCTGCAACCGGGAGAAACGCTGCTGGTGCTGGGAGCCGCCGGGGGCGTGGGACTGGCCGCCGTGCAGTTGGGCGTTCTGATGGGCGCGCGGGTCATCGCAGCCGCATCGACCGACGAGAAACTGGCGGTTTGCCGGGCAATGGGAGCCGCCCAAACCATCAACTACACCACCGAAAATCTGCGCGACCGAGTTAAAGAGTTAAGCAATGGCAACGGCGTCGACGTGGTCTACGATCCCGTTGGCGACCGCTACGCCGAACCCGCCATCCGGTCGCTGGCCTGGAAAGGACGGTACTTAGTCGTCGGGTTTGCAGCTGGTGAAATTCCCAGCATTCCGCTTAATCTGGCCCTGCTCAAAGGCGCGTCCATTGTGGGGGTATTCTGGGGGGCCTTTGCGCAACGCGAACCCAAAACGAGTATGCAGAACTTCGGGCAGATTCTGAACTGGATTGCGTCGGGTCAGCTAAAACAACACATCTACAAACTGTATTCATTAGCCGAAGCGCCCAACGCCCTCCGCGACCTGATGGAACGTCGGGTAGTAGGGAAGGCCGTAATAAAACTATGAGACTACAAAATAAAGTTGCCATCATCACCGGAGCCGCCAGAGGAATTGGGCAGGGAGCCGCCGAGGTATTCTGCCGCGAAGGGGCCACCGTCATTATCTGGGATTTGCTCGACGAAGGCGAAACCACTGCCCAGGCCCTGCGCGATCAGGGATTCCGGTGCGAGTTCATGCACGTCAGCACCACCGACGTGCCCAGCATCGAAGCCGCAGCCCGCGACATTAACGAACGCTATGGCCGCATCGACATTCTAATCAACAATGCGGGCATCACCCGTGATAAAAGCTTGCTCAAAATGTCGTTCGGCGAGTGGCAGCAGGTCATCGATGTGAACCTGACGGGCGTGTTCAACTGCACTAAAGTTGTTGCCCCGTACATGGTTGAGCAGAAATACGGACGCATCATCTGTACGTCGTCCATTGTGGGTGTGCACGGCGCATTTGGGCAAACAAACTACGCAGCCGCTAAGGCGGGTATCATCGGGATGGTGCGTTCGTGGGCGAAAGAGCTGGGGCCGAAGGGCATCACGGCCAATGCTGTAGCACCGGGCTATATCCGTACCCCCATGACCGATGCCATGCCCGACGAAATTAAAAATCAGGCCATTGCCACTATCCCGGCCCGGCGCATCGGCGAGCCATCCGACATTGCTTATGCTTACTTATATTTAGCCTCTGACGAAGCCTCGTTCGTCAATGGTCACGTGCTGGCCGTCAACGGCGGGCAGGCGTCGTAATATTGGTTAGCTTGTTGTTTAGGTATGTGGGTGTTTAAGTAGTCAACCGTAAACACCCATGCACTCAAACACTCAACACCCATTTTATGAACCGAGTCCGTAAATTTTACAACGAATACAAACCGTACATCTTTTCGGATGGCTGGTACTACGTGTTCATCGTCGTCTTCATTCTTATTCTCTTTATCTTTTTCTCCTGAGTGACTGCACGTTCGACCGTACTGGCCATCATTAATCCGTTGTCGGGTACCACGTCGGGTACGCACAAAGTCCGGTTGCGCGACACGTTCCTGCACCGGGCCGATGCGCTGGGTTATGCGGCCGAAGCCGTTCTGACAACGCACCCCGGCCACGCCACCGAATTAGCCACTGCCGCCGTTGCGCAGGGTGCGAGCCGGGTGCTGGCCATTGGGGGCGACGGCACCATCAACGAAACGGCGCGGGCGCTCCGGCGGTCGGCTACGGCGCTGGGGATTGTGCCCATTGGGTCGGGCAATGGCCTGGCGCGGCATCTGGGTATTCCGCTTAATCCAATAAACGCTATTGAACGCGCCCTGAGCGGTCGGCCGGTGGTAATCGACAGCGCCGAAATCAACGAACACCCGTTTTTCTGCACGGCTGGGTTGGGGTTCGAGGCCTACGTCGCACACGCCTTTGCGCAACAGCCAGTGCGCGGCCTGCCGACTTACATCCGCACCGCGTTCCGGGCCTACTGGGCGTATCGGCCGGGGCGATTCCGAATCGATGGGGGGGAGGAGAAGCCGCTGTTTTCGCTGACGTTTGCCAACGCCGGGCAGTTCGGTAACGGAGCCTGGATGGCGCCAACGGCTAACATTGCCGATGGGCGTTTGGATCAATGCGAGATGAGGCCCTTTCCGGCCCAGCTAACGGGGGTACTTACGTGGCGGCTGTTCAACAAAACGCTGAACCAGTCGAGCTACTGGCAGGGCCATTCCATCACTAAAGCAACTGTCCAAACCGACGGTCCGTTGCTGATCCACGCCGATGGTGAACCGCTGATGCTGCCCTCTGGCACGGCTGATGTGCGGATACTGCCGGGGAGTTTGCTGGTGTTGCTGTGAGAATGGGCACTCGAAAGGACACTTCGTAAACGCGACCGGCACGTTCATATCAATTACGCGTGTCCTTCTCTTTTACGTGTTCTATTGCTTTCATTGCAGCTAAATTCTTCTTAGCCCGCTCCACTTTATTCTCGATAATGGGGTGTTCCCGAAGACTTTTGACGAATTCAGGATCTTTCAGATTCTCCTCAATACTCCTGTTCTTTTTTAGTGCAGTTCCCATGAGTCGGCCCAGTTAATCAGGTTAAAGATAATACAAACCATCAGGTAACGACTCAAACGGGTACGGTGGGTAATTCATCCATGCAAGTTACGCGAACATGCCCGATATTTGCCCCCTCAAAACCATCCCCACGCCGGGCTAACCAAACCGGCTGACGGGGACCAGCCAATGTCTCAAAAAGTAGTTCTTGCCTTTAGCGGAGGTCTCGATACCTCCTTCTGCGTTAAATATCTGTCCGAAGATCGGGGCATGGACGTTCACTCGGTGCTGGTCGATACGGGCGGCTTTTCGGATGCCGAACTGACCGCCATTGAGGAACGGGCTTACTCGCTCGGTGTCAAATCGCACGTGACGATCTCGAAAACCGATGACTACTACCAGCAGTGCCTGAAGTTTCTGGTGTTCGGTAATGTACTGAAAAACAACACGTATCCGCTCTGCGTGAGTGCCGAGCGGATTTTTCAGGCCATCGCAGCGGCCGAATACGCCCGGAAGATCGGCGCGACGGCCATTGCGCACGGCAGCACCGGCGCGGGTAACGATCAGGTACGGTTCGACATGGCGTTTCGGATCATTGCCCCCGACGCCGAAATCATCACACCCATCCGCGACTTGAAACTCTCGCGCGATGCCGAAATTGAGTACCTGAAGGCTAAAGGCGTGGAGCAAGAGTGGCACAAAGCGGCTTACTCCATCAACAAGGGCCTGTGGGGAACCTCGGTAGGCGGCAAAGAAACGCTTACCTCCGATCAGTTTCTGCCCGAATCCGCCTGGCCCACGCAAGTGACAAAAAGTGAACCGGAAACCATTACGCTAACCTTTGAGCACGGCGAAATTAAGGGCATTGCCAACGAACAATACGATAATCCCGTCGACGCTATCCGCAAACTGACCGAACTGGCCGGACCGTTCGGCATTGGTCGCGATATTCACGTGGGCGACACGATCATCGGCATCAAAGGCCGCGTGGGTTTTGAGGCTCCGGCTCCGTTGATTTTGATTAAAGCGCACCACACTCTCGAAAAGCACGTGTTGGGCAAATGGCAGTTGTACTGGAAAGATCAACTCGCAAACTGGTATGGCACCATGCTCCACGAAGGGCAGTTTATGGACCCTGTCATGCGCAACATCGAAACGTTTCTGGCCGACACTCAGAGCCACGTCTCCGGTAAGGTTCACGTGCTGCTGGCTCCCTATCGGTTCCAGGTGCTGGGCATCGAGTCGGACCACGACCTGATGTCGCCGGTATTCGGCTCGTATGGCGAAATGAACAACGCCTGGTCGGGCGACGACGTGCGGGGTTTCTCGAAAGTAGCCTCGAACCAGGTCATGATCTACGAAAAAATCAATAATCAGTGATCGGGAAAGTGCGAAAATACTGCGCTCCCCGCAGCGTGGCCTATCCCCTTCAGGTGCTCGATCTGGTCGTGGATGCCTACGCCGGGCTGGCTCGCAAACGCCGGAAAACGCCCGCTATGGACCGCCCGACCGTGCTGGTGATGACGTCGGGGCACCTCGGCGACGCGCTGATTCTGTCCTACACCTTTCCACTCATTCACCAGCGCTACCCCGGTGCGCAGATCGACGTGGTGGCGGGGTCGTGGTGCGATCCCATCTGGGCCAACAATCCGTACATACGACGAACGGTGTCAGTGGATCACCCAAGCACCAACCGGCGGGCGCTGACGACGGCTCAGAAGTGGCGCGTGTTTGGCCAGACGGCCCGCGCGGCCATTGCCCGACTGCGCAACGAAGCGTACGACTACTCAATCGACATCCGGTTTTCGAGCGCTCCCATGCATTTTTTGTTGCCCTTTCTGCGGGTGAAACGCGCCATTGGGTTTGGCTCGTATGGGTGGGGCGGTCTGCTCGATGACGAGTTTTTTTTGCCCGACGGCGAGTTTCATAATTTCAGCGTGATCGGTGAGTTGTTCGGCAAGATGGGTGTAGAAGCCGATATCCGAACGGTGACGCCATATTTTCCGACTGGCCATCTGGCGGTAGAAACGGTTTGGGAGAAGTTACGAGTGCCCATGCCGGATGGTCCGGTCGTGCTGTTGTTTCCGGAAACGGGCAGTCCCGAGCGCGAACTGCCACCTGCGTTCTGGCACCACGTTGTGGCCCGTTTAGTCCGTCAGCAGCCAGACGCGACGTTTGTTTTTGGGGGTCAAACGTCGCTGACCAATCAGCTCTACAGCGCTGCCCGGCACGCTTTCCCCGCCGAAACGCATCGGTTCGTAGCGGCAGTGGGCACGTTGACCATTCGGGAACTGGCCACGCTGGCCCGGCAGGCGGCATTTGCCGTCACGCTCGATTCGTTACCGGCGCACCTGTGCGTCATATTTTGCCCAACCGTTTCCTTCTTTAACGAGGGTATGGGCCTGCAGTTTTTCCCGATTGGCAATCAGCCTTCCTTTGTGTTTCACAATCACCCCGCCAGCCGGAACCTAACCATCGACCGGCCGGGTTTCGTGAGTGCCTATGTGGAGCGGTTCGACGAGGACGTCATCGACCGGGCGCTCCGGGCGGTTCAGTCAGCTTCCGTAATTAAAGTACAGTGACAAATCAACTCATCAACGCGGGCATCATCGGCGGGGCGGGCTACACCGGTGGCGAACTGCTGCGCATTCTGCTCCATCACCCGTTCGTTAACATCGCGTTCGTGCACAGCAAAAGCCAGTCGGGACAACCCGTCTGGACGACGCATACCGACCTGCTGGGCGATACGGACCTGACTTTTTCGGGCGATGACCCCGCCGTTCTGCTCGGACAGGCTGGAATCGACGTTCTTTTCCTGTGCTCCGGCCACGGGGCGTCGGCCACGTTTATGGCTGAGCACGACATTTCGGACGACATCGCGGTGATCGACCTCAGCGCGGATTTTCGCGGGGAACAGGACGATTTCGTGTATGGTCTCCCTGAACTTCAGCGCGAGCGCATTCAGGAAGCCACCCGCATTGCCAATCCCGGCTGTTTTGCCACCAGCATTCAGTTAGCGCTGCTGCCGCTGGCCAGAGCCGGGCGGCTCACCGGGGCCGTGCAGGTGAGTGCCATCACGGGCAGTACCGGCGCGGGACAGGCGCTGATGCCGACTACGGGCTTTACGTGGCGCAACAACAACGTTTCTATCTACAAGGCATTCTCGCACCAGCATCTGACCGAAATTCGCCAGACCCTGACCATGCTCGCCCGATTCCACGGTGCCCCCGATTTTAGCCACGCCATCAATTTTATACCATACCGGGGTGATTTCACGCGCGGCATTATGGCCAATGTGCATACGCCCTTTGCGGGAACGCTGGATGAGGCCAGTCAACTGTACCGCACCTACTATGTCTCCCATCCGTTTACGCACCTCAGCGACGCTCCCCTTGATGTGAAGCAGGTTGTCAACACCAACAAGTGTTTCCTGCATCTGGAACTCCACGACGGGCAGTTGCTGATTACGAGCGTCATCGACAACCTGCTTAAAGGCGCGTCGGGGCAGGCCGTTCAGAACATGAACCTGATCTTCGGTCTGCCCGAAGACACGGGTCTACAGCTGAAGGCCGTGGCGTTTTGAGCCAGCCCCACCGGTGTAGTGCCTTGCCACACGGTAGTGACCAACCTTGCGCAACGGGTGTTAAAAACGTTTTCAGTTGTGACCCACGCGCCCGGCATAACCTGCCTGTTCAAAACCAAACTGTGGGGTGGGCGTTGCTTCGTAGATCTGATCGGTATCCTGATTGGAAACAATAAACTCGAATACCTGCGCGGCCGGGCCACGCAGCTTAATGCGAAACTGATTCCCGTTCAACAGGCCGCCCGGCATTCGGACTAAGTCGGTACGCTCCTGACCGTGCCGGAGGTTGTGGCCGCCCAAAATCACGACCCGCCAGCCGTTTGCCACGGGGGTGTAGCGAATGAGGTAGACTGGCCGCTGCGGGCCGGGCCTGCCTTCTGTGTAGTTATACGCCTGAATTGCGTCATAGCGCTGCCAGTCGCCCACCTGGTCGGGTTTGACTTCGGGCTGCTCTTCCATCGTAGAATTATCGAAAAATCGTTCGTAAATCTGGAGGTCGGCCCGCGCCTGAAACAAAGCCGTAACGCTGTGGAAGGCATGATTAGACCCCTGCCAGGTAGCAAAATTAAACCGGCCCGGCGCGTTGAACAGGTGAAAGCCGCTGCCAATGATGCCGCCCTCTAAGAACCGATGGACAGCGTAGTAACTGTACATCTCGTAGGGGGGGATCCAGATCTTGGGTAGGTCGTCGCAGGGGTTGCCGCCGTCGTTGAAGTTGATACAGCCCGTATCCATACCCGTTGGCACCCGGCCGATTACGTTGCCCCGATTCTCTACCTGTCCGGCAATATCATCTTCGTACATCAGCTCGCGCATCATCAGCGTAGGCCGGATCGACTGGCCACCCCGGTTTTTCATTCGATACCGGTTGGCCTGCCAGTGGCCTACCTGATCGGCAACGACGTGGCGCGTTTTGATGGCGGCCCAGATAGATTCGTAGTTTTGTTTGGCGGGGTTCTGGTCAACCCATATATCGTTATAGTCCGACTCGCCTATGTCAAATTTAAACTGGTAATAATAATCGAGATGCATCGTCTCGTTACTGTACACATCGCCCTTAAGCACGTACTGCCGCCCGTTGATGGTGATGTTACCGTTGCCGTCACCGCCAATGTGCGACACGTCGGCGAATCCATCCTGGAAAACGGCCGTCTCATAGGCAGTGCCTTTGTCGGGCTGGCCTTGGTACATGGATGAGCCGAAGGCGCACAGACCTCCGAATGGCGAACGCTGGCGGGCCATCTGGAGCAGCAGGACAACCCGGTTCGTTCGGCGCGTGTTTTTTTCCCGTTCCCACGCGCCCGCGCCCCGGTTGGCGAGGGTTTGTAATGAAACGTTGGTTTCTCCCGTCGATTCGAGGGTGATGGTCTTGTTCTTAGCCGAGTTCCAGTCCTCGGGGAAATGACCATTCTTGTAAGTGCCAACTTTGGAAAAGCCCGGATAAATGGATCCTGCATTGCCGGGGTACCACTCGCTCGACGCTTCAATGTTAGCGGACCAGTAGCCCCGTTCTGCCCCGACCGCCTTCCCCTGATAATGCTGCTCAAGGGTGGCCAGCGAGTTTTCGAAGTAACCAGCTCCTTCCAGCGGGCCGTGTAGTCCGGCTTCTGTGGCGTAAACTAAACCCTCGCCGAAGGGAAGGTTCCGTTGCTCAGCTTCAGTCACGGCGAAGTTACCAAACAGGTTTACGCCCTGCCGACGCTTATCGTCCAATGACTCACTCGTGTTTCTAAAATCGACGCTGAACTTGAAATTAGGCGAATAATATTTGTTCAGACCAAACTGAGCCGCGTTGACCACCCGCTTGGGTTCGGGAGCGTAGGTAAGCTTGACCAGACCACCAACACGATCAGTCGGCCGGTCGTCGGGAAGCGAGTTTACGCACTGGCGCGACCCATCGGAATAAAGTGCGAAAATAAGCTTTTGGTTGTCGGGCAGCGTGGACACCCGGTAACCAATAATTGTTTGAGCAGGGCTGACGTAGTAGGCCAGCAATAGCAATCCGAAAAAGAAGGTACGCATGGTGTTGTTAAGGCTTGTAAGTGATATTGATTTCGGATGAGTAGTCGTCTATCGAACAGCTGCCGGTGGTTGGCGTCGAGCAGGTGGTGAGGGTAATAGGGGTGGAGGATGCGCCGGAGCAACCGTTGCTGGTGGTACAGATTGCCGAGTACGTACCCGCCGTGTTCAGGTTGATGCTGTTGCCCGTCACGCCGGTGGACCAGGTTATCGTTCCGTTGCAACCGCTGGCCGTTAGAACAGCGGGGGCGTTGGGGCAGACCTGGGTGGTGCTGGCGCTCAGGGTGGGCGGGGCCGGGGGCGTGCAGCCCCCGCCATTACCCGCGCAGACGCTGTTGAAGCACAGATAACCACCGCCGGTTCCGTTGCTGTTGCCGCTGCTCAACTCAATTCTGTTCTCACCTTCTTTGAGCGATACCGATGCAATGGTCAACGCCACAAAGGAAGTGGCCTGACTGAAGCGCAGATTTTGGCTGACGTTGTTAATGCGCACGATGCCGTCCACGCTGCTTTCTGGTGAGCGGTAGCTGATCGTCAGGGGGTAGTTGCCCGCTTTAACCACCGTGATGATGACGGTGCGTACCTCCTGGTTGTTACCTGAGCACACGGGTGCAAAATTCGTGCAGCCACTGACGGGTAAGGCGGGGCAAGTGATTAGGGTGAGCGATCTAGAGGGGGCACTTACGCAGTCATTGGTGGTACAGGTAGCTGAGTAGTTGCCCACATTGGTAACGATAATACTGTTACCGCTTTGCCCCGTCGACCAGTTCACCGTCCCGCTGCAGCCGCTGGCTGTCAGCGTGGCTGCATTGTTGGGGCAGACCTGGGTAGTGCTGGCGCTCAGGGTGGGCGGGGCCGGGGGGGTGCAGCCTCCGCTACCGACGCAAACGCTGTTGAAGCACAGATACCCACCGGCGGTTCCGCTGCTGAACCCAATCGTATTGTCACCTGCCTTGAGGGTCACGGCGGGCAGGTTCAGGGTGGCGTAGGCGTTGGTCTGGTTGAAGCGCAGGTTTTGGCTGACGCCGTTGATGCGCAGGATGCCCTCGACATTGCCTTCGGGGGATCGGTAGCCGATGCTCAGGGGGTAGGTGCCCGCCGTGGTGACGTTGATGGTGACGGTGCGCATCTCCTGACTGTTACCCGAACATACTGGCGCGAAACTCGTGCAACCGCTGGTCGATGCGGGGAGACACGAAGTGAGCGTGAGGGAAGTAGACGAACCGCTGACGCAGCCATTGGTGGTGCAAGTGGCCGAGTAGTTGCCCACCGCGTCGACGCTGATGCTGCTGCCGGTCTGTCCACTGCTCCAGGTCACCGTCCCGCTG
>NZ_BAAGXG010000008.1:99996-382845 GCF_054779955.1 Spirosoma arcticum
TGCCTTCGGGGGATCGGTAGCCGATGCTCAGGGGGTAGGTGCCCGCCGTGGTGACGTTGATGGTGACGGTGCGCACCTCCTGGTTGTTGCCCGAGCAGACCGGTGCAAAGCTCGTGCAGCCGCCAACCGCGTTAGTAACCACGATAGTACTGTCTTCTTCTGTCGAATTCAGCGATGAGCGCACGCGTAGTTGGGGTGTGCTGGCCTGTGACCCGGAACCAGTACGCGCTTTAGGCGAGGAAGGGGACAGCGTTCCGGGTTCCGTAGTGAGACACAGGGTCGCTTTGGTTTCAAATAAACTCTGCGCGTTAGCCTGCTTACTACCGCGCAGAAGCCGGAAACAGGTTCTGTCAGCGGCAGCGGTGAAATAGCCCTTAACCTGATACGTAGCCGTTGCTCTGGTCGGGTAGGTCAGTTCCCCGCTGACCAGTTCCGACAGGTCGCTTTCCGTCTGCTGAAACCCTTCCGGAGCTAATAGTTTAAGGGAATAGCCAGTGGCACCGGGCAGGAAAAACATTAAATTAGGCGGGATGTCGAGTAGCTGCGCTGTAATAGTTAAGATAATCGGCTCACCAACCGCAATTTGCTGTTTGTTGCAGGTTAGCGTGAAACGGATCGGGTCAGCGCTGGGACGATCCGTTGGAATGGCTGGCAGCCATTGTGACTTGTAGGAACGGACAACCGATAGCGAAGACTTCCCCGGAGTAGATGTGTACCGCAAACCTGGGCCGTCGGTTGGAGAAAAAGCATGCCCGGACTGGAGCGATAGTAGGACTGTAAGTGGACAGAGTAGCCAGTTAAAAAAAAGTATACATTGTTTCATAAGTACCGCTGAAGTCCTGCTAAAAGATGGATATAGAGTAAGCTATTCGCTCAGTTAATCCCGTAGCAAAAGGTTAGCCAATTAGTGAAAAGAATATACAAATAGTATAAATAATGTGTATTTAACGGTCAATACGGTATGTATTATGACGAAATATGGTACTTTTCGGTGGATTTTAGGGGGCGGCATTTGCATAGAACAGCACTCGGCATCCAACCCATCGAATGTTGCATTAGCTACCGCGAAGGCACGACACGTAGATAAATGAGGTAACTGGCAACAGGAGTCTGCTGAATTCGGAGGGGTATCAGAAGCTGGCGGTGACGAACAGCGCTGTTAATAACCGGTCAAAAAGTACGTCGGGCGGGTCGCCGGGAACTACAGGCGTGTTGTTAACCTGCTCAGGAATGGAGGCTTAAGCCTGTTCTGTTTTGAGTGGCCTGTAGGGGAAATTGAACGGTATCAGTACCGTAGCAGCGACAACGGTATGCGGGGCCTTTTTGAGTAAATATGTAGTTGGTATTACTTCACTACAGCAATAAACCCGCTAATGTGGCCGACATATAGCTGGCTAAGGTACCGCAGATCAGGGCTTTAAAGCCTAAACGGGCGAGGTCGCTCCGGCGGCTGGGGGCCAACTCGCCGATACCGCCAACCTGAATAGCAATTGAGCTGAAGTTGGCAAAACCACATAGGGCAAAGGAAACAATGGCGATGGTTTTGGGATCGAGCGTCTGCTTAATTTTGACCAGATCGAGGTAGGCCACAAATTCATTCACGACCATTTTGGTGCCCATCAGCGCCCCGGCTGCTTCAATGTCTTTGCTGGGTACGCCCATTGCCCACGCAAACAGGGAAAAGAATTTGCCGAGTATCAGGTTCAGGCTTAGGTTGCCCATTCCGAAGACGTAAAAACCGACGCGAAACAGTAAACTATCGACTAATGCGATGAGGGCGATAAATCCAATGAGCATGGCAATGACATTGAACCCAACTTTGAGCCCCTCGCTGGCACCGGATGCAATGGCGTCGAGCAGATTGGCATGCGTTTTTTTGATCGCGATCTTCACGGTTCCCTGCGTCTCCGACACCTGTGTCTCCGGCATCACAATCTTGCTGATGACCAGCGCTCCCGGTGCGGCCATAATGCTGGCTGCCAGTAGGTAAGGAGCCGGTACGCCGAGCGAAATGTACACCGCCAGTACCCCCCCCGCAATGCAGGCAAACGAGCCGGTCATACTCGCCAGCAGTTCAGAGTTGGTCATGCCACCGAGGTACGGCTTAATCATGATCTGGGCCTCGACCTGCCCCACAAACGTACTGGACACGTTCGACAGTGCTTCGGCCCCACTTACGCCCATGAGCCACTTCATGGCCCGCGCCATCACCGCTACCACACGTTGCATGATGCCGAGGTGGTAGAAAATATTGACCAGCACGGCCACGAAAATGATGGTCGGAATGACTTTGAAAAAGAAGATGAAACTGTTTTCGGGGCCAAAAGTCCGCGTCAGTAGCTCGGTGTTGACTAAGGGCGAAAACACGAACTCCGCACCTTTATTGGCTTTCTGGAGCAGCCGGTCCACGTAATAACCCAGTCCCTGAAAGAGTTGACGGCCAATGTCGGTCTTGAGCACAAAGACTGCCAGTCCGAATTGAAGGGCCAGCCCAACACCAACAGTACGGTAATTGATCGCTTTGCGGTTGTCGGAGAGGGCATAGGCAATGCCCAAAATTAAAACGATGCCAATCAGGCCGGTAAAACGATCCATTCAGTGAAGACGCAGTCAGGGGTGACGAGGTGCCAGTTAGGTGGCGAAGATAAGTAAAAAAGGGTGCAAGTGGCTGAAATAAGCACGTACACCCGCTTCACTTGCCGTACAAACCCGCCCTTGCTTCAGCCCAGCGTCGTTAGGTCGAGACTGAAGCCCGGCAGCACGTCTTCACCGGATAGCTGCCCTAAGCCATTAACTTCCGCTGTTTCCTGACCGGGGCGGTAGATATACGTCTTTTGCTCGTCGGGATCAATTAGCCAGCCTAACCGGCACCCATTGGCCATCCAGTCGTCCATTTTCTCTTTCGCATCTTTCATGCGGTCGTTGGGTGATTTCAGTTCGAGCACAAAATCAGGGCAAAGCGGTACAATTTTCTGGCGTTGCTCCGGCGTCAGCAAGTCCCAGCGGGCCTGCGCAATGGCCGACACATCGGGCGACATAATGGACGTGTCGGGAAGCCGGAACGCCGTTGACGAGTCGAAGAACTTACCAAATCTGGCTTGCCGATTCCAAAATGCAAAGTCAGCACTGATCTCAAAGTTTTTGTTGCCCGTTACTCCACCCGTGTTTGCCATAAATACAATATCACCGTTTTTTCGGCGCTCAAACTTCAGGTCCGGGTTGTCCTGACAAAAGCGGGTGAACTCGTCATCGTTCATGCGCATATCTTCCGGCAAATGCACCCGTATCGATTCCATATGATAAGTGGACTAATTCTCCTACGTGTAAAGATAGGGATAAATAAAACAGACGGAAGCCCGAAACAGAAGCTCTGAAGGACTCTGTTTACCCCTCCGCCGTCGCTGTAAATTACGCTTTCTGCTTCCAGGTAGCAATCATCAGCGGCCAGGCACCTGTGTAATAATCACCATCATTGGCCTGCTGGGGCAACTCCCTGAAAAAACGCTCACTTTGCTCCTGATTCGTGACGCCAGCTTGTAAGGCAATGGGTAACAGGCTCTGATAAACCGCCGTAAGCATCGGGTGTATCCGTTGCAACTGGTCGATAATACCGTAGACGTCGGTTCCGGTGGGCGGTCCAATGCCAGCCTCAACGAACAGCTGGGGCATTCGGCTCCCAATCCGGTAGTCTTTTCCGCCAGCCTCGAAGGTGCGCAGCAACACATTCTTAAACTCCCCGAAGGCCCAGGTCGTGGGATACATGTGCATGAAACTCATGTCATAATCCTGAATCAGCAGCGTACCGCCCGGTTTCACGCAGGCCCACAAACGGCGTAGCGCGTCGACCGGGTTTTTGAGGTGAATCAGCACTAAACGTGCGTAAACCAGGTCATAGGGAGCGTTGGGGAACCCGGTTGCCGTTTCCAGGTCCATCGCATGAAAACTAAATTGACGGCCAGCCGTTGCGGTTAGAACACGAAGCGCTTCTTCACCGACGGTCGAGTCGACGTCGATGCCCGTCACGTGGCCCGCTGGCCCTACCCGGCTTCCCAACAACCGCATCACTTCGCCGGGGCCGCACCCCGCATCTAAGCAATTCATGCCCTGCTGAATGCCGATGGCGTCTAAAGCCCGCACCGTGGAGGCTTCCCAGACGGCGGCCTGAACCCGTAATCGCTGATATTCGGCTGAGGTGTGCCCCATCAGGTAGGCACTGGTGAGCGTAGTTTCCATGAGGATTGAGGTGGTTTTAGCAGTAGTTGATCCGCTTACTACTGCTAAAGTTACCGTCCCAATCCCAGGCTGATTGCATCGACTGTGTAAGCGGTTGATCACATATCGGCAATGGCACGCTCGGCACCTTCCTGATACTCTTCCTCGATCTCGGCGATCTCGGCTGGTTTGACAGTCGGGTCAAATAACCGCGCGTTCGTAGTCTCTTTCTCGGTCACCTCGAAGAACCGCTCGTGAATATCAAACGGCTGGCTACCGGCCGGAACGGCGCACTTCTTAAAATCACCGTCTTCTTTCAATTCGTAGGCGTTGACGTTGTCGCGCAGATTGTATGCCAGAATTAAAATAGCCTGCTGTTTTACGCGCGGATCGGCCAGAAAAAACAACGATTCGATGCGCCGGTCGAAGCTCCGCACCATCACGTCGGCGCTACCCCCGTACACCTTGGCGTCGCCGTTGTTATGAAAATAATAAATTCGGGTATGTTCCAGAAAATCGCCGACAATCGACCGCACCGATATGTTTTCGCTCAGGCCCGCCCGCTGCGGGCGCAGGCAGCAGATGCTGCGAATGATGAGCCGCACAGGAACGCCCGCCTGCGACGCTTTGTAGAGCGCGTCGATCACCAGCTTGTCTTCCAGTGAGTTTGCTTTGATGCAGATGCCGCTGGGCAAACCGTGCTGGGCATTATCCGTTTCCACCTGAATCAGCCGCAGTAACTGCCCGCGCATGTCGCGCGGAGCCGTAATGAGATACTGGTACTCGTTGGGCAGTGAGTGGCCGGTGATGACGTTAAAAAACTCCGAGATGTCGTGCGTATACGTTTCGTTGGTCGTCAGCAGGCCAATGTCGGTGTAGAGTTTCGAGGTGTCTTCGTTATAATTACCCGTGGCCATGTGGGCGTAGCGCACCACGCGGCTCCCTTCGTTGCGCACCACCAACAGCAGTTTGGTATGGGTTTTGAAGCGGCTGATACCGTAGATAACGAAGCAGCCCGCTTTTTGCAGCCGCTGGGCTTCGCGGATATTATTTTCCTCGTCGAACCGCGCTTTCACCTCAAACAGCACTGACACGTGCTTGCCATTTTCGGCTGCTTTCAACAGCGCTTCCGTCACGCGCGACCGTTTGGCTAAGCGGTACACGGTTATTTTGATTGCCAGTACGTTGGGATCTTCGGCCGCCTGTTCGAGCAGTTGCAGCACCGGCTCAAAGTTATTGTAGGGGTGATGCAGCAGGAGATCACGCTGTTTGATGACCTCAAAAATGTTGTCGTTTTTGTCACGGCCGAACCCCAGGGGCGGCACTGGCGCGTGCTGCCGGGGCATGTCGTCCTTAAACTCAGGGTTGCCAATGATTTGCCAGAACGCCGAAAAGTCCAGCAGGGTATGCGACTCAAAAATATTAAGATCGTCGATCTCCCACCGCTTTTTGAGCAGGTTCAGCATCCAGGGTGATCGCACGCCACCGCTGCCGTCGGCTTCAACTTCTACGCGCGTCACCCGGCCGAGCCGCCGGTTCTTAATTTTCTGGCGTACCTCGTCGATAAAATCAACTTCGTCGTCGTCGTTCTCGTCGAGCGTAAAATCGCCGTTGCGCGTGATACGGAACAGATTGACCGACGTGATCTCGACGTTGCGGTATAACTTTTTGATGTTCTCCCGGATAATGGCCTCGATTGGTAAAAAGACAATCTGAGATTCGCCGACTTCCTCCCGCTCAAATGACAGAAAGCGCGGCAGGTTGGCCGGAATCTGAACGAACGACAGCCGCTGCCGGTCGTCTTCATCCTCCGAGCGCAGGCTTTGCAGGTCGGCTCCTTCGGGGTTCTGGGTAACAACGCCAAAGATCAGCACCTTCGCCAGCAGCACCGGAAATGTGTGCGTGTAGTCGTACAGCATCGGCGTCAGCGTCGGGTAGATGGCCCGGTCGAAGTAGTTTGTCGCTTCGGCCTGCTCGTCGGGTGTCAGATCAGCGTAGCTGCCCAACTGAAGTCCGTTCTCCGTAAAAAGTGGCAGCAACTGATCGGTAAAAACAGTTTGCTGCTCCTTAAAAAACTGCTGCGACGCGCTGAACAGCGCTTTCCGGAACGGTATCTCGCGCAGGCCGGAATAATCGACGCGCTGCTTATGGTAGTCGAGATAGTTGTACAGGCTACCGACGCGAATCGAAAAAAACTCGTCGAGGTTAGACGCTGAAATCGCCAGAAATTTAAGCCGTTCCATGAGCGTCCGGTCTTCCAGCGGAGCTTGCTGACTGCGGGCCTGGTCGAGTACGCGCTCGTTAAATTTCAACCAGCTCAAATCGCGGCTCAGGTAATTGCTCTGGTCAATGACCGTGCTGACTTTTTCGCTAACCTTAGCCATTTTGTCGGATGGTATTGTGGCTTTATCGGGCGTACGCTGAGTAAATCGTGAAACGAGGTTACCTAATAGTGTACGGTTCGGGTTTATGGAATAACGCATACGGATAGCAAAGGACGTTGAAATAGAACAAAAAAGCGGGCGTTTCGGCCCGCTTTCTGTTATCATTCGGTTAAATATCGATCTTGGCGTATTTGGCGTTTCGTTCGATGAACTCACGTCGGGGCGCTACGTCGTCACCCATCAGCGTCGAGAAAACGTGGTCGGCGTCGGCGGCCGATTCCACCGTCACAAGTTTAAGGCTCCGGCGGTCGGGGTCCATCGTCGTGCTCCAGAGTTGCTCAGCGTTCATTTCGCCCAGTCCCTTGTAGCGCTGCACGTTCACGTTTTCCTCCCGGCCACTACCGGCTAATTCTTTCACGGCTGCTTCGCGCTGTGCTTCGGTCCAGCAGTACCGTTCTTCCTTGCCTTTTTTAACGAGGTAAAATGGCGGCTGAGCAATGTAGATGTAGCCATTGTCAATCAGCGCCTTCATGTTGCGGTAAAACAGCGTCAGGATGAGCGTCCGAATGTGGCTGCCGTCCACGTCGGCGTCGGTCATGATAATGATCTTGTGATAGCGAAGCTTATCTAAGTTCATCACCGTCTCGTCGTCTTTCTTTTCGAGCCGGATGCCGAGGGCCGTCCAGATGTTCTTGATCTCTTCGTTCTCGTAAATCCGGTGCTCCATCGCTTTTTCGACGTTCAGGATTTTACCACGCAGGGGCAAAATGGCCTGAAACGCCCGGTTGCGGCCTTGTTTGGCTGTGCCACCGGCCGAGTCCCCCTCCACTAAGTACAGTTCGCACTTTTCGGGATCGGTGTCGGAGCAGTCGGCAAGTTTGCCGGGCAGACCCATGCCACCCATGAAGTCCTTGCGCTCGGTCATGATGCGCTTGTAGGCAAGGTCGGCGGCAATCCTGGCCTGGGCTGATACGAGCACTTTCTTGACGATGCCTTTGGCGGTATTGGGGTTTTCCTCCAGCCACGTTTTCAGCAGGTCGGCCATAGCCTGGCTCACCGCACTAACCACGTCCTGGTTACCCAATTTGGTTTTGGTTTGCCCTTCAAACTGCGGCTCGGCCACTTTCACCGAGATCACGGCGGTCAGGCCCTTGCGGAAGTCTTCGCCGGTAAACGTCACTTTACCCGAGTTCTTTGGCAACACACCGGGATTCTTGTCGGCGTACTCTTTCAGCACCCGTGTCAGCGCCGAGCGGAAGCCCTGCACGTGCGTACCCCCTTCAACGGTGCTGATGTTATTGACGTAGGACATAACGTTCTCACCGGCCTCGTAGTTGTACACCAATGCCACCTGCACGGGCGTCGGCCCTTTGAGGTTTTCCATGTACACCGGCTTCATGCCGTCGAGCGCGGGGCGCGTCTGGTCCAGGTACTCCACGAACTCAACTAAGCCACCCTGCGAGTAGAAATCGTCTTTGTTGGTCGGCTCGCCGTTTTCGTCCAGTTCGCGCAGGTCGTTCAGGAAAATGTGGATGCCTTTGTTCAGGTAAGCCAACTCACGCAAGCGACCGGCTACCGTGTCGTATTTATAAACGCTTTCGGTGAAGATGGTATCGTCCGGCTTGAAATGAACCGTGGTGCCCGAGTCGTCGGCGTCACCAATAACGCGAACGTCATACTGCGGAAAGCCGGTTTTGTATTCCTGCTCAAAGACTTTACCGTCGCGGTGCACTTCCACGCGAAGGTCGGTCGAGAGCGCATTGACGCAGGATACGCCCACGCCGTGCAGACCGCCGGAAACTTTGTAGGTGTCTTTATCAAACTTACCGCCAGCGTGCAACACGGTCATCACCACCTGCAGCGCCGAGACGCCCATTTTCGTGTTAATGCCCGTCGGGATGCCCCGGCCGTTATCCTGTACGGTAATGGAATTGTCGGGGTTGATGGTAACGGTAATCTTGTCGCAGTAACCCGCTAATGCTTCATCGATAGCATTATCGACAACTTCCCAGATCAGGTGGTGAAGCCCGCGAATACCCACGTCGCCAATGTACATGGCAGGGCGTTTGCGAACGGCTTCCAAACCTTCCAGCACCTGGATGTTGTCGGCACCGTAGTTGCCTAATGCAACTTCAGCGGGGGCGTCTGCTTCAATCAGTTCGTTGGTCATATCAAAGGTCAAATAATGTCAAAAAAATCGGTAGCAAAGCGGCACAAAACGGTGTGTGCGTATATGCGTATGCAGATTGTAAAAATACAAAAATTTCTCGTCTTTTCCTACCCGTCCCGGTAAGATTCAATTAATATAAATAAAAATGAGCCACTGGCCAAACGTTGGTCTATACGTTGCCTGTGCGGGGTTTTATGGCTGTGCAAACCGGACCCTGCGCCCCGCGCCACCCCGCAGCCGGATAGGCGTAAACAGGTTACGGAGACGATGTTCTTTCCGGAGGACGTTTCCTCAAAAAGTATTATTGTTGACACCGAAAAACCAGCGATTCGCCTTCGTTGCGGAGGTTGCTGCCGAGCCTGAATACGTACTGCAAAAAAGAAGCCGAACCACATTGATTCGGCTTAAAAAATAAACCCGGAGCAAGGCTAATCTTCGGGATAAGGAATGTAAACAAAACCGGCAAAGTCACCATGAACAACAAACAGGCAACAGTATTCGTCGGGCTTTTTATAGTTCTCTTTCCACAGTTCGACCGAGTCCGGCCCAATAAGCTCTCGCTGAATGAACTCGTCTAAAAACGACGCCTTATAATTCCACTGGTTGTCCATCTCCGTGGCTCCGATGAGCAACTGGCCTACGGGAATATCGCGACGCGACGCCACAAATACCGGGAACTCCGAAAAGCCTCGCGTCCTGATCTGGTACGACGCATCCTTGAGTTGATCGGACACTTTTATGAAATCCGACGAAATCGCACCCATCAATTGCTTATTGACATCGTACGAGTTGGCATCGTCGAGCAGGGTATTTTCGTTGCTGTGGTTAATCATGATTCAGTTAGTGAGTCGATGAGTTGGTCAGTCCGTTAGTCCATCCGGTGGGATTTTGCGTCAGCTACTCACTGACTGACCAACTTATCAACTGGTCGACTGTATTAAAATCGAGCAGCCAGCAACAGGTCTAAATCTTTGAAACGCAGGTTGAACTTGCGGGCGATGTAGGCGTTGGTAAGCGTACCCTTATGGGCATAAACACCTTTCATAAACCAACGGTTCGCATACATCATCTGTTCGATGCCGCCCGTGGTGCCGGTTTCCAGCAAAAACGGCAGGAAGATGTTGCTCAGGGCCATGCTGGCGGTGTAGGCCACGCGGGCCGCAATGTTAGGCACGCAGTAGTGAATGACACCCATGTGCTTGAAGGTGGGGTGCTTGTGGGTGGTCATGCGCGAGGTCTCGAAGTTGCCACCCTGATCGATGGACACGTCGATAATGATCGAGTCGGGTTTCATCCGGCCCACCATTTCCTCCGTCACCACGATGGGGCTGAGACCATCGTCGGCCCGCATGGCCCCAATCACAACGTCGGCCCGCTGAATGGCTTCGGCCAGCGTATCAGAGTCGATGATAGAGGTATACACATGCTGCCCAACGGCGTATTTAAGTCGCTGTAGTTTATAAAGCTGCTTATCGAACACCTTTACGTCGGCCCCCATGCCGAGGCAGGTACGAACGGCGTATTCGGTAACGGTGCCCGCGCCGAGCATCACAATCTTCGTGGGCGGAACGCCCGTGATGCCACCCAGAATGATGCCCCGCCCGTTGTCGGCATTGGTCAGGTACTCGCCCGCAATGAGCATAACGGTACTACCCGCAATTTCACTCATGGATCGGATGATGGGCATGCCACCACCCTGATCTTCAATGTACTCGTAGCCGAAGACGGTCAGGTTCTTTTCGTTGATTTTCTCAAAGTAGGTGCGTTCGTGCGCGGGTAGGTTGAGCGCCGAAATCACCGTGCTGCCCGACTTGACCATCTCGAATTCACCATCAACGAGCGGTTCTATTTTCAGAATAAGATTTGCTTCGTAGACCTCGTTGGGCGAGTAGGCAATTTGCGCCCCGGCTTCGCTGTACTCGTCATCCGGAAATTTAGCTTTCTCACCCGCTCCCTTCTCCACGATCACCTCATGACCGTTACGAACCAGAATGGACACCGCTTCGGGTGTGAGCGCAATGCGGTTTTCCTGAAGCGACACTTCTTTAGGCAAGCCGATAAGCAGGTTGTTCCGGCTGGTTTTTACGGCCAACGGCGATTCTTTCGGGTATAGGGCCGTTTGCTTGGCCAACTCTTCAAATCCGGTCACTTTACATACGTTTGTAAGTTTGTGGTTTGTAGTTTGTGGTTTGTGGTTAGCTGACCGCACCGGCGGACCGGCACGATTAATTTCGCGTCAGCTAACCACAAACCACAAACTACAAACCACAAACTAATTAACTAACTCCGTTTCAACCGTTCGACTGTCATCTGTTTCAACCCGTAGGCGAATCTGATAATAGGCAGCGGGCCATAATGCACGAATGCGTTCGGGCCACTCAACAAAACAGTGAGCTCCCGAGTCAAAGTACTCTTCAATGCCAATGTCCAATGCCTCCGCTTCATTACGAAGTCGGTAGCAATCGAAATGGTACACGGGTTTGCCTTCATGCGTGGTGTACTCATTCACAATGGAAAACGTAGGGCTTTGCACTAAGCTTATCACGCCTAATGTTCGGCATAAGGCTTTAATAAGCGTCGTTTTGCCCACGCCCATGTCTCCCTCGAACAGCCACACCCGCTGACCTGCTGCGCCGGACCGTCGCCCCTCCGTCAGCAGCCGGTGGGCTACGGTATCGAGTTCGTCGAGTTGGTGGACGTGCAGCGTCATTCGTTTGGGCTCAATGAAGCCGCAAAGATAGCAATTTTTAGACGGACCACTTGTTTCGCACGGGGCGGCTGAGCAGCCGGTTGTTATGCATTACAGTAGCAAAAAGTGGGCAGTCGACAAGCTATACTTGCCCACTGCCCACACGTGTATTTGAGTTTGTAGGTTTATAGCTGGCTAACGCCTGGAGGCTTGTGCCGGGTCACTGACGGTCGGCCGCTGTCGTGCGGTCAACCAACTACAAACGCTCACCCAACGAACTCAGTAACTTAATAACCCGGATTCTGCTTCAGCGTCGCTTTCCCGTCGAGGAAGCTGTTGTTGATTTCATCGACGGGCAGCGGGAAATACTCGTGCTTGCCTTTAACAAACGTAGCCCCGTTCAGATACGGGCGTTTCTTCGACTCAACGGCTAAGTAGCCATTGACGTAGTCGCCTGCAATACCCCACCGAACCAGGTCGAAGAACCGGTGGCCTTCCATCGCAAACTCCAGGCGTTCTTCGTGCCGAACCGCTTTCAGGGCTGAAGCTTTAGACGCAAAAACGGGCGAACCAGCCGGGTATTCGTTGACGACGTAATTAGCCGCCGGTTTACCATCCGGCAGGGTGACCATCGTGCTGGTTTTGGCCCGTTTGCGGATTTGATTGACCAGTTCGCGGGCTTTGTCCGGGCTTTCAACTTCGGCCAGCCACAGCAGTACGTGTGAATACCGAATCATGCGGTAGTTGTTGGCAACCCGGCGTTTGTTGGTCGAGTGGGAGTTGGTGCCTTCTTCGCCCTTGTAGTACATCCATTTTTTGCCTGTGTACGGCCCGCCGTAGTTCTGGTCGCGCACCCAGGTAACGCCCTGCATCAGGCCCCAGTCGAGGAAGGGAATACCCCGGCAACCGACCGTATGATCCAGACGCGGATCGACGGGGGTTTGCATGTCCGGCGTGTAGGCATCCGTAATTTTCAGGCCCTGATCGTTTTTCAGGTCGGTGTCGTTGTAGGTATCCAGCAGCGGCAAACCGGTCGCGTCGGTCTTGTAGGCATTGACTAAGTTGAGCGAAGGCTGATAGAAGCCGCAGCAGCCGCCCCCCGGTGCCCCGGAGAAGTACGGCCAGTTCAACTCATCGCCGGTGTTCCCGTTGTTCCCGTTTGTTCCATCATTTACCGAAAACTGTATCTCGAAAATAGACTCCGCGTTGTTGTTGGTAGCCGCGCGATGGTTGTCTAAGAAGTCGACTAACCGGTACTTTCCACCCGCAATAATACCTTCCAGCAACGGTTTGGCTTCGGCATATTTCCGCTGAAATAGATACGCCTTTGCCAGGAAAGCCTGCGCTGCGTATTTAGTCGCCCGGCCTTTTTGCGTCTGATTGACCGGCAGATTGTCGGCCGCGAATTTGAAATCGGCTTCGATGTTTGGCCAGATGTCTTTATCATTCGGTACTTTGGTTGAGCTGGGATCGGTAGCCTTGTACGTTTTATCGTCGATGTACGGCACCATGTTCCACATCTTTTTGGCTTCGAAGTGATAGTGACCGCGCAGGAAACGGGCTTCGGCAATAACCTGTGTTTTATCGACATCCGGCATATCCGTCGCCAGCGCCACCGTCTGAATCACTTCGTTGGTGCGCGAGATGGCGTCGTACACATGACGCCACTTGCCGCGCATGCCGGATACCCCACTTTGGTGGCGCTCATGGCGGGCAAACGGGTCGCAAACCCAAACTTAATGGAGTTCGGGTCGTTGTTAATTTTTAGCACTTCGTTGCGGTACGTCGAGAAGTTACCACCGACTGAGTACCGCAAATTGCCACCGGCTGCCTTTCCGTTGTAGTTGATAATCAGGTAAATGCCTTTGTTCTGCATGTCGCCGATGTTCGTAAACGGAACGGTAGCAATACCCTGCGTCTGGGGAATGTCAATCTGCGTCAGCATATCGGTCGTCTTCTTGATGTACCAGTCGAAAACAACCTCGATTTTGTTGTTCAGTAGGCTGGCATCCAACCCGATGTTGGTGGATGTTGTGGTTCCCCATTTCCCGTTCGGGTTGCTGAACTGCACCAGGTCGAAGCCCGGCACGATGGACGATTTCGCGCCGTTGATGTCGTAGTGGTTCTCAATGGGCCGCGATTCATACAGCGTATAGGCATTGTAGATGTTCGGGATGTTCTGGTTGCCCGTGGCACCCCAGCCCGCCCGCAGTTTCAGGTCGGAGATGAAGTTGATGTTTTTGATGGCTGGAATCTCCGTTAACCGAACGCCCACGCTGGCCGCCGGAAAAACGGCATAGCGGTTGGCGGCACTGAAGCGCGACGACCCATCGCGACGCAGCGTGAAGTCAGCCAGCAAAAACTCTTTGTAGGCGTAGTTGACCTTGCCGAACAGCGAGAACAGCCGGGTGCGGTTAGCGCCCCGACCACTGTTTTGCAAGCCTAATGGGCTGCCCGCGTTCAGGTAGCGGTAGTCGAGGTCATCGAAGGCGTAGCTGCTCCGGGTGGCATCGAAAATGAAGTCGTACGTAGCTACTGATTCTGTACCGCCGAGGATATTGACCGTGTGGTTGCCAAACGTCCGGTTGTACGTCAGCGTGTTATACCACGTCCAGGAATTGTCGTACCGGTTTTCCGAGCGGAAGCTATTGGCATTCCGGGCTTCGGTCGATTCGGGGTCGCGGGGCGTAAATTGATCGAAGTTGTAGGTGTTGTACTCAACCCCAAAACTGGTTCGGAACGTCAGGCCCTTATCCGGCGGTCCTGAGAATAAGCCCCCGTGTACAGCAGTCAGCTAAGTAAAAGCAGAGGGAAATTATGGTACGCTCGTTGTAAAGAGTTTATGTAATAATTTGATTATAAGTTAGTTAGAGTTGTTTTTAAGTAAATACTATTAAGTAATTATGCTTAAAGCTGTGTTGGTGCTGTTTCTAATCAAATCTTTTCTTGAATTCGTGATAAGTAGATAATCTGCCACTCAAAAAAGGCCAGTCCTATACCCCATAAATGGAGCACAGGACTGGCCTTTTTTGAGTGGCGCTTACTGTTAGGTGCTGAAAGAAAAATTTACACTAATTGCAATTCGTCAACCACACGCTGCACTTTGGCTTTCAACTGAGCATACGTTTCGTCGAAGGCGTCTTTGCTGGCGAGCGGCTCCACTACGCTGACGTAGAACTTGATTTTGGGTTCGGTACCGCTCGGCCGGGCTGATACTTTGGTGCCGTCGGCGGTGAAGAACTGAAGCACGTTGGACGATTCGATACCCATGCTGCCCGATTTCATGGCCGTCGACTGTCCGGTTTTGGCGTCTAACCGCATTAGGCTTTTGTAGTCGTCCACCCGCACCACCGGCGACCCGGCAATTTCTTTAGGCGGGTTGGCCCGGAAGTCGGCCATCATCTGCTGAATGGCTTCGGCTCCCTCTTTGCCTTTTTTGGTCAGCGACACGAGCGCTTCGTAGTAGAATCCGTTTTCCTGGTACATCGCCATCAGCAGGTCGAACAGGCTCAGACCCCGGTCTTTGGCCGACGCCGTCAGTTCGGCAATCATGGCGCAGCTCGCAATGGCGTCTTTGTCGCGCACGAAATCGCCGATGAGGTAGCCGTAGCTTTCTTCGCCCCCGCCAATGAACTGCTCCCTGCCTTCGAGTTCGCGGATGACCTCGGCAATGTATTTGAAGCCCGTGAGTGTGTTGTAGCACTTGACGCCGTAGCGTTCGCACATTTTGTCGATGAGGTCGGTAGTGACGATGGTCTTGGCCACGAATTCCTTGCCCGTCAGCTTGCCCGCATCCTTCCAGGCGTTGAGCAGGTAATAAATTAGCAGGCTGGCCATCTGATTGCCGTTCAGCAACTCAAACTCACCGTGGTGATTGCGGGCACCCGCACCCACGCGGTCGGCGTCGGGGTCGGTGGCCATCACCAGGTCGGCGTTGAGCTTGTTGGCTAAGTCGAGGGCAAGCTGCATGGCGGCCCGCTCTTCGGGATTGGGCGATTTCACGGTCGGGAAGTTGCCGTCGGGCGTGGCCTGTTCTTCTACAATATGCACGTTGGTGAAACCGAGCGCTTCGAGCGTACGCGGCACGAGCGTGATGCCGGTGCCATGAATGGGCGTGTAGACGATGTTCAGATCGGCCTGCCGCTTAATCACGTCGGGGTTGACGGCGTTGGATTTGAGCCGTTCTACGTAGGGCGCGTCGATTTCCTCATCGATCATCTGAATGCGATCTGGTACACCGGCAAACTTGATGGCATCAATCGACGTGATTTTATTCACCTCGGCAATAATGGCTTTGTCGTGCGGGGAGACCACCTGACCACCGTCGTTCCAGTACACTTTGTAGCCGTTGTATTCGGGCGGGTTGTGCGAGGCCGTGACGACGATCCCACTCTGGCAACCCAACTGCCGGATGGCAAACGAGAGTTCAGGCGTGGGGCGCAGGGCAGAGAACAGGTACACTTTGATACCGTTGGCGGTGAAAATATCGGCCACTAACCGCGCAAATTCGGGACTCATCCTTCGGCTGTCGTGGGCAATGGCGACGCTGATATCCTCACCCGGAAAAGCCGCGAGTATGTAGTTAGAAAGTCCCTGGGTGGCGGCTCCGACGGTGTAGCGGTTCATGCGGTTGGAACCCACGCCGAGCACACCCCGTAGCCCGCCCGTCCCGAACTCGAGGTCGCGGTAGAAGGCGTCGGTGAGTTCGGTGGTGTTGCCTGAGTCGATTAGGTGCTGAATTGATGCTTTGGACTCTGCGTCGTAGGGGCCGCTGAGCCACTGGTCAACGCGCTGCTGGGTTGGAGAGTCGAGGGTTTGGGTTGTCATCTGTTTGATATGAAATATATTACGGGCAACGATGTGTATTTATTGATGCCACCGTTTTGATTGAAAATTAGTGCGAAAACGTCAGAAATCCGTTAGCCGTCAGGTCTTCATCTAACTCCTCCCAGTGAATGCCACAGCCACCGGCAACCAATTCGTATCGGTTACGTTGCTCGGACGTAGCCTGTTGTAAACGTGGAAACCAGGCCAGCGGACTACCAACCACCCGGCCATCGTTTAGTTCGACGTACACCCGCGTCTCGTCAAACCACACGCGCTGGGCAGTAAACTTGTCGGTTTGCATAAAAGCTTACTGACGATGGATGTTATTCCGCCAAAATTACGATTACGTCAACGTCTTACAAATCTTCATAGTAGATTCATCCGGTGCTCTGCTCCGTTGCGGTATTCTGAAAATCGTATCTCTGATTAACAGCCAATAACCGCTCAGATGGGAGCCACTGACCGTTGCCGAGTTCCACCGCATGTACTTTAGGACAATCATTTGTTGGCTGTTTAGGGTCAATTGCTCTAATTGCCCCGGCGCGATGGGTCATAGAGTCGTTCGTCGATCCCAAACAGGTCAACGCTGACGACCTGACAGCCCGAAAAAAGCGGATGGCGCGGGTTGATCAGGTAATTGACCATCATGGGTACAACGGAACTGGGTACTTCGACGATTAAGCAATCCGGTTCGCGTAACCAGTCCAGCAGAAACAGTTGAGAAGGTGCAGGCTGAGCGCTGCCGGTGGCCCGCCATTCAGTCGGTAGTTCATCGGCCCGGTATGAACGGATCGAGTCCGGTACGTCGAGGGTAACCAGGTAATACTGCGGAATACGTTTCGGGTTGATATGGACTAGCACTTCCAACAAGCTCAGAGCCGGTGATTCGGTCGTGTAGAGCAATGATACCCCTTTGGGATTCCAGCGACCGCCGTACAGAGCCGCCCCTTGTCCTGATAGTGGTTCCTGACGGTAAGCGGCCTGGAGCAGTCGATAAACCAGCATCTAAAAAAAGATGCCGTGCTCAATCCGGCCTAAAACATCGTTGACCTGCGTAAAGCCAGCGATGGTGGTCAGGGTTTGCAACGCGGTTCGCCCGTCCAGTTCCCCTAATGGGTAGCGCAACCAGTCCTGCAAGGCTATCTCATCTCCGCCGTAAACGCGTAACCCATGCTGAATGACCCCGTTCAACAACTCCATCCGCTCAGCAGTGGGGCCGGTTAGGGTGGTTTGCCGCCGTAGCCGGTGGAGGGTGCTTTCCGAAACCTGAAGCAACGGAGCCAGTTCTTTCAGGGTAACGCCTAACTGGTGAGCTAACTGATTGAGCTGCGCATCCAGTTCAGTGGGTTTAATTCGGACGGGCCTCCGGGCAATCGGACCGGTGGAGTGGGTGCGTAGCTGATGAGTGACTTTCATGGTTGTATAATTAGCAACTGACAATTATATAACAATCAATTGGTCATTGCAAGTTCTTCCACGTTAACGGGTAATCGACAGCGAAGCGGAAACCCACTCTGTTCTTTTACTGGTTAATCCCGCCAGCCTTCGGGTTTATTCGGGGTGCGGGTATCGCTGTCCACGCAAACCGCCGTTGGCGTTGGACGGAACGTCGCATTCGGTTTCTGTGTCCCCGTATTGGGATCTATATTTAGATCTTCCGGTGAGGGGAGTAGACCATTGAGTCCCAAAAATAGACCCGGTGGCCTACCCGTATTCTGTTTTCGATCTAACCAGTAACGCACGGGCGCAATCGCTGAAGCTGCGAAATAACCGACAACGTTCTCCCGACTGTTGGCCAGATTACGCACATTACCAACCAATGCAGTAGGGGGCGAATCGGCCAAGCCACCACTACGCTGGGTTTGGTCCTGCGCCAGTTTGTAGTACAAATAAGCCGGTTGAGTGAGGGACGTTTGCCGAATCTCGACCAGACAACCATTGGCGCTGTAATACGGAATCTGAGCGACCCGACGTCGTTGAATCAACCCGCCGTTACTAAGCTGATCATCGAATAAATTGAGATCGAAATTGCGGATGATCTCCCAGCAGGCGGTTCGACAGGCGTATTCATTCACGAAATAGCCATTCTTTCCCTGGTCGTCGGGGAAGCAAGCCTCGTACGGCTTATTGTTGATTGGACTGTTGACGAAATAGAATCCTTGTGTGCAGGTGTGGCACCAGTCCTGTTTCTCCCAAAGCTTCCAATCCCAGCGGTAGTAGTTGTGCTGGTCGGCCGGGTCCTGCCAGTCCACAAAAAAGTCGTTAGCGCCCCGGTACGGATTATAGCTACCATTGTAAAGTTGAGCGGGCAGGCTGGTCGGATCGAATCGGGTGCTGACGTTGGTGATGGGTGACACGGCGGGCATCACCTCGGGAGCAGATGCATAGCGGCTACCATCCCTGAGGGAAAACTGTAACTGGTAACTGTGCCCTACCTGCCCCGCAAAACCGACTGGTGCCTGATAGCGACCTGGCTCCGTTTCGGTCATTGGAACGACCTGTGAGGAATCAACAAGGATGACTACGATGGCCTCGGTCAAGGGCAACGTCCCAAAACGCCCCGTTAACGGATCAGATTTAGAGCGATTAAGCCGGACCACCTGCGGCTCGTCCAGGTTCGTAATCGTGCCGTCGACCACAATGACATTCACTCGTTCGCGCAGAGTTACATCGAGCGGGTCTACGCAGGCTGTCATTAAGAGCACTAAGACGAGGCCGATACGGGTGAGATCAGGAGGTACACGCATGGGTCACGAAAACGGGAATCGTTGTGCTTGTGCTGGCTAATGCTGTTCAGCCAAACGGTATAAACGTACTATTCTGAGCGGTAGATTAAAAAATGAACGTTTTTCAGTATTTCACATCAATTTACCGTTTATCTTGACAGAAGCTAAGAATTAATTCATAAAGTCTAAAACGGACATTCACTCACTCAATTTTATGAACCGACTGGTACTCGTTACGCTGCTGCTGGCGTTGTTAGCGGCTCCTTCCTTTGCTCAAATTACCTACACGCTTTCCGGCGTCGTGCGAGATTCGGCTACCAACCAGCCCCTTAGCCGGGCCGCCGTGGTGCTCAACTATGAAAAAGCCACCACCGGCACCTACACCGATGCGAACGGCGCGTTTTCGATCAACCTGCGGTCCGGGTCCAACGTTGTGGTGGTGCGCCACGTGGGGTATCTGACCTTTCGCCAAACGATTCGTATCCGGGGCAATACCACCCTCAACGTGCGGCTGCCCAGTGTAGCGAGTCAGTTGGAAGAAGTGATCGTGACCAGCAAGGGCTACGACCGCAACGTTCGTCAGCCGCTGCTGGGCGTCAGTCAAATCAACATCGCCACGCTCCGGCGAATGCCCGCAGCCCTGGGTGAGATGGATATTCTGCGCAGTTTGCAAATGTTGCCCGGCGTGACCAGCGTGGGCGAAGCGGCCAACGGCGTTAACATCCGGGGCGGCACCACCGATCAAAACCTGATTCTGTTGGACGACACGCCCATTTTCAACCCGACGCACATGTTTGGCTTGTTTTCGGTGTTTCCGCCCGATGCCGTCAGCGGGCTGGACCTTTACAAAGGCAACGTCCCGGCCCGCTACGGCGGTCGGGCGGCCTCGGTGCTCGACATCAGCCTGCGCAACCCCGACCTGAACCGGACGCAACTCAACGCGGGCATCAGCTTAGTGGCCAACCGGCTGACGGTCGAAACACCCATCGTCAAAGGCAAACTGGCCCTGTTAGTGTCGGGAAGGGGAGCGTTCAACGACTTTCTGCTGCGATTAGTCTCGCCCCGGTTCGACAACATCCGGGCCAAGTTCGGCGATGGTACGGCCAAGCTGTTCTGGCGCGTCAACGGCAACAACACCGTCACGGCGATGGGCTATTATAGCGCCGACCTGTTCCAGACCAACCTGCTGGGCAGCTTAGCCAATATTAACGCCACCGGAACGCAGTATCAGCAGGAAACCGCCAACGGGATGGTCCGCTGGTTTCACGCCTTCACGCCGAAAGTCAACCTCCAGACCACCGCGCTGGTGGCCCGCTACGTTCCGAAGATTCTGTCGATTGAAGACAGCACGAATAACAAGGTCGTGCTGAAGCAATCGCTGCTGCAACGGCAGGTGAAATCGAACCTCAACTACCAGTTGGCCAATCAGAAAATTGAAGCAGGCGTCAGCGCCACGCACTACCAGCTCAACCCCGGCGAGTTGATACCGGGTAACAGCTTGGCCGTTAACGCGCAGCGCACCCCGCCCGAAAACGCCCTTGAACTGGCCCTGCACGTGGAAGACGAATGGAGCGTGTCCGATCAGTTGGCCGTTTCGGCGGGGCTGCGCTACTCGCACTTTCTCAACCTCGGCCCGTCGGTGGTGCGCCGATACGCGAATGGCGAAGCCGCCGACGCCACGACGGTGGTGGATTCGGTGCGCTACGGAGCCGGGCAGGTGACAGCGCGGTACGGCGGGCTGGAACCCCGGCTGGGCCTGCGCTACTCGCTGGGGCCAAACGCTTCGGTGAAGGTGGGTTATAACCTGATGCGGCAGTATTTGCAGGTAATTACCAACACGACGACGCCCCTGCCCACCTCCCGCTGGAAAACCGCCGATGCCCACATCCGACCCCAGATCAGCGAGTTGCTGTCGGCGGGTTATTTCCGAAATAGCCCCACCAATATTTACGAGGTGTCGGCCGAGGTGTACTGGCGCCGGACGCAGAACGTGCTCGACTACAAACCGGGGGCCGACTTTCTGTTGCAGCCCTATCCCGAAACGCAGTTGCTGTCGGGCCGCAGCCGCGCCTACGGGGTGGAAGTGATGGTGGCCCGCAAAAAAGGCGAACTGACCGGCTGGGTCAACTACACCTACGCCCGGACGCTGAATCAGGTGGACGAAGGGGCGGATTTCCGGGAGCGTATCAACGGGGGAGCCTGGTACGCGGCTAATTACGACCGGCCGCACAGCCTGAACATGAGTCTCAACATCAACCAAACCCGCAACCACAGTTTCTCATTCAACTTCGCCTACAGCACCGGTCGGCCCTACACCGCCCCGGAAGGCTTCATTCGCTACCAGGGCCGCACGTACCCGTACTACAACGAGCGCAACCAGTACCGCCTGCCCGCTTACCACCGGCTCGATTTTGCCTGGAACATCTATAATCCCAGCATGAAAGCCCGTCGCTGGCAAGGTCACTGGACGTTTACGGTGTATAACCTGTACGGCCGCAAGAACGCGTATTCAATCTTTTACCGCACCGAAGGGCAGGCCACCAACCCTTACCGATTAGCCATTTTTGCCGCGCCCATCCCCAGCCTGACCTATAATGTCGAGTTCAAGTAGGGGTAGAGTTAGTTACGTCTGAAAGCAGGCCAACAGGCGTTTGTTGACACAGTTGCCACTTTAGACAACAGAAAAATGAGCTTAGAAGAGGAAATAACGATCAACCAGTTTGGGCAGGGAGTCCGTTCGGTTGCCGATCTACTCGGTCAATTTACCCAGGTGGATGAGCTTCAACGAAGAGCACAGTTCTTTGATTTATACTGTCACGTATGGGGATCGAAGCTGGTCGACTCCGACATTGAGCAGGCACTTGCTGATTGCTCGGTAACGGCTGCGGATGCGACGTACGATTACCTGAATCTCCATCGGTTAAGGGCGGGTTCAAAGAGTATGCTCTGCATACCGGATACAAGCAATCCGCCCGAAGGTACGCTTGAGAAACCTTATCAATTGCTGCTGTACCTGTTCAGGGCAGACTACCAACGGCGCTTTGCGTTGGAGAAGGAAAACCCGACTACCTGGTGGTATTGGGATTTGTCGGATACTGAAATCGCCCAGGGCATCCTGACAAGACATCAGGAATTAGTTGACGAAGTATACGCGACCCCCGGCTTTCGGAGCGAATTTGTCAGTCTGGCAAAACTGCTGCATGAGCATATGGGTTTTCCTCCGGCCCGATCCCCGAAACCCGCTCCCGAGCATCAGGACCAGTTTAATTTCCTGACGTATGACGAGATGATAACGGAGTTCGTGCAGGGTAGCAAGTATATGCGGGCGATAGTGCTCCTGCGCAATTCATTGGAGAAGGCACTGTCAATACGGTACCGATTGACTGCTGACGAGGCAAGGCGGTTAACCCTGGACGTCATTAACAGACATTCACAGGAAACCTACAATGCCGACCTTTTTTAATTTCCATCTAAGACTGCCAATGCGCTCATCACTTCTGCTATTACTGGTCTGTTTGGTTGCTTTTCTGGTTCCCGTCGCCTGCGTCGATCCACTTGAGTTGACCCTACGCGGAATCGTAGATATCGTAGTGGTCGATGGCGCGATTACCAACGTAGCCGAGCCGCAAATTATCCGCCTTAACCGTTCCAAAGCCGACCCGCTTACGGGCCGTTTCGGCTCGACGCCCATTACCGAAGCAGTGGTTGACGTAATAGAAGACTCAGCGCGGATTATTACCTGCCACGAAACAGTGGACGGGACGTACCAGTTGCCCAGTGATTTTAAAGGACAGGCAGGCCACGCGTACCAGTTGCGCTTTACGCTGGACGACGGAACGCGGTACGCATCGAATCAGCAGGTGATACGGGCGGTGCCGCCCATTGACAAGGTCGCTTCGCGGTTTAATCTAAAAAGTGTTTTTCCGCCGTTGAATGGCTTCTATACGGCTGGGCACGACCTGCTCATTGATTTTCAGGACCCGGCTCAAACCCGTGATTATTACCGCTGGGACTGGAGACTCTACGAGAAGCAGGAGTTCTGCCGGACGTGCTATCAGGGCATTTATTCGGTGTATAGCGTCACGGCTGAGTTATTTAATGGAGGGCCTCCCATTTATAATTATTATAGCTACCGATCAGGCACACAGTTACTGGAAGACTGCTACAAGGAGTTGGAACCACCACAGCCCTCGGCCAGATCCCCGCTGCCTCCCTACACTTATGATTATCTATGCCGAACTCAGTGCTGGGAAATTATTTATGGCTACAGCATCAATCTCTTCGATGACCAGTACACGAATGGAGGCCTGATAACCGGACGGACGGTAGCCCATATTCCTTACTACACGCATGGTCCCGGCTTGGTTGAAATTCGGCAAAGTTCGCTCACGCCCGATGCGTACCGGTACGTTCAACTGTTCCAGCAACAAACCCAAAACACGGGCGGGCTGGCCGATACACCCCCGACTGCGCTGATTGGTAATATTCATAATGTGGCGAACTCGAAGGAAGCGGTTGTGGGCTATTTCACCGCGTCCGCCGTTGCCACTCTGCGTTACTGGCTTGACCGAAAAGATGCTTCTGGCATTCCGTTTGGGGCTACCGACACGGTAAATCCACCCCAGTCGGTCGGTGAAGAGTTGTTTTATGCCCTCAACCTGCGCCAACCGATACAGGAGCCGCGTCCTCCGCAACAACCCCAGGTTCAGCTTCAAAGCGGTCCGCCCCGACCCCCCACTGCCATCTGCGTACCCAGCGAGAGCCGGACGCCGTTCAAGCCCGAAGGCTGGCGGGATTAATCAGTACCAAAAATACCCGTTATGAATACGTTCCTATCAACCAACTATTTTTTTAGACCGCTGAGCCACGTTGCGTTAGCGCTCCTGCTGGTCGGCTGCGTCGATCCGTTTGAGCCGGATGTCACGAGTACGGTCGATGTTGTCGTGGTGGATGGCACGATTACGAACTTAGCCGAGCCGCAGGTTATTCGGCTCAATCGGTCGAAAGCCGATCCTTTCACCGGCCGTTTCGGGACATTACCCATTACCAAAGCCACTGTCGAAGTGGTGGTAGACTCGGCGGAAGCCATTGCCTGTCACGAAACGATTGACGGCAGTTATCAACTGCCCAGCGATTTCAAAGGGCAGGTGGGCCACGCGTATCAACTGCGGTTCACGCTGCCCAATGGCATCCGCTACGCATCAAATCAGCAGGTTATTCAGGCCGTGCCACCCATTGACCGGGTGTATGCGCAGTTCAACCGCCGAAGCCTGCCGGTTCCGCTATCGGGATTCTACACCGCCGGTCACGATATTCAAATCGACTTCACCGACCCCGCCGACCAACATAACTACTACCGCTGGGACTGGAAACTTTACGAACCGCAGGCGTTTTGCCGAACTTGCGTAAATGGCTACTACTCGGTTTACGAACCCATTGAAGTGCGTGCTCCCAGTGGATTTTATAGATCTGGTGAAGCACTTCTTGAGGACTGCTTCTATCCGCCTAAAAGACCCGGTATGCTAACTGAAGACTTTAAATTTGACTATTTCTGCCGGACGAAGTGCTGGGAGATCCTGTACAGTTATTCGCTCAATTTGTTTGATGATCAACTCAGTAACGGCGGGTTGAACGTAAAGCGAACGGTGTCGCAGATTCCCTTCTACCAAAATAGTCCCTGTTTAGCTGAAATCCGCCAGGGATCGCTCACCAAAGACTCGTATCGGTATTACAAATTATTTCAGGATCAGACTCAGAACACGGGCGGGCTGGCCGATACGCCCCCCACGGCCCTGATTGGTAACGTACGGAACGTGGCTAACCCGGACGAGGCTGTCATTGGTTTCTTTACGGCGTCGGCCGTATCGACGAAGCGATACTACATTGATCGCAAAGACACCGAGGGCATTCCATACGGATCAAGCGACTCGGAAAATCCACCTCAGTCATCGGGAGAACAACTATTTTACGCTTTGAACCTGCGTAAACCTATTCCAGAACCGTCTCCACCGAGGGAGATACGTTTATTCGTTGATGGTACGCAACGGCCACCCACCGCCATCTGCGCACCGAGTGTGAGCCGAACGCCGTTCAAACCCGAAGGCTGGCCGGATTAAGCTATTGGTTGACGATTTCACTATGAAAAGCTACATTCCGGTTGTGCGTTGGTTAGCGTTGTTAGTTGGGAGCTTAACCGTTGGTTGGCTGCTGCTTAGCTGCGTTGATCCATTCGACCGAACGTTGCGCGGCACCGTCAACGTAGTGGTGGTCGATGGTATGATTACGAATTTAGCCGAACCGCAGATTATCCGGCTCAACCGCTCCAGAGCCGACTCGCTGACGGGTCGTTTCGGCACGCTGCCTATCACTAAAGCCATCGTTGAGGTGGTCGTTGATTCAGGGCAGGTCGTTGCCTGTCACGAGACGGTGGACGGCAGCTACCAACTACCCAGCGATTTCAAAGGGCAGGTGGGCCACGCCTATCAACTGCGGTTTACGCTGTCCGACGGCACCCGCTACTTATCGAGTCAACAGGTTATTGCCGCCGTGCCGCCCATCAGCCAAATTTCGGCCCAATTCAATCCGACCAGTTTGTCACCGCCCCTGCTCCAACTTTATGCGGCCGGTCACGACGTGTTCATTGACACGCAGGACCCTGTTGATGAGCACAATTACTACCGCTGGGAATGGAAACTGTGGGAGAAACAAAACTGGTGCCGGACGTGCGTGAATGGCGTATACGCGGTAAACAACGTGACCATTCCGTACAACGGGTATTATGTGTCGGGCGATCAGCCTTATGAGGATTGCTTTAAGCCGCCGTACAGTCCAGCTACCCAGGCGTTACCTGACTTTACGTTTGATTATCCGTGCCGCACCCAATGCTGGGAGATCCTGTTCAGCCGGGATATTAATGTTTTCGATGATCTGTACACCAATGGCGGGTTGATTGCAAATCAGAGCGTGGGGCACATTCCGTTTTATCAGGAGAGTCCCTGCTTAGTCGAAATTCGGCAGCTTAGTTTATCGAAGGACGCGTATCGCTATTTCAAGCTGTTTCAGAATCAGACGCAGAATACGGGCGGCCTGGCCGATACACCCCCAACGGCGCTGGCGGGGAACGTCCACAACCAAGCCAACCGGCAGGAAATCGTAGTCGGGTACTTTACTGCGTCGGCGGTGGCAACGAAGCGGATTTTTCTGGATCGCACGGATACACAAGGCCGACCACCGGGTTTGTTCTATGGGCTGAATGACCGCATCCCGATACCCGAAACGATAAGTTCCTTTATTGGTATCAACATCGTTGGTGGTCCCGTCCGCCCGCCAACGGCCGTCTGCGGACCTATTGACCAGCGAACCCCGATTAAACCCGAAGGCTGGCGGGATTGAAAAGTACCTGAAAACGAAGAGATTCGCTTGTAAGGATAAAAACGACAGTGAGGCTGTTCAGGATACAACCCAACCGCTAAACAGTTTTATAGAATACAACAACAAGCCACTATGAATGTATTCTGGTCGAACTTTACTACTGTGCCATTGATACGAATTTTCTTTTCAAAGGTGTGGCTGTCAGTCGCCGTGACCGTCACGCTCTACGCCTGCGTGGATGCTTTCGAGCCGACGCTCGATCTAAATTCCAGCTTAGTGGTTGTCAACGGCATCATCACCGACCAGCCCGGCCCGCAGGCCATCAACCTGCGCCGGTCCCGGTCCACCAACGACAGCAGCATCGTTACCCGGCCCATCCGGGGCGCGGCCGTGCAGGTGCTCGTCAACGGAACGACGTTACTTGAACTGACCGAAACTGATTCGGGCCGCTATGAGCTGCCAGCGGGTTTTCGGGGGCGGGTGGGCGATAGCTACCAACTCCGCTTTACGACGGCCGAAGGCGCTTCGTACCAGTCCAGCGTTGAGGTGATGCCGTCCGTACCAGCTATTCAGCGGGCTTATGAGCAATACAATCCCACCGGCCCCAGCCTGACGGCCAACCGGTTGCCCACGCCCGTCAGCGACGTGTTTGTCGATTATCAGGACCCGGCGGGGCAGACCAACTTTTACCTCTGGCGCTGGACACTCTACGAACCTCAACAATTCTGCGCCACCTGTCGACAGGGCCGCTACCAGCTTACCGATACGGGCACGGGCCTGACCGGAGCCTGCGTACCCGATCCTAAACTGCTTACCTATGACTACTTCGACTATCCATGCTTAGGTTTCTGCTGGGATATTTACCGCAGCCAGCTTCTGAATCTGTTTGCTGACCGCTTCACCGATGGGCAACCCCAAACTGGCCGGTTGGTCGCCCAGATTCCGATCTACCAAAAAGACCCCGCCCAACTCGACATTGAGCAGTTATCACTGACGGCCGGGGCCTATCGGTACTACAAGCTGTTCGCCGACCAGACCCAGAATACGGGGACGCTGGCCGATACGCCCCCCGCACCCACGGCCGGGAACGTGCGTAACCTGAACGATGCCCGTGAAGACGTCGTCGGCTACTTCTCGGCCTCGTCGGTCGCCATTAACCACTACCGGCTCGACCGCCGGAACGTACCCGCCAATATCGGCCGGTTCGGCGGGCTGTTTTACGCGCAGAACGGTCGTTCGCCTGTGAACGAACCCCCGCGCGGGAACCCTAACGTGCCGGGTTCGGGCGTACCCTCCGCCGTGTGCGTTCCCAGCGCGAACCGCACCGACAAACCGCCCACCGGCTGGCGTTAGCTGAACTGACTCACTCGTTCCATTATGAATCGATTTTACTCCGCACTTTTTGTCCTGATCTGTTTGCTATGCCACCAGGCCAACGCGCAGTTCGTTCGTCTGAGCGGCACCGTCCGCGATTCGGCCACCAATCAGCCGTTGGTGAAGGCGGCTGTCATTATCGACTATCGGAAGTCTCTGACCGGCACAACCACCGACGCGCGGGGACGCTATAGCCTGATGCTCACCCCCGGCGAACACCTGATTGTGGTGCGCTACCTCGGCTACAAACCGTTTCGAAGGATTGTCCAACTGGAAGATTCCGTAACGAGCGTAGACGCCCGGATGGCCACGCTGGCGAGTCAGTTGGAAGAAATTGTCGTGCTGAGCAAGGGGTACGACCGTAACGTCCGCGAACCGCTGCTGGGCGTTAGTCAGATCAGCGTCGAGACCCTGCGTAAGCTGCCCTCGGCCCTGGGTGAAGTCGATCTGCTGCGGGGATTGCAGATGCTGCCGGGCGTAACGAGCGTGGGTGAAGCGGCCAACGGGGTCAACATCCGGGGCGGCACCACCGACCAAACGCTGATTCTGTTAGACGACACGCCCATTTTCAACCCCACGCATATGTTTGGGCTGTTTTCGGTGTTTCCGCCCGACGCCGTTAGTGGACTGGACCTTTACAAAGGCAACGTCCCGGCTCGCTACGGTGGTCGGGCGGCATCCGTGATGGATATTCACCTGCGCAATCCGAGCTTAGACCGGTTTCGGCTCATGGGTGGAGTTGGCTTAGTGTCGGAGCGGCTAACGGTTGATATTCCGTTGGTTAAAGATAAACTCGGGCTGCTGGTGTCGGGGCGGGGTGCCGTAACGGATTTTTTGTTGCCGTTGGCTTCGGCGCGGCTGGATAACATCCGCGCTAAGTTCGGCGACGTGGTGGCCAAGCTGTTCTGGCGCATCAACGAGCGCAACACGCTGACGGCGATGGGCTACGTTAACCGGGACGTGTTCCAAACCACCTTGCTGGGTACGTTTGCCAACGTTAACGCCACTGCTAACCGCTACGACCACCAGACGGCCAATGGCATGGTTCGCTGGCTCCACGTGCTCACCCCCCGGCTGAACCTGCAAACGACCGCCATTTACACCCGCTACGTGCCCAATATCCGGCTACCCGAACTGGGTTCGACCAACGAAGTGGTGCTTCGGTCGAGCGTGTTGCAGCGACAGGCGAAGGCGAATCTAAACTATCAATTACCCAATCAAAAGATTGAGGTTGGCGTTAACGCAACGCATTACCGCGTAGAGCCGGGAACGCTGTTGCCCGGTCGCAGTACCAGTGTCAACTACCTTACCACGCCCAATGAAAACGCGCTGGAACTGTCCGTTCACGCCGATGACGAGTGGAGCATTAGCCCCCGGCTGGCCCTTTCGGCCGGCCTGCGCTACTCCCGCTTTCTGTCGCTGGGGCCGGGCGTTGTGCGGGGCTACGCAGCGGGCAGCCCGGTCGATGAATTTTCGGTGGTGGACTCGGTCCGCTACGGGCGGGGGCAGGTCACCCAGACTTACGGCGGTTTCGAGCCGCGTTTGGGCATCCGGTACGAACTTGGTCCCAACGCGTCGGTCAAATTGGGTTATAACCTGATGCGGCAGTATTTGCAGGTGGTTACCAACACGACAACGCCCCTGCCCACGGCCCGCTGGAAAACATCGGACCAGCACACGAAGCCCCAGATCAGCCAGTTGCTTTCCGTTGGCTATTTCCAGAACCTAAAAAACAACGTCTACGAACTGTCGGTCGAAGCCTATTACCGGGCCACCCAGAACGCGCTCGATTATAAACCCGGCGCTAATTTTCTGCTGCAACCGTACCCCGAAACGGAACTGTTACAGGGACGGGGCCTGGCCTACGGTATCGAAACGATGATTGCCAAGAAGAAGGGCGAGATCACGGGCTGGGTCAACTACACCTACGCCCGCACCCTGAACCGGGTCGATCAGGGCAGTGGTATTCAGGAGCGCATTAACGGCGGCAACTGGTACCGGGCCAATTACGACCGACCGCACACGCTCAACGCATCGACCACCATCGCCATCGACAAACACAACAGCTTTGGGTTCACGTTCGTCTACAGCAGCGGTCGGCCTTATTCGGCTCCCACCGGCTACGTGTCGTTCGAGACCATCACCGATCCGTACCAGGGCACCCTTACCCCGTTCGTGGTGGTGGGGAGCGGGGAGGCCGTGCTGGGACCGATTCAAACCAGCGTGTACCCGTATTTTGGGGTGCGAAATCAGGCACGGTTACCGGCTTATCACCGGCTCGACTTTTCGTGGAATATCTATAATGCAACGATGAAAAACCGACGCTGGCAGGGCAACTGGGTCTTCACGGTGTATAATTTGTACGGCCGCAAGAACGCGTACTCCGTCTTTTTTCGCACCGAGAATTACAAGACGAATGCGTATAAGCTACAGATTTTCGCGGCTCCCATTCTGTCACTGACGTACAATTTCGTGTTTCAGTAAGTGTAGTATAGAAGCGGGTAGAATAGATGTTGAACCGTATTACGTCCCAGTCAAACCAGAAGGTTGGCGGGAGTAGTTGCTACTGGATTTGTTGATTAATTAACTCACTATGCGTTCATTCATTCTGCTTTTATTGGTTTGCTCAGGTGCTTTTCTGGGTCCGGTGGCCTGTGTGGACTCGTTTGATCCAACCCTGAGGAGAACCGTAGATATACTTGTGGTCGATGGCAGGATCAGCAATCTGGCTGAGCCGCAGGTTATCCGGCTCAACCGTTCCAAAGTTGACCCATTTACCGACCAATTTGGGACTGTGCCTATCACCAAAGCTAACGTTGAAGTGGTGGTTGATTCTACGCAGGTTATCGCTTGTCAGGAGACGATTGACGGCAGTTATCAACTGCCGAACGATTTTAAAGGGCAGGTGGGCCACGCCTATCAACTGCGTTTTTCGCTGAGCGATGGAGCACGCTACGTCTCCAGCCAGCAGGTTATCCAGGCGGTGCCACCCATCAATAACCTGGTAGTTCAATTCAATCGTACCAGTCTGCCCGCTGGCTTATTGGAGGGGGACTTTCGTTCAGGGTACAATCTGCTGGTGAATACCCAGGACCCCGCCGACCAGCGCAACTATTACCGCTGGGACTGGAAACTCTATGAGAAGCAGGACTGGTGCAAGAGTTGCACCCAAGGCTACTACATGCCTAATAAACTAAGGATAGTGAGCAGTTACCCCGATATACTCATTTACCAAACGCAGGCTGATGTATTGGAGGATTGCTTTCCGGCACCTTCTGAACAACTGTTCGGTGGAGCCTATACAAAACTCCCTCTTTTCAGCAACGCCTACGTTTGCCGAACCCAGTGCTGGGATATCATTCCTAACAGCACACTCAGCCTGTTCACTGATGCCAATAGTAACGGTGGTTTAATTGCAGGCCGGAACGTTGGTCAAGTGCCTTACTATACGCAGAATCAGGCTTTGGTGGAAGTGCGCCAAAGCAGCTTGAAGGCGGATGCATACCGCTATTTTAGCTTGTTACAACAGCAGACTCAAAACACGGGTGGGCTGGCGGATACACCCCCAACCGCGCTGATCGGGAACGTCCACAATGTGGCTAATGAGCAAGAAAAGGTAGTGGGTTATTTCACGGCGGAAGCTATTTCTACTGTACGCTACTGGCTGGACAAAAAGGATGCTACAGGCATTGCTTACGGTGGAGTTTATTATGATCCAATTGATAAGATTACTAAACCAGTACCGGGTGAACAGCAACTATTTTTTGCTTTGAATCGAGACTTACCAAAGTCCGAAACCTCGTTAAACTTTACCATTTTAGGGGGAAGCAACCGGCCGCCCACCGCCATCTGCGCACCCGGCGACAGTCGAACGCCGTTCAAGCCCGAAGGCTGGCGGGATTGAATGGAATCAACCCGCTGACGAAAGCCCTCCGTTAATTTATTTCCACAAAAGCTTAACTCTTATTTGGATAAATTCTAAACAGGCCTCACCTTTGTGCAGTCAAGAATTAATCTAAATAAGAATTGTATGCGTTCCCCATCTATACTCGCTCAACTGCTGCTCCATTTCTTTGCCATAACACTATTTATCAACTTCACCTACGCCGATGATGGCGATGCACCATCCGGCTCGGTTCGCGGGCGTATTAAAACGAGCGATGGACAGCCCGCTTCCTTCGTCAACATCACGCTGAAAGGCACGAACAAAGGCACCCTGTCGGCCGAAGACGGTACGTATGTGCTCCGGCATTTGCCCGCCGGTCCGCACACACTCGTCGCTACGTTCGTGGGCTTGCAGCCGCAGGAGCAGGTCGTTATCGTAGCCGATGGGCAGGTGACGGAGGTGAGTTTTGCGCTAACCGAAACGGCCCGTCAATTAGGTGAGGTACAGGTGCGGGCCTTCAAAAGCGACAACCAGAAACCCATTACGTTGGGTAAAGTAGCCATCCGGCCGATGGATTTGCCGCAGGCGGTGGCCGTGGTGGAGCGCGAAGTCCTCGAACGCCAGCAGTCGCTGCGCCTGAGCGACGTGCTTATGAACACCAACGGCGTGTATGTGATGGGAAACACGGGCGGGTCGCAGGAGGAACTGGCCGGGCGCGGTTTTGCCTTTAACAGCAGCAACACGTTCAAGAACGGTGTCCGGTTCAACAACGCGGCCATGCCCGAAATCAGCGCTCTGGAGCGGGTGGAAGTGCTTAAAGGTTCCAGCGCCATTCTGTTTGGTAACGTAGCGGCCGGGGGCATCATCAACTTAGTCACCAAAAAACCGCAGTTTCAGTCGGGTGGGTCAGCGTCGGTGCGGCTGGGCAGTTTTGGGTTTGTCAAGCCGTCGTTTGATGTCTATGGCGGGATTGGTAATAGCCAGCGTGTTGCTTACCGGCTGAACGCGACCTACGAACAGGGCAACAGCTTCCGCGATGACGTGCAGAGTAAGCGGTTCTACGTGAATCCGTCGTTGCTGGTCAATCTATCCAGCAAAACGAACCTGCTCATCGAAGCCGATTATCTGAACGACGACCGCACCCCCGATTTTGGAACGGGTGCCATCAACTACGCCATTGCCGACGTACCGCGCAGCCGCTTTCTCGGCGTATCGTGGGGTTACAATCGCATCGAGCAACGGAGCGCAACCGCCACGCTGACGCACCAGATCAACCAAAACTGGACCGTGCGGGCGGTGGGATCAGCGCAGGGTTTCACCAGTGACCTGTTTGCCGCCACACGGCCGAACGCCGGTCAGTTTATCCAAACGAACGGTAACTGGATTCGGGGAATACAGCGGACGCAGGTCGACGAAACGTACTGGATCGGGCAGCTTGACCTGACGGGTCAGTTCACGACCGGGTCAATCAAACACACGCTGCTTGTGGGTGCCGACGCCGATCAGTACCGCACCAACACCACGGCTTACAATCCCGTAGCCCGCTACGACACCATCAACGTCTTCAATCTGGGCCAGTTCCGTCAACGGAGTGACATTCCTACGCTGACGGCCCGGACGCTCACCAACGCGCCCATTGACCGGGCGGGCGTGTACGTGCAGGACCTGATTTCGTTCTCCGATAAAATCAAACTGCTGGCTGGTCTACGCTACAGCTACCAGCAAACGGGTAGCGACGTGCTGACCTACGCCGACAATAAAACGACGTCGGTCACCAACTTCGCCGATGCTGTAACGCCCCGCGTTGGCTTCGTCTACCAACCCGTGCCAACGACCTCGCTGTTTGTGAGTTATGCCAACTCGTTCAACACCAATACGGGCGTCGACGTATCCGGTAATGCGCTGGCTCCGTCGTTTATTGACCAGTACGAAGCCGGTATCAAAAACGATCTGTTCAGTGGGTTCCTGTCGGCCAACGTCACGGCGTACCAGATCAAAAACAGCAACCTGGCCCAAACCAGCCTGGCGGGTGGCAACACGAACAGCAACATCCGGGAATTAGCCGGGGAGGTTACGAGCCGGGGCATTGAAGTGGACCTGAAAACGAAGCAGTTGGATGGGTTTTCGTTCCTCGGTGGCTATAGCTACAACCAGACGAAATACACCGCCAGCAACATCTACATCGTTGGCAGCCTACTGCGCTATAACCCGAACCACACCGCCAATGGCAGCGTGTACTACGCTTTCCAACGGACGGGCGGGTTGCGGGGCCTGAATCTCGGTCTGACCGCCTTCTACATGGGCGAGCGTGTGGCGGGTCGTTCCACGCGCCTGACGATCAATAACGATACCTATCGGCTGATCTCGGTTCCGGCCTTCACGCAGATCGACGCGTCGGTGGGCTATTCGCTGGCCCGGTTTGGCGTCCGGGCGAAGGTGTCAAACGTGCTCAATGTGCTCAGCTACCAGCTTCACGACGACAACAGCGTGAATCCCATTGCTCCCCGAATGCTGTCGGCAACGGTATCGTACCGCTGGTAATGTCGGTTGGGCATCCACGTCCGACCGACACCAACCTTACACGTATCGTTCCGTGATGTGCGCGGCCCGTTCCGCCGTTTCGAGTACCAACGGGTGACGCGGCTGGCTTAGGGCTATTTCTAATTCCTCAATAGTGTCTTTGAATAACAGATAAACCGGGACCTCGTTGCTCTCGGTTTTATTTTTTATGTACATCAGCGAGGGCCGTACCGTGCCCGATGCCGCCAGATGGTGGTATTGCTGCTTAGCTTGAGCAAAGTGTTCGTCGCTTTCGCCGAACGAGACGACGCGCTCCGGTAGGGGATGGGCTTTGCGGTGAGCAAGCTGCGCGTCGAGGTCGGCGAGCAGGCGCTTGAGGTGGAACGTGTCTTTGCCCGTACGGATGCGTTCGCGCAGGGACTGACGAATCAGATACGTCAGGGAATGACACAGATTCAAGCCGATTTCGGCCATTTGTTTGAAAATCAGCGACGACGGCGACATACCCGGAATCGTGTTTGGATCGTGGAGCAGCACGTCACCGGCGGGCGTCAGAAACCCGTCGATGCGGGCGTACACGTTGATGCCCAACCGTGTAAATACCTCGGCAACGGCTAATTGAATCTTGCGGTTATTCTCCAAACTCGTCTCGACCGGAATCCGCTTCTTGGCCACGTTGGTCTTGTATTTTGACTCAAAATCGAAGGACGTTAGATTATATATTTCGGTGGGGGGCAGCGCAATTGCCGTTTGGTCGTCGTCCTGAATAACCCCGCACGAAAACTCCTGCCCGCTGATAAACTCCTCGAACAGCACCTCGTCTTCGGCGTTCACTGACGCCAGCGTAATGCTCCCGTTCCCCGACAAGGCATCCATTTTCTGGATGAACTCCGCCGGATGGTTAATTACTTCGCCGGTTTGTTCGATGACGACCGGGAAGCTGATGCCTGAATCCAGGCTGACCATTTTCTGCGCCAGGTCGTGCTTATCTAAGGCCGACAGGCTTGCCCATTCGCCCAGCTTGCTCCAACCGTCGGGCTGAACGCTCATCGTAAAAAAGCACTGCTCCACCCCCCGGCAGAACTGCGCGAGATCAGCTTCGCGCACGATCACGACGCCAATGCTCGATCCCTGGTGGGGCGCTTTGATAACGATGGGCAGGCCGAGATGGGCGGTCAGCGACCCGAAAAACTGCGCTTTGTCGGCCCGTTCGTAGGCGTCGCGGCTGATGGTGGCGGTTTTCTTCTGCTGCCCATTGGCGAGAGCAATCAGTTCGTTTTGCAGAATTTTGTTGATCCCCACCGCCGACCCAACTAATCCCGGACCGGTGTAGGGCATCTTGTACCATTCCAGCAGGCCCTGAATGGCGCCATCTTCGCAGTCGGGACCGTGCATAGCCAGAAACGCGAGGTCGAAATGCTGACGGAAGTGTTCGGGCCGGAGTTCAGGCAGGGTCTTCTCGAGGGCGTCGGCCGGGAGCGACTCATCGTAAACCGAAAAGCCGGAACCATCCTGGGGCAGGGCCTCGCGCAGGATGGGAGCCTGTAGAAAGTCGGTCGTGACGAGCCGAAACCGGCCGCGCCCATCGACAAACACGAGCACCGGCTCGAACAATCCTTTGTCCAGATTAGCGAGGGCTGTTCGCCCGCCTGCATACGATACCTCACGCTCACGCGCCGGGCCGCCGAAGAAAATGCCTATTTTCACTGAGTAAAGAATTAGGATGCTGCCTGCAAAGAAACAAAAAAACGCCCGGTTCGGCGTTCTGAACGTTCCTTAGAAAGTAAATCCCCGGCTAACTGAGCGAAAACAGCAAGGCCGTTAGCGGGCAATTCGGTAACCGAATTGCCCGCTAACGGCCTTGCCAATGGGGGACGAATAAGCCCCTGATCTACTACCAGCCCGTGTTTTGCTTCACGTTCGGATTGGCGTTGACTTCCACAAACGGCAGCGGCAATACCCGATAGCGGTCATTGCTGACGGTGCGGCCGGCGTATTTGCTGATTAACTCGGCCGTTTTGTTGAACCGGCGGGCGTGAGCAAATGCCCAGCCCTCACCCGCAAATTCATGCATCCACTCGTTGAAGACAGCCTCGCGCATGGCCGCTTTGTCTAAGCCAGCCAAAGGGGCCAGCCCCGCCCGTGCCCGAACGGCGTTGATACCCACGTAGGCATCACCCGTTGCGCCCGCATTAACGGCTTCTGAATGCGCTAAGTACGCGTCGGAGAGCCGCAGCAACACAAAGTTTTTCTCCGTGCGGTCCCAGTTGGGCAGGTTCGGCTCGATTACTTTCTGAATGATTACGTTGTTAAACGTCCGCTCCGGGCTGCCCGATGCCACAAACTGCGACTTGGCATCTTTGCTGTACTGAACGACGGCCCCGCCCGCATTCTTCGAGCGGTACTGCGTCATAAACGTTACCGGAACCCGCTTGTCACCAGTCTCGAACGACTCGCGGAACGGAATAGCACCTACAATCCAGGCGTCGGCCCAACCGGCGGCCGTTGTGCCGTTACCCGCTGACAGCAGTTGCGGATCGCCCCCGTCCCAGTCGGTGGGGGTGAAGTGCGCGTGCATGTTGTTATAAATCTGGGTGGCTGATTTGGAGAAGCTATTCTGAATCTCGAACAGCCGCTCGTTCATGTTCTCGTGCGCCACGTCGAAGGCGAAGGAGAAATCGGGGTAGAGCGTCAGGCCACTCTGATCGATCACCTCTTTGGCCTTGTCGGCCGCTGCCTGATACGTTCCTTGCTCCAGATACACTTTGGCCAGCAGCGTTTTAGCCGCCCATTTAGTTGGCCGTCCCATATCGGCACCGGTGAAGGCGGCCGGAAGGTCAGTCTCGGCCGCTTTCAGGTCGGCAATCATCAGTTCGAGGGCTTTCTGGTTACCCCCTTCGTTGCCTTCGTAGTTGCCCAATTCTTCGGTCGGCTTGTCGCGCACCGGCACGTTCTCGAAGAACACGTACAACTGGTAGTAGTACATCGCCCGCAGGAACTTCGCTTCGGCAACGATCTGCTTCTTAACCCCCGCCGTTGCTTCGTTACTGGTTTCGGCGGCTCCCGGAGCGCGGGCAATCACGGCGTTGGCGCGGTTGATGCCCCGGTAGTTCTGCGCCCAGTATGAGCCAATGTAATCGTCGGAAGCTACGTAGCCACCCTGCTTATAATACTGCGGGCCTTTTTCGTAACCCGACTGGATGCCCAGCGCACAGTCGAAAACGGAGCGGTTGTAGAACGTGTTGAACCATTCGCCGTTCAGTTCGCGGTAGGCCCCGTTCAGAGCCGCCGTCAGGTCGCTGTTGTTGCGGTAAAAACTGCCCGGACTCACAAAGTCCGGCTGTTCGGTCAGGGTAGGGCTACAGCCCATGTCGCTGACACTGAGCGCCCCGGCAACAGCCGTTACTAACAGGGCGCGGGAGAAATTCATCTTCATCATTGCGGTTGTTTTACTGTTGTTAAAGTCCTACCTGTAAGCCAATAGTAACGGTGCGCGGACGCGGATAGGCGTCGTAGTCATCGCCCCGGTTGAGGTTATTCTGCCCCTGGTTGTTCACCTCCGGGTCGAAGCCCCGGTATTTCGTAATCAACGCTAAATTTTGGCCACTCACATACACGCGGGCGTTGCGCAGGCCCTTAATGGTAGGGAGCCGGTAGCCCAGCGCCACGTTCTGAAACCGGATAAACGAGCCATCTTCAATGAAAAAGTCCGACCGGCGGTAGTAGTTGGCGAAGTCGCGGGTAGCGTCGATTACCGGCCGGGTCGCGCCTGTGTTGGTGGGGGTCCACGAAGTCGACAGGATGTCGTACGCCTGGTTGTAATTGCCCACGCCATCGGCCATTTCGGACTGCTGGAGGTTACGAACCTTGCCACCCTGACTACCGCGAATGAACAGGTTCAGGTCGAGCGGGCCGTAAGCGATGGTGTTGTTCAGGCCCCATACAAATTTGGGGTTCGGGCTGCCGAGGTACGTCCGGTCGCCCTGGTCGAGAATGCCGTCGCCGTTCACGTCCTGGTAGCGTGGGTAGCCCGGCTTATCGCCCACTACGCTGGGGCTGCTGGCAATTTCCTGATCCGTTTGCCACAGACCGATGTATTTATAGCCGTACCACGAGCCGATGGGCAGACCCACCTCAACGCGGCTGCCGTCGACGCCGAGGTGACCGCTGGTGCTGGTGGCGTAGAACGGAGCGCTGGGTCCGATGCTGGTGATTTTATTGGTCAGAAACGAGATATTGCCGCCGATGTCCCAGCGCAGTTTGTTCTGGTTAATAGCTACGCCGTTGATGGCCAACTCAAAACCGGTGTTCTGCAGCGAACCGGCATTCTGGAACGCCGTGCTGAAGCCCGTGCTGGTGGGCAGGGCTACGTCGAGGAGCAGGTCGGTGGTTTTGTTGAAGAAATAATCCGCCGTCAGGTTAAGCCGGTTGTTGAATAACCCGATGTCGGTGCCCACGTTGAACATTGTCGTTTGTTCCCACCGAAGGTTGGGGTTCGCCACGCGCGACTCGGCCAGCCCCGACACCTGGTTGTCGCCCAGCACGTAGTTGGCGACCGACAAGCCCGCCAAGGACCGATACAGCGGAATCTCGGAGTTACCCGTCAGGCCGTAGCTGACGCGGAATTTGGCTTCGCTGATTTGTTTGATGTCCTGCATGAAGGCTTCGTCTTTAATGCGCCAGCCGAGGGCCACCGACGGGAAGTTGGCCCATTTGTTGTTGGCCCCGAACTTGCTGGAGCCGTCGCGCCGGACGGTCAGCGTGAGCAGGTAGCGGCCGAGGAGGTTGTAATTGACCCGGCCCAGCAGCGACTGCAGCCCCCACTGGTAGCGTTGTGAGTTCGGCGTCAGTGGCTTCAGGCCGTCCTGTAAGTTGGCCGTCTGAAAGTTGTCGACCGTAAACTGCTGCGTCGTGATGTTAAAGAAACGGTTGTCGTCCGTTTGGTACGTGTAGCCTACTACAGCGTCAATGGCGTGTTTGTCGCCAATGCGGGTTGAGTAGTTCAGCGTGTTTTCGTTCAGCAGGTTCACCACGTAGCGCGACCCATTAAACAGCCGGACGCTGTTTTGCCGCCCCGCCACGGTTTGCAGGTTGTCGAACCCGACCGTGTTGGTATTTACGATGTCGAAGCCGAGCGTGCTGCGGAGACTGAAATTCTTCGTGAAAAAGTACTGGGCGTAGGTGTTGGCCAGCAGCCGGTTTTTCTTCTCGTTGTCCTTCGGCTCAACCACCTGCGCCAGCGGGTTGGTCAGAAACCGGCCGTCGTAGGGTTCGAGAAAGTAGCTGCCGTCAGCGTTATACACGGGACTGATGGGCGACTGACCGAGGGCCGTGATAATAGCCGCCGAACCCGGTCCGCCCCGGTCCGTAGCGACGCTGTTGGTGACGCTGCGCGAGAAGAACATGCTCGTGCCAACCCGCAGCTTATCGCTCAGGAAACGCGAATCTAAGTTTAGGCGCAGGCTCAGGCGTTCAAAATCGGTGTTTTTTATGATACCCGTATTTTTGAAATAGCCGCCTGCAATGGCAAACTGGGTTTTCTCGGTGCCGCCCGACAGCGTCAGGTTGTGGTTGGCAATGCCGCCCGTGCGGGAAATTTCGTCCATCCAGTTGGTGCCTTCGCCCAATTGTTCGGGGTTGGGGAAGGGAACGGTCTGGTTCCGCGACTGCGCCCGCAGGTTCTGATACCGGGCGTAGTCGGTAGCGTTGAGCACCTTCACCTGCCGGGCAATGGTCTGCACCGACTGCGAGCCGTCGTAGTCGATGCGGGTCGCGCCGTTTTTGCCGCGTTTGGTCGTAATCAGCACCACGCCGTTGGAGCCGCGCGAACCGTAGATGGATGTGGCCGAGGCATCCTTCAAAATCTCCACCGACTCAATATCGCTGGGGTTAATGCTCGACAGAGCGTTGGTGGCCCGCCGGTCGCCCCCGGCGCTGAGGGCGTCGTTGCTGGGGTAAATGGGAAATCCGTCCACGACGTAGAGCGGCTCACTGCCCGAATTGATCGAGTTGGCCCCCCGGATGCGAACCGTGACACCCCCGCCCGGTGCGCCCGACGCCTGTGTGACGTTAATACCCGTGGCCCGCGCCGACAGCGCCTGATCGACTGAGGCTACCGGGAACGCTTTGATTTCTTTGCTGCCCACTGTGGCTACCGAACCGGTCAGGTCGCTTTTCTTCACCGTGCCGTAGCCGACAAACACCACTTCCTCCAAGGTCTTGGTGTCAGTTGCCATCGTTACGTTCAGTGTTGAACGGCTGTTGATGGGCAACTCCTGCGAGAGGTAACCAATGTAGGACAGGACTAAGGTGCCGTTGCCGTTCGGTACGGACAAGGTGTAGTTGCCGGTCGCGTCCGAAACGGTTCCGGTCGTCGTGCCTTTGAGCAGGACAGTTACGCCCGGCAGGTCTTCACCGGCATCGCTGACAATTCGGCCTTTGACCGAAAAGTTCTGGGCAAAGACCGTTGAGCCAACAAGCAGGAAACTGAATAGCAGGCTGTGGGTCAATCGTCGGAGAGTACTGTTTTTCATACGAGTTGATTTGTTAAGTAAGTGAGAGGATACTGAAGCCGTAGTTGACTAACTGCCCTGTTGACTGGACCGTTGCTGTTCATAAGCTACCGAAAGATTATATGATTTTATGCGTCAAAAAGTGGGCTAACATCTTAACTCTACTGTTCTGGTAGAAACATATTTTAGTGCTGCTTATCGCTTCATTGAGTAGATCTGATCACCCTTGTTTTCTGCCCATTTGAGTAGTTAATTCGGAAATAAATAGAATTTCCTTATCGAGCGAACATAGTCAATGCTGTCTATCAGTAATTTACGTTCCTCATCTGTGAGAAAATGGCCATACTATACTTATTGTATTATAGTTAAGAAAAATTAAAGTATAAGTAGATTCAGCATAGTAGATAAGAACGGTGCCGTCGCTTTGTCCCATGATTCAACCAATCAATCGGACAAACCTATGCGAACAGAGTTTACCACAACTGTTTCAGGCCGGATACGGCAGGAGACGTCAACCCCCGGCTGGTTTCATGGAGGCCGCTTTTGTGCATCCTGGCTTGTCTTGCTGTTCTGCACAGTAAGCGCCTTTGCCCAGTCGAAGATTACAGGTCGCGTCATCGACGATCAGCAGCAGGGCTTACCCGGTGTAAGTATTTTAGTGAAGGGAACCACCACCGGTTCGGTTACCGATGCTGAGGGGCGTTATACCGTGAATGCACCCACCAAAGCGACAACGCTGGTGTTCTCGTACATTGGTTACCTGAGTCAGGAGATACCCATCAGCGGGAAGTCAACGGTCGATATCACGCTGGCCGTCGATTCTAAATCGCTCAACGAGGTCATCGTCGTGGGCTATGGTGTACAAAAGAAAGAAACCGTAACGGGGTCGGTAGCGGCCGTGAAAGGAACGGATCTGGTGAAATCACCGGCGGTAAACCTGTCCAACTCACTGGCCGGACGACTGCCGGGGGTGTTTGCCGTAAACCGAAGCGGTGAGCCAGGGGCCGATGGCTCGAACATCCGTATCCGTGGTTCTAACACGCTTAACAACACCGCAGCCCTGATCGTTGTCGATGGGATTCCCGGTCGCGAAGGCGGTTTGGACCGGATCAACCCGGCCGACATCGAAAGCATCTCGGTACTGAAAGATGCCGCTGCGGCCATTTACGGGTCACGGGCGGCCAACGGGGTTATCCTGATCACAACCAAGCGGGGTAAAACCGGTAAGCCACAACTGTCGTACACGTTCAATCAGGGGTTTTCGCAGCCCACGGTCATTCCAAGACTGACCAACGCGGCTCAGTACACCGGTATGCTGAACGACTTAGACGTGTATGGATTGCCCGTTGGCGAGTGGTCTGCGGCCACGCAGGCGTACAAAACGACCGGCTCTTACACCCGGCCCGATGGTACGATTCGGAAAGCACCGTATGCCCCGGCCGACATTCAAAAGTACGCCGACGGCTCCGATCCCTGGGATCACCCCAACACTGACTGGTACAAGGCAACCCTCAAAACGTGGTCGCCCCAAGTGCGCCACAACATGCAGATAACGGGTGGTACCGACAACCTGCGGTACATCGCTTCGTTGGGCTACCAGAATCAGGATGGTTACTACAAGAACTCCGCAACCGGCTATAAGCAGTATGACCTGCGGATTAACCTGGACGCTAATGTAAACAAGTACGTTCACGCAAGCATCGGCATTTTGGGCCGTGAGGAAGACCGTTCACGTCCAACCCGTAGTGCGGCTGCCATTTTTCGGATGCAGATGCGGGGTAAACCGCAACAACAGGCCTATTGGCCCAACGGCTTACCCGGACCCGATATTGAAAACGGCGAAAACCCGGTTGTCATCACAACCCCTTTGAGCGGAGAGTTCCGAGAAAAAACGGATTTTATTCAAACCAACGGTCAGCTTGATTTTCTGATTCCGGGCGTGGAAGGTCTCAAAATTACCGGTACAGCCGCCGTTGATAAGCGCATTAGAACCGGTCGGAACTGGGAGATCCCCTGGTATTTGTACGAACGCGGGGTTGGTTTTGAAGCCGATGGCGTGACGCCCAAACTGATCCAGAGCAAGCGCGGTCAGCCGGAACCCCGCCTGAGTCAGGGCAATAATAACCGGGTCAATATCCTGTTGGGGGGCGTAATTAATTACGACCGTAAAATTGGTGAGCACGGCCTGACCTTTCTGGCCGGTGTCAACCGGGAAACCATTAATGAAGACGGCTTTACCGGGTTCCGCCGGTACTTTCTTTCCCCGGCCGTCGATCAGCTATTTGCCGGTGGTGCGTTGGAGCAGAGCACCAATGGTAGTGCCTTACAGAGCGCCCGTCTGAACTATTTCGGCCGGGTTGCCTACAACTACAAAGAGAAGTACTTAGCTGAATTTCTGTGGCGGTACGACGGCTCCGACATTTTCCCGAAAGAAACGCGGTACGGCTTTTTTCCCGGTATCTTAGCGGGCTGGGTAATCTCGGAAGAAAACTTCTGGAAGAATTCAGTTCCAGCCGTTAACTTCCTGAAGTTGCGGGGTTCGTACGGTCAATTAGGAAGTGACCAGGTGTTTTTGCCTAACACCACCGATGTATTGGCTACGTACCAGTACCTGTCCACGTACGGTTTCAACTCGTATATAATCGGTAATACGGAAGCCAAAACGCTGTTTGAGACCCGAATTCCAAATAAGTCGATTACGTGGGAAGTGGCTACCAACGCGAACATCGGTCTGGATGGTCAGTTGTTTAACGGAAAGATCAACTTTGAGTTTGACGTCTTCCGCAACAAGCGGACCAACATTCTCTGGTTCCAGAACGCGTCCGTGCCGCAAAGTACCGGTCTGACACTGCCCGCTCAGAATCTTGGCGAAGTGCTCAATAAAGGCTGGGAGTTCAACATCGGTTACCGCAACCAGATTGGCGAGTTCAAGTACAACGTCAGCGTCAATGGTGGCTACGCGCAGAACAAGATTCTCTTCTGGGACGAAGCCCCCGGTGCGCCCGAATGGCAGCGCACAACCGGTCGGCCAATTCGTACGTATCAGGCGTATATCTACGATGGTGTTTTCAAAGATCAGGCGGAGATTGATGCGAACCCAATCAATTACAAAGCGCTCGTTAATCAACTGCGGCCCGGCGACATGAAGTACCAAGATTATAACAAAGACGGCAAGATTACGCCCGACGATCAGGTTCGGACCAACGCGACCAACATTCCGCTGTTTCAGGGTGGCGCGAACTTGGGCGCTTCGTTCAAGAACTTCGACCTGACAGTGCTGTTCCAGGGCGCGGCCGGTGCCAAGCAGTACATTGGCACGGGCGAAATGGGTAACATTGGCAACTATCTGTCGGACATTTACGAAAACCGGTGGACGGTCGAGAATCCCAGCAGTGTTCACCCGCGCATTGCTAACCGGGCCGACCAGTATTTCTCCGGCAATAACACGTACTGGCTCAGAAGTTCGGACTACATCCGCCTGAAAAACGTAGAGTTTGGCTATACGATCCCGTCCACATTGGGCAGTAAGATCGGAATCAGCAACCTGCGGTTTTATGTGAACGGGCTTAACCTGTTTACGATCAATAAGCTAAAGGTGTACGACCCCGAAGTTGACCAGGTGAACGGTCAGTACTATCCGCAGGCGAGAATTGTCAGTGGCGGTTTATCGGTGTCCTTCTAACGCACACTAATCATCGAATTTCATGAACAACTTTAAAAACATATTCTTAGCCGTCGTCCTCGCTTCAGTAGCGGTTACGGGTTGTAATGACGATTTTGTGGATACCAAACCACTGGATCAGGTGCCGGAATCCGCCGTTTGGTCGGATGCTGCCTTAGCCGAAGCTTTTGTTACGAACATCTACGGTGGCTTAGGAAATGGCGGACTGGACGAGCAGATGCTGGCGTCGCTAACCGATGAAACCATTTTCACCCACCCGGGTCGGAACATTACAACGATTACGGAATCCCGTTCAAACCCGGCCGATCCGGGCTGGATCAATAATACGATTGACTGGCAACAGATGTATCTGCGCATCAGGGCGTCGAACCTGGCACTCAAAAATTTGGAGAAGCCCCAGTTTAACGATGCAGCGATGGTAGACCGCTTACGGGGAGAATCTCTGTTCATGCGGGCCTATTATTACCAGCAGTTGGTACGCTATCACGGGGGTGTTCCCCTGATCGACCGCCCGTATGACCTGGGTGAGGCCGATTACTTAGAGCCCCGCAACACGATGGAAGAGTGCATCAACTTCATTGTGAAGGACTGCGACGAAGCGGCCAAACTGTTGAAAGGCAAAACGCTGGCAGCGGGCCGGGCAAACGAAGCGGCTGCGCTGGCCCTGAAAGCACGTATCCTGACGTATGCCGCCAGTGATTTGTATGATGCGGCCACGGCTAAGGCAAAATCGACGGCTCACGCGGCTTTCGCTAAACCGGAATTGGTTAGCCTGACGAACGGAACCCGCGCCGAGCGCTGGCAGAAGGCGAAGGACGCGGCCAAAGCCGTGCTGGATCTGACTAACTACGGGTATCAGTTGACGCTGACTGCCCCGGCGGCTAAGGAAGAGGCAACGATGAATTACATGAACGCGTCGCTGTCGAGAAACGGGGGCGAGAAAGAGTTGCTGTTTGCCCGCTACTTTATTAATTCCAAGCAGGAAGGCGGAGGGCGGCAGGGCCTGTTCAACGGTCCGAATGGCTACCACAACTGGGCGGGCAACTCACCCATTCAGAACTTCGTGGATGACTACGAGATGATGGATGGCACTAAGTTTAGCTGGAGCAATGCCCAACAGGCCGGGACGCCCTACGCGAACCGTGACCCGCGCATGTATGCGTCGATCATGTTCGACGGAGCCACCTGGAAGCCCCGCACGGCCGATGTCGCGACCAAAGACCCGGTGAACCAAATTCAAACGGGTACCTATGAGGTTGTGGATGCTGCGGGTAAGAAGGTGACGCATTTCGGACTGGACACCCGCAAAAGCACCGTCGAGGACTGGAACGGCAGCTACACCGGCTACTACATGCGTAAGTTCACCGACCCCACGCCAACGCTGGTCGATCAGAGTGGATTTCAGCAGATTCCCTGGCCGTTTCTGCGCTATACCGAAGCCGTCATGAACTACGCCGAAGCCTGCATTGAGTTAGGGCAGGACGCCGAAGCCCGCACGTGGCTCAACAAAGTCCGTTTCCGGGCGGGGATGCCCGCCTTCACCGAATCGGGCGCGGCCCTGCGGGAACGCTACCGCAACGAACGCCGGGTGGAGATGGCTTTTGAAGAGCAGCGGTATCACGATGCCCGTCGGTGGATGATTGCGCCGACAACGTTGGCACGGAAAGCAAACTACATCAGCATCAATGGGACGTTGAAGCCCGGCAAATCGGTTAGTTTGTATAGGTACGATCCTATCAATTATGATTACAGTTATCGGGTAGTCGAAATTGATCCGGGTAAGGAAAATCGTCAGTGGGCCGACAAGATGTATTTTCTACCCATTCGCCGTGACGAGATAAACCGGAACAATAAATTAGTGCAGAATCCGGGGTACTAAGCGCTGGCTGAATTGAAAAGCAGGGTAATTATCGTAGTCGTCGAATCTATTTCGTCTGCGTTGATTACCCTGTTTTTTATTGGGTGACAAGCTGTAAATTGCCGTACTATAAAAAACCTTTGTCAACTCAAACGAACTGAAAAATGAACACGATCAGAACAAACAACGCCTTACTTACGCTGCTCTGCCTGGTAACCTTCTGCACCGGAGTGCAGGCGCAAAAACAGATGCGGGTCAAGGCAGGCGATAACATTGCAAATGCCATTCCCATGGCCGACCGGTATCGCTATCCGCAATTTACGACCGGTACTGTCGTGTACCGAAACGGCGTGTCGGGGGCGGGTCAGCTCAACTACAATCGACTGCTGGGCGAGATGCAATTTATTGACCCAAAAGGCGATACACTCGCGCTGGCCGATGAACAGAATGTTGCGTATGTCACCATCGGCACCAACCGGTTTTATGTCAATCCGGGAAAAGGATGTCCCGAAGTGATTGCCGACCATGGATCGGTCAAATTGGCGAAGCAGGTGGTTATAAAGTCAATGCGTACCGAAAAAAAGGTGGCTTATGGACAATCGTCCGGGGCATCGTCGGTAGCGACCGTTCAGCCGTATTCAAACAACAGTTCAATGCACCGCATTGGGGCGACCGGCGATCAGATGATTCAGGAAGAGGTTTCTTATTTCGTTGTGGATCAGAATGACCGGTATTATCTGATTAATAAATCCGCTATTTTTAAAGTCTTTTCAAAGCACAAACGGGCCATTGAGACGTATTTAAACGAGAACCCGGTTCAGTTTACGGAAGAAGCTGATTTGAAAAAACTGATTCAATTTTGTAGTGAACTATCGTAACGTAGCGGCTTGTGCTTCAGGAATTTTACACTACATGAATTCAATATACTCTTTGTTTAAGCACCCGTCATTAGTACTGTTATCCCTTATCGTCATCGCCGTCGCTGGCGGTTGCCAACAGAAATCAACCGACGAATCCCCAATTGAGAAGTCTGACATCCCCCCACTTTTTACGCTGCTCTCGCCCGATCAGACCGGCGTCGTGTTTGCCAATAACCTCACCGAAGGGCTGAACACCAACGTGCTCATGTACGAGTACTTTTACAACGGCGGGGGCGTGGCGGTCGGCGATCTGAACGGCGACGGATTGGACGATATCTACTTCACGGCCAACATGGTGCCCAACCAGTTGTACCTCAATAAGACCGCTCCCGGCCGGGGGCCAATGAAGTTTACCGATGTCACGGCCGTGGCGGGCGTGGCCGGGCGCGAGGGTCCCTGGAAAACCGGCGTCACCATGGCCGACGTCAATGGCGACGGGCGGCTCGATATTTACGTCTGTCATTCGGGAGCCGTCCGTCCCGAGAACCGCATACCCGAACTGTTCATCAACGACGGTCCCGACGCGCAGGCTATTCCGCACTTTACGGATCGAACGGCCGAATTTGGGCTGGATAAGCCCGCTCAGACCACGCAGGTTGTGTTTTTCGACTACGACCGCGATGGTGATCTCGACTTGTTTCAACTCAATCACAACCCCCGGCTGCTGCCCATTCTCGACGTTGCCGCTACGTTGTCGCTGCTGAAACAGGCAAATCCGGAGATTGGCGTTCGACTGTACCGCAACACGCGCAACCGGTTTGCCGACGTAACGGAGCGGTCAGGACTGAGCAGTTCCGTATTGAGCTATGGGCTTGGCATTGGCGTTTCGGACCTGAACGCCGATGGCTGGCCCGATCTGTACGTGTCGAATGATTATGGCGTCCCTGATTATTTATACATCAACAACCAGAATGGGACATTTACTGATAAGCTAAAAACGAGCGTCGGCCATACCTCTAATTTCTCGATGGGCAACGCCGTGGCCGATGTCAACAACGACGCCCGCCCCGATATTTTCACCCTCGATATGCTGCCCGAAGACAATCGGCGGCAGAAACTGCTGCTGGCTCCCGACAACTACGAAAAGTACGCCCTCAGCGTCGCATCGGGGTTTCACCACCAGAACATGCGGAACATGCTGCAAATCAGCAACGGCGATGGGACCTATCAGGAAACCGGGCAATTAGCGGGCATCTCAAATACCGACTGGAGCTGGGCACCACTTTTTGCCGACTATGACAACGACGGCTGGAAAGACCTGTACGTGACCAATGGGTACGTGCGCGACTATACCAATCAGGATTTCCTGAAATACATGACGGATTTTATGCAGAACCGGCCCTCGAATCCCAGTCGGGAAGATGTGCTGGAACTGGTGAAGCGGATGCCGTCGTCCAATGTCGTTGATTACGCATTCCGTAATCGGGGTGGTTCGGGCGATGTAGGCTTTGAAAATGCTGGCCCGGCTTGGGGACTGACGCAGGCGTCCAACAGCACCGGGGCTGCTTACGCTGACTTAGACAACGATGGTGACCTGGACCTGATCGTTAACAACACGAACCAACCGGCCTTTATTTATCGGAACGAAGCGACCAAACAGCGCAAAAATCATTACCTCGCGCTGAAGCTAATGGGCGCTGGAGCCAACACGCAGGGAATCGGGGCAAACGTGACGCTGTACCGGAACGGCAAACGGCAGTACGTAGAGCAGATGCTAACCCAGGGCTACCAGTCGAGCGTGTCGCCCCGGCTGCATTTCGGGCTGGGCACCGATGCGGGTATCGACTCGTTGCGGGTGGTGTGGCCGACCGGTAAACAGCAATTGCTCACCACCGTAAAAGCGGATCAGATGCTGACGGTACGCGAAACCGACGCCCGCCAGAATTACCGCACTCCCCGGCCCCAACCGACGTTGTTCCAAGAGACGAAAGCCCCGCTGGCTTACACTCATCCGGGCAGCACAACCAACGACTTCAAGCGGCAAACGCTGCTGGTTACTGCACTGTCGTTTAGTGGACCGTGCATGACCAAAGCTGATGTCAACGCCGACGGGCGCGAAGATGTGTTTGTGGGTGGGAGCAGCGGACAGGCCGGGAGCGTACTCGTGCAGCAGGCATCGGGTCAGTTTATCCGCCTGCCGCAACCGGCTTTCGAGCTCGACAAAGCAGGCGAAGACACCGACGCCATCTTCTTCGATGCGAACGGCGACGGCGCGTCCGATCTGTACGTGTGCAGCGGTGGCTACGGCGATTTTGGGCCCGACGACCCGCGTTTGCAGGACCGGCTTTACCTGAACGATGGGAAAGGTAATTTTACCAAAAGTCCCGACGCACTGCCCGTGATGCGCACCAGTAAAAGTTGCGTTCGGGTGGCTGATATCAACGGCGACGCCCGCCCAGATTTGTTCGTGGGTGGGCGCGTGGTGCCGGGTCGCTACCCCGAAACGCCCCGCAGCTACCTGCTCATCAACGACGGCAAGGGGCAGGGCAGCCAACCTCATTTTACGGATCAGACAGACCAGTTAGCCCCGACTTTAGCCCAAATTGGTATGGTGACGGATGCGGCCTGGACCGATCTCAACGGCGACCGCAAGCCCGAACTCGTTGTGGTGGGGGAGTGGATGCCCGTTACCGTATTTGGTCTGGTAAATGGAGCCGGAATCAAACTCACGAACCAAACGACGGCTTTCCTTGGCAAACAATACCGGGGCTGGTGGAATAAACTGCTGGTCAATGATCTGAACGGCGACGGTCGGCCCGATTTAGTCGTGGGCAATCAGGGACTAAATACGCAATGCCGGGCCAGCGACCGTGAACCGGCCGAATTAGTGTACAAAGACTTCGACAATAACGGCAAAGTAGACCCGGTTTTGTGCCTGTACGTGCAGGGTAAGCCTTATCCGCACGCCACCCGCGACGAACTGCTCGACCAGATCGGGATGCTCCGCAAACGCTTCATCAACTACGACAGCTACGCCAATGCCACGCTCACCGACGTGTTCACGACCGACGAACTACAGGATGCCAAACGACTAAGCGCCAACCATTTCCAGACGACCTGTTTCATCAGCACACCCGCTGGTAAACTGACCGAGGTGCCCCTGCCGATGGCTGCGCAGGTCGCGCCGGTCTTTACGCTGACATCGCTGGACTACGACCGGGACGGCCACAGAGACCTGCTGCTCTGCGGCAATACTACCCAGGCACGGCTGCGCTTTGGTCGGTCGGATGCCAACAGTGGTGTGTTGCTGCGGGGTAATGGCCGGGGCGGATTCACGGCAGTTCCCCAGGCGGAATCGGGTTTCCGATTGTCGGGCGACGTGCGGAGCGTACTGTCCGTGGGCAACACACTGCTGATCGGCATCAATCAGCAACCGATTCGGGCGTATCAACCGGTCGGAACAAAACCTACTTTAGACAATCGTCCGTTGGCTCGTAACTGATGAAAAGCCTGTTGATCAGTGAATTTGGCTTAATTCGTAAGCAGTCTGACTTTCTGGATGGCCTTAGCAACCTCGCTGAGTTATTCGTACCAGATGAGACGTTTGGGCAATTGAAGCAACTGGCTTTTGAGGGGAGCAGTGCCGACGGGTTACTGACTTTTTTTGTGCAAAAGGGCCGCGAAATCATCCGCGTTCACAACTACGCCGGACTGCTGGAATTATCGGACGGGACGCAACTTGAAATTTTGCCCAAAATTGGAGCGACTGATGTGGCCCGGCCGGTGCTGCTTTCCATGCTGCGTCACCTGCGGCACAGTCCCTTCCAAACCCTGACGCCCGCTCATACCAAAGCTACCCGCCTGCCGCTCTGGGAGGTATTTATCAGTTTATTTCTGGATGCGCTGGAATCGCTGGTTCGGCAGGGGCTGCAACCCACCTATGTGTCCGTTGAAGAAAATGAGCGTTTCTGGAAAGGCAAGTTTCAGGCGACCCGGCACCAGCGCGAAAACGCCCACCATGCCGAACGATTAGCCGTGGCCTATGACCGGCTAACGACCAATATACCCGCCAACCGGGTTCTGAAAACGGCCCTGGCTTACGTGCAGAACCAGCCCGTCAGCGCAACAACGCAGCAGCGCATCCGGCAACTGCTGTGGGCGCTCGACGAAGTGCCCGCGTCCCCGTCGCTGCCCGACGATTTAGTTGCCATTCAGCAACGGGCTGGCGTTTCGGCGTCCCGCCTGTTTCATCGGTACAAACCGGCACTGCGGTGGGCGGAAGCATTGCTCGGCGGTCGGGCCTTTGGCGTAACCCCCGCTCAAACCCATTCAGGACAGTTCGTTAGCCCGTCGCTGCTGTTTCCCATGCAGCGGGTGTTTGAAGATTACATCGCCCACGGTGTTCGCAGCTACTGGCCCGGTGCCGGTGTCGTGACGGTGCAGGAATCATCGGCCCATTTGGTCGATGCGCACAGCGGACAACCTAAGTTCAGACTCCGACCCGATATTCTCATCCGGCAAAGCGGTCGAACGCTGGTGCTGGACACCAAATGGCAGCAGGTAAACGGTCAGGCGCTGGGCGCGACTCCGGCCACCGGCAACTACGGCATCGAGCAAGCCGATCTGTACCAACTGTACGCCTACGGCAAGAAGTACGCGGCTAATGATTTGTTCCTGATTTATCCGGCCAACGACACCTTCCGCGAGCCGCTGCCCGTGTTCGAATATGACGCTGCTACGCGGCTGCACGTTGTGCCTTTCGACCCGGTGCAGCCGCTGGCTGATGAAGTAGAAAAACTGGCCCGGTACGCTTTGCCTTTTTAAACCCTACCGTTTCATGCCGCTCATTCTCACGCTCATTGGCATTCTCACCCTTGTTTTCTTAGTTGCCTTTGTCCGCTTAGATACGTTCATTTCCTTCGTTATTGTTGCCCTGGGGATCGGGCTGGCGTCGGGTATGGACGTTGTCGCCGTTGGTAAGTCAATCCAGTCCGGTATTGGCGGCACACTCGGCGAACTGGTGCTGATTATCGGTTTCGGAGCGATGCTGGGCCGGTTGGTGGCCGAAAGTGGAGCTGCCCGGCGGATTACTGATGTGTTGATTGGCTGGTTCGGCATCAAAAACATCCACTGGGGTCTGGCTCTGGCGGGTTTCGTTATTGGTATTCCCCTGTTCTACAATGCCGGGTTCATTATTGTGGTGCCGCTGATTTTTACCATCGCGGCCTCTTCCCAGCTGCCCCTGATGTCGGTGGCGGTGCCGATGCTGTCGGCCCTGTCCGTCGCCCACGGCTATTTGCCGCCCCACCCGTCACCGTCGGCCGTGGCGGGCCAGCTCAACGCCAATATTGGGCAGACGCTTATCTATGGAATCATTGTCGCTATTCCGGCCATCATCATCGCCGGGCCGTTATTCGGCAAAACACTGAAGCACATCAAGGCGAGCCCCAACCGCGACCTGTTCAATATTCGTGAAGTCCCCACCCAGAACTTGCCGGGGACGGGTGTTAGCTTTTTTGCGGCCTTGCTGCCGGTGTTGCTGCTGACGACATTCGGCCCGCTGAAAAATGCCCTACCCCCCGGCGAATCGCCCCTGAGAACCGTCGTCACGCTAATGGCCGAGCCCTACATCGGTATGCTGCTGTCCGTGCTAACGGCCATGTATCTGCTGGGTATCCGGCAGGGGCAGACCATAAAAGCAATTACCAAGGACCTCGAAGAAGCCGTGAAAGCCATTGCTCCGATTCTGTTGGTCATTGCCGGGGCGGGGGCACTGAAGCAGGTCTTCAGCGACAGCGGCACCAGCAAGTACATTGGTAGTTTACTCGCCGACGTGGCCATTCCGCCCTTGCTATTGGCCTGGGGCATGGCCGCTTTCATTCGGGTTTGCGTGGGTTCGGCAACGGTGGCCGGTTTGACGACGGTCGGTATTATTCTGCCATTAGTGCAGTCGCAGGCCATCAAGCCCGAATTGATGGTGCTGGCTATTGGTTCGGGGAGCCTGATGTTTTCGCACATCAACGACGGGGGCTTCTGGCTCTTCAAGGAGTACTTCAACCTGAGCATCGGCCAAACTATCCGCACCTGGTCGCTGATGGAAACCATCGTGTCCATCGTTGGGCTGCTGGGTGTGCTGGCCCTGAATCTGGTCGTGTAAGTGGGCAGGCAAATCAGGATGCTCAGTCCGTAAGCACGATTTTGCGCGTTGTCCGCTGTTGACCCTGTAGCAACGTTAGTAAGTACATGCCGCGGGGCAGGTCCTGCACCGGAACACGAAGTAGATTCTCACCCCGAACGACTGAGTACGTTTCTCGAAGAACCGGACGAGCGGCCGTGCTAATCAGTTGCAACGTCACGTCGCCCGCAGCATCAGCGAGGTAGCGCACCCGAACTTCGTCGCGGGTGGGAACGGGATACACCACCACTGCCGCGTCGGAACCGAACGCGCCGGACGCAACGGCGGCTACCCGACCACCGCTGCCAGCCGGATGAAGCTGCCGCTGGGGAATGGCCTGCCGACCCTGACCCGGATAGTCCCACAACAACTTCGCTACGGCACCAACCGGCCCCTCGAAATACTCCATCCGAATGTCGTAGCGCTGACCGGCAAGTAACGCCATAGATGGTCCGGTATTGGTCGTTGGGGCATGGCCCGTCCAGTTATTGATGAGCAGCGTACCATTGACCCACAGCCGTACGCCATCGTCGGAGCGCGTGGCGAAGGTGTAGTTGCCGCTGACCGGGGCCTGAACCTGACCCGTCCAGCGAACTGAAAAATTGTCGGCGCTGATGCCGGGAGCCGGTGAATTGGTGCCCCAGTCGAAATCCACTGTGGCATCAATCCGGCTTAGGACAATGGGTGCCGTCAGGCTTTGATTGTTATAATACTCCGCCCGCAGGCCCGTGCCTGTTCCTCCGGCTGGATCTCCAGCAGAGATGCGGAAAAAAGCAGTTGTTGGAACGACCTGTTTGTTGAGGCCCGGCCCGCTGTAACTCAGCGTCAGCGCCTGCCCACCACCCCGCTGTAGATAAAGAACAGTGAACGCATGCTTCCCCGCCTTCAGGCCAACTACTCCAGACTTTTCTACTACCGGATGAAGCCCGTCGTTATTAACTACTTCGGCTGAGCCGATGAGCAGTTTGCTGCCATCGTCGGAAGCCGTATAAAATGTATAAACCCCATCAGCAGGTACATCTATGTAGCCTTTGTAGCGGAGCGCGAAGTTAGTGTCCCGGCTGCGAATGGCGAGGTCAGCACTGGCAATCGTACCGGTCCTGGCGGGCGTCAGGGCGTCGAAGGCAGGCAGGTTGTCCCAGGTTCCTTCGTAGTACTGGTAGTCCAAACCCATTGCTGCATCGGCCGGATTCTCCGGGTCACGCAGTGCCACGGACGGTTGCGCGATCTCTTTCAGCAAAACCACCGACGAAAACGCCGGTACCGTCACCTGACCGCTGTGGGCGTTGTTACGTGCATCGCGATACCGGCCACTCAGCGAAAACTGAGCCGGATTAGCCGTTGGGTTTACCAGGTAGTTGATGTAGTCGTCCGGGTTGCCGGAAGGGTAGGTGATAGGGCTGTTGACCGACGTCGGGTCTTTGCCATACCGGTTTTGCCACTCGGCCAGCGAAAGGGCGGCTCCGGTGGTTCGGTTATAAACGGCTAAAATCTTGCGCGTATCCTCGAACGGCCGGGCATACACGTTGTTGTCGAACTGACCGTAACTACTTAAATCATCCTGGTTCGACTCATACTTGACGGTGAACTGGTCGGCCAACCGGCTCACCAGAATATTGTCCTGAATCACGTTTGTGCGGGGCTGGCAGCCGTTGGCGCTTAGGATGGCTAACTGCCCCTCACCGTTGTTGTAAGCCGTGTTTCCGGTTAGCCTGATGTTGGACGACCCGTGCAGGTAGATGCCCGCCCCCCGGCAGTTGGACACCGAATTGCCGCTTACTTCCATGTTGGTGGTGCAATCGTCGAGGTAAATGCCATTGGCTCCGGAGTACGTACCCGCCGGTGCCCCTTCGGGAGCGCCAATGCCGTTATAAACAACGTTCGACAGAATGCGAATGTCATTCATGGGTTGCTGGTTGCCGTTCCAGATGTAAATGCCGCTGCCGTCGCTTTTGGCCAGGCAAAAGTTGCTGATCCGGTTGCGCTGAATGGTCGTGCTGGTCGAGAAATTGAGGGCGTTGTAGCCAATGTTGTCGAACACGTTATCTTCAATCAGGGTGTTGGCCGTGGAGGCCGACTGAAACCCGACGTAGGTGCCGTCGCCACTTTTGCCCCGGCCCGCAGTCAGACCAATGCGCCGGATGGTGTTGCCCCGGACGGTGACGTTCTGGTAGGCCGCTATGCCCACACCGTTGTTGTTACTGTTTTCGATCAGGTTGTTTTCCAGCACGACCTGACTGCCGTCTCCCCGAATAGCAATGCCATCCTCGCCCGACTGGGTAATTTCGTTGTTGGCAAGTACGAGGTTGGACCCATTCTCGACCAGCAGGCCGGTAGCCAGCGCCTGGGTGATGTGCAGATTGCGAATACTGACGAACGACGCGCCGGATATCCGCACCGCTTCGGCAGAGACGGTGACCGTATGCGCCTGGTCGTTCGGGTTTGTCTGGTTGTCATATAACAGAATCGTTTTGCTGGCCGGGTCGTAGTACCATTCTCCTGCCTGATCGAGGGTGGCCGGGTGATTCTGGATAAAATAGCCCCAGTTGTCGCTGATGTCATAATTCCCGGAACCAGCCAGATTCAGCGTGTTGCCCGTTTGCCCGGTAATATTGGCCCGGTTCAAAATCCAGGGCACCGGGCGGTAAACGGCCTCCCCACCCGTCCAGTTGGTCGATAACGGTTGCTGACTGGTGAACTGCGTTTTGCCCGTGTGCGATTGCACCGTCAGGTATCCTTTATTGGCGTCGCTGAGGTTGGGGTATCGGCCCAGGGGCAGGGCACTGTTATTTCGGTAGAGGCCCGTTACGCGGTCAGTGCAGCCGGAGCAGGTAGCCTGCCAGCGATTGTTTCTCAAATTAGTCCAGTTGGTCAATGGCTCGCTGCCACTCAGCACGGGTTTGGCGCCGGTGCCATACGCATCGATGACGATGGGCTGAGCCGCCGAACCGGACTGGCGAATCAGCAACTCACCCCGGAACGTGTCGCCCCGGCGCAGCAGAACCTGATCGCCGGGCTGGAGTTGAAGGGCGTTGATGCTGGCTAAACGCAAAAAAGGATGGCTGGCGGAGCGTCCGTCGTTGCTGTCATTTCCGTCGGCAGCGACGTAATAGATCGTTTGAGCGGAGACGTTTAGAGCCAACGCGCCCATCAGTAGTAATTGAGCCAGACAATAGCGTATGGGTACGGAGATTGAGACGAGATGTCTGTTTTTTAGATTGCGTACGGCTGAGGGGGTAGCAGTAACAAGACGGAGTACGTACATAGTAGATCGGTTGAAATCTACCGTACAATAAGTATGCCTTTAGGTGAATAAATAATCTGAATTGATTATACAAAATTAACTATAATCAGATTAAGTAAACTTGAAGGGTATTAGTATGAAATTTTTCACGGTCTGGTTGCTATGACTGCGCCGGACAGCTACCGTCGTGGTCTCGACGGGACGATGTTACCTATGCTAAGCGATTGATGATGCAGCCGAAAAGTAAGAACGAGAGTTGGCCCTCTTTTCTGCCCATCAGAACTAACCGTGCCAACTCATGTCCAAGTCCTTTTATTTTCTGCTGTTCCTATTTGTTTCGTTTCCTGCTTTTACCCAGCAGCGCTTCGCTGATTTGGGTGATTTTCGGCTCGAAAATGGGCAAACTATTCGGAACTGTCGCATTGGTTATCGAACCTACGGTCGGTTGGCCGCCAACCGTTCCAACGCTATTCTGGTGCCAACCTGGTTCGGCGGTACGTCGGCGGGGAAAGCATTCGTGGCGAATCCCGGCGGCTTAGCCGACAGCACGATGTACTTCACCATTGTGGTCGATGCCATCGGTAATGGGGTTTCCTCGTCGCCTTCCAGCAGCACCGCCCAGCCGGGGGCGCAGTTTCCCCAATTTAGCATCCGCGATCTGGTCCGGTCGCAGTACGAGTTGGTGACCAAAACGCTGAAGCTGACCCATCTATACGCCGTTACGGGTATTTCGATGGGTGGGATGCAGTCGTTTGAGTGGGCCGTGTCGTACCCGGATTTTGTCGATAAAATAGTGCCCATTGTCGGGACACCTAAGCAAAGCAGCTATGACAAATTGTTTTGGGGAACGCAGTTGACGATTCTGGAGCGCGGCAACTTCTCGGCCGAAGCCATGCGAACGGTGGGCGACCTGCACGAACTCAATCTCTCAACGCCCGGCTATTATTTAAGCCATCTGAAAGCTGAAGATGAACCGGACTTTGTCCGAAAAGCAGAGATGCGCTACGGCGGTCTCGATCCGTTCAACTGGGCGTCGCAGTTACGGGCCATGATTGGGCAGGACATCTACCGGGGCCGCACTCCCGCCGAACTGAAATCAACGATCAAAGCCAAACTGATGATTATTGTGGCGACGCAGGACCACATGGTAACGCCCGGCCCGGCTACCGAACTCGCCCGCGCTCTACAGGTGCCGCTGGTCGAACTCACCGGGGAGTGCGGGCACTTAGCCACCTCCTGCGAGGAAGCAAAAGTCCGAACGGAGATTAGTAAGTTTTTGGGTCAGTAAGTGCGTTCCCCATCATCTGGTCGGTGCTGACCCGCACACGGTACGAACTGCGCGACACGCCATATACTCGAATCTGCTAACCTTCGGCCCGACTGTTGCGTTACGTAGTCTCATTAACGGTATGGAAACCCATGAGTATCGTAACAAAAACAATCGGATGGACGCTGATCGGCGTTGGTGCCTGGGCGGCTACAAAGCTCCTGCTGGGGCAGAAACGGAAACTTGATTTTCAGAACAAAACGGTACTCATCACCGGCGGCTCGCGCGGGCTTGGGCTGGAACTGGCCCGTCAATTAGCCGCCGAACAAGCGAATATCGCCATCTGTGCCCGCGACGCGGATGAACTCGACCGCGCTCAGTCCGAATTGCAACAGTACGGCATCGACGTGTTTGCTCAGGTCTGCGACATCACCGACAAAGGGCAGGTGGAGCGGTTTGTTGAAGCCGTCCGGCAGTCGGTGGGGCCGGTCGATGTGCTCATCAACAACGCCGGGACCATCATCGTGACGCCCTACGAACACGCGACGGAAGACGATTTCCGGGATGCGATGGACGTTAATTTCTGGGCGGCTTTTCACATGATTAACGCCGTGCTGCCGCAGATGCTCGCACGCGGGGGCGGGCGGATTGTCAATATCGCGTCGTTCGGGGGCAAAGTAGCGGTGCCGCACCTGATGCCGTACTCGACCAGTAAGTTCGCGCTCGTTGGGTATTCGGAAGGGCTACGGGCCGAACTGCTGAAAAATGACATCTACGTCACCACCATCTGTCCGGGCCTGATTCGCACGGGCAGCCCACGCAACGCTATTTTCAAAGGCCAGAACGAGAAAGAGTACGCCTGGTTCAAGATTGGCGATTCGTTGCCGCTGTTTACCATTGCGTCCGACGACTGCGCCCGCGAAATCATCGACGCCTGCCGCCACGGTGAAGCCGAACGAATTATTACGTTTCCGGCCAAATTCGGCGCGGCCCTTCAGAATGTAGCCCCCAATTTAATGGGTGAGTTGATGGCGGTGGTGAACCAGACGCTGCCTGACCCCGGTGGCATTGGCGAACAACGCGCGTATGGCCGGGACAGCGAAACGGCTCTGTCGGAATCGTTCGTGGCGCAACTGACCGACGAGGCTGCTGAACAGAACAACGAAACAGTTCGTTAGCGTCGATACTACTCATTCCGCCGTATCGCCATGCCTGTTCAGCATTATTCCATTCTGCACGACTACGTACAGACCAATCGTTGTGTTACTGATGAATACGACGATATAGTACTGGAGTTGGTGGAAGGAGCGTTGCCTGCCGATCTCCTTGGGGCGTTGTATCGCAACGGAAATGGCCGTTTTGCGCACCAGGGCGTCTGGTACGATCATCTGTTCGACGGCGACGGGATGATCGCCAAATTCACGTTCGATGGGCAGTCCGTGCGTTATCGTAACCGCTACGTGCGCACGGCAGAGTTTGTCGAGGAAGAAAAGGCCGGACGAATGCTGTACCGCAGTTTTGGGACGAACATTCCGGGTGGCTTCCTAAAAAACGCCTTCAAACTCCAGTTCAAAAACACGGCCAATACCAGCGTCATTTGGCACGGTGGTCAGATGATGGCCCTGTGGGAAGGTGGTTTGCCCCACCGCATCAATCCCGACACGCTGGCCACCATCGACCGGTATGATTACGGTGGGGTGCTGCAAAATCGTTTCTCGTGGCTCGACGGACGCATCGCCCCCGAACTGTCGTTTTCGGCGCACCCCAAACTTCATCCGACAACGGGGATACTGTATAATTTCGGGACGGTGCCGGGCGTGAAGCAACGGTTAGTATTGTACGAAGTCAGCCCCGACGGAAACGCCCGCATCACGCAGGTCATCCTGATGGACGACATGACGTTTGCCCACGATTTTGTCCTGACCGAAAGTGGTCACCAGATTTTTTTTCTGACGCCCGTTGCCTTCGATATGTCCCGTGCGCTGACGGGATTAACTTCCCCGGCCGCGTCGATCCGCGTAAACCGCGCCCATCCGACGCTGGTGCTGGTGGTTGATCCGTCGGGCACCATTCACCGGCTCCAGACGGATTTCTGTTTCGTTTTTCACTTCATCAACGGGTACCAGACCGACGATGGGACGTTGGTAGTCGACGGGCTGAGACTGACCGATTATCCCGAATCGGCGGCTATGAAGGCGTATCTGGCGGGCAACGTTCCCGACGATCAACCCATGGCCCGGTTTGTCCGTTACCGCATTGACCTGACCAAAAAAACCGTCGACTGGGAACCCTTAGCCGAGTATGAGGGTGAACTGCCCGAAACTCACCCCGGTCTCACGGGTCGTCCGTATCGCTACTCATGGAGCATTGGCCGTCCGCTAACATCGGGCAGTCCATTACTCGATCACATCGTGAAAATTGACGTGCAAACGGGCAAAGGCATTCACCGCCACGATGCTGACACGCTCACAAGTGAACCTATCGTGGTGCCCCGCACTAACAGCGCGGCTGAAGATGATGCTTATCTGCTGTACCTGCGCTATCATGCCCCCTCCCGAACGACGGATTTGGTCGTGGCCGACGCCGTTGATTTGCGACCCATTGCCCGGCTGCGATTACCACACAACATACCGCTGGGCTTTCATGGTCTATGGCTTCCCGAAGGCACTATCTATACTAATTAGCTGTATTTATGACCAGCCTACCAACAACCTATTTCGACGACGTTTATAAGGCAAATGAAGATCCCTGGGCGTTTGCGACGAGCCCCTACGAACGGACAAAATACGAAGCAACCATGGCCGCTTTGCCGAAGGAACGGTACACTAATGCCTTCGAGATTGGCTGCTCCATCGGCGTACTGAGTGAGATGCTGGCCGGGCGGTGCGACCGGTTACTGTCGGTGGATGCCAGCGAGTTACCCCTAAAAACGGCCCGGCAGCGGCTGGTTTCGTACAACCACGTCACAATTGGTCAGATGAGCATTCCGGCTCAATTTCCCGACGACCGGTACGACCTGATTCTACTGTCGGAGGTGGGGTATTATCTGATGGAGGCCGATCTGCAACGGGCGCGGCAACACATGCTCGACCGCCTGAATTCGGGTGGGCAGTTACTGCTGGTGCACTGGACGCCCGTCGTACCCGACTACCCCCTCACCGGCGATCAGGTCCACGAGCAGTTCATGGCCGTATCGGGCGATGGGCAACCGCTGACGCATCTGTTGAATCAGCGCACGGATAAATACCGGCTGGATCTGTTTGAGAAGAAGGGGTAGGATTAGGTCGTATGTATCCTGGACGTCCACGTCCGGGCGAAGAATATGTTTTTTCGCCCGGACGTGGACGTCCAGGATACGCACCACCAGGATACCGCATTAGACTACGTCCTTAAAAAGGTCCGCAGTTCCTGAATAGCCGTTGTGATGGGAACAGGACGCCACGTTTTAGCCCAATCGCCCGTGATCATTTTCTTTTCGATCTGTTCCCACAATTGCCCGAAGAATGCGCTTTTGTAGATCATGCGGTGCAGCCATTCCGGGTCGAGCAGCAGGTCGGTGGCGATGGGCAGCAACGCATCGGTCTGGTCGGCCTGGTCGCGTGCATTCCAGCAGGTTCGCAGGCGCTGCCGGTTACGCAGCCGCGTGATAACGGCTTCGGCTGGTTCGGTAACCTGATCTTTGTTCAGCCGAACCATGTTGGACCAGTACCGCAACTGCTCCGAGAAGCCAATGGCCACCCGGCCCTCCGTCCGGGTTGACGTAATTACCTTAACATGTGGGCTTTGCCGTACTTTGGCATCCGTCCGCAACAGCGCTTTGTAAAACGCTTCATCTTCTAAATATGGTTTCTGGGGCAGCCCACCCGCCTGGCGGTACATCTGGCAGGTGACGGCAATGCTGGCTCCGAAGTGTTGAAAATGACGCGGCCAGGGGTCGTGGGGGCGGGGGTCCAGCAGGGCTTCCGTCTGGGCAATGAGCGTTCGGTACAGCACGTCGCGCAGGTGATACAGCCGCATTTGACTGCCATCGGGCTGGGTCAGAATTCGCCCCCCAACGGCGTCGTTCCCTCTGCTGATTTCGAGCATGATGTAATGCACCCAGCACTGGTCCACAACGGTGTCCCCATCGGTGGAGGCAATGATACCGCAGCCGCCGTTTATGCAGGTCAGCCGTCGGAACGCTTCGTCCATGAGCAACCGCCGGACGGTGCCGATGTTGGCTTTATGAGGGGGGAGCTGAATTTGGGCAACGTGCAGGGAGAACGCCGGGTAGCGCTGCTGATACCGGAGAGCCACGGCATAGGATTGATCGGTGCAGTTGTTGGCCAGCAGCAACACTTCATACGTAGCCGGATTAAGGGGCTGCCCGTCCGGGTGACGCTGGTTGCGCAGCGCGTCGAGCGTCTGCACCAGATGATGGGCTTCGTTACGCACCGGAACAACAACGCTGACAGACAGCACTGATGAAGGTGGGGTTGTGTCAAATAAATACTGTCTACTTATTGGGTACGCTGCTGGTCGGTCAATATCGGGTTGCATACGGGCATTCGACTCCTGAGAAATGGGTTGTACTCGCGGAGTATGATAGCATGTATAACCAGGTGTATTGGATGAATGTTGGCCTGATTCAGATCAATTACGGGAAAGCCTTCCTGAACGACCAGTACTACAGTAGGCTTTGTAGACTAAGCCGCCTGCGCAGTCGACGGTGAATGGCCGTGCAAACGACAGCCGCCAGTACCCCAACCCCCGCCCCCGCCAACACATCCAGCGGGTAATGCGCCCCAACGTAGATTCGGCTGTAGGACACGATGAACGCCCACCCGAAAAGCCATTTCGTTAGCGGATACTGCTTGCCAGTCAACAGCCAAAGTCCCGTTGCCAGCGCGAACGTATTGGCCGCGTGCGACGAGGCAAAGCCGTATTGCCCGCCACAATCCAGCATGGGATGAATCAGCTTTTGCAGGGCCGGAACGTGGCAGGGTCGCAGCCGGAGCGTCAGCGGTTTGAGCAGGGCCGATGCCGTCTGATCGCTGATGACAATGGCTGCGACCAATGTCAGTATAATCCAGATGGCTTGTTTGCGGTATCGGAACGCGAGCCAGCCGATGAGCAGGGCATAAAACGGAAACCAGCTATTGCGCTCCGTGGCGAAGATCATGAGCGGGTCGAGCCAGGGCGCAAAATGGCCGTTGAGCCACAAGAAGAAATCGGTATCGAGTTGGTTGAGGGTTTCGCGCATGGGGGCGAAAAGATAGGGGAAGAAAGGAAACGGTAGATACTGAGTATTTCGCTCGGTACTAACCCAACATATTGCCTGTCGTTCAGCTATGTTTTACTCTATTTCGATCTCATACTTTCCCAGAAGGCCACTGATGCCCGACCGCGAAAACTTCGCTTTCTTCAGGCGGTTCAGTTCGGGGTCAATTGTATAATTGTAGGATGTCCTAAGGTCTGCCTTCTCTAATACAGTATATACAAAAACCGCCCTCGTTAAATCGCAGTTGTCGAAAGTTGACTGACTCAAATCAGCTTCCGCAAAATCTACACCTTGGAGACTGGAGTTGAGAAACTTCGTCTTTTTTAGTTTTAGTTTGAAGAAAGACGATTGATGTAGGATACAACTGTCAAAATGGACCTCAAACAGAAATGCGTTGCAATGCTCGAATCGAAGTCCTGTCAACGCACAGTCGTTGAACCAGACCGTTTTAAAAGACGCCTGATTCAACGTCGCTTTACTCAAATTACAGCGGTTGAATGTGCACTCCGCAAAACTGATGTGGGATAAATCGGTATGAGCGAAGTTACAATCCGTGAATGTGCAGTACTCATAATCGCCCCTGGCGAATCCAGTTTGCATGAAGTCTATTTTCTCAAAACCTTTTTCTTCAATGTGAACTCGCTCCATGGAGAGTGCCTTTTGTTAAAACTTTTTCGCTGTGAAATCGTCACAGCGCCAGAAATTGACTCAGGTAGTTACGGGCGGTCAGAATGGCGGTTCTGACGTCGTCGGGGGAGCTTTCGTACGCTTTGTCTTCGACCTCAATGCAGACCGGTCCTCGGTATCGCACGTCGGTTAAGGCCGCGAAAAACGCCCCCCAGCGTACGTCGCCCAAGCCCGGCAGTTTAGGTGAGTGGTATTCCAGCGGATTCGCCATGATGCCCACGTGGTTGAGTTTGTCGGGGTAGAGTTTCGCGTCTTTGAGGTGAATGTGGTGGAGCCGGTCGCGGTAGTCGTAGATGGGCCGCACCTCGTCCATCATCTGCCAAATCAGGTGGCTGGGATCGTAGTTCAGGCCCAGCGCCCGCGATGGGATGATCTCGAACATCCGGTCCCAGACGGCGGGCGCGGTGGCGAGGTTTTTGCCGCCCGGCCACTCGTCATCCGTAAACCACATCGGGCAGTTTTCGATGCCGATTTTTACGTTATTTTCTTCCGCCACTCGCACGATACCCGGCCAGTGTTCGGCGTATAGTTTCAGGTTGGCGGTCATGCTAAGCGACGGGTTGCGGCCAATAAACGTGTTAACGACCGGAACCGCATCGGGGGACCGGCCCAGCTTAGCAGCCGCCCGGATAATTTTTTTGAGGTGATCCCGGTGAAACTCGGCCTTCTCCGGGTTCGGGTCGAGCGGGTTCGGATAGTACCCTAACCCCGAAATCGACACGCCATATTCGGTTATCAGGGCGTGAATGTGCGCCACATCGAGATTGTCGACGTCGATGTGCGTGACCCCGGCATACCGGCGTGCGTCGGCGTTGCCCGATGGCCAGCACATCAGTTCGACGCATTTGAAGCGCTGCTCCGAGGCAAATTTGAGAACGCTGTTAAGGTCGTAATCGGCCATGATCGCCGATACAAAGCCAAGGTTGAGCATAGGGTTTAGTTAACGCATCCTGGTGAGTTGTGTATCCTGGACGGCCACGTCCGGGCGAAATAAAGTCTATTTACGTCCGAACGTGGCCGTCCAGGATACACAACTCACCAAAATGTCACATCTCAACTGAATCCCAACTTCTCCCGAACCCGCTGAATGGTCTGTCCAGCCACGGCGCGGGCTTTTTCTTCCCCAGCCTGCAACTCAGCTTCGAGGGCGTCGTTGTTATTCATGTAATAGTTAAACGTCTCTCGCTCAGTAGCAAAGCGTTTCAGCAACAGTTCGTAAAACGCTTTTTTAGCTGTACCGTAGCCGTAGTTGCCGCCTTCGTACAGTCCGCGCATCTCGGCAAGCTGTGTCTCCGACGCCAGCAGCGAATACAACCGGAACGTAATATCCGTGTCGGGATTTTTGGGCGCTTCGAGGGGCGTCGAGTCAGACTTGATCTTTTTGACGACCTTCAATAACTCGTTTTCGGGTAGGAATATGTCGATATAATTGTTGTACGACTTGCTCATTTTGACCCCGTCAATACCCGGAATAACCATCAGCCGTTCGTCGATGCGTGGTTCGGGCAGTACCAGAATAGACTCGCCCACGGCCCGGTTCACGGCCCCGGCAATGTCGCGCGTCATCTCGATGTGCTGCCGCTGATCCTTGCCGACGGGAATGATTTCGGCGTCGTACAGCAAAATATCAGCCGCCTGCAACACCGGATACGTGAACAGCCCCGCATTGATGCCATTGGCAGAACCCCCTTCGGAAGCTAATTTAGCGACCTTGTCTTTGTACGACGTGGCATTCTCCAGCATTGGCATTGGCGTGAAGCAGTTCAGATACCACGCCAGTTCGGTATGCTCCGGCACCCGCGACTGCCGCCAGAACGTGGTCCGGCTGGTGTCGAGGCCAAACGCTAACCAGGTTGAGGCAATGGCCCGGACGTAGTCCCGGCGCGTATTACCGTCGCGCAGGCTGACCAGCGAGTGAAGGTCGGCAATGAACAGGAAAGAGTCGTTGCCGGGCAGCAATGACAAGTCGATGGCGGGCTTGATGGCCCCCAGGATATTGCCCAGATGCGGTCGTCCGCTGCTTTGGATACCGGTTAAGATTCGTGCCATATTATTTCCCCTGTGCTTCCACCACTGCTATCGCGACCATGTTGACAATTTCGCGTTCTGACGAGCCTAATTGCAGAACGTACACCGGTTTTCGGATGCCGAGCAGGATGGGGCCAATGGCGTCGAAACCGGCCGTTTCACTCATCAGGTTGTAGGCAATGTTCGACGCCGACAGGTTCGGAAAAATGAGCGTGTTGGCTCCCTCGTCCACTAATTTGCTGAATGGGTGATTCTCCTGCAATAACTCTCGGTTAAAAGCCAAATGCGCCTGAATTTCACCGTCCACAATCATGTTGGGGTGTTTGCGCTGGAGAATGTCGACGGCCCGGTTCATTTTATCGGCGTCTTCGCCTTTCGCGCTGCCGAAGTTGGAATACGTCACTAAGGCGATGCGCGGCCGGATGTTGAAGCGTTCCACCGTGCGGGCGGTCATCTCCGTAATTTCGACAATTTCCTCGGCCGTGGGGTTGAAGTTAACGGTCGTGTCGGAGAAGAACAGCGGCCCTCGTTTGGTGAGCAGAATGTACATCCCGGCCACTTTCTGAACACCCGGCTCTTTGCCGATGATTTGTAGGGCGGGCCGGATGGTGTCGGGGTAGGAGCGTGTCAGTCCTGAGATAAGCGCGTCGGCTTCGCCCGTCTCGACCATCATGGCCCCGAAATAGTTGCGGTAATACATCATCTTGTGCGCTTCGGTCGCGCTGGTGCCCTTGCGTTGCCGCTTGGCAAAATAGATCTGACCAAACCGCTCAATCAACCCTTCCTGCTCCGGTGAACGCGGGTCAATGATCGGAATCTGACCCAGATCGAGGCTGTTTTCCCGAATCATCTGCTGAATCCGGTCGGCGTTGCCCAGTAGAATCGGGTGCGCAATGCCATCGTCGCGCACCTGCTGGGCGGCCTTCAGCACTTTCAGGTTCTCGGCATCGGCGAAAACCACGCGTTTGGGGTTCGTTTTGGCCTGGGTCAGAATCACCCGCGAAATCTGATTGTCCTGACCCAGTCGCCGGGCGAGCTGCGTTTCGTAGGCTTCCCAGTCGGTAATGGGCAGCCGGGCCACGCCCGACTCCATGGCGGCTTTGGCCACCGCCGGAGCAATGGTCGACAGCAAACGCGGATCGACGGGTTTGGGCAGGATGTACGTCCGGCTGAAAATCATGTTCGATTCGCCGTAGGCTAAATTCACCAGATCGGGCACGGATTTCTTGGCCAGATCCGCCAGGGCGTACGTAGCGGCCAACTTCATGGCTTCGTTGATTTCGGTCGCCCGCACATCTAAAGCACCCCGGAAAATGTAAGGGAAACCCAGCACGTTGTTGACCTGGTTGGGGTAGTCCGAGCGGCCCGTTGCCATAATAATGTCGGGCCGGGCAGCCATTGCGTCTTCGTAGCTGATTTCGGGCGTGGGGTTGGCCATCGCAAACACAATGGCGTCTTTCGCCATCGACCGAATCAGGTCGGGGCCGACGATGTTGCCTTTGGACAAGCCCACGAATACATCGGCGCCGTTGAAGGCATCAGCCAGCGAATGAATGTCGCGGCTCGTGGCAAACGGCTGGGTGATGGGCGTGAGGTCGGTGCGGTCGGTGCGGAGCGGACCAACCACGTCGAACATAACGATGTTTTCGCATTTGGCTCCGAGCGCTACGTACTGGCGCGCGCACGAGATGGCGGCTGCCCCGGCTCCCAGAAACACAAACTGCGCCGATTCGATCTGCTTCCCGACCAGTTCGAGTGCGTTGAGCAGAGCGGCAGCGCTCACGATGGCCGTGCCGTGCTGATCGTCGTGCATGACCGGAATGTTCATGTCCCGCTTCAGTCGTTCCTCGATCTCGAAACACTCTGGTGCTTTGATGTCTTCGAGGTTGACTCCGCCGAAGGTTGGCTCCAGAATCGTGACTGTGCGAACAAATTCCTCAATGTCTTTCGTGTTCAGTTCAATATCGAACACGTCAATATCAGCGTAGATTTTGAACAGCAGCCCCTTGCCTTCCATGACGGGTTTGCTGGCAATGGCACCAATATCGCCCAGCCCCAGCACGGCCGTACCGTTGCTGATGACCGCGACGAGATTGCCCTTGGCGGTGTAGATATAGGCGTCGTCGGGGTTGGCTTCGATGGCCAGACAGGGTTCGGCCACGCCCGGCGAGTAGGCTAAGGAAAGGTCGCGCTGGGTGCTGTATTCTTTGGTGGGGATGACTTCGAGTTTGCCCGGTCGTCCTTTGGCGTGGTAGTCGAGGGCATCTTCACGCCGGATCTTTTGCTGCATACTGGTTGAGTTACTTGTGCGGGTTGTTGTACGGATTCGAGGGGCGAAGGTACGGAAAGGGCACAGAGGTACGAAACTAAAGAGTTGCGGAGATTAAGCGGCTAAAGCGAGACGTTGTAACTCGGCCCATTCGTCTGAGAGGGGTAACGAAGCCGGTTTAGATCCGTAATGTTTTTCAATAAGCTGCCTGACAAGCTGGTAACTGGTCGAAGAAGCCAGTCCGGGTTTGGCCAGCATGGTGAGCAACCTGGCAAATAACTTGTCTTTAAGGGCCCGATACTGATCTGTCATAAACGTGTCGCCCGACAAGTGCTGATGCCTGTTGAGGAGTATATCAACTTCCTGAAGCTCACGAATAAGATCGTAAACTTTTAATAGCTGCGCGTTCTTCATCCTGATACATTAGCTCAAGAAATCCTTTTCGATGAACAATACCCAGACGACTTCTTTCAGTTTTTGTAAATCTATCTAACCAATACGCCCGCTCACCAACATACAGTGCGAACAGGCGATGTTCAGGTGGGAAAACCCGGACAAGGTAAGCGTCCATGCTATAACTAAGCGACTCAGGATACTTAAACGGATTTAGGGCGGATCCCAATTTGTCCACTACGTCAAAGTTAAGAAACGTCACAGTGTCAATGTCATCGGGATGTTGCTTCGCTGTGGTAAAACTACCGTTAACCCACTGCGTAAAGTGTTCGTCGCCCAAACAGGCACATAAATCGCCCATGTAGTTGAGGTAACCATCAAATAGAGCAGTACGTCGGGGTGTTTGTCTGTCTCTTACAAAGACGGTCGCTAACTCCAGAACAGTCGACGGAACGTTATAATCGGGTACGATCAACCCTTTTTGGTTCAGTTCTATCAAATTGGTGCCAGCTTAGGTATAGTGATTTATCCGTAACGGTTGGTTCATGGCATATTCATTAAGCGTGCTATGGGCAAATTTAGTGAATTCAGCGAACTTCGCGGCCGAATCAGCCCCCGTACCCGCCACCGTTATGATCCGTATCTTCCAGCAGGACGAAGCCGCCGTCCGCAAAATCCGCGACATCGACTCGTTTTTAGATACCGAACGCACGCTCTGGGTCGACTTGCAGAATGCGACGCCCGCCGAGATCAAAAGTGTCGAAGAAAAATTTGATGTCGATTTCCTGAGTCAGCAGGAGCAACTGGAGATCGAAAGCTCGTCGCGCTACATCGAAGAGGATGATTACCTGATTGCCAACTCCAACTTTTTGGTGCCCGACCCTGAGCAGCGCTACGTGACGGTGCCGGTGAGTTTTATTCTCAAAGACGACACGCTGTTCACCTACCGAAACGCCGACCTGAAATCGTTTGCCGACATGGTACGAAAAATTAAATCGAAACGGTCGGTTTTTGCCGATGGCGGCCAGATTATGATTGCCATTTTCGAGTCGCGCATTGACTACGACGCCGACCTGATCGAACTGGTGTCGGGTGAGATAAAAGCCATTAACCGGATGCTCGATTTAGACGCGAACCTGGACCGGGAAATGCTGCTGAATATCAACGATTACCAAGAGTTAACGATGAATATTCGCGAAAATGTGGTTGATAAACAGCGGGTTATATCCGCGATGATCCGGTCGGACGGCTGGTTTACGGAGGGTGAACAAGGACGGTTGCGGACGCTCATCAAAGACATTAACTCGCTGATCGACCACACGAATTTTATTTTTGAGCGCCTGGAGTTTTTGCAGAATACCTACCTCGGCCTGATTGACCTGGAACAGAACCGGATCGTCAAAATCTTTACCGTTGTCTCGCTCATTTTCCTGCCGCCCACGCTGCTGGCCAGTATATGGGGCATGAACTTCGAGCAAATGCCCGAATTGCACTGGAAATGGGGGTATCCGGTCGCTTTAGCGCTGATTGTACTGTCGTCGCTGCTGACGCTATTTATCTTCCGGCGCAAGAAATGGCTTTAGGTGAATTTCTTTACAAAACAACGCCAGAGGAAGTGGGTTCTAACGGAATACACTTGTTGCAACGCTATGGCTAATTCACTCGATTCTACGCTACCCCAGTCCCTCATCAGCGGTCTTGCCGGAGCCGTTGCCCTAAACATCCTCCACGAAATCGTTCGGCAGTTCGTGCCCGAAGCGCCCCGCGCCGATATTCTCGGTATGCGCAGCATCAAAAAAGGATTTCGTAAAGCCGGTGAGCAACCCCCAACCGGCGACACGTTGTACGGACTGGCCATACTCGGTGATGTCACCTCGAACGCGCTCTATTACAGCTTGGTCGGCGTCAGCCCGAAGCAGCCGCTGCTGGCTGGTGCCGTGCTGGGTGCATTGGCGGGCGTGGGGGCCGTCACATTGCCCGGTCCGATGGGCCTGGGCGAAACACCGACCACCCGCACCCCGGCCACCGTCGCCATGACCATCGGCTGGTATCTATTCGGCGGATTGGTCGCGGGGGCGGTGCTCTCTCAATGGCGAAAGAGATAAAGAGCGAAATCGGACCGCCGAAGCGGAGTGATGCCGGATGGCTCTCGCTCTTTATCTCTTCGCTCTTTCACCTTTTTATCTCAACCACCGACAGCGTGTGTGGCGCGTCGAACCGCTGGTTTTTAAACGCCGGATCAGGTACGTCGTAGTTGGCAATCAGCAACTGGCGGCCTTTCAGTAACACTTCGGCGGGTTGATCGAGCAGTCCATTGCTGCCATTGGTATCGCCATTCTCCGTCAGGGTGCTGACCTTTCCGTCGGGAGTAACGATGCGGATGGCGTTTTTCTCGGCGTCGCACACGTACAGGCGGTCGGTGGTGCGGTCAATGACTAAGCCGTCGACGCAGGCTAAGGTGGCAAACTTCGTTTTCTGAGCCAGCGTACCATCCGGTTTGAGCGTCAGCTTGTACAGAATACCGTCGCCGAAACCACCCGTGAACAAATTGCCTTTGCTGTCGTAATCAACCCCATCGACGCCGTTGTCGAGCGCGTTCGGGTTGTCCTGCGTCGTAAACGTCGTCAGCACGTGCGGGTCGGGGCCGGGCTTGAGTTTTATCGGTGTCCCGGTTAACTCAGATAGCGAAAACCGTAGAATGGCGCTCTCCCGTGGCTTATCGGGAGTATCCCACTGGCTGTCGGTGACGTAGATCGTGTTGCCTTTCCACAGCACCGCATTCGCCAGCCGCAGCCCTTCAACAACGGGTTCGGCTGTGGTGGGTTTGCCGTTTTGCATTCGGATGCGCATCAACCGGGACTTGCGCTCTTTGCTGTACTGCCACTGATTATCGGCATAATACAGGTTGCCGTCGGGTCCGTAGGCCAGATCCATGGGAGCCGCGTGTTTGGTGTCGGGGTGTTTGGGCGGGGCGAAGAAAAAGCCAATGGTATCATTTGCCATGCGCAGGAGCACCGCCGGATACGTCGGATTGCCGAAGTTGGGCACCGACACAATTACGCTGCTGTCGGGCGCCAGAGCCAGTCCATCGGGTGTGTTGTATTGCTCCGGGAGCGAGTGGAGCAGCGTGGCCCGGCTGCTGCCGGACACTGACGTGTCGGCCGGGTTTGCCGCCGATGTGCTGTCGCCCGTTTTTTTCTGCTGATTTGACTGGCAGCCGGTCGCCAGGCCGACGATCAGCAGGGCATTGATAAAAAAGTATTTCGTGAAGTCGTTGCGTACCATTATAATGAATTATGTCTCCCTCCGTAACAGCAGGCCGTAACGAATGTTCGGGAACGTTATCGTACCCGGTGGGTCGACCCTAAAACCAACCCCGTCCGATTGGGCAATGTGCCCGTACGGTAGCGTTGATGAACCTTCCGGCGGACACCGGGTTAGAGTGGGCAGTTATAACGCAACGCATATGAAAATAACGTATAAACCCGCTGTTCAACTGCTTACTCTGTTACTGGCGATTAACCTGACCACGCAGGCCCAGCAGACACCCATGGAATCGGTTTTCAAAGACAACACGTACCAACTGACGGGAGTGGCCGTGTCTAAATCCGGTCGGCTGTTCGTCAATTACCCGTACTGGACCGACACGTACAAATATGCTCTGGTCGAAGTAGCCAAAGACGGGTCCGTGAAGCCGTACCCTGATGCCGCCTGGAATAGCTGGAAAATGGGTCAGGATCCTACCAACCGCTGGGTGTGTGTGCAGTCGGCTTTTGTGGACGACAAAGACCGGCTGTGGGTAATCGACCCGGCCAGTCCCAAACAGGAAGGCGTGTACCGCGATGCGCATAAGCTGGTGTGTATTAATCTGACTACTAACAAAGTAGAGCGTACGTATCCCATGAAAGGCGTGGTTGGGCCGGACAGCTACCTCAACGACATCCGCGTCGATACGGGTCGCGAAATCGTATACCTGACCGAATCGCAGCAGGGCGGTATTGTGGTGGTCGACATTAAAAGCGGTAAGTCGCGCCTGACGCTGCAAAACCATCCATCAACCAAGTCGGACCCGGCTTATAAATTCATGATCGACGGTCGCGAACTCCGCGATCCTAAAGGCCCCGTCAAGTTCAACTCCGACGGCCTGGCGCTTACGCCTGACGGCAACGTGCTGTATTACAAACCGTTAACCGATGATAAGTTGTATCGCATTAAAACTGAGTTCCTGCGCGATTCGACCGTGTCGGACAAGGGCGTGGGAGCCAAAGTAGAAGATCTGGGAAAATTCACCTCTACCGACGGCATGATCATCGACCCCGCTGGTAACCTGTACTTAGGCGACATTCAGAACTACACAATGTACCGCCTGAACACCACTGCCAGTCTGAAGCGCGAAAACCTGCTCACCGACCGCACCCGGCTGCAATGGCCCGACAGCTACGCCATTCAGAATGGCTACCTATACATTACCACTTCGCACATCGACCACATGGCCAAGCACAACGGTGGTAAATCGACTCGGAAAGGACCGTATGAGGTGTTCAGGATGAAGATTGCGAAGTAGACAACTTTGAGATTTGTCATTCCGACGCAGGAGGAATCTCAAGCTTGTGCACTAATCAAGCTTGAGATTCCTCCTGCGTCGGAATGACAAACTGCCGCTGAAAATTAAAATACACTCTATAAATCGCCCCGCCGACCGTCCACCGAGTACTTGCCTGGTCCGGTGAAAAACAACGTTGCGTACACCAGTGCGTAGAGCATGGGTAGCTTCCTTTTGCCAAATTCATCGGCTCCGTGTACGATAAAGAAAGCCACCAACATCGTGAACAGTAGCGGCAACGTAGCGAAGCGGGTGAAAAGACCAATCAGGAGGAGCACCGAACAGACAACCTCGGCGAAAACGGTCAACGCCAGCGACAGCGCAGCGCCCAGGCCGAGCGGATCGCCGAACTCCCAGTTGCCGACCAGGATTTTCTGCAATTTGGGAATGCCGTGCGTTAGCATCATACCGGCAATGGCAATACGCAACAGGAATAACCAGCCGTGCAGGGCTGCGGGTGACGCGACGGATTTAAACCAACGATTCATGTAGAATGCTCTCGTTTGTAATGGGCAAAGTATGGTCAGAACAGCGCGTTTACTGCTTTTACGTCGCTAATCCGCCGGCCGACTACTGCATACAAGGGGTCGCTCCACCGGCTCGGACTGCGGTCGAGTACCTCAATCTGGTCGAACAGACCGGTTTCTTCGTAATACCGGCGCACCAACTGCTGATGGCCCCGGTCGTCGAGCGATTGCCAGATTGCCACGGCTTTGGTCGGGAACATGCGGTTAGAAAACACGGTGATGAACGGCGCTCCCGGCCGCAACACCCGCGCCACCTCGCGGTAAACCGCTACTGGATTTGTTAAATACTGCACCGAAACCGTGACCATGCCACCGTCGAATGAGCCGTCGGGGTAAGGGAGTTGCGGGTTCTGATTCAGGCTTTGCACAACGAAATCAGATAGCTGGGGATTGGCCCGCAGTTCGGTTTCGTTCATGCCCAGCCCTGCCACTTGGTTGTAGTTTACGTCTTTGGGCAAATGGCTCACCCAGCTACTCATCAAATCCAGAATGGCGCCGTTGGCGGGCAGATACTCGCGGAACAGCTCGGTGGTGGCACGAATGGCCTTGTCGTCGATGTGGTTGACTAAGCGCGGCTGTACGTAAAAATCGGCATCGTCGGTTTCGTCGTACCGTTGAAAGGGGTCGTTGGCAGTCATGCGTAACGGGTTTGCTGATGACGGGTCAACGACGCGTTTGGGGCGAAGGTTTTGTAACCTTCGTACCGACGAACCCCGCCCGCATGGTACTTTTGCCGACCATGCGTTATTTCATTGAACTCTCGTACCGAGGCACGGCCTACCACGGCTGGCAGGCGCAGGCCAACGGCATCAGTATCCAAACCACCATCGAAGCGGCCCTGTCGCAGCGGTTTGGTCGGCCGATGTACATCCTCGGCAGCGGCCGTACCGACGCGGGCGTTCACGCCGAACAGCAGTTTGCCCATTTCGACGTACCCGAGCCGCTGCCCCTGTCCGATTCGTTAATTTATTCGCTCAACTGCATCCTGCCCGACGACATTGCCATCCGTACCATCTTCCCTGTCCGACCCACGGACCACGCCCGGTTCTCGGCCACGTCGCGCTATTACCAGTACCACATCACCCGCCACAAAAACGTATTTGAAACCGGCCTGACGTATCATTTCCGACCGGAGTTGAACGAGGAACTGATGAACGAAGCCTGCCAGCGACTGCTCCAGACGACCGATTTCAAGAGTTTCAGCAAGGCCCGCGCCGACGTGACTAACTTCCTGTGTCGGCTCGATATGGCCCGCTGGCAGCGCATTGGCGACCGGTTGACGTTTCACATCCGGGCCAACCGGTTTTTGTGGGGCATGGTCCGCACCATTGTCGGGACGATGGTGGAGATTGGGCAGGGACGGATGAGCCTCGACCAGTTTGACGCCACCATTCAGGCGAAAGACCGTACCATAGCGGGCCGGGCGGCTCCGGCCAATGGATTGTATTTAGTAGAAGTGACCTACCCAGCGGAGGTTTTGGCAGGGCGGGTAAGTATTGAGTAAACCGACGCTGTTTCCAACTTAAAACGTCATCTTTCAACCCAAAATCAACAGTAACATGACAACGCCCGACGAAAACTTTAACGCACTCAATCTCGAACTGCCCCCCGCCCCCGCGCCCAAAGGCGTCTACAAACCCTGCCTGACCGTCGGTAACTTCATCTACGTGTCCGGGCACGGACCCTATATGCCCGACGGCAGTTTAATGACGGGCCGGATTGGGTCAGAGGTCGATATGGAATTCGGCAAACAGGCCGCTCAGCAAACGGGTTTAGCCATTTTGTCGACGCTGAAAGCCTCGCTTGGCAGCCTGAACCGGATAAAGCGCGTTGTTAAAGTGCTGGGCATGGTGAACTGCGTCGATAGTTTTCAGGAACACCCCACCATCATTAACGGCTGTAGCGAATTGTTTGCTAAAATCTGGGGTGAGGAGCATGGGGTTGGGGTACGAAGCGCCGTCGGTATGGGGTCGCTGCCGAGCAATATTTCGGTGGAAATCGAAGCGATGTTTGAACTTGAATAGTTAAGATAAACCCGGACGAGTCGGGAGAAACGGATTCAGTTTTGCTTTCATAATCATGAACACACTCGCATCGGCTCCCACATTCCTCTCCGAGGATTTCCTGCTCCAGACCGAAACCGCCCGGCGGCTCTATCACGACTATGCCCGGTCGATGCCCATTATCGACTACCATTGCCACCTGCCGCCCGACCAGATTGCCCAAGACCGGCGCTTCGACACCATCACCCAGCCCTGGCTCTACGGCGACCATTACAAATGGCGGGCCATGCGCACCCACGGCATCGACGAACGCTACTGCACCGGTGATGCCACCGATTGGGAGAAGTTCGAGAAATGGGCCGAAACCGTGCCTTACACCCTGCGCAACCCTCTCTACCACTGGACGCACCTCGAACTCAACAACCCCTTTGGCATAACCGAACGGCTGAGTCCGGCCACGGCCCGGCGTATCTATGACACCTGCAACGAGCAGCTACCGCACCTGACGACCCGGACTTTACTTCAGCATTTCGACGTGCGCGTGGTCTGTACTACCGACGATCCGCTCGACTCGCTGGAACACCACGACCACATTGCCAACGATGGATTCGCCGTCAAAATCCTGCCCGCGTTCCGGCCCGACAAGGCAATGGCCGTCGATGATCCTGGGGCGTTCCGGGCGTATGTGCATAAAACAGGCGAGGTCACCAACCGCGAGATTACCAACCTAACTGACTATCTGGACGCGCTCAAATCCCGGCACGATTACTTTGCCGAGCGGGGTTGCCGCCTGTCTGACCACGGGCTGGAATACGTGTATGCTGATGCGTATGCCGAAAGTGATGTCGAAACGATTTTTGATGATTTGATGGGCGAGAGGCCGATGATCAGCCCGGCTGACGTGTCGATGTTTAAGTCGTTTATGCTCGTGCAGTTCGCCGAATGGGACCATCAAAAAGGTTGGACGCAGCAGTTTCACCTCGGCGCCCTGCGCAACAACAACCGCCGTCGGCTGCGCGACCTCGGCCCCGACACCGGCTGGGACAGCGTCGGCGATTTCCCGCAGGCGGCTTCACTATCCCGGTTCCTGGGTGGATTGGACGACCGCGACCGGCTGGCCAAAACGATTATTTACAACCTCAACCCCGCCGACAATGAGGTAATGGCCACCATGATCGGCAACTTCAACGACGGCTCGGTGCGGGGCAAGGTGCAGTTTGGCTCCGGCTGGTGGTTTCTGGACCAGAAAGACGGCATGGAACGCCAGCTCAACGCCCTCTCCAATATGGGTCTGCTCAGCGCGTTCGTCGGAATGCTCACCGACTCGCGGAGTTTCCTGTCCTACAGCCGCCACGAGTACTTCCGGCGTATTCTGTGCAACCTCTTCGGCAACGACGTTGAGAACGGCGAACTACCCACCGACATCGACTGGATCGGGCAGATCGTGCAGGACGTCTGCTACCGCAACGCCGACCGGTACTTTGGGTTTTAGCGTTAGTTTTTGAGTGCGTAAGTGTACAAGTGTTTGAGTTTTAAAACTTGCACACTCATACACTTACGCACTTATACACTCACTGTGCTCCATGACGCACACGTTCATCAACACCAACGGCATCACGCTTCACGTTGTGCAGGCGGGGCCGGTCGATGGGACGCTGGTGATTTTGCTGCACGGATTTCCCGAGTTCTGGTACGGCTGGAAACGGCAGCTTTTACCGTTGGCGGCTGCGGGCTACCGCCTTTGGGTGCCCGACCAGCGGGGCTACAACCTCAGTGACAAACCGGATGGAATCAGCGCCTACACAATCGACGCGTTAGCCGCCGACGTGGTTGGCCTGATCGATGCAGCGGGTGAGCAAAAAGCGGTGGTGGTGGGGCACGACTGGGGCGCGGCTGTGGCGTGGTGGGTGGCGGCTACCTACCCGGAGCGAGTGGAGCGCTTAGTGGTGCTGAACGTGCCGCATCCGGCTGTGATGAAGCGGTTCGCCAGCCGAAACCTTAGTCAGCTACTGCGAAGCTGGTACATCGGATTCTTTCAACTGCCGGTGCTGCCCGAAGTACTGTCCCGGTTGGGCAACTGGTCGGTTATGGCCCGGACGCTCCGCAGCAGCAGCCGACCGGGCACGTTCTCCGAGGCTGACATCGCTCAATACAAGCAGGCCTGGGGTCAGCCAGGCGCGTTCCGGGCAATGGTGAACTGGTACCGGGCCGCCCTGCAGCAACCACCCACCCGCGACACTGCCATTAGAATTGCGGTGCCAACGGTGCTCATCTGGGGCGTTCATGACTGGTTTCTCAAACGCGAAATGGCCCAACCCAGCATCGACCTCTGCGACAACGGCCAACTCATATTCTTCGAAAACGCCACCCACTGGGTGCAGCACGAAGAGGCCGAGCGGATAACGAAATTGATTCTGGACGAGCTACGAGGTTGTTGAGTGCGTTGAGAAATGAGCGTTTAGTTAATCGCAATATTTTATGTCAGCGCGATAGGTTTGCTGCTTCACAATGGGCTTTTGTAGATTAGCCTACTGTCGCATCTGAGTCGGCTGCTGCTTTAGCCATTACGTCACCGGCACTCGCCGGGTCAGTTTCACCCAAAGGGTTACCTGAGAGGGGTGGGTTGCCCTGCCTGTTGCCACTACTGAAAAGCCTGCCATTGCTCACAGACGATTAAGAAGGTTGCGAGGTTATGCTGACGAGTGATCAACGAGGGCTGCCGACTATCGACAGCCTTACTGAGTTGATCGAGACTGAATCCGGACTCCAATGCCGACCATCAACGGATGAATAAAGAGGTGCTGCTGTTCACTCAGGAGCGGGTTCAATCCGTATTCGGCCGTTAAGCCGACTTGCAACTCGCTACGCTGGCTCAGCATCAGCCGTCGGCCAACTCCCCCCCGCAGGCTCAGTAGCGCCTGGTCACTGGTCGGTAGATACGACACCTGTCCCCTAACTTCAACGGTGTAGCGGCCCTGCGCCAGGAGCGTCTGTTGGCTCAGACCAGCGCCGATCATCGGCAACGCCACATTTTCAGCCACGCTCTGCATTTCCCGCACCAACTGATGGGGGTCGGTCGGGCTGGGCGCAACCCGGTACCGGTTTTCGTTAACCGTGTAATAGGCCCAGCGTCGGAGTTGACCCAGCGACAGATGAGCGTGCCAGCGCCGGAAGCGAATACCACCGTTGATCTGATAGCCCCAGGTAGTCGGTGAAAACGCCCGCGGGGCGCTGACGGGCGAGAGGTAAGCGGTTGAGGCCTGTGGGGTATTCATCCATTGAAAGCTACTCTGCGGCACGACTTCAATAAACCAGCGTGGACGGGAGCGGGCCACGGCGGCTTGTGCCGGGTGGACAGCCGCCAAAGCGAGGGCGGGGAGTTGGCCGGGCAGGGCGCTTAACTGGCTGGGCAGAGACGAAATTTTAATTGGTCTGAGCCGCGTCCAAACGACGGACGTAGCATTGGCGGGTGGCTGGATAACCGACAGGGGAGGGACGGGTAACGGCCTGTGGCTAACCGACTGCCCCGCCGGGGCCGTTATCGGTTCATCACCAACGGTTGCGGCCGAACCAGACGACCCAACGGGAAAGCGCGTGCGGACGGAACGGGCCGACTTAGAAAGTACCTGATTGGCGAATACGGAGGTAGACCGTACCCTCAATCCCGGACGAAGTTTAACTGGGCCAGCGGGCAAGTGTCCAGCCGGGGTGGGTCGCCCGGCTACTATGTTCACCCTGGAGTCTTCCCCCTTGGGGGCTTTTAGGGGGACCTCCGCCACTTCAGAAACCGTGGTCGGAGGAACCGGTAGTTGCCGAACGGCAATGGCCTCATCAGCCGGTGGGTCAATCATGGGTAGACCGCGTAGTTCCAACCGACCGGTCGGGGCGGTCAGCGGACGAACACGACCAGTTGGCAGCGGCTGGGCTGGCGTAGCCCGCCGGACCGTGTTGGCATTGCCATGTCCTGACCATGGGTGTTCGCCCTGGCGGACTACGTAAACTAAACCAGCGCTGAGCAGCAATAACAATCCCGCCCCTGCCAGCCAGCGCGTGGGTTTGCGCCGACGCCCGGTCGGTAGCTGGCCGAGGATGCGTCGGCTTAGCGACGAGCGGGGCTGGACTTCAAAGTCGGCAAACACCCGCTGCCAGCGCAGTCGCTCGTCGGGGTCTTCATCCCAGGAATTCATGTCGTTGGATGCCATGTTGGTGAACAAAGGTAAGTAGTAGTTGGCGGCCCCGGCTGAAGCGGGAGCGTATTGTAGCTTCGGGAACCAGGAGTAACTGGGCGATCTCGGCGTGGGTATAACCTTCGATCAGGTACAGATTAACCACCAGCCGGTAGGCGTCGGGCAGGCGGGCCAGCAGGCCCAGCAGGGCTTCCTGATCGTACCCTGCCAGCAGGTGCAGGTGATCATCACTGGCGGGTGGCTCGCCGATGGCCTCGTAGTTAGTGAGGTTTTCCTGGGGGCGGGTGGTGCGATGGTAGTAGTTGATGGCCGTACGCACCACCACCGCTTTAACCCAACTGTCGGCCGACTCGGGTTTAGTCAGGTCGTCGATATGGGTAAACACTTTGAGAAAGGCTTCCTGAAAAATATCTTCGGCTTCGGCCACCGTACGCGTGTAGCGGACGCAGACCCCCAACATGCGGGCCTGGTAGCGTTCGTAAAAGGCCCGTTGCGCCCGGGGCTGCCGTTGCTGACAGCCCACGACCAGTTCGGTGAGGGTTTGATACGACTTACGACCAAATAACGCCATGTAAAGACGGGTCAGGGATGAGGGCCTTTAGCAATTGGTCAGAAGGACCCGTAAAGCTGGAAATCTCGACTAATCAGTTGGCCTTCGTCCGAAAACGTCATCACCCAGGCTTGTTTGTCTTTTTCCACAGTCACCGCGTAAGTAGTCAGCGAGCCGTAGGTGTGACGCCTGAACCAATTGGACTGGTGAAGGCTAAAGCCCGCCAGTTCGGGCCGCTGGAGATATTGCCGAATGGCCAGGGGCAGTTGGTCAAGTTCTTTGAAATGATAGGCGGTTCCGTTGTTCATAATGGCCAGTAGCTGCTCATCCTCGTCGTAGTCGAGTTGCCAATACTGACCGGTCGGCAGAGCCGACGGCTCCTGGACGTACAGCGTGTAGCGTCGCTTGCCAGGGGTTCCCACCTGAATCAGTGCATACCTGAACCTCAAGCCCAGCCGGTCCAGATCCGCCCGTAACGATTCAGGTATGTCGGTCAACGTTTTGGTTTGATAGTCACCTTGCCGGAAGGGCAGCAGGTGAAGATTATAGAAAGGTCTACCGGTGGGTGGCCAGGCAAGGGACCAGTAAACCGTGTAAGATTGCTGATGCCAGGTGTAGTCGGCGTATAAGTACACCAATCGCCCATTGGGGTGAACCACAGTACGATGCCATTCATAATGTCGCAGACGGAAGTTACTGAACGTGCCGCCAGACACCACGGTCGGTGCCAGTAAGCGGGTAAGCGAATCAGGCAAGGGGCCATCAACTAATTGGTCTGCGGTCAGCAACTGCGCGGGGCTGGTCAGGGCCTGGTAGCGCTGGCGTTGCTGGGTGAAGGTAGACCGCCAGAGCTGGTTGGGCACGAGGGTGGTAAAGAGGATGTCCTGCGCCTGAGGATACCGCTGGGTCAAGGCCTGAACGGTACCGGCCGGGGGGCCGTGGTCGGGCGTTGGCTGCTGGTCGATAAAACGGTTGCAGCCGCTCCCGCTGAGTAGCAAGCCAAGCAGGACGAGTGGTTTTAGCTGGTTCATAAACGGGTAGCCGGATAGGCGCGACTGCGGACCGGCTCGTCCCTGCCCACGCCCCGGCCGTAGGTATAGACACTAAATGAGCGCCCATTTGTTGCAGCAGTCCCCGTTTTCTTTACCATCAGAATGAATATTGGCTGGCGTCTGAAAAATTAGTCGTCGGTCTGCAACATCCCCTGACTTTATGCGTGTCTGTGTCCTCGACGGGCGATTGATAGCGTTGTGGCCCAGTGCGGCACAACTCGTCGACGTTTTCTTTGTTTGCTTAACCAATTCTTGTTCAACGTTTAAACGCTTACCGCTATGCGCTTAACCCCTGCTACGGTGTGCCTGAGCACGCTTCTTTCCCTCGCCCTTCTGGCCTGTCAGCCTCCCGATCTGCGCCAGGAACCGGGGCCCACGGCTAGCCCAGGGGCCAGCCGAACCGATTCGTACCTGTTTACCGGCACCCCCGGCATTCGCACAACCCGACTGGTGGACATCACCGGTACCCTGACCGGCACCATTGGCGGTCAGACCATTGCCTTCGGACCCGATGGGGCTTTCCCGGTGCGGGCCGCCCAGGGGTACGATCTCTACAGCCGCAACCCGTCTTATTTACTGATCCAGGCCCGGAATGAGCAGTATAGCGTCACGCTGGGCTTTAACGGCCCCTTCGAGACCGGCCGTAGCTACCGCGTCTACAACCCGGCCGATGATGGTGGGGAGGGTAAGTTTGACGCCTACATCGTCCAGGCCTTTATCCGAACCCCAGTCGATCTGTCTGCCCGGGAGATCAACGACCTGTCCCGCGCCGACAAGCAGGTACGGATCACGGCTATCACCCCCGACTACATCGACATTGAGTTTGACTTCACCCTCAAACAGGCCGGGGCTGTTCCCGAGCGCATTGCCGTGCGGGTCAAAAACGTGCTGAATGAAAACCGCAACCTGCGGACTCAGTCGGAAGGCGAGCCTTATTGGGACTACACCGGTGTAGAGCGAATGATCGAAGGCTGGGGCTACCCTACACCCCCCAGTGGCTATCCTACCACCACGCGGGTGCGGATTGACCAGCGCCAACTTACCACACCCGGCACCGACTTTAGCTACGAGGGCAAAACCGAGCAGGCGAATAGCCAGTGGATTTCGCTGACTCAACTGAAAAGTCCCCGGAAGGAGACTAACGTTGAGTACAGTTTCGGCACCAATTGGTCGGCTGCGGGCTGGAAACAGACATATATTACCTGGCCGGATTTCACGGGCGTCGGTACGTACACGGGCGATCAGGTCGATCTTTCGTTTACCAACGACCAGGGGGCAGCGGGCTACTGGCGGGTGCGACCCGGCCGATTAAGCAGTCCAGCAACGAAATGGCAGGTCGATGTGCAGCGCGTCACGCCCGACGTCATTGAGGGTACCTACACCATCGTTGACGCTCCGCTCTATTCGCAAAAAGGATCGTCCCTGCCCACTTCGGTGAGCGTGAGTGGCCGCTTCAGAGTCATCTATCCCCGGTAGAGGTAGCCTGGGCCATTGACCGGACAGAGCCTCATTTCTGATGCGGGATAATTCCAAAATTGACGTATCGACGCGCCGGAAGGATGATTTCCTGAAACGCGTTCAGCTCGGGCGGTTTTTAATAGTCAGTAAGTGGTAAGTGGGTAAGTAGTTGACGCAGATGTATTGTTTCTGCATCAGCCATTTACTACTTACCCACTTACCACTTATCACTGCTTATACACCTTGCCGTCTTTCATCACGAACCGGACGGTCTGCAGCGTTTTGATGTTCTGAATCGGGTTTTCGTCCACGACGATGATGTCGGCGAATTTGCCCGTTTCAATGGAACCGATTTGTGTCTCCATACCGAGCAGTTTGGCATTAGTCATCAGGGCCGACTTAATGGCTTCGATGGGCGGCATTCCGGCTTCTACCATGTACTCGAACTCCCTGGCATTGTAGCCGTGAATGTAAACGCCCGCGTCGGTGCCAAACGCGATCTTAACCCCTGCTTTGTACGCTTTGGCAAACGTAGCCTGGATTTTTGGACCGATGGCCAGCGCTTTGGGCGTCACTAAGGCCGGATAATAGCCAAAGCGCCGGGCTGAGTCGGCGGCTGTCTTGCCCGCAATGATCGTTGGAACGTAATAGGTGCCGTATTTCTTGAATAACTCAATGGCTTCATCGTCCATTAGGGTGCCGTGTTCAATGGTCTGCACACCCGCCCGGATGGCACGTTTCATGCCTTCGGCTCCGTGTGCGTGGGCAGCTACCGGAAAGCCGTAATCTTTGGCCGCGTCGACAACGGCTTTTACTTCTTCCTCCGTAAACTGAGCGCCGGACCCATCTTTGGCATTGCTCAGCACCCCACCGGTAGCCGTGATTTTGATGAGATCAGAGCCATCTTTGTAGCGCTGCCGAACGGCCTTGCGGGCGTCTTCGGGACCATTTATAACGCCCTCTTCCGGGCCGGGATCACCCATCAAATCTTTGCGATAGCCGTTGGTTGGGTCGGCATGACCGCCGGTTGTGGCAATGGATTTGCCAACTGTCAGCACACGGGGACCATCCACCAAACCGGCATTAATGGCATTGCGGAGGGACACGTTTACCCCGGAGCCGCCAAGATCACGCACGGTGGTGAAACCCGCTAACAACGTCGTTTTGGCGTACTGAGCGGCCTGATAGGCGACATCGGCGGGGTTCCGGGTGAAACCGTCGATGGCCCCGCCCCGGCGCGTCTGACTTTCGAGGTGGACGTGCATGTCAATCAGGCCGGGCAGCACGGTTTTGGTTTTCATGTCCACCAATCGGTCCCCAACGGCGGGGGCGGTGAATCCCTTTTGCACGGCCGTAATTTTAGTGCCTTCGACCACCACCGTCATCTGCGGCTGAACGGCGTTGCCGATACCGTCGAAGAGGTTACCACAGTGAATGAGCGTGCGTTGAGCGAGGAGGGGCGATGCCAGCAGCGAGAGGCCCGCCAGCAGGTACAGTTTCTTCATGGTTGTATTGTTGGTTGGGTACGAAAAAAGCCGCAACGGTTGGTTGCGGCCTGAAAGTAGCGAAAAGTTGCCGAAAACGCCGTTACAGGCGGGAAACTTGGATGATTGCCTGTTGTACCGGCCTTAGATTCTTAGATGATGGATAGGGCGTCACATCCCGCAGAATGAGTTTATAGGCAACGTTTCTAACTTGAACGGTTATTGAATCTCGCCGGTCTTTATAAGTCCATCCAGCAATCAATCTTTGTTTTTGAGAATTTGCTTCTGTTCCGACTGTCACCGAAGCAGAAGCCCAACCGGCAATCAAACAATTAAAGCCTATCGGACATCGACTGTCACTTATTGAATCGACGCGCACGGTAAGTCCCGACCCAAATTGTGCTGATGCACCAGCCTTAATCGCTACATAGTCGGGCGGAAGTCGGGGGTCTACATTCCTCGGCTGACACCCGTAAAGACAGCAGGCGGCTATGGATAAATAAGCGAAAGCTAATTTGAGATGACGTGACATACTACTGATCGTTTTAAGCAAGACCCGCCATCTGAAAAAAGCGTTGGAAACGGGTCTTACTTTTTCACAATTACCCCGTCGGCCACGAACGTGAGCGCTTTTTCGGGTTCGGTGATCTTCTCTACTTCTTCCTTCGACTTACCGGCATCCTCGGCGTAGTGGCGCAGTTCGGATACGGGCGTAGTGGTAGTTTCGGCGGTGCCTTCCAAGACAACGGTTTTGCCGACGATGTCTTTGGGGACGAAGAAACCGTAATCCTTGAAACTAACCCGCATCACCTGCCCGTCGCCGGTTTTGACTTTCATCCAGCAGCCCTTCATCTTGCAAACGTCTTCAACGGTGCCTTCCACTTTGGCGGGCATCTTGTCTTTTCCGCCCATCTTCGTCACTAACTGCGTGGCTGGGATAGCGCCTTTCTCGGAAATCTTTTTGCCGTGGTAGCTCACGTCCGTTTGCGCAAATGCGCCAAAAGACGCGCTCAGAATCAGGCCTATAATCAGGAAGTTTTTCATTTGATGAATGCGTTATATTTACCCCAAAAGTACCCATTCAAACGCAGATTTAAAATTAGTTATGATACGCAGTACGCAAATTATGGGGTTCGGGTTGAGCGTGTTAAGCCTGATAGCCTGCCAGAAAAAAGACGATGCCGCCGAAGCAACGATTCGTCGCACGTCGTTCTTCGATAAATCGGGAATGGATACGACCGTTAGTCCTGGTGATGATTTTTTCACGTATGCAAATGGTACGTGGGTAAAGAAAACGGCTATTCCTGATGACCAAAGCAGTTGGGGGGCTTTCAATGAAATTTACCAGGCCAACCTGCTGCGGACAAGATCCATTCTGGAAGAAGCGGCCAAAGCTGATGCTAAAACCGGGAGTGTGGAGCAGCAGGTGGGCGATCTGTATACGAGCGGTATGGACACCGCGACCATCGACAAACGCGGCTACGAACCCATAAAGGCTGAACTCGCCAAAATTGACGCGCTCACCGACTACAAAGGGGTATTGAACTACATGGCCGCCGACGAAACCAACCGGGGTGGGGCACTGATGGGGCTGTACGTCGGAGCCGATGACCGGCAGAGTTCCCTAAACCGGATCAACTTCGGTCAGGCGGGGCTGTCGCTGCCCGAGAAAGAGTACTACACCCGAACCGATGCACCAACGAAGAAAATACGGGCGGCTTTTCTAGTTTACGTGGCCAAACTGTTCACCCTGACCGGGGTCGATTCGCTGTCGGCCCAAACCAAAGCTGAATCCGTCCTGGCCTTTGAAACAGCGCTGGCCCGCTCCCACAAATCGCCCGCTGACCTGCGCGACCCGGTCGCTAATTACAATAAGCTGGCCGTAACCGATTTAACGAAGCAGATGCCCAACCTCAACTGGCGGACGCTGCTCAATACCATGAGTCTGGAGAAAATTGATACCGTTCTGATTTCGCAGCCCGGCTATTACCAGGCATTGGATAAATCGTTGCCAACTACGCCCATCAGCGTACTGAAAGACCGGCTTGCGTTTGACGTGCTGGATCAGAATGCGACGCTGCTCAGCAAGCCGTTTGAACAGGCAAGCTTCGAGTTTACGAACAAAACCCTGTACGGTCAGCCGCAGCAGCAGGCCCGCTGGAAACGCATTGCCAGCCGGGTTGACCGCTCACTGGGCGAAGCGCTGGGACAGGTGTGGGTAAAGAAATATTTTCCGGCCGAAGCGAAAGAACGGATGCTGACCTTAGTCGATAATCTACAGAAGGTGTATCGGGAACGCATCGATAAACTTGACTGGATGGCACCCGAAACCAAAAAAGTAGCCTTGGTGAAGTTAGATAAGTTTGTGAAGAAGATTGGCTACCCGGACACCTGGAAAGATTATTCGGACGTGGACATTAAGCCCGACGATTATTTTGGAAACGTGCAGCGGGCCAGAAAGCACTATTTCGCCGAGGAATTTGCCAAAATCAATCAGCCCGTCGACCGCGCGGAATGGGGCATGACACCCCCCACGGTGAATGCCTACGCGAATCCGACGAATAACGAAGTTGTGTTTCCAGCCGGGATTCTGCAATTTCCGTTCTTCGACAAAGACGCCGACGATGCCATTAACTACGGTGGTATCGGCATGGTCATCGGCCACGAAATGACCCACCTCTTCGACGATCAGGGCCGTCAGTACGACGCCAGCGGGAATTTGAGTGAGTGGTGGACGAAGCCCGACGTCAAACGGTTTACGGACAAAGTTCAGGTTGTGGTGAAGCAGTACAGTGATTATACCGTGCTGGATAACCTGCACCTGAATGGCCAGTTGACGCTGGGCGAGAACTTAGCCGATCTGGGCGGCATCACCTTAGCCTATCAGGCCTTCAAACTAACGGAACAGGGCAAAGGCAGCGAGAAAATTGACGGATTCACGCCCGACCAGCGGTTTTTTCTGGGCTTTGCGCAGGTCTGGCGCGAAAAAATCCGCCCCGAAACCGAACGCGTCTCGGTTCAGACTGATCCTCACTCACCTGCCAAATTCCGCGTCAACGGCCCGCTGACTAACTTCACGCCGTTCTACCAGGCGTTCGACGTAAAGCCGGGGCAGAAGCTATATAAGGAGGCAGTGCAACAGGCGCAGGTGTGGTAAACGCCCTCACCCCGGCCCCTCGCCCCAAGGAGAGGGGCCGGGGTGAGGGAAACAAGAGAACACTACGTCCAATACAGCACCGGCGCATTCAGGAAGCGCTTCTGCCACTCGGCGTAGAAAAACGCTTTCATCTCCTTCATCACGGCGGGTAAATACACATACTTGGTGCCGCCGAACTTGTTTCGTTTCTCGGCGCGGGTCAGTTCGTCCATCTCCAGTGAGGTGTTCGGATACCACTGCATGAGCACGTCCTTCGAGCCGGGTGTGAAGCGGTGACTGATTAACTCGGCGTTCATGTCAACCGGAAAGTCGAAAAGCTCGGCAATGCGGTCGAGCAGGGCCGTGTAGTGTTCGCGCCAGTCGGGAATAGGCATGATGGGGGCGATAACCAGACCGATGGGGTAACCGCCACCGCCCTGCGCCTTCGGCATGGCCAGCTTGCGAATGCCCTGCAACCGGGCTTCGACCGAGGCTGTACCACCCTCTAAGCGCCGGGCCACTACGTCGGCGTTCAGGCTGACGCGGGCGCGGGTCTGACCGTTGTGCGGCAGGTTAAGCAGGCTATCAACATTACCGTACTTCGTCACAAAACGCAGTTGGCCCATCTCTCGGGTCCCATAGTAGCGAATACACTCGGCCAAACTGCCCGTCAGGTGCTCAATACCCAACACGTCGGTGTAGCAGCTTACTTCAAAGGTTGTCGGGCGGTTGGCATCGGTAGGCTGCCAGCTCCGGTTGGGTGGGTAGGTGCCTTCGTAGGTTGCCGTATGTTCGAGCATTTTGGGCAGGTTGGCGTAGGCCCGCACCACCGGTGGCCCCGACAAACTACCCGCTAAGTAGCAATAATGACAGTGGGCCGGGCACCCTTCGGCGAGGTTCATCTGCCAGTCGGCCGAGGGCGGTATGGGCTGGAGCCTGAACGCACTCGGTGGCGCATTGACGATAGCCAGCGTGTTCTTGGCAATGCGGTATGTCTCGCGTTCGTCGGCCCCGCGCAGACCCGTGATGCGGTTATTCTTGGCAATTTCAATCGGCAGATTCAGCGCCGATATGCGTTCGTACATGGCCTCGCCGAACGGCTCGTTCAGAGCATCGGGGGTGAACACGACGCGCTTCGGCATCCACAGCTTCGGCGATTTAAGAAGGGGTTCGGCGACCGCACGGGTCGTTGGCGTAGACTGGACTAATGGGTTGGATTCAGCGATCATAACGAGTGTAGAAAAGCAAGGACAGCAGCGACGTAAGTAGCTAACCGGTTGCTCTTAGTAAACACAAAATGGGCGTAGATGGGTCCATATATGTCAGTTATCTCGGAAGATAACTGACTGCAAATCAGAATGATGAAAATAAACTTGAAGCTACTTCTGATGTGTTGCAAACTATTCGTAACGTTGTAAAAAAACGCTTATGACTTCCGTCAACCTAACGCCGATAACCCAATTTTTAACGTCTGGTCGGGCTTTTGTCAACTTCGCCAACGGCCTGTCGGAGGCTCGGTTCAGCCAGCAGGCCAACGGAAAATGGTCCGTTGGCGATACGATGCAACACCTGTTTCTATCGGCCCGGCCGGTGGCGCGTCTGATGACCGGGCCGCGCGACGCGTTCCGGCAGTGGGGCCACTCCGACGGCTCGTCGCGGTCTTACGACGAGATAGCCGACTTGTACCGCCGGACCTTAGCCACGGGCCTTAAATCGCCAGCCACTCTGTCGCCCCGGTCCGACGATGTGCACACCGACCGGGCAACGGTTGTCGCCCGTTTTACGGATGCCTACGAGTCGTTGGCGACTGCCGCTGGTGGCTGGTCGGCCGATGAGTTGGATCGGTACGTGATGCCGCATCCAGCGCTGGGCATAGTAACCGTTCGGGAAATGCTGGATTTTACGGACATTCATACCCGGCACCACCTCAGCATCGTTCAGGCGCAACAACTGTAAACGCAGTCGGCCAGCCCCACGTGGAGTTGGCCGACTGAACAGGGAACTTACACACACAACTTAAAACTACCGACCGACCTTGCGCAAATAATAATTGACACCGAGTCTAATCCGGCCTCCCCGGTTGCGGCCCGCCAAGGGGTTGCTCCGGTCGTAGTAGTTCGTTTCCAAGCTACCCTCAATGCCTAAATTTTTCAGTAGATAAAACTGAGTACCGATCTCCAGATTGATGCTGTTGAACCGGGCTTTCTCGTCAGCGGCTACGTTACTGGCCCGCTCGCGACCGAAGTTGTAACCAGCACCCACGAAACTGCTGATGCGCGTGCGAAACGGATAGTACCGCGCAAACAGCCCGAACTGACGGGACCGGAAACTACTGCCCAAACGCCGGTCGTATCCCAGGCGAACGCCCCCCATGAAACCCGGCTGGAAAAAGTAGCCAATGCGCGGATCGAGTGCAATGTAAGTGCCTTTGCTGCCGCCCAGGCCGAAACCAAGCGATCCCCCCACGAAAACGCTGCCCCGATCATACCAGGGCAGGCCATACCGGTCGTTGCGGGCACGGGCCGGTTCAACGATTCTGTCCTGAACCTCTACCTTCACATCCTGAGCGGCATCTTTCACCTGCTGCCCGGTTTCCCGCAACTCCTGCTTTACTTCGGGCGCTCGTTCCTCAGCGCGTTCCCTTAGTTTTTCGGCCCCCTCCTGAACGTTTTCTTTCACGTCCTGAGCTTTATCCCGCACTTTTTCCTTTGTTTCTTCCTTGATGAGCGGCCGATCCCGGGGTCGTTCATTCTGAGCCAGTGCCGCCACCGACAGCATCGTCAGCAGGGTTGTTGTAGTAAGTAGATTTTTCATATCTCGCTGAGTTGATAATGCACTTGAGTGCTTGTCACCCTATTAACTATCGAGGCAAAATAAGGTTTTTACGAAAATGATGCGTTTGTGGAAATAGTACAACAATAAAGCGCCCCTCCTGTTAGTGAAGGGGCGTTGACTCGTAAAAAGACTAAAAAAGAAGCTTATAGTTTTAACGCACCCAGCAGCACATCGACCTGATCTGCCGAGACGGCTGGAAAATTGGCAATCCGAATCTGGGAATCTTTGAACTTGCCGTACCCGCTCCCAACCAGCATACCCGCCTGTTTAGTAGTTGCCAACACGTCGGCCGGATGTCTGGTTGTCGCTACGATGACCGTCTGTGAGCGATGCCGGTCCTGTTTAACAAACGGCTCGTATCCGGTTGAGTCGTCCAGAAACTTGTAGAGGATACGGGCTTTTTCTTCGGTCTGTCTGCGGATGGTGTCGATGCCGATTTTGTTGAAATCTTCGGCAATTTTACCCAGCAGGTAAATAAACAGCACGTTCGGCGTAGCGGGCGTCTCGAAAGTTTGGTAGTGTTTCCAGAGTGTTGGCAGGGTATGATGCGCACCGGTGGTCATGGACTCGTACTTCTGGAGCCGCTCGGCCTTGGCTAAACACGCCTGATTGGCAATCCAGACCCCTAAACCGGCAGGCATACCAAACGCTTTCTGCACCGAAAAAAACGCCGAGTCGATCAGGCCAAAGTCGAGGTTCGGGTGCGGAGCCGACGACACCATGTCGACAACGAACAATTTCTTCGGGTATTTGCGCTTCAGTTTGTGCATGTCGGTGGGCCGCATCTGCACCCCCGACGACGTTTCGTTGTGCGTCAGACACACTAATTCAGCGTACTCCGGCACCTCGATGTCGGCGAAGTCGAAGCCTTCGCCGAAGGGCTTTTCCAGCACGTGTGCGTACTTGTGGAGGCTGCTGGCGTAGTCGAAAAACTTGCGCGAAAACGAGCCGTTGACGAGGTGAAAACTCTCGTGCTCGACGCAGTTAAGCAGCACCCGCTCCCACACTTCCGAGGCCGAGCCGGTGAAGAAAATGCCGTGCGTGGCCGGAATGTTGAGCAACGTCCGTAACTGCTCATCGGTGAACTTATAAATATCCCGAAACCGCTGACTCCGGTGCGAAATCGACCCGATCTGCTCGTTCATCGCCGTTTGCAGGTGCTGAGCGAACGTCGGGTATAATTCGGCCGGGCCGGGGGTGAAGTAGGTGTGTTTCATAGGTAGTTAGTCAGTTGGTCAGTCAATGAGTTAGTCAGAACGAAGTACTCACTGACTTATCGACTGACTAACTCGCCGACTCAATAAAGTAGTCTGAACTTGATGGTCTGGTCGATGCTGCGCAGTTCGCCGATTACTTCGTCGGCGTACTCCTTGTCGATGTCGGTGATGACGTAGCCGATCTGTTCGTTGGTTTTTAGGTACTGCCCCTGAATGTTGATGTGGTGACCGGCGAGGATGTTGTTTATTTTGGCCAGAATGCCCGGTACGTTATGGTGGATATGCAGCAGCCGATGTGAATCCTTGAGCAGGGGTAGTTGCAGTTCGGGAAAGTTGACGCTGCCGTAGGTGCTGCCATTGTTCATGTATTCGAGCAGTTTGCCCGGCACGAACTGACCAATATTGGCCTGCGCTTCCTCGGTGCTGCCGCCGATATGGGGCGTCAGAATCACGTTAGGCTGGCTACGCAGGGCGTTCATAAATTCCTCGTTGTTGGTTTTTGGCTCCTGCGGAAACACGTCCACCCCCGCGCCGATTACCTTACCCCGTTCAATGGCGTCGACTAAAGCGGGAATGTCGACGATGTGCCCGCGCGACAGGTTCAGGAAAATAACGCCGTTTTTCATCAGCCCGAATTCGCGGTAGCTGATGAGGTTCTTATTCTCTTTACGGCCGTCGGTGTGCAGGCTGATAATGTCGGCAATGGCCAGCAGTTCGTCCAATGACCGGCACTTGCGGGCGTTGCCGAGGGCCAGTTTGTCGACGGCATCATAGAAATACACCTCCATGCCGAGGGCTTCGGCCACCACCGAAAGCTGCGTACCGATATTGCCATAGCCGACCAACCCCAGTCTTTTGCCGCGTACTTCGTAGCTGTTCTTGGCCGATTTGTCCCACGCGCCCTGGTGCATCAGATTGCTCTTAGGCACAATTCCCCGGATCAGCATGATAATTTCGCCGATAGCCAGTTCAACCACCGAGCGGGTGTTGCTGTAGGGGGCGTTGAACACCGCAATGCCGCGCTCGGTGCAGGTGCTCAGGTCGATCTGGTTGGTGCCGATGCAGAACGCGCCGACGGTCATAAGCTTGTTGGCGTTTTCGAGCACCCGGCGCGTCACCATCGTTTTGGAGCGGATACCCAGAATCGACACGTCGCGGATAGCTTCGATGAGTTCGTCTTCGTCCAGCGCTCCTTTGCGAATTTCGACGTTGAACCCTTCCTGCTCAAACAACTGCACGGCGATGGGATGGACATTCTCCAGCAGCAGCACTTTAATCCGGCTCTTCGGGTAAGACTGACTGCGGCTCAGTTTGTTATCGAACAGAAAATCGTCGAGCGACGGGGTAATGTGATCCGCTTTAGCCATCACTTTCGCTCGTGCCACGTTCTCGGTGAAGGCGTAGAACTTGTTGGCCAGACCCGCTTCCCGAATCTCATAGTCGGTGTAGCCGTCGCCGATTACGTACACGTCGCCGTCGAGGTTGAGGTTGCGCATCAGCTTCACCTTGCCCCCGTCCGAGGCCAGTGGATTGGCGAGGTCGCAGCCGATGATGTTACCCGCCGGATCGTAGGTGAATGTATTGGCAAAGACGTGGCTTTCTTTGACGCCCAGCGAGGTGACAATCGGCACAATAAACTCCTGGAATCCGCTCGACACCACGTAGATGTAATCGGCGTTTTCGGTGATGAACGCCTGGTTGCGCTGGAACGAGTCGGAGATTTTTCCCATCAGCGTTTCGATGAGCGCGGGCAAATGGTCGCGGTGGGCGTTAAGCAGTTTCAGCCGCAGGGCCAGCGAATCGGCCAGGCCAATCTCGCCCGACATGCCCCGGTCGGTAATGACTTTAATCTGATCGAGCACGTCGTCGCGGTCGGGGCGACCAATAAGCGATATTTCGCCCAGCACGTCTAAGGCCTCGACTTTTGTGAAGGTGCTATCGAAATCAATGATGTAAAACGTCTGTTCGGCGGGGCCGGGGATTGCGGGTTGGGTGAGCATGATTTCAACAAAATTTATTATTCTCTTAGAAACGACACTGCCCGCTCCTCCGACCAGTACGGTCGGCCACTGTTGATGCCGGATGTCTTGGATGCAAAACCGCAGTGGCCGCCCTGTTCAGGGAACTCCATCCAGACGTTGGGTAGTTCCCGCGCCATGGCTTCGGGAAAACACTCGGGCGACAGAAACGGGTCGTTTTTGGCGTTGATTAGCAGCGTCGGCACGGTGATACTGGGTACGAATTGCAGCGAACTGCTGCGGGTGTAGTAGTCTGTTACGTCGCGGAAGCCGTTCATGGGAGCCGTAAACAGCGCATCGAACTCGCGAACGCTGCGCGATTTGCTGATGGCTTCGGTTTGAAAAACGCCCGGCATCAGAGCCGCTTTTTGTAGTACTTTACGCTTGAGGGTCCGGTTGAAACGGTAGTTATACACCAGACTGTCCCACCGTTCGAGCCGCCGGGTAGACCCGATCAAATCGAGCGGCACCGAGAACGTAACCGCCTTTTTAATGGCCGGATCAACCGTTTTTTCCTGTTCGCCGAGGTACTTCAGCGTAACGTTGCCGCCCGCGCTGAAGCCAATCAGGTAAATGGTCTGGTAGCCTTTGGCGACGGCGTGTTGAACAACGTGGTGTAGATCACTCGTGTCGCCGATATGGTAAAAGCGCTGCTGCCGGTTCATTTCACCACTGCACGAGCGGGCATGCCAGGCTAAACAGTCGAACCCGCTGTGGTTCAGGTGCCGCACCATCCCCGCCAGATACGTACTCGTTGAACTGCCCTCCAACCCGTGGGAGAGAATCACTAAAGGGAATGATGAATTATTAATGATGAATGATGAATGATTTTCGCTGTATTCATCATTCATCATTAATAATTCATCCGCTTCGGCGGACCGATTAGAATAAGCCCAATCCAGATCCAGAAAGTCGTCGTCGGGCGTGTCGATGCGCTCCCGGACGTAGTTGACCGTGACCTTGCGAAACAGCGAGGGAATGATGGTTTGCAGGTGGCCGTTCCACAAGCGGGCGGGTGGCTCATAGGTCGACGGAGCAATGAGGGGCATTACGGGGTGCGGTCGATTTTACCCCGCAAAGGTAGGCGAAAAGGGTGCAGACTGCCCGTGATTGTGGGCTAATTAGCGGTTTTTCGCCCTACGTTCTGGTTTCGTGTCAAGAAATTATTCGGCTGGTCCTACTTTAAACCTGAACAGGAGATTTTTGCTCTAATTACCTTTAACCCCTGATGATGGGCGCCTTGTCCGTCCTCCACTTACTTGCTTTATACCTATGAACAACACTGCCAACATGACCCGCCAGCAGTTTCTTAAACTCGGCGCATTAGCTACATCGGCGGCTTTACTGCCCAACGTCGATGCGCTGGCTGCGAAGCCCAAAACCGTTGGACTTCAACTGTATACCCTCCGCGACGCGATGGCGAAGGACGCCGACGGTACGCTGAAGAAAGTAGCCGACATTGGCTACAAACAGGTTGAATCGTTCGGGTATTCGGATGGTAAGTTTTTTGGCAAGACGCCCAAAGAATTCGCGGCTAAACTGAAAGAACTGGGCCTGACCGCTCCCAGTGGCCATTATACCACCGGCAAGGTGATGAAAAGCAAGGGAACGCTGACCGACGACTGGAAACGGGCCGTTGACGATGCGGCAACTATTGGTCAGAAGTACATGGTCTGCGCTTTTCTGTTTCCGCCCGAACGGACCAAGCTCGATGATTACAAAGAGTTTGCCGATCTGTTCAACAAGTCGGCGGAGGTGTGCCGGGCCGCCGGTGTTCAATTTGCCTACCACAACCACGACTTTGAGTTTCAGCCGCTGGAAGGGCAGGTGCCGTATGATCTTTTGCTGAGCAGCACCGATCCCAAATTGGTCCAAATGGAGATGGATATCTATTGGGTGAGTTTTGCTAAACAGGACCCTATTGCGCTGTTCAAGAAGCATCCGGGTCGGTTCCCGCTCTGGCACGTGAAAGACATGGCCAAAACGCCCGAACGCGAATTCGCCGAAGTGGGCACGGGTAGCATCGACTTCCAGCGCATTTTCGACGCCCAGAAAACGGCCGGGCTGACCAACTACTTCGTGGAGCAGGACGTTTGCAAACGCCCACCGTTGGAGGCTATCGCCATCAGTTACAAAAACGTGCAAAAGCTGAGCGTATAAACTCCTCTGCCAGGTACAAACAAGGGCTTGTCTGGCCTTTGTTTGTACCTGTATTATTTTGAGCGTCTACTGATTGAGTTGGACAGCTAATCAAATCACCGCTCCGGCGGACCGCGAAACACGGCTTCATAGTGTACATGTCCGTCTTTAACTCTGATAAAAACCATACAACCAACCTGCGATAGTTTTAATACTGTTCTTTACTTGCGTCCAATAGTGACCGGAACATGACATTTTCCTTGTTAGTAGGCTTAAAAAACAACCTGGTTTATTCGCAATACTTTTATAACCAGACCCGTATCCTTTATCCGACCATTGAGTTGGTCTTTGTCAGTTTCAATAGTACAGACGGAACCCACCAGTGGCTCGACTCCTTGCAGGATGACCACCTTACGTACTATTATGAGGAACGTGAACGCACGCTGTCTGACACCTATAATAAGTGCATTGAACTGGCCACGTCGGATTATGTAATTTTCGCGCATAACGATATGGTGCTGGCCCCCGGCTTCATTGAGCAACTGGCAGCACTCCAAACCGATCGGCGGGTGATTTTCTACACCACCGTGGAGCCCCCCATCTTTTCGGATGATCCACGCCCTGGAAAAATTGTCCAGGATTTTGGTGCCGACGTAACTACATTTCAGCGGGATGCTTTCTTTCAGTTTACGTTGGATGAACAGCAACGAAATGAACAGGCTGGCCAGACAAACGTAGTCACCAGCAAGGGTATTTTCTTCCTGGCCGCGTCCCGGCAGTTGCTGCTCGAGATGGGCGGACTGGATCCGTTGTTCAATCCGATGTTCTGCGAAGATGATGATCTACTGCTGCGGCTCAGCCTGAAAGGGCTGGAAATGGTTGTGGCGCTGAATGTACTGTGCTATCATTTCGTCAGTAAAACGTCTCGTTTTTCGGATGAGTACGTACACCGAACGAGGCAAATTGAACGGCAGTCCAATCGAAACTTTATTCGCAAATGGGGGTTCCGCAACAGTGCTGTTCGTCGGCAAAAATACGATATTGGTCTGGTGCTGACCAATGGCACGGTGGATGCGCTGCGAGAACTGGAACCGTGGGCGTCAACTATTTACACAGACCTCGATCCAGCGTCGTACATTCGGGAGGAGCAACCTTCTACCGCTATTGACCTGACGCAGAAGATAAAACCGCTGACGGCCGAGCGTACAAACGGTGTCCTGGTTTCGCTGGATGTCGGTAAGGCCGATGCGACACAATTGGAGCAGATCATGTTTCTTCAGGAGATCATACACCATCGGATTACCAAACCCCGATCTTTGTTGAAGCGACTATGGTATCGCGTCTTCCCGGTGTTTAGCTGGCGAGGGTACCGCATCCGAGTCATTAACCCGACTACGCACGAAGTGCGGTTGATCCACAAAGAACTGACGTATGTTTGACCGATTGCTTGCCCGTCGTATCCGGCTTTCGTACGGAATCACCGTTTGCAATGAAGCGGTGGAACTGGAGCGGCTGATTCTTTTCCTGCTGCTCCACAAAGATCCGCACGATCAAATCCTGGTGTTGCAGGATAGCACCCGGCCCGACGACTGGGTGACCGACGTACTGAACCGATACCACGACAAACTAACATACCAGTCTGCGCGACTCGACGGTGATTTCGCTACGTTCAAGAATAACTTGTTGACGATGGCGTCGGGCGATTACCTCGTTCAGATCGACGCCGATGAGATGCCTAATGAAACCCTGCTCCGTTCGTTGAAGAGCGTACTCCGGAAAAACCCGAAAGAGGATTGTCTGGCCGTACCCCGGATCAACCGGGTGAGGGGATTGACGCAGGAATGGGTCGATGCCTGGCACTGGCAGGTGGATGAACAGGGGCGAATCAACTACCCAGATTATCAGGTGCGTATCTTCAAGTTAAATCAGCTTATACGCTGGAAAAACAAGGTACACGAAGAGCTGGAAGGCCAGCAGAGTTGTCATTTTCTGCCGTCTGACAATGACGATTTTTGCCTTCTGCACTTAAAAGACATTGACCGGCAGAAAAAGCAGAATGACTTTTACCAGTCACTTGAATGAGTCGAGGTATCCGGCGAGATGAACCGGGAATGCACCGGTAGTCGGTTGTTATCTGTTAGCTTACTTGTATGAAGAAAATAGCGTTTGTTGTGCAGCGGTACGGCGTAGAGGTCAACGGAGGGGCCGAGTACTATTGTCGGATAATGGCCGAGCGACTCGCGAATACCTATGAAATTGACGTGCTGACCAGTTGTGCGTTGGAATACATCACCTGGGCCAACTGGTATCCAGCCGAGACTCTGACAATCAACGGGATACGGGTACGCCGGTTTGCGACGAAGCACGAACGGTTGGTCAAACAGGGGGCGCGTGCTGAACACAAACTCAAAAAATGGTCCCGGCCGGAGGAGTGGCAGGGATTGGGTCGGCTCAAGATGTGGGCTCGGGCACTGGTAGGCAAGACTATTCGACGATACAGCCGCTTATGGGCGCAATACCAGGGCCCTTACACGCCCGACTTAATCAATTACCTGAAACGCAACCATCAGCAGTACGATGCACTGATTTTTATAACCTACCTATATTACCCCACGATTGTCGGCCTAAACGTCGCGCCCCACAAGTCAATTTTTATACCGACCGCGCACAACGAAGTTCCAATCTACCTACCTGTGTTCCGACCACTGTTTCAGAAACCGCGAGCCATTCTGTTTCTCACCCCGGCCGAACGCAGCTTCGTCCACCAGCTATTTAAGAATGAATCAATCGAGAACGACGTCGTCGGCGTGGGCATTGAGCCTGCCCGTGCTCTGGCGGAACAACCGGTGAGCGAGATACTGGGCACCGATGCCGATTATCTGTTATACATCGGGCGCATCGACACGGCGAAGGGCTGCGATGCCCTGTTTGATTTCTTTATGCGTTACAAAGCGGAGCATCCATCGGCCTTAAAACTGGTGCTGGTCGGACAGGCGTTCATGCCCATTCCGGAGCATCCCGATCTGCTGCCGGTTGGATTCGTGGACGAGCCCGTGAAAGCAAGTCTGCTGCAACACGCAAAAGCGCTGATCATGCCATCGCCCTACGAAAGCCTGTCGATGGTGACGCTGGAAAGTTTTGCGGTGGGTATTCCCGTCATTGCCACTGCCGAATGCGCCGTCCTCCGCGACCATGTTGTAGGTAGTCAGGCGGGACTGCTGTACCGAAGCTACGAGGAGTTCGCAACGGCCATCGATCAGATGCTGACGCAGGATTCGTCCGAGATGGCCGAGAATGGTCGCGGCTACGTTCGGCAGTATTACACCTGGGAAACCGTGCTGGCGAAGTTTGATAAAGCGGTTAGTTACGTCGCTGGGTAAACAATGACGAACAGGTCGTACTCGGTAATAGAAGCGCTGGGATCAATGCTTCACACAACCGCCAGGTTAACGACAGGGCTACTGAAATATCTCCTGCATACTGTTCAGGCGTTTGTAAACACTGCCGGTGCGATTGATAAGATCATAGTGATTACCACGTTCGACAATCTCGCCACCCTCCATAATCAGAATCTCGTCGGCTTCCTTGATCGTGCTCAGTCGGTGTGCGATCACCAGCGTCGTGCGGCCTTCCATCAGGTTGTCCAGCGCTTCCTGAACGGATTTTTCGGATTCGACATCGAGGGCCGACGTGGCTTCGTCCAGGATGAGAATGGATGGTTTTTTGAATACGGCCCGGGCGATACTCAGCCGTTGACGCTGTCCGCCACTCAGGCGTATGCCCCGATCGCCTATGTTGGTGTTGTACCCGTCTTCGGTGTCCATAATGAACGCGTGGGCATTGGCAACTTTAGCTGCGGCAATGACGTCTTCCAGGCGGGCGTTCGGCTGACCGAGGGCGATGTTGTTGAAGATGGTGTCGTTGAACAGAATGATTTCCTGCGTCACGAAGCTCATTTGCTTTCGTAACGACTCCATGGTGTAGTCGCTGACATCGATGCCATCGATGGTGACGCTGCCCTGGGTGGGTTCGTAAAAACGGGGAATCAGATCGGCAATAGTCGATTTTCCCACGCCCGATGGCCCAACCAGGGCTATTTTTCGCCCTTTCTCCATCCGGAAGCTGATATTTTTCAGAACAGGTTTATCGCCGTACCGGAAGCTGACGTTCTCGAAGACGACATCCCGCTGAAACCGTTCCATGGGTATGGCATTCGGCTTGTCTTTAATCTCGATGGGTTTGTCGAGTAGCTCCAGAATACGCTCACCAGCGGCCTGTCCCTGCTGAATGTTCGTAATGGCCACCACCATCGCCTTGGCGGGCCGGATCACCTGGGAGAAAATGGCAATGAACGCAATGAACGAACTGGCTTGTAAGTTACTCCCGCTGTTCAGCACCAGACTACCGCCATACACCAGAATACAGGCCACCACAAAAACGCCCGATGCTTCGGAGAAAGCGGGGGCCAGCTCCCGACGTTTGAATCCTTCCAGACTGGCTTTCCGGTGAAAATCGTTTTCGAGGCTGAACCGATGGAGAACGAACGGCGTCGCGTTGAAGGAGCGAATGATCCGCATCCCCATCAGTGTTTCGTCCATGAGGGTGAGCATCCGTCCCATCGACGACTGAACGTCCTGGGCTTCTTTCTTGAGCCGCTTGGTAACGGCCGCAATACCCACGGCCGAAATCGGAATGATCACCAGTGTAAACAGCATCAGCTTAGCCGAAATGAGGAAGAGCGCCACAAAATAGCCAATCAGCATGTAGGGCTCTTTGAAGACGACTTCAATCGAACTACCGGCTACGCTCTCAATGACGTACACATCGCCGTTGAGCCGGGAAAGCAGGTCGCCTTTGTGTTCCTTCGTAAAATAGCCCAGGTGCAGGTTGTTGATTTTAGCGAACAGAGCCTCCCGCAATCGCTTGACCAGCAACGTCCGGGCCCCCAGCAGGCACTGCTGCGCCAGAAACCGGAACAGGTTGGTCAAGACCACCGCCACCACAATCATCCCCGCCAGGAAATAGAGCGCGTAGATCGGGTTCGTCGTTTTGAACTGGTAGATCAGGTGGTAAAAAATATCCTTGAAGTAATTTCCCGTCAGATGAAACTCCGGCATCGTCGCGTACTTGGCGGCATCAGCGGTGTTGATCGGATCAAACAGGAAATTAAGCAGCGGGATAATCAACGCAAACTGAAAGACGTTGAAAAATACACTGATAATGGTGAAGAAGAAGAAAGGGATAATGAATTTTCCATAAGGCTTTGCAAACGCCATCAGCCGTCTATAAACTTTCATTCGTTGGTCATCATGTGAATAAGTCCTCCAAACCAAGATGGAATGAATGGTTCTATTTGGATCGTAACTGGTGTTTTATCAGAGCAACGATTGGTAGACGTCCAGGTATTTACGGGCAGCGTCTTCCCAGTTGAACGTAGCACTGTGAGCTTTCATTGCTTCCTGGATGTGGCTGCCAGCCTTGTTGTAGTGCAACATCCCAGACTGAAAATCATCATGCATGTCGTTAGAATCTTGGAAGTAGAAGGCAAGGTCTTTGCCGATCTCTGTCATAGCCGTATGTTTCGACAAAAACACGGGCTTGCCAACGGACATAGCTTCCGTGATGGGTAAACCAAATCCTTCGGCCAGCGACGGCATAACCAAGGCCTGGCAGTTGTGGTAGTACCATGATTTTTCGCCTTCCGTTACTTCGTTTATCAGGTGCGTCCGATCCTCTACGTTTAGTTCCAATGCCTGCTGCCGGATAAAATTCGCGTAGGTTCTGTCCTCGTGCCGACCCGCCAGCACCAGCTCCATACGGGGGTTACTCTGGAGCAGTGGTAAAATTCGATGCTGATTTTTTTTACGGGCAATGACACCAATGTTGAATAGGAAGGGAACGGCGGGGCGGTATGACTTTTCTTCCAGGACAGGTTTCGTTAAATCGTTGGTACCGTTATAAATTACGTGTACAGGCCGGTTGCCGACGTCACAGTGGGTCAGTACGTTAGTACGGGTAAATTCAGAAATACAAACAATGGCGTTGCTGCGGTTGATGTTCTCCTGCAAATGACTGAGGTATCGCGCTTTCTTCCGGTCTGACTTATCCTCGTAGAGGAAATTAAGGTCGTGAATCGTAAGCAGTACTTTTATCTTCTTGTTACGGCGGGGCACGTAGTTCGAGTTCTGATATGTACAATGCCATAACTGATACTGATTAAGCGGGGGCATAAAGAACTTCTGCAAAGAGCGTTGCGGCAGCATGGATACTAAGGGTCCAAATGAGGGAGGTAAGTGACTTGGCATGAAAACCGATAGTTTTTCCTTCTCACTATTTAGCAGTAAGGCTCTCCCCAGATTGAGACAAAAGTAGTACAGGCCCGTATTGGTGTACTTCATTCGCTCGCAGTCGAAGATGATTTGGTTCATAGTAAAATCGCTTTGCTACGTTGATAAGCCGAACAGATAAGTTTAAAACAAGCTTCGTAGCGAGAAATAAATGCGTACTTACCGGAGTTCAATTAACGTGATAGTTCATGTAGGAATAGTGAGTCTGAAATCTGGTAGAAGGGTTGGAAACGGTTAACGTAATATTCTCTATATAGTAGAATACAGGCTCAAACCTGATATTGTTGCATTCGTCGACAATATATGAGGGTATGCACCCTTCAAATCTGCCGTCTCAACGTATGTCTCGTATCCTATTAGATTGCAACCTGATGAAGTATTCACATTCTGGGTTGTACCATTATTGTCAGCAACTTGGCAATCATGTTAATCAGCTGCTTAAGTCGCAGGACCAGCCACTAATGCAGATGTATATGCCCCCCCGGCGAAAACTGAAACTTCCCTCCGAGCCTTATCACTTAGTTGAGCAACAATGGCACAAGCTATTTCGGCCGTTTCTGGAGGACTGTCGGGTGTGGCATGCTCCATTTCAGTCTGGGCGTATCCTGCCCAATAAAAAGCGTTACCCCAACATTAAGGTTGTGCTGACCATCCATGATTTAAACGTACTTCACGAAGGAAAACCGGAGGATGTACAGCAAAAAAGCTTAGCGCATACGCAGTCGTTGATTAATCGGAGTGATGCCATTGTCTGTATTTCTAAATCTACTCAGAGCGACGTACTGGCCCACTGTGACGTTGGCGCCACGCCCGTGCATGTCATTTACAACGGACTCAACAAAGTACCGGACCAGGCAGGGGAGTCCACGGCTTACCGACCCACCCGCGCGTTTTTGCTGGGCATTGGATACCAGAACAAGAAGAAGAATTTTCACGTCCTGCTGCCTTTACTTCAGTCGAACTCTGACCTGGAACTACTGCTGGTGGGCCATCACGACGATCCGGCTTATGTCGAGCAGATGCGGCAGTTGGCACAAGGCCTGGGTGTAAGTGAGCGATTGCACGTGCTGGGGACAGTTTCTGAAGCCGACAAAGCCTGGTATCTGAAACACTGTAAGGCGTTTTTGCATCCCTCGCTGGCAGAAGGATTCGGGCTCCCCGTCATCGAAGCTATGCGGTTTGGGAAGCCCGTATTTCTTTCAATGGCGACCGCACTGCCCGAAATAGGGGGGGAGGCCGCCTTTTATTTCCCGAGCTTCGAGGCTGAGGTTATCCAGCACGTATACGAACAGGGCATGGCTATTTACGCGCGTACGCCAAGGGCCGAAGCCATTATCCAACAGGCTGCACGCTTCACCTGGGAAGAAAGCGCCAAACAGTATATAGCCGTTTATCAGTCACTAATGAGCTAAAGGTGGGCGGTCTTGCGTGCTCAGAATTTGAATCAAAAATTGCCTACTTGACTGTCCGGTGAAGGTTAAGCAGCACCTTACTGAAGTAGCCACGCTACGGCTCTGTCCACTGCCGTTGACGTGTATAAGGCTTCATCAGGTTGCACTTGGGTTCCGTAAAGGGTTTTGTTGCGATCAGATAGAGTTCCCTGAGTTAAATTCAAGATGGCCCCATCGCTAAGAACCTTGGTTGCATTGGCAGTGGAAAGCCCGCAGGTAGGGGCACCAAAACTGCGCGTGTTGGAGCGCCCTTTGAACGAAATAGCAATAGCTTCTCCTGAACTGGCTGTAACCCGGTTCGTTAATACCGCTACTTTAGGGGCGGGCTGGCGAAGCTTGTAAGGCGTGACCAGCTTCACGCGCTCGGTTTGATTCTCCACCGCAGATCCGTTTTGATAAGACCAGGAAGTAGTAATTCCGTCCGGTAAAATAAAATAACCGGCTATTCCTTCTCCCAAAATTGGCCCTATTCCCGCCAGCATAGGCCACATGTTGCCACCCGTGTTTTCCCGTAGATCAACAATCCAGCCCCGAATCGAATCGGAATCTGCCTGCCTGATACTCGACTGAATAGATTGGGCAAAATTAACGGCATCAGTGCCACCACCCAAAAAACCAGTTACGTTGATATACCCAATTTTGGAATTAGCCGGTACCGCAGTTGCCGTTCCGTCCGTACAAATTACCCGTCTGGTGCCAAAAATCAGCGTTCCCCCAGCGGTCGTATACGTGCTATGATTATCGCCCAACAAGGTTAGCGCAAGTTGAATCGCTGGATAGGCATCGGCAATCGTTTGGGCACCTTGCAGCTTCTCATTTACTTGCTGCTTAAAAACGGGCCAATCAATCGTTTTGCGGTTAACGGAATAGTTTTGCATCTCCCCCAGGATTTTATCAACGTAGACTTGTGCCGTTGACGAGGTGGCTGCTGGTTCCTGGTCTTTTTGACAGGAGATCAAACAGCTTAACACCAGGCAACTGGTTAGGTAGTATTTCGTTTTTCGAGCGGTCATCGTTTGCCTAAGTTCATGAAGTAATCTTGTCTTTAGGGACTCTTAGTTTACGCTGAGCGATACGTCGTCAAAATAAACGACACCTGTGGTCTTTGGTAAGTAAGCTAACAGTACGTACACGTGGGTTGTACCGGCGGGGAGGGAAGCCCACGTTAGGGTGTATTCTTTAAAGTCGTTAGTCCCCGTAATCGACGTTACCCCCTCGGTTGACGTGTAGAAAGTCGATTTGACGGCTGTAATCTGCCCAGTAGCGTTGGCGGTTGCCTGATTGCCGCCCATTGCCAGCGAGATTCCAGTACCCACAATATTGCTGGTTTTGATTTTGGCTTTTAGGGTTAGTTTGGCACCGGCTGGAATAGGTCTATCCGTTAATTTGAAAAATTGTTGCATGTACTGATACGTGGTGTCGTTCTTGACGGCATCGCTGCTAACTTTAATGGAGTGGGCCGGGGACGAAGCAGCCTCGGTAGTGTATTCGATGACATACTTGTTTGGGTTAAGCGTCGAATTTTTCCCCAGATAAGAACCCCAGTCGTTGTAAGGAGACGCTTCCATATTTCCATTGGTAAGCACATCCGCAATTGTTTGTGGCTGGGCATCTTCCTTTTTACAGGAATTTAGAAGGCTCACCGTAATTAACAGTACGAGTAGACGGCTGGAGTTTTTCATAGTGGTTGTGTATGTGGTTGAAACCAATGTTGCTATATAACCAGTTGAACTGCAAAAAAAGATAATTTAATCTACGTTAATTCAAATCAAAACTAAACAAAAAAACTCATGCGCTCACCTGCTATCTGTCTGTTGCTGTATGGAATAGCGCTCGTTTTACCGGCAGCGTGTATTGAGCTGGACGACAGCGTTCTGCTTGGCACAACCGACATTCTCGTCGTGGAGGGAACCATCACGAACCTGCCTGAGCCACAAGTTATTAAACTGAACCGGTCACAGGCCGATCGGCTGACGGGCGAATTTAGTACCGTGCCCGTTACCAAAGCCACCGTGGAAATCAGGGTAGACTCATCCCAGACCATTGCCTGTCACGAGACGCTCGATGGCCGCTATCAGCTACCCAGCGATTTCAGAGGGCAAGTCGGACACGCCTATCAGCTTCGCTTCACGCTCACCGATGGTACCCGGTATGTGTCTACCCCGCAGGTTATGCCAGCCGTTTCACCCATCGACCGGGTAAGTGCCCGGTTTAATCCCGTCAGTTTGCCCGTGCGGCAGTTAAGCGGTTATACAGCCGCTCACGACCTGTTTATTGACAGTCAGGACCCCGTCGATCAGCATAACTATTACCGCTGGGAATGGAAACTGTGGGAACGTCAGTACTGGTGTCATAGCTGCAGGCAGGGCGTTTACTCGACCTATAAAGTGTTGCCCAGGGTGTACAAAGACCGGGACTACTTCGTGACCGGCACCGAACTGTACGAAGACTGCTTTAGCCCGCAGGCGGGCAAGGCTGAGGAAGAGGCTCCCGAAGTTCCCAAAGAGGACTGGATTTATGATTATGGATGCCGGACGCCCTGCTGGCAGATTATCTATGGCTACGACGTTCTGGTTTTCGATGATAAATTCACAAATGGCGGACTTATTAGCCAGCAACGCGTGGCTCAGATTCCTTTCTATGATTACGGGCCGGGCTTAGTCGATATCCGTCAACTCTCCCTAACGGCCGATGCCTACCGGTATTACAGCCTTTTTGAGGAGCAAACGCAGCATACGGGTGGACTGGCCGAAACCCCGCCCACGGCGTTAAGGGGTAATGTGCAGGCGGTAAATCATCCTGAGGTTGGCGTAGTCGGCTATTTCTCGGCTTCGGCTGTTTCGCTGGTGCATTATTGGCTAAACCGTACCGATACGCAGGGAGCGTTAGCCTACGGAGCGACGGGCCCCGTCGATACACTCCGCCCCACGGGTTCGTACGGAGTGACTCAAGACAACTTATTCTACGCGCTCAACGCACGTCATCCCCGCCCGGAGCCGTCCCCGCCTTACTTAGGTGAACGGGAAAAGGCTAAGGTCAGACTATGGCCCAACGCCGACCGGCCTCCCCTGGCTCCTTGCCTGCAAAGCGATAATCAGACGCCTTTCAAGCCAGAAGGCTGGAAGGACTAATTGCTGGCTAAAGTCGCTAAATTGACCCCTAACGTTGTTCAGCCTGCCAAGAACACCTTAACCATCACACTCAACCAATCGGCGTTGCCCCAGTAGAACGATGGCCGGGCCACAGCGATGTCCATCCAAAGGTAACGCGCCCGTACGGGCCGGTGCAGCTACCGTCCTGCGAGACCGGCCCGTGGGGTGCATATACCAGCTTACGTTCTATTGAGGGGCGTTTTGCGCAGTTGGGACGTTCTCAAACAAGGGCGCGTAATCGTCCGAGAGCGTGATTTTGATCTTGTGCAGTTCGCCTTCGGTCACCATCGGGCCGAAAACCTGCATGAACTGATGCGTGTAACGCTTCCCCGTTTCGGCGTCTATGTCGAGCTTGTCGGCGACGCGCTCGTAGAACTCGGTCAATTTAAAGCGCTGACCCTGATCGCGTTCTTCGGGGCTGAGTTCGCGGATGATGTCTAACAGCGGAGCGGGGAGTTGGGCTCCTAAGTTGTCGGCCGCGTTACCGGCTAAGTGCTGGGTGAGCGTGTGCAGAAACGCGCGGGTAACGTCGAGTACGTCCTGCTCGGTTTCGACACCGAGTTTGGCCTTCGCTTCGTGAATAAATTCGGGGTATTGCATAACGTTTTTGTGGTTTAGGAAGAAGAACTGTTGACATAAGGGTGGGGTTTTGTAAATGTCAGCATTTCTCCAAACCACCGCCCCGACGCCTTCACGATCCGCTGCTGCGTTCTAAAATCGACGTATACCAGACCGAAGCGCGGCCGGTAGCCCTCAGCCCACTCGAAGTTGTCGAGGAATGTCCAGGCAAAATAGCCCGCTACCGGTAGGCCGTCCTGGTTGGCCTTCAGCACGTTGCGCAGGTAATTCTGATGGTACTCCGTCCGCGCCGTGTCGTTGACGATGCCGTTCTGGACACTATCGAAAAAAGCCGCTCCACTTTCGGTGATGTAGATTTTCTTGACGCCTGCGTATTGCGAGAACTGGTGAATAATGCGGTACATGCTTTCGGGATACACCTCCCAGCCCATCTCGGTAATGGTTGGTACGCTGCGCTGGAGGGGCGGTACCTCTTTGGCCCATAGGTACGGCATGAAGTAGGTATGCTCCACCACCGCCCGGAAATAGTGCTGCAAACCGATGAAGTCGAAGTCGAACGCCAGTTGCTCCATGTCGCCGGGTTTCGCCCATTTTCGGGCAATGTCTTTCAAAAACGGCAGGGTCTCGCCCGGATACCCTAAGCCGAGCGTCGGTTCGATGAAGAGCCGGTTCATGAGCGCATCTACGCGGGCCGCAGCGCCCACATTACGGGCCGACAGCGTGAACGGCTCGACGGGGGAGCATGAAAACGTGGTGCCAATCTGCGCATCGGGCACGTTCTGCCGAACCACGCGGCCCCCTTCAGCCTGCGCCAGTGTCGTGTGGTGAATAACGGGCAGCAGACTGCCGTAACTCCGTCGGCCGGGGGCGTGCATCCCCGTGAAGTAACCTAATACCGACGACGCCAGGGGTTCGTTCAGAATGATCCAGTGCTTCACTTTATGACCAAACGCGCTGGTACAGATATAGGTGAACTCCGCAAACCAGTCTACAATCTGCCGGTTGACCCAGCCGCCCCGGTTTTCGAGCGCCTGCGGCAAATCCCAGTGGTAAAGGGTAATCCAGGGCGTAATACCCACCGCCAGACAGTGGTCGATGAGCCGGTCGTAAAACGCCAGTCCGGCTTCGTTGATGCGCCCCCCGTGGCGCGGTCCGGTGCCATCGGGCAGAATGCGCGACCAGGACAGCGAAAACCGGAAATTGGTAAATCCCAGTTCGCGGTGCAGTTGTAAATCCGATTCGTAGCGGTCGTAGAACTCGCAGGCAACGTCGGCATGTTCGCCGGTTTTGATCTTACCTTTCTGCTTGCAAAACGTATCCCAGATGCTTGGCCCGCGCCCGTCGCGGTCAACGGCACCTTCAATCTGGTAGGCAGCCGTGGCGGTTCCCCAAACAAAGTCGGGGCCAAACTGGGAGCGGGTGAGGGGAGGACCGGGCGTTTGTGACGGGGTAGTGACGGGGTTCGACAAGATAAAGTCAATTGGGCTGTTCTACGTAACGAGTGAACGGCACTATCGGGTTTGTTCGTAACAAAACGTTAATATTGAGAAAAGGACTGGCCTGAGCCGCCAACCGTTATTCAATGCCGTTTACCTTTATTCCAAACCCACGCTCCGGCTATCTATCGGTAACTGATTCACTATGCCGCTGATTTCAAAGAAGAAACTCGTCTACGTAATTGGCGAACCGCTGCGGGCTTACCTGAGCCACTACAACCGCGAACACCCCCTGCCCATTCAATACGCCGATCTGCTGCGGTACGATAACTCGGCCTCGCTCTTCGACAAACGCGACCGCGACACGCTCTGGGAAACGGTATATTACCCGGCGGGCGAAACGGATGATATTCTGCTGGCGCTCAAAACGATCTATGCCATCCTGAAAGCCGACGGCGATATGTCCGTGACGGGGCACCTCGCCATCGACCGCGTGGACCTGTGCAGCTACGGGAACACCGTGCCGTTTCGGGTGCGGGTACGCAACTTGGTAAATGACAACTTCGACTATTTCTACATCAAAAAAGCTGACGCGTCTCGGGTGTATGGCCTTGAATTAGAGCACATTCTGTCGCCAAATCGCATCAGCTACCTCACCAGCGGACAAACGCTCATCGAGGAGCACATTGCCGGAATTCCGGGCGATATGTTCTTTGGCCAGCAAATGCACGATGCCGACATGAACCCCGTGCGGCTGTGCAAGGAGTTCGTCAAGTTCAACGAACGCTGCTTTGTCCGGCTCCTGGGCGACATGCACTCCAGCAATTTCGTGGTCGACATTACGCCCGACTTCGACGAGGTGTATTACCGCATCCGGGCCATCGACTTCGATCAGCAGTCCTACGAGGGGCGCAAGTCGGTGTATATGCCGCAGTATTACAAGCAGAACCAGCCCATCATCGACCTCGGCACCACCTGTCTCACGCCCGAGAGCGTCCGCCAATACCAGATTGAGGAGCGGTCATTGATGGCGGGGCGGTTGCGCGTGGAGCAAAGTCGCATCGGCGATTTAATGCACTCCATGCGCCGGGATGCCATCGCCCCGGACGGAAACGTGGAGCAGCTTCGGGCGGCCCTCAACCGCCATTACCACACGACTACGTTCAACGACTGCCGCACTATGGGGGATCTGGTCTGGCGCAGTCTGGAGATGGTTCAGACGCATTGAGTACTGGTATTTGGGTGTTTACCCCCCGCCCTGAAGAGAGCCTTGCTTGTGCGTAAGCATACTTGTGCGCAAGCAGGCTCCCTTCAGGGCGGGGGGTAAACACCCAAACCCACTAAAAATCAAAATGCCCGCCCCGGCTGACGAATCAAGCAGGGCGGGCAAGGTAATTAAGCACAGCGGTGGGTTAGCCCCGACGACCGTAGGGGGCAACACGATTGCCGCGCCGGTCATTAGAACGATTGTTTTGTTGCTGGTAGGCAAACAAACGGTCCCGTTGCGCTGAGGTCAGTACGGCCAGTACATCCTGCCGTTTCCTGAGTTGAAGCTGGCGACGGCCATCGAGCGTCATCCGGCTGCGGGCCATTTGCTGGTCATAACTCTCTTCGATCCGACGAAGCTGCTTCTCCTGTCGGCGCGACAAGCCGACAATGGCGTCGATGCGGTCGACTTTCAGTTCATCCTGAACCTGGTCGTTGTTGTAGCGGGAACCTTGCGGGTAGGAGGAACGATTGTCGTAAGGCCTTGAATAGACGCCTTGGGCAAAGGTCATACCCGTAGTGAGGGCAAATAAGGTGAGCGCGGCTGCGATTGTCTTTTTCACGATTCAGTTGTTTTATGTGTTACTGATCGTTAGAGGCAAACCGACGGGCTGCGTTTAATCAGCTACTGCGGGCTTTTACCGAATGCCGTTTTTTAGTCGTTGAGCGGGCCGAAACTACTTCCGAACATCAGGCTGCCGCAAACTCAGTAAATTGCCGGATGAACGGCGAGCGGTAAGCCAGCACGATGTGTTCTTCGTGGCGGCCCAAACTTTCTCAGCCCCTAAATCCACGTACAAATAGCGTAGTCCAAGTGCTGCCATGTTCGCAACCTTACATATTCCGCCGGTACTGTCCGCCCACGGCGTAGAGCGCGTTCGATAGCTGACCCAGCGAGCACACTTTGGCCGCTTCCATCAAACTCCCGAAGATGTTTTCGCCCGACAGCGCGGTGGCTTGCAGGTTCCTGAGTGCCACTTCGGCCGCATCTTTGTTCCGCTCCTGGAATAGACGACAGTTCTCGACCTGACCGCGTTTTTCCTCGTCGGTACTGCGGATTACTTCAGCGGGCGTGATGGTGGGGGAGCCATTGGGATCGAGGAACGTGTTGACGCCCACGATGGGTAAGTCGCCGTTGTGTTTCAGCGTCTCGTAGTACATCGACTCCTCCTGAATCTTGCCCCGCTGGTACATCCGTTCCATCGCGCCCAGCACACCCCCGCGCTCATTAATGGCCAAAAACTCCTGATACACGGCTTCTTCAACCAGGTCGGTCAACTCCTCGACCACGAACGAGCCCTGCAACGGATTCTCGTTTTTGGTCAGACCAAACTCGCGGTTAATGACCAATTGAATCGCCATCGCCCGGCGCACCGATTCCTCAGTGGGTGTCGTGATGGCTTCGTCATACGCGTTGGTATGCAGCGAGTTACAGTTATCATAAACCGCCAGCAGCGCCTGCAACGTCGTGCGGATGTCGTTGAAGGCAATTTCCTGCGCGTGCAAACTCCGCCCCGACGTTTGAATGTGGTATTTAAGTTTCTGACTCCGGTCGTTGGCGCGGTACTTGTGTTTCATCGCTTTCGCCCAGATACGACGTGCCACCCGGCCCAGCACCGTATATTCAGGGTCCATGCCGTTGGAGAAGAAAAACGACAGGTTGGGCGCAAACTCGTCCACGTTCATGCCCCGGCTGAGGTAATACTCCACAAACGTGAAGCCGTTGGAGAGCGTAAAAGCCAGTTGGGAGATCGGATTCGCGCCCGCTTCGGCGATGTGATAGCCCGAAATCGAGACGGAATAGAAATTCTGAACGCGCTTATCAATGAAATACTGCTGAATGTCACCCATCATTTTCAGGGCAAACTCAGTCGAGAAGATGCAGGTGTTCTGCGCCTGATCTTCCTTCAGAATATCGGCCTGCACCGTTCCCCGCACCTTTTCGAGCGTATCGGCTTTGATTTGCTCATATACCTCCTTAGGCAGCACCTGATCGCCCGTCGTGCCGAGCAATAGCAGACCGAGGCCGTCGTTGCCGTCGGGCAGGGGGCCGGAGTAAAGCGACCCCTCACCCCCAGGGAGAGGGGGCCGGGGGCGGTCCGACGCTTCGGTGAGGGAGGCAAGCCACTTCTCACACTGCTGGTCGATGGCTGCGTTCAGAAAAAAAGCCAGCAGCATTGGCGCGGGGCCGTTGATGGTCATCGACACCGACGTGGCCGGGTCGCAGAGGTCGAAGCCGGAGTACAGTTTCTTGGCGTCGTCCAACGTGCAGATGCTCACGCCGGAGTTGCCAACCTTGCCGAAAATATCGGGGCGCAGGGCCGGGTCTTCGCCGTAGAGCGTGACCGAGTCGAAGGCCGTCGAAAGCCGTTTGGCGGGCTGGCCTTTCGACACATAATGGAACCGGCGGTTGGTGCGCTCCGGCCCGCCTTCGCCCGCGAACATGCGCGTGGGGTCTTCGCCGTCGCGCTTGAGCGGAAACACCCCGGCCGCAAACGGAAACTCGCCCGGCACGTTTTCGGTTAGCAGCCACCGCAGCACGTCGCCCCAGTCGTGGTACCTGGGCAGGCTGACTTTCGGGATTTTCAGGTGCGACAGCGTCTCGGTGTACAGCGGTTGCCGGATAACTTTGTCGCGGACTTTGAACTCGTAGAACTCGGCTATGTAGCGTTGTTGCATAGCGGGCCATTGCTGCAACAGCACGCGGCAGTCGGGGTGAAGCCGGGTTTCGAGTTCGGCGTAGAGTTGTTGGAGTTCACCTTTCAGTGAGCCATCGTCAATAAGTTTTAGTGTCCCGTCAATCTGGTACAACTGCCGCGCCAGTACCGTTTGCTCATCCACGAACTGGTCGTAGCGTCGGCTTTCTTCCACGATCTCCGCTAAATAGCGCACCCGATCAGCCGGAATAATGGCCGACTTAGTTGCCGCATCCACGTTGCCGCTGTCAGCCATTGACCATTCTCGACCGCCCACTGAACTCATCAGTTTGGCGAATAGGGCGTTCATGCCCGGATCGTTGAACTGCGAGGCAATCGTTCCCAGAATGGGTAACTCGTTATCGGGTACGTCCCACAGGTTATGATTACGTCGGTACTGCTTTCTGACGTCGCGAAGGGCGTCCAGCGAACCACGTTTGTCGAATTTGTTGATGGCGATGACGTCGGCGAAGTCGAGCATGTCGATTTTTTCCAACTGCGTAGCGGCCCCGTACTCGGCCGTCATCACGTAGAGCGTCTTGTCCGAATGGTCCGTGATCTCCGTGTCCGACTGCCCAATACCCGACGTTTCCACGATAATCAGGTCGAACCGGGCAGACTTGCACACGTCGATGGCGTCCTGCACGTGGCGGCTCAGCGCCAGATTCGACTGTCGCGTGGCCAGCGACCGCATGTACACGCGCGGATTGTGAATGGCGTTCATGCGGATGCGGTCGCCGAGGAGCGCCCCGCCCGTTTTGCGCTTTGAGGGGTCTACCGATATAATCGCCAGCGTTTTGTCGGGAAACGTCCGCAGGAACCGCAACACCAGTTCATCCACCAGCGACGACTTCCCCGCGCCCCCCGTGCCGGTTATGCCTAAGACGGGTGTTTGGGTGTTTGAGTAGTTGAGTGTTTGGGTTATGGAAGCAAATTGATTTGGGTCGTTCTCAGCGGTAGTAATAAGCCGGGCAATGTTAGTGGAGTCATTGACCGGCGGCAATTCAAAATCACATTGCGCCAGTAAATCGTCGATCATGCCCTGTAAACCCATCGTCCGGCCGTCGTCGGGGCTGTAGATCCGGGCGATGCCGTAGCGGTGTAATTCCTCGATTTCAGCCGGTAGAATCGTGCCACCCCCACCCCCGAAAATCTTAATGTGTCTCGCCCCGCGCTCGTTGAGCAGGTCGTGCATGTACTTGAAAAACTCCAGATGGCCGCCCTGGTAACTCGTGATGGCGATGCCCTGCACATCTTCCTGAATGGCGCAGTCCACAATTTCGGCGACCGACCGATTGTGGCCGAGGTGAATTACTTCGGCTCCTGACGACTGCATCAGCCGACGCATCAGGCTAATGGCCGCGTCGTGCCCGTCGAAGAGCGAAGCCGACGTCACGATCCGTATGTTGTGGGTCCACTTCCGGCCGGTGGCGGGTTCAGGTCTGGCGGGTTGAGCAATCATTAACAGGAAGGATTTATTCGTTTGTTGATGTCAGGTCATTAAATCGTACCAAAGTTACGAAGCAAATACGAAGAGACCTTCCAGCCAACATAGCTGTCGTTTTCCAAAACAGCGTATTTACCGCTTTAGCTATAAACTGTCGGCTCTTCAGGATATGAAAAATTTATTTACTATATATTATTGTAAATTTACAACAAAACATTTTACATTTGCTCCGTAATGACCGAATTATGAAAGGGCAGAAGATCCATAATCGCATTGGGGTACTGCGGGAGGAACGGGGCTTGTCGCGAAAAGACCTGGCCGATAAAGTGGGCGTCAACTTTCAGACTATTGGCTATTTGGAGCGGGGCGAATACAACCCCAGTCTCGATCTGGCGATGGACTTGAGCGCCGTCTTCGGCCTGTCCATCGAACTGGTGTTTTCGCGGCAGCCTATGCGCCCGCTGAGTGAAGAATTAGCCATCCTTAAAAACAAACAATCATGATTCGAACCATCCCCCGTGCTCAGCGCCGGATCGCTGTTGTGCTTCAGTTAATCAGTTACCCGTTGCTCTTCTCCATCGCAAGCCTGCTGGGTATCTGGCCCAGCGTGTCCACGTTACTGGCGCTCATCGGACTCGCCGGCATATCGGCTTATCTTTACCACAATACCGGGCTTTGGCAGTTTGGCAACGCGCCCGACGATCAGCTCGATGAGCGGCAGGTGCAGACCCGCAATCAGGCCTACCGGCTTGCCTATATTGGTGTCAGTGGATTAGTCGTTCTCTTGCTGATTTATCTGGCGTTAGCCAACGATCTGCGGTTGCTTGTACCCCGTGGCTTTGACCAGGTTACTCCATTTTTCTGGACGATCTGGACGTTTGTTATGGTTCTACCCTCCGCTATTCTGGCTTGGACCGAGTCAGACGTTTAAGCAGTCATTCCTCCTACTTGCTGGCCGTTTATCCCATAGAACACCGGTTAGTCTTTATACCTGGTTAGTTTCGTACACTCATTAAACACAATTTTATGAATCGCTTACTCTCAACTGGCCTGCTCATTGCCAGTACATTCGTCAACGGCGTTAATGCGCAGGACAAGGCCCTGCTGTATGAGGTATCCGGCAACGGCCTCATGAAACCGTCGTATCTCTACGGCACGTTCCACCTGGTTTGCCCCACGGATCTGACCATCACCGACGCCATGAAAAAAGCCGTTGACAATACTCAGCAGGTGTACCTGGAAATCGACATGGACGATCCGGCGCTGATGAGCGGTATGATGAAATCCATGATGATGACCGATGGCAAAACGATAAAAGATCTGCTTAAGCCCGACGACTACACGCTGCTGGACAACCACCTCAAGCAGAAAATGAACATGAGCCTGGCGCAGCTTGGTATGATGAAACCCATTGGCCTGATGTCGATGATGTACATGACGGTGCTGCCCTGTCAGCCCGCTTCCTACGACATGACCTTCGCGCAAATGGCGGGTAAAGACCAGAAAGAAGTGCTGGGGCTGGAAACCATTGACGCGCAGTTAGCCGCTCTGGACAAGATTCCGATGGAAGAGCAACTGAAAGGATTGGTGGATATGGCCCGCAAACCCGACGAAGCCAAAAAAGAGTTCAATGAGCTGCTTACCGCTTACAAAGCGAAAGACCTGGCCAAACTGATGAACATGATGAAAACCAGTCAGTTCAGCGGGGGCGACTTTGCGCAGTACGAAGACGCGCTGCTCGGCGAACGCAACACCAATTGGATTCCGGTGATCGAAAAAGCCGCCAGCCAGAAACCCACGTTCTTCGCCTTCGGAGCCGGTCACCTCGGCAACGACAAAGGCGTCATTAATCTGCTGCGCAAGAAGGGGTACACGGTAAAGGCGGTAGAGTAACTCAGTCAGTCAGTTAGTCAGTGGCTGACGCATATAAATAAGACGCGTCAGCCACTGACTAACTGACTGACTTTTACTTCTTAAACGCCAGCGCTTTCACCGGCTGAATGCGGTTGATGATAATCGTTGGCAGCCACAACACCAGCGCGATGAGTCCAATCGTAGCCGCGTTCAGGGCCAGAATTGTCGGCCAGTTCCACGAGATTGGCACGTAGGTGACGAAGTAATTTTTAGGGTCGAGCGGAATGAGCCTAAACTGCCACTGAAGCCAGCAGAGCGTCAGGCCGACAACGTTGCCAATAAGCAGTCCCCAGCCCACCATATTCAGGCCGACGTAGAGGAATATACGCCGGATGAGCGGGTTAGGACCACCGAGGGCTTTGAGCAAACCAATCATCGGCGTCCGTTCCATCATCAGCACCAGCAGCACCGACACCATGTTGAACGACGCCACAAACGTGATCAGAGCCAGCAGAATAACCATGTTCCGGTCCAGCAACACCATCCAGTCGAACAGCGGGCGGTACTGATCCGTGACGCGGACCAGACGCATGTCGGGCGTCATCAGGTCGAAAACGGTGGCTGCCGTGGGTTCAAGCTGGTTGAAGTTATCCACGAAAATTTCGCAGCTCCCAACCGAATCCGGTCCCCAGTTGTTCAGCCGCTGAACGAGCCGGATGTCGCCTATCGCAATCGTCTTGTCAACCTCTTCTAAGCCGGTTTCATAAATGCCGACCACCGTCATTTTGCGGACACGGGGCGGATTGCCCAAAAAATACATGGGAAGGCTGTCACCAACCGTTACCTGCAATTGCTTCGCCATATACTGGCTGATGAGCAACTGCGTGGACCCCCGACTGACCAGGGTTTGGCTGGATGATGCATCAACCGAATCAGCGCCTACCACCGGTACCGTACCGGCCACGAGTGATTCGCGGAGCAGATTCCAGTCGTAGTCGCGCCCAACGCCTTTCAGCACCACGCCCATCAGTTCGTCTTTGGTCTTGAGAATGCCCGCTTTCAGCGCCACCGCCTGCACGTGCCGAACGCCGGGGGTGCGGTCCTGCTCCCGATACAGCTTGGTACTGAGTGGGATGGGTGACTCTTCGTAGGAGTAGTTATTGGTGAATTTACTTACCTGAAGGTGCGCCCCGAACAGAAAAATCTTTTGCTGAATGGTATCCTTATACCCGAACAGTACGGCAAAAGCCACGATCAGAATTGCCAGACCAAGCGCAATACTGGCCACACCAACGCGCGTAACGGTGGCCGAAAAAGAACCCTGGGGCGCGTGACGCACCTTGCGGGCCAAAAAAACAGGGACGTTCAAAGCAGTGAGCAGTTATTAGTAAACAGCCAACAGTACGTATGCATCAGCCACTGTTGGCTACCCGCTACTACCTGCTCACTGTTTTGTTCCGGTGCGTAAAAGTAAGGGTTTTGTCAACGCAGTCCATCGAACACCAGCCAGTCGCCAATGAGTCGCAGGGCTTCGGGCGCGAACGTTTCGGTGAGTTCGGCGTATTCAGTTACCGTACAGGTTTTGCAGTGCTGAAATAGATGGTTCAAACCGGGCATGACCTGAGTCGTTACCCGCTTGTTGTCGGCCCGGATTGCCCGGTCAATACCCGCCAGATTCAGGACCGCATCCACCTGAATATCTTTCTCACCGTTTAGTGCCAGAACAGGACACTTTATTTCGCTGATGTTGGCGGCTGGTGTGTAAGCTAAAATGTAGTTCATCCACGGACTGCGAAACGCCTTCATGAGCACGTCTATGAACTGCGGAATTAGTTTATCGTCTTTTGCGCCCGTTAGTTCAACCACTGTTGCGGGCGGCACGGATGACTGCCAGCTCACGAATGCAGCCGTTGCGTTTCGGTAAGCCGCTGCTGAGTCTGGAATCTTAATGGCTGCTTGGGCTATTGCTCCGCACAGCGAACCATACGACTGGGCTATTGACGAGTCGATACCGGTGGATTTGAGTATCGCTTCGTTCTGTTTCGCAATAAGGTCGACACCTGGTACGCCCGGCGCGGCCAGCAGGACCATAAACGCCACGTCGTCGGGACGCTGACTGGCTACCATCGGCGCAATCATACCGCCCTCGCTATGGCCAATCAGCCCAATTTTCTTCGGATTTATATCAGCGCGGCTCTTCAGGTAGTCGATACCCGCGACGACGTCCATCGCAAAATTGGCGGTGGTCAGGCCGTAGGTTTCGCCCGATGAGTTACCTGTTCCCCGGTCGTCGACGCGCAGCACGGCAATGCCGCGCCTGGTGAGGTAATCGGCCAGAACCGCGAATGGTTTGTGGTCGAACAGCGTCTCGTCGCGATCCTGCTGGCCACTGCCCGTAATCAGTAGGGCTACCGGAAACGGACCGCGACCGCTAGGTTTGGTGAGGGTTCCGCTGATATGAGCGCTGTACCGGGCAAGGGCGTGATCGTAGGCAATCTCCTCGCTGACGTACGGAAAAGGCGGTTTGGGCGTTTGTGGGCGGTCGGCTGGCTTCTCAACGGTGATCGTGTCGCTTTTCACTAAGTTCAGGGGGAGTACCATACCATTCTGCCGCCATGTTCCCGTGGTGCGGCTCCGGCTGGGATCAAGTTTACCAGCGTACGTACCGTTGATGGTGTTGATGGCAATCAGCATACTGTCGGCCTGCACGGTGATTTGGTCGCAGGCTATAGTACCGGGCATCTGGGCCGGAACGGCCAGTTTGGCGTCGAAACCGCCCCGTCCGTTGGGCGTTACCGCGAAAATAAGCTGGAGTTTCGTGCTCCCAACGGCCAAACTGCCTGACCAGTGACCCGACACAATGGGCTGGGAATGAGCACCGGTGAGCGTCAGCAATAAAAGCAGAATGAATAAGACAGGTCTTTCCATAATCCGTTGCGGGGTAATGAATGTTCGGTGGGCATGAAAAACCCGGTTGCTGCTGCGGCAACTTCATCACAAAGAATCATTTTTCCAATTGCCCCATCCGGTTAGTTTTGGCTATTTTTACCGATTCACAACGTACCATCATGCCCACCGCCCTCTGCCCGACCCGGCTATTGCTCTCCGGCGCTATTCTCCTCTTGACAATGAGCTGCTGCCCGGCGCAGTCCGCAACGAAAGATGCGTCCGTGCCGGTTATGCAAACCGGCGCGGCTCAAACCAACCTATACGTGAAAGACCTGAGGGGCAAGCGCGTTGGGATGGTTGTCAACCACACCTCCACCATTGGCCGGACGCATCTGGTTGACAGTCTGCTGGCTCTCGGCGTGACCGTCAAAACGATCTTCGCGCCCGAGCACGGTTTCCGGGGCGAAGCCACCGACGGCGAAAAAATTAGTGACAGCCGCGACCCGCGCACGGGCGTTCTGATTGCGACGCTCTACGGGCAGAACCGCAAGCCGTCGCCCGCGCAGATGGACTCGCTCGACATGGTTATTTTTGATATTCAGGACGTAGGAACCCGGTTCTACACCTACATCAGCACCATGCACTACGTAATGGAAGCCTGCGCCGAAACGAAAAAGCCGCTCCTCATCCTCGACCGGCCCAATCCCAATGGCCACTACATTGACGGCCCGGTGCTGGACCCCAAATTCAAATCTTTCGTAGGTATGCACCCGATCCCGGTCGTGCACGGCCTGACGGTGGGCGAACTGGCCCGGATGATTAACGGCGAAGGCTGGCTTGGACCGGGTAAGTCCTGCCCGCTGACGGTGGTGCCGGTTAAAAACTATACCCACCAGACGCCCTATGTGTTGCCCCTGCGCCCGTCGCCCAACATCCCCAATCAGCAGGCCGTCTTGCTGTATCCGTCCCTTTGTTTCTTTGAGGGAACCGTCGTGAGCGTTGGGCGCGGCACCGACAAGCAGTTTCAGGTAATTGGATCGTCCTACACCCAGTATGGTCCATATCAGTTTACGCCGGTCGACAAACCTGGCGCCGTGAACCCGCCCCAAGAAGGAAAGCGTTGCTACGGGCTGGACCTGTCCAAAATCAGTGTACCAAAACAGGGGCTGATGCTGACTTACTTCTTTGACTTCTTCCACCGCGCTTCCGATAAGGGCAAGTTCTTTCTGAGCACCAACTACATTGATAAACTGGCGGGTACGGACCAGCTCCGGCTGCAGATGCTGGCAGGCGTTCCAGCCGACAAAATCCGGGCAAGCTGGCAACCCGCGCTCAATGCCTACAAACAAACCCGGCAGAAGTATTTGCTGTATCGGTAAGAGAATGAATAATGAGTAACGAGTAATATAGAACGCATAATGAACCGTGCGGCTGACCCCAAATCAGTGCTCAACCCGCCCCGTTGCCATTATTCATTCTACATTATTCATTCGGGGTCGCCCGTGCGATCCATTCGCTTAAGGTCTTAACTTTGCATTTTAGAGACCCCTCATGGCCACCGAACAGATTCTGATTCTTGATTTTGGTTCGCAGTACACCCAACTCATTGCCCGCCGGGTGCGCGAACTGAACGTCTACTGCGAAATTCACCCCTACAATAAAATTCCCGATATCAGTCCCGACGTAAAGGGCGTCATTCTGTCCGGCAGCCCATCGTCGGTGCGCGACGCCGACTCGCCGGACGTGCACTTGGCCGCATTCCGGCACAAACTGCCCCTGCTGGGCGTGTGCTACGGAGCGCAACTGCTGGCCCACAGCAGCGGGGGCGAGGTGAAGGCTTCGGCTATTCGTGAGTATGGCCGCGCTAAACTCGGCACCGTCAATACCGATAGTCCGCTGATGCACGGTCTCGATCCGCACTCGCAGGTCTGGATGTCGCACGCCGACACGATCACGAGCGTTCCTGATAATTTTCGCATCATCGCTTCCACCGATACCGTTCAGGTGGCCGCTTTCGAGGTGGAGGGTGAACCAACGTACGGGATTCAGTTTCACCCCGAAGTGACGCATTCGCTACAGGGTAAGGTGCTGCTCCACAACTTCGTGGTCGACATCTGCGGTTGCTCCCAGAACTGGACCGGCGAGTCGTTCGCCGACACGACCATCGCGCAGTTGAAAGACAAATTGGGCGACGACCGGGTCGTGCTGGGGCTGTCGGGCGGGGTCGACTCGTCGGTGGCGGCTACGCTTATTCACCGGGCCATCGGCAAAAACCTGTACTGCATTTTCGTCGATAACGGGCTGCTGCGGAAGGACGAGTTCGAAGGCGTGCTGGAGTCGTATAAAACGCTGGGACTGAATGTAAAAGGCGTTGACGCTAAGGAACAGTTCTACACGGCACTTACCGGCCTGACCGATCCCGAAGCCAAGCGCAAAGCCATCGGCCGAACGTTTATTGAGGTGTTCGACCACGAAGCGCACCGCATCGAGGGCGTATCGTGGTTGGGGCAGGGGACCATCTACCCCGACGTGATCGAGTCGGTGTCGGTCAAAGGCCCGTCGGCTACCATCAAGTCGCACCACAACGTGGGTGGCCTGCCCGATTTTATGAAGCTGAAAGTTGTGGAGCCGCTCAACACGCTCTTTAAAGATGAGGTACGAGCCGTGGGCCGGACGCTTGGGTTGCCCGAAGCCATTCTGGGACGGCACCCGTTCCCCGGACCGGGCCTGGCGATCCGCATTCTGGGCGACATCACGCCCGAAAAGGTCGATATTCTGCAACAGGTGGACGCGCTGTTCATCGACGGCCTGAAACGCGAGGGCCTGTACGACAAAGTCTGGCAGGCGGGGGCTATGCTGCTGCCGGTGCAATCGGTAGGCGTTATGGGCGACGAGCGGACGTATGAACGTGTAGTAGCGCTACGCGCCGTCACGAGCGTCGACGGCATGACCGCCGACTGGGCGCACCTGCCCTACGAATTCTTAGCCGACGTATCGAACGAAATCATCAACCGCGTCAAAGGCGTCAACCGCGTGGTGTACGACATTTCCTCCAAACCCCCCGCCACCATTGAGTGGGAGTAAGGTAAGTCAAGCTATTCTTAACGTTGCGATGTGCGAATGTACTGAACGCAGAACGCCCGGTGTCATAAGTGACGCCGGGCGTTCTGTTGATTAAAGTAACACGATCACAACTTTCGGGCACCGGTCTGCCACGTAAGCCCACCCACCTGTAGGCCCCGATAAAACTGCCGGAGCACCACCTGGAACGCTTTTTTGCGTAGCGGTTCCGGAATATGTAGGAACAACTGGCATTTTCCTCGATACTTGGCAGGTAGTTTCATGCTCTTCAGCATCGTTTGCTGGAACGGATTCAGTTGAGCACGGGCCTCCTGTCGATTCACAAGCTCTGATTTGGGCAGAAACGGACGGGCCTGGCGGAACAGATCGAGCGGCATCTGGAACAGCAGCCGGGCACCTTCGGGGAGTCGGCCTTCAATGGCAATGTCGAACGCCCGCGCTTTGTCGGGAGCACCCACCAGCAGGAAGGGCAGAGCCACGAAGCCGTCGACTAAAGCATTGGGTTCCGGCTCTGCGTTGACGACATTGAAATTGCGCCAGGTGACGTTGTTATTGTTGCGGATGAACAGTTGAAAGTTGTTCCAGTCGTTGAAGTCGGCCGGGTCCGGGGCCGGGTCGAGCGCGTTGCCAACCAGACCCACAAAGCAGTAATGACCGGCGGGCGGCACATTCGCGGCTGGCCAAGTGATGGCGTCGGACACGGTGAGCTGATTGCCGTTTGGCACCGTAGCCAGCGTGGTTGATCCGGCCAGCGTCCAGAGGTCGGGCGTGACCAGCGACGCGGGTGGCGACCAGAACACCCTTGCCTGCACATTAGCAGCCGCCGAACCACCCCGGTTGCGCATCCGCACGTAAATAGAATGATCCACTGCGGCCACCACGCTACTGCCTAAGGTTGTGTCGTTTTCGGTGCCGCTGCCTTCGCCAAACGCCGTCTGTGGGTTCGCTTCGGGGGCCGGGCGCACAATAATGTCGGGGCTGGCCGAGATAGCGCCCGTGTGCGGGTTGCCCGTATCGCCAACGAAATCCCGGACGTAGAGGTCCGGCGTAACGTTGATGAGCGTGTCGATGATCTGGCGCAGGTTGGGCATAACGCTGATCTGCGTTGCTTCGGCGGGGGAGGGCGCGGTGCCGGTAGCCGGGTTTCGCAGCAGCGCCCGCATCTGGCGCGGCCCGAACCGAAATCCCAGCGACGCTTCGGCAATGCCGTTGATGGCTAAAGCCGCGCCCGTAATCATGGGCGACGCGCCCGACGTACCGCCAAAACTGGTTTGGTAGAGATTGGTGGCTCCCCCGTCGTTTGAACTGAGCGTATTGATGTCGTCTCCCCAGGCGTAGTTGTCGATTCGCTGCCCGTGGGGTGCCCATACCAGGCGGGTATGCGGTGCCGCCGACGTGGCCGCGCTGACGATGATCGCGCCCGAATCCCGAAAACCGGCACCTGCTGGATTCAGAATGGCGTTGCCGCCCGGCGCTACGTACGTATCCATTGCGAACGGGGGTGCGAAACCGTTGTCTGTGCCGTTGCCACCCGCTTCGACCACAATAATACCCAGGGCCGTTGCCAGCCGGATTACCTCAAACACACCGTCGAGTACTTCAATCGGACCCAACACACCGGGAAGTCCTGGTATTTCGATTTGCGCTTCGAGCAGGAGTACGTCGCCGAAGGACATAGCCGCCACGGCCGCTAAGATGGCGTCGGACAGTGTGCTGCCGTAGTACGAGGTGGCCCGGACGCTGGTTAACTTTGGCGTGATGCCCACGCAGCCGACGGTGTTGTCAACCGCGCATATTTCGCCGAATACGGCCGTGCCGTGGCTCCGGCTACCGTCGCGGATGGTGCCGTGGAGCAACGAAATGCCGTGGGCGTTGAGGTCTTCGTGCCCAAATGTCCAGCCCCTTTCCAGATCGACAAGGCGTTGTCCCTGTCCATCGCCCCCCACAAAATTCCAGGCGTAGCGGGCGTCGATACCACCCGGCGCTGCGTCTAAATAGGTCTGATTAGCCGCTCGCGGATCATTGGCCGCATTCACAAACGGGTCCGGTGCCGGAATGTACACCTGCGCCTGCTCCACTTCTTTCCAGTGCTGCACTTCTTTGGCAATAGCCAGCACCTGATCTGGGTCGTCGTGTTCAATCTTGAAGTAGCTGAACAGCGGACCGGGGCGGTAGGTGTCGTCGGCGGCCTGTGCCCGTTTAATTAGATCGGCTAATTTGTCGGCCGCCAGGGCTTTGTAAAGCCGCGTCATGCGCAGACCGGGAAACTTTGTCGTCAGCCGTTTCATGGGGGCAAACTCTTGCCGGGCCAACTGCCCGATGCCTTCGTCATCATAGGCTAATTTGACGTTCGGTCCGAACCGCACGGCGACGTAGGGCGGCTCATTCTTGAGAATGTCGGGATGATTCCGACGCATGAACTCCAGTGCCTGTTCCATACTTGACTTGGTTTAGAAATGAATAGATGAGTGCACACGGACTGGGTCGTGTGGATAGAGCCGTGTAATTGGTAAGTCGATACAGAAAAAGCCGTCGCAAACACGACGGCTTTTTCTTGAGGGAACGGTTAATGACCTTGTCAAAATCGCCTGGCAGGGCAGGTAACGGCTTCAGGGTTGACCTGACTCATTTTTTAGAGCTGATAGTCCTTGACATTCGCATGGCAAACGCGGGTGGGTAGTTTCTTAACCCCTCGCCCTCCATGATCCGGCTTTCATCGTTAATCAACCCTATGTACGCTGGTCGAGTGCCGATAATGGCCTAAAACAACTTCTCGTTGGGTGGTTTGACCCCCTTCATTCGGATATAGATCGTCGTTTGGCCGCGGTGGTGCGTCTGGTGCTCAAACTGTTTGGTGAACGCCGTCTCGCGGCTCATGTCCCGGCCAAATAGCTTGATCTGCTCGGCCAATTGCGCATCCGTTGTGCTTTTCAACGCGTCGATGGTGAAGTCGTAACTTTCCAGCACCACTTTCGACAGGGCCGCTTTTGTTTTGAACTCGTCCATTTTCTCTAAACTCTTGCCCTGGTACGGGTTCGCCTTGCCGCCAGCGGCCGACGCGAAATTGAAATTAGCGTTGGCTAAGTGAAGCATCTGTTCGGCGAAGCTGCGGATTTCGGGTGTCGGTTTGAAGTTCGTGCCGTCCTCGGGCATCGCGTCCAAATACTCCTTCGTGAACTCTTTGGCCCGTTGCCACTCGGTAATCATCTGGGCCGCACTGATGGTGGAGCCACGCCCGGCTGCCTGACTTCCGAGGAAACTAACAAGCAGGAATAGACCGGTGAACAGGAAATGGATGGGTGTCTTTGTGAACATGATTGGATGGATTTGGTGATTTATCCGCTAATCTAAAAATACACCGTCAATATGCCCGACGTACTATTGAATTAATTCCGTCGGGGCACAAAAAACGGCTCCTCATTTTCCTCACAAATTCGCCGTTTTACGCACTTCGTCGATCCAGATTGCCCGGCCGGTGCAGTTCCAGTGGGTGTCGCTGAGCAGATAGGGCGATGATTGGGTGCGTCGGTACGGGCCAAATGCGTCGATGGTCGGCACCCGCAATTTTGGCGACTGCTGTACCCGCTCCACCAGCCGGTTGTAGTCGCTCCGGCCGGTTTCCAGAATGCTGGCTTTGTTGGGAATGATGGACAGATACACTGCATCGAAACCAAGTTGCTTGTACCGGTCCGCTACGGCATTGACGCTGTCGACCAAGGTGTTGACTTCGCGGTCGGTCAGGCGCGAGAAGGAAGAATTCAGCGTTTTGGTGGTGTCGGTATCCGAGCGTAGAAATAGGTGCCGACCGTTGTTTGATACGCTGACGCTGGCGTATTCCCGGTCGAACCAGTCGAAGGTTAACCGCGCTTTCAACTCTTTGAACCAGAACGCCCAGTCCTGGCTGAACAGGACCGATTCGAGCCGTTCCTCCACGTCCGACCGGTGAAATTCCTGGCTCAGCCGCTTGCGCAACGGTAGCCGTTGAGTGGGTGGCTGGGTTGTGTCAGCCTCGACAACCAACTCGGTTACTGGAACGGCGAAGTGCTCTCGAAAGTGGCGTTCCACCGATTCCAGCACCAGTACGTTTCGTTTTGCCGGATCAAGCTGCGCCCGCTGCCGATGGTCCCACGCTACCCGCTGGTAGTGGCTGACCCGAAAATCTGTTTGGCCAATGCGTTGCTCCTCGGTGAAACTGTCGCCAATGATGTAGAGGTGCGTCGAAGCCGTGTCGCTCGATACCGTCGAAGGGGGGCAATCGGGTTGCGCCCTTTTAAATTGAGGCAAGGCCGACAGACGATACAAGTCGCCGAACCGGTAATCATCAGCAACGATGCCCGTTTGATAAAGCCAGTACAACACCGTAGTTGACAATCCACCGGCCCACAGCACCAGCGCAGTTGTAAGAATAAGGTAACGAAGGAAACGCATGTAAAAAGTCGTAAAAAGAGTCGTAAGTCGTAAGTCGCTGACCGCACTGGCGTCAACTGCTTACATGCGTTAGCCACTTACGACTTATGACTTACTGCACTACTCTTTATCTTAACCGAATACTAAATAACTGCACAGCCCGCTGTGCCCCGCTCAACACATATAATTCATTAGTCCGTTCATCGAATTGCAGGGCCACTGGAAAATCGCCGGGGATGGGACGGTCGCCAACGATGCGCCCGTTGAGGTCGTAGAGCGTTGTGAAACGGCCCGACTGCACACTGATTAACTCGACACCCGCGCCAAGCCGGTGGTAACGAACGTTGTTGCGTCCCGAACTGGAGGGTCCCGACTGTAGGGCACGCACCTCGAACTGCCGTTGCCCCTGCTGATCCAATACGGCTACTTCGGTGTCGGTCGTGAGCAGCAGCAGCCAGTTGGTTTGGTCCTCGTCGGGAAAGAGCCGGAACGAACCGCTCCGCACCGGCCGGAACAGTTGAGTTCGTTTGGTAATCTGCCCAGTGGTATTCAGCGTCAGCAACTGTCCCTCCTCGGTAATCGTCTGAATACCCGTCTGACCAAGAGGTAACAGGGCCGGTCCCACCATTTTTGTTTCGGGTTCTTCTTCCGTCCGGCGTTCGATCCGGGCTGGGAAGCGTGGGTACTGGGTGCCATTTTCGCGCCAGTAGTTCACCGTGCCGTCGGGCTGAACGGCCAGCACATCCATACCCGTTGGCGTATTGATAACCTGGAACGGCAGGAGGAGTGGCCCTTTGCGCGGGGCCGCCAGTAGCCGCACAAACGCCCGGCGCTGGCGGTCGAGGGCGTAGACGTGGCCATCCTGGTGGGCTGCGAGAGCGACTATATTCCGCTGACGCATTCCACGCGGCCGAACCAGAAAGGTAGGGTCAAGTCCGTTGGGCAGGCGAATGGCCAGCAGACTTACTTCCTTGGCATCTGGTTTGGATTGGTTGACTCTGGCCAAACCCGGATCGGCTACGTACAGCGTTCGGTCGGTCATGAACAGGTATTGCAACCGGCCGTTGTCGAGAAAATCGACGGCGAGCGCATTACTGCGGATGGGACCATCCGTGGGAGCCTGCCTGATTCTGTCACCTTCGGGGGGCACCAGCACGAATTGCACGGCTTCGGTTTGGGCGTAAAACTGCGTTCCCCCTGCGCTCAGGCTGCCCGTCACGACGGGCGCGGCAATGAGCGGAGCATCGAACTCCGTTTTTTTCTGTAACAGCACTTTGTTGAGCACGGCCTGACTGGCCCGGCGGGTGGTACGACCCAGTACAATTGTCGACAAAATCTTTTCGTTGCCGTAGCTGGCCTGGTACGCCATGTTTTCTAAGTTCGCCAATGCCGGGCCGTTACCCCCGGCCACTGGATTGGCCAGCGTACCATCGGTGGGGTCCTGGTGGTTGAGCAGATTTTGCCACGCTACCGGCCACGCTGCCGACACGGTGGTGGGGGTCCGGTTCATCCGAACGAAGGCCGTGAAATTAGCCGGACGCAGGGTACTGTTCAATAAATCGGTTTGCCGTTCGTCGGCCGACCAAACGGCCCCGCGCTGAACCTGCTGGAGGTAATCCTGCATGGCTTCTTCGCTGTTGGCGACCACTAAGGCCGAGTTGTGCTGCGTGATCCAGCTTTGTGGAAAGCCCGTGAACAAGCTGCTAAACAGCGATGCGGGCAGTTCGGGAACATTCAGCAGCAGGATTTTATGACCCAGGAAGGTTTTCGGCGGTGCAGACACTCCGGCCCCGGCGCGGTACGCTATTTGTTGATAGGCGTTGGCTAGTTGCCGGGCGTCACGGCCACTCAACACCAGCACCTGCCGGGGCGTACTCGTCGGCGACTCCATCCGGCACAGCAGAATGTCGGCGTCCAGCGCCTGGTATAACGCACTGGTGGCCGGGGCAATCTGGCTGAACCGGTCGCGCAGGAAATCGCTGGAAGCCGATCCCAGCAGGCCGCTCATCGACCGGCCAAAGCGGGCTGCATCGCTGATGCCGATGTGGTAGAGCGTGGCCGTTGTTTGTGGAATCAGGTCGGCGTGGGTGACGCGCCGGGGCGTCTGACCCGCGAACAGAGCCGCTACGTCGCGCCGGTTGCCAATCTCGCTGGCTGCATAGCCAATCAGGTGCGACCGCGACGCCGACGGACGAAACCGGAGCGTCAGTCGCTCCGGCAGAAACAGCCGGATGAGCGAGCCTGAATTGCTGAACAGCGACTGGAGCACTTCGGGCCGGACGGACAGCCCCGCCCCGTGGTCGGCGTCGATTTGGGAACCCGGATCGGGTTGCGACAGCTTCAGCGGCTGGTGCATCCGCTTCGCTACGTTTTCGATTAGAATACCCGACACGCTGCCCACTAAAACGTCGTCTGTCAAAATGAACGAGCCAACGGGTTCGTTACCCCGTGCCACTAAATCCAGGATCTTCTCACCGGCGAACGTATGATTCAGCACCCGGTACTGGCGCGGATCGGGATTGGTCAACCGGTTCAGAAACGACTGATCGTCGGGACCGATTGGCACATAGAAAATAAGATCGAGCGTGTTTCTAGAAAGCGCGTGAAGCGAATACCGGACGTTTTTACCCGTGATGAATTTCAGCACAGTGGCGGTGTCGGCCGTGGCGTACAGAAACCGGTCGAGCCGTTGCCGGGCTTCGTTGAAGATGGGTATCTGGCGGAGCGAGATTTCCGTCCGCAGCGTCCGCGCCGATACCGTATCCTGCAGGCGGTTGCTGGCCAGCACGAGCAGGGCACCCGGCGGCACCAGCGACCCAACCGCACGACCCGGTGCCCGCCACTGCCGGTAGCCCAGCCAGCCGCCCACCAGCAGCACGACTACGCCAATACCAATCCAGACGTTACGGTTCATAAATAGTCGTAGAACGGGGCCGCCCGTGCGGTCATAAGTCGTAAAAGTCGCAAGTGGCTGTCGCGAAAGCAATACTCGTGCGACAGCCACTTGCGACTTTTACGACTTATGACTATTTTCACTTGCCCCACATAGCGTTGGCCGTTTCGGGAAAGGGCATTGTTAGTTCGGGGACGTTGGTAGCCACGCGGTTGGCCCATTCAACGCCCTGCATGAGCGAGTGATCCTGATTGCTGACCTCGTACTTCCAGGCCCCAAACCGGCCCCGTGAGTAGATGCCGAACGGTTCGAGTTTAGGCAGTACGGCCTTCAAAATACCGTCTCGCTCCACCGATGGCGTTGGGTAACCGTACTCAAAGGCCATGTGCCAGGTGGATACAATCTCATCCTCCGGTTGAATCAACTGGTCCTCTTTCAGCGCCCGGATTGTGTCGTCAATCAGCGTTTCGCGGTTAACGAGCTTGGCGCTCGACTCACTCGTTTCGGTCATCAGCGACCAGTTTTGGGTGATGTCGGGCACGTTGTTGGGGCTATAGTTGGAGAACACCGTGACGCGGTAATACGGGCTGTTGTACTCCGGGAAGTACATCCAGCACATGGTTTTAAGGCTTTCTTTCGGCTGGCCTTTCAACCCAATGCCCACTACGTTCGTGGACGAGTGCTTCAACCCCTGCGCCGTTTCCACCGTTTGCGCATCGAGTCCCTCTACCTTACGGACAAACACGTCGAGCGGTACGGTACTCAGCAAATGGTCGTACTCGATGGTTGATCCATCGGACACAATGATCGTTTTTTCGGGGCCGATCACTTTTTCAACCGTGCAGTTCAGCTTGACGTACTCGGCACCAACTAAACGACCGACCGAATCCCAAACGCTGCCCGTACCGCCCTTTTTGGGGAATCGAAAGGTGCTGTTGGGTCCCCATGAGAAGTCGTCCTGATTGAAAATAATGTTTTTCGTCACCCGTTGCAGGTCCGTTACGGCTACGCGTTCGCCCACCCAAACGGCGTTCATTTCTTCGGTCGGATACGCCCAAACTTTGTAGTTGTAGGGGAACATGAATGTCTCGGCGAGACCCGGCCCGAACGTTGCCAAAATCCACTCGCGGAAGTTAGCGGGTTTAACGTTGGTGGGATGCTTGTAGTTGTGAATGATGCCTTCGAGGCATTTCCACATTGTTTCGGGCGTCAGGTACTTGATGTTGTTCTGGAACGGATAGGGCACAAAGCGATTCTCGATCCACACCCACGACTCGCGCTGGTGATTGAACCAGCCCTCTTCGCCGAGTGCTTCGTTCATCAGGTTATCGAAGTATTTGTAGTGCGAAAACTGCACGTGGCCCCCAATGTCCCAGGTAAACCCTTTTTCGTCGACGTAACTCTTGGAGAGACCGCCAATGCGATCTTCTTTTTCTAAAATGACAAAGTCGGTGATGCCTAATTCTTTCAGGCGGTAAGCGGCTCCGAGGCCCGTTGGCCCTGAGCCGATAATGACGTACTTATACTTCATGAGTTGAGTTTACAAATAATGTAGAATGCATAATGCGCAATGAATAATGTAGTTCATCGGCATTGTTCATTATGCATTCTACATTATGCATTTATTTATGCCGCTACCGGCTCTGGTTGTTTTAATGCGTTTACTTTACGGTCGAGGTCGAGCCGGAACTGCGCCAGTTCACCAAAACTCTGGATACACACTTTCAGGAGTTTCCACTTCAGAATAGACACCGTCCCAGTCAGGCGTTCTTTGTGCGTAATGGGAATGTCGAACGTGTTGTGACCGGCTTTTTTGGCCATGACGGCGAGAAAAATGTTCGGCGCAAACGGGGTTGGGGTGGGCAATTGAGCCAGCAGCTTCCGCAGAAACGTCCCCCGAATGAGCCGAAAGGGAATATTACTGTCCATGATGTAGGTGCCGTAGATCAGGGCAATGCTCATGCGCAGAATCCGGGTGATGACCAGCCGCGCCGGGGCATCGTAGCGTTCCTCGCGGTAGCCCAGAATAAACGGCGACTCGTTGCGCTTCGCCCAGAGTTTGCCGAAATCGTCGGTGACGAACTGATCGTCGCTGTCGGTTTGAAACACGTATTCCGAGTCGAGGGCGACGGCCTGCCGGTAACCATTGACCACCGCGTTGCCATGACCGCCGTTGGGCTGATGCACGACCACCAATTTCGGATAGCGTTCTTTGATTTGGTCTAAAATAGCGCCGGTTTTGTCGCGGGAACCATCGTTAACAACAATCAGGCGGGTGTTTTGGGTGGGGAACTGACGGGTCAGCAAGTCGGTCCACTGCTTGACAACAACTTCAATAACTTCTTCTTCGTTGTAAGCCGGCATTACGATTGACAGCAGGAGGCTCATGCAGTGTACTTTAGGTGGTTAGCGATAAGTCGGTCAGCAACCGATTCTCGGCGACATACCCGGCCGTTGAACGGTCCGGGTGTAGCTTATTTGTGCCTATAAACACCGCAAATATAAGAAAATGTTTGCGGGCGATGGCGGAACCCAACAGGACATTATTTAGCGGGAAATCAGGAAATGGCTCGTTGCTGGGTTCTCCTGTGCATGTAATTGACATTCTGGAACGAAGCTGACCAGAAACAAACGGGGGGCTATCTACGAATTGTGGCTGTACAACACCAGAGAATTTACCCGGTTATGTATCCAAAAGCCGCGTCAGTGAAAACTGAACGCGGCTTTTGGATGGGGTGATTATTAGCACCGTACGCTTACGGATTCGATAGCATGTATTTATTCGTAGTACCTCCCGATTTCTTGCTGGTTGTGGTGCGGGTCAGTCCAAGTTGTGTATGGTTCACCGTACTGATGATAAACTCAATTGTACCACCTGTTTCGCTGGGTTGGGGCGTCACTTAGCACTAAGCGGTTGTCGGACGGAACCGACCAGGTGCCCGTAAACGTGGTGTTGTCGAACTCGGTGTACCGCACAGTGGCCGGGCTGCTCAGGTCGAGCCGGAAGTTACAGCGATGCGCTGGCAGTGCATCATCGTGCACGAACCAACGGGGCGCTCTGTCGGTTGGTTTTAACCAACTGACTCAGGCTGGGTGACTTTTCTCGGGGTCTATACTGGGAGCTATAAGATAGGGTAAATCCGGGCACCAACGAATTTGCCGGAATCACAGGCAGGCAGGGATGAACCGTAAAAAGTTACGATAGGTCAAGGACTCCTAAAGCTAATAAGTGTTGACCTATTCTCTTATGTTCTCCCTTGAATTCAGTGAAATTATACAGCCTTTATTAGATTGTTGCTAAACGGCTACTGATTGCACACGGTACCACCGGCTTTCGGGCGTAGCTCAGTATGAAAACCGGTCCTTCAGGTTGTTGATAGGGCGTTCGATCAGGTACCAAGAAATTGTGGCCAGCGCGATGGTAAGGGTCAGAAAGAACGAAAACTGGAAGAAGTACGAACTGTTCAGGAATGGAAGCACGTCGGTAATGCGTCGCCAGGCCCGCACCGTGAAGTGGGTCGGCTGGGTGTGGTAAATGTTGAACACAAAGTTATGGTACAGGTACAATCCGTAGCTGATGCGGCCCATATACTGGCTGACGGGGTTTTCGAGCAGCCACTTCATCGGTCCGCCGAAGCCCAGCACCGCCCGCCCAATCAGGAAAAAACCGAAAAGTGAAGCCGCCAGCCGTTCCCACACGTCAGCCATAATGTTATGATAACCAATCGTTGACGTTTGGGCAATCCAGTTGGTTAGGACAACAACGGCCAAGAATCCTGCCAAGCTAACGAAGACCAGCGCTGATGATTGAAAGAGCTGGGTAAACCACTCGCGCCGGTAAAGCCAGCCGAACGCCATGAGCATTCCCAGACCAAAGGAATCCAGGCAAGTGGGCATTGAGACGTACCCAATAAACCACGGCATGTGTTTTCGGTACAAAACATACCGCAGGCCAACGCTTCCAATAATCATCAGAACAGCTACCGATGGTACCCACCGGCGTGGCACGAAGAACAGCAACAGGGGGAAAAATAAATACACCTGCTCCTCCACCGCCAAGGACCATAAATGATCGACGGTACCCATCCAGGTCGTGTTATAAGCCATGTAAATGTTGGTGGCGTAGAGGGCCAGCCAGCCGAACGTCCGGCGCACGGGCGGCTCATTGACGGCGTAGAGCACGAACAGCGTCAGGTAGTACACCGGAAAAATGCGTAGCGTCCGGCGGATGTAGAATGTCTTCAGGTACTTGCCCAGTCCCCCGTTTGGTTCCTTGCTGAGTTTGTCTTTGCTCGACAGCAGGATGCGCGTGATGAGGAAGCCGCTCAGTACAAAAAAGATCGTAACCCCCAACGCACCCAGTGCCAGTCCGTCTACGCGGCCAACCATCCAGTGGTCGAACAGGACCATGCCCACCGCTACGAACCGGATGCCGTCTAACTGCCGGAGGTGGTTCAGGGCCGGGCGGGCGGTGGTCGCAACTGTTGGCGTGTTCAGCATGGATAACGGGTTGGTTGGCGGTTTTTCGGTCGTCAGCGCAAAACTACGAAGAATGAGTTACCAGTTTTTCTTCAACGGCGTCTCGGCCGGTTTCACCCAGGTAATCGATTGGCCGGTAGGGTAGAGGGTTAACTGTCCGTTCGTTGCCACCGTCAGAATGAACAATTGGTAAGTCCCGGAATCAAGGTCAACGTCGCCCCGCGTCGCGGTAAACCCAACGGTGAACGGATTGGCGGGCCAGTACCGTTTTCGCCCGGCCAGATTCTGGTTCTGACGGGTTGGGAACAGGTACGTTCGTTTCGGTGACCGGGCAACAACGAAGGCCCGGCTGTCGCGCTGATCCTGCGCCGTCCCGTTTCCGTCCTGCACCAGAAAACCGTCGGGCGTTTGGGTAACGGCGACTGGCCAGACGGTCGGTTGCCCGGCTCCGTACAAAACGGCCGGGTCTGCGTCGTAAAACGCGGGTGCCTGCTTAATGTATTGTTTATTGATAGCGTCTAAGCGACGAACCGGCTGACTGGTGCTATACGTCCAGTTGAACTGGCTCGTCAGCATCCAGTGCCGCCACCAGATGGTATCATCCAGAAACAAATTGTAGGACAGCCAGGCAATGAACAAGCTTGCCACCGCACCCACCGCACCCACCGCGCCCATCCAGCGACCAGCGCGTTTGGGTAACCGGCCCACGACGTACACGTAAAGCAGGGCCAGCAGCGTCAGCGAATAGACTTTGTAGCGGCTGGTGATAATCAGATCAATACCGAAGCCCGTCCGGGTCCAGGCGACAAGGGCGGCCGTAGCGAGGATGAATAAGGCACAGCCCCAGAAAAACAAAACCATCGGCGGCAGCGCTTTTCCCGCATCAGAATGTAGTGCCACTGGTTTTTTCAGACCCGGCTTTTGGCGCCCCGCTTTTTCGTGTCCAGACTTTTCGGGAACCGGCTTTTCGTAGCCCGACCTAAAAACGAACCGCATTGCGTTGGTAATGGTGGGCCAGTAGGTTCGCACATCCCAGCTCACACGACCGAGCGTGGCCAATACCATCAGCATCCCGATCCAGGTGCTGACGCGCAGGGGCGACTCGGTCGAGAAGACTTCGGCCGCAGCACCCGTGAATGCCAGCCAGCCCTTGAGCAACTCGGTGATGGATGGCCGGTTGGCCGGGTTCCCCGCTGGTTTTTCAAACCCAATAAAATACAACGTAATGATAGCGGCCGCAGCAACGACCCAGGCCAGCAGGACAAGCTTCGGGCGGTCAACGGCTCCTTCACTACGTTGACGGTTGACGGTCGGCGTCCGCAGCATTAACAGAATCAAACCAATGGGCCATACCAACAGTCCGTTGCCGCTGGTGAGCGTTGCCAGCACGGCCGCTACCAGTGCCAGACCCCAGCGGTCGGTGTAACTCAGCAGGTAAATGGTGAGCACAACCCACAACACCACCGAGAAATTTTGCAGGGCAGCCATACCCCAAAACATATTTTCCCAGTGCGACAGGTTGAACAGCAGCAATGCCACCGGAAGAAGGTAGATCAGTGATTTTCCGGCCCGCAGCAGCACAGCGCCAAACACGGCCAGCAGGCCCACCAGACTTAGATTACCCGCCACCATCAGGTGAATGTGGCTCATTTTGCCGAAGAGCCGGTAGTCGAGGGTTGCGATGATGCGGTCGTAGACGATGCGGTGCTCGTTGTGCTGCCTGAAAAGCTGGTAAATTTTGCCCGACAGCGTCGTTTCCTGATCGGAGAAATACAGGTAAGCCCGCAGGGCGTGGTCGTCCCACTTGGGCACGTTGACGGCGTAATATTGCCACACCAGCGCGAACACAATCACGGGCAGCAACACAACGGCCCAGGCCCACAGCGGCTGCGCTAATGCACGGAACGGGGCAGACGGCTGATTAGCGGGCCGGGCGGGTAGGGGCTGCGTGAGCGGTTTGGGCGGGATCATCCGGCTATGAGCCAATTGCTTAACTGACGGGCGATGTTGGCCGGGTCCAGACCCGACAACTGCTGATGGTACTTCTGGTCGCCATACAGCCCGTTGGGATAGCCCTGCGCCGACAGGCTCACAAAATGGCTTGGTGCGGCTCCATGGGTCAATAGCTGTACGGATAGTTGCTGGGCCAGTCCACCAATGGATACGTGTTCTTCAACGACCAGCAGCGGTTTTCCGGCCCAGCGGTGCGCGAGGTCGGTAGGTAAATCGAGGGGCAGGTTCGTGGCGGTGAACACATCGAACTGACCGGTCAGCAGTTCATCCTGCAAGGCCGTCAGCACGTTGGCGGCCACCGGTCCGAGGGCTACAACTGTGCCAACCGGGGCGTCACTGCGGACGATGTGTTTGAACGTACCAAGTGTTTCGGCCCCGTCGGGTGTTTTCGGTCCCGCACCCAGCCGCAGGTACGCCGGACGCGCTTCGGCCACGATCTGGTCGAGCATTGGGTCTACTTCGTCGGCGAAAGCGGGAATGTATGTGTTCACGTTTTGCAGGCCGCTCAGGCAGGCCAGATCTTCGATGGCGTGGTGGGTGCTGCCCATAATTCCGTATCCATAGCCCCCGCCGTTACCGACCAGAAAAACCGGCATTTTATGCAGGCACACATCGTTGCGGAACTGCTCGAGACACCGGTACACGGCAAACGGCGCAATGCTGTAGCAGAACACTTTGTAGCCGCGATAGGCCATGCCAGCCGCCACGCCCACCATATTCTGCTCGGCCACGCCCGCGTTGATAAAGCGCGGCCCCAGCGCTTCCACCACGTTTTCGAGGGCGTTGTACCCCAGGTCGCCGGTGATGAACACGATCTTATCGTCGGTCTGCGCAATCCGCTCAATGGCGGCAGCAAATTCTTTTCGCATAACGGGTGAGTACCTTTTATGAAGATTAATCTGGCTTGAGCAGATTGGTCAGTGCATTGGATACTTGTTAGTAGTTCTCACAAATGTTGCCATGCCTGTTCTTCTGTTTCATATCGGGGTTAGCCAGGCAAAGTTACTTACTCCTCCGCTGTTCTACCAAGGTGCTGATCTCGGCGGCTGTTTTGTACACCCGCTCACCCTTGCGAACCATTGTGCGGATGAATTTCGGTCGTTTTTTGGTTTCCTCAAAAATCTTACCGATGTACTCACCCAGAAACGAAATGCCCAGCAAGTTGATGCCACCGAAAAACATAACCAGGACAATAACGGTCGACAACCCATACGGCGTGTTAGGGTCCAGATTAAACAGTTTTGACATGATCTGCCAGATGATGCCCAGCATGGACAGGCCCGTCAGTACGAAGCCCGCGTAGGTCATCAACTCCAGCGGAGCGAAACTGAATGAGAAAATGGCTTTCTTAGCCCAGCCGATGTTTTTGGTCCAGTTATTGGTCGACACGCCGAACATGCGCTCCGGCCGCACGTAGTCGACGCCCGTTTGCCGGAAGCCCACCCACGCCCGCAGGCCCCGCAGGAACTGCTCGGTTTCGGGCAGGTTGACCAACTCGCGCACCACTTTGCGGTCGATGATGGAAAAATCACCCGCGTCTACGGGAATGTCGATGTAGGCCGTGCGTTTGAAAAGCCGGTAAAACTGCTTGTAAAAAAAGTGAACGTGCGGGGCCATTTCGCGTTGCACCCGAACGCCATACACCACGTCGAAGCCCTGCTGCCATTTCTCGAAAAACTGGGGAATTACCTCGGGCGGGTCCTGCAAATCGCCGTCCATCAGCACCACCGCGTCGCCGGTCGCGATTTCCATGCCACTCAAAAACGCCGACTGCGACCCGAAATTCCGCGAGTGTTTGATGACAATCACGTTCGGGTCTTTGGCGCAGATGGCGTTCAGCACCTCGTCGGTATTGTCGGGTGAGTTGTCGTTGACGAAGATGATTTCGTAGCGGACTTTGATCTCGTTAAACATCGTCACCAGCCGCTCGTACATGTACGGAATGGCCTGGGCGTCCTTGTAACAGGCAATGATGGGCGAAATAACCGGGTTGAGCGTGGGCGTCTGAAACGCGGGAATTACCCGGCTTTCGTACTGGTGCGCCACCTGCCAGTCGGCGGTTTGGCGCAGGCCGTCGCCGAGGCTCGTCGTAGCCGTCCAGCCCAGATCAGTCTCAGCGGCCGTGGGGTCGCCGTACCAGTCGGCCAAGTCCCAGGCCCGGTTGCCCATGCTGCCCCAGACCGGCTCCTGCGCCAGCCCGAACGTTTGGCGGGCAACGTCGACCAGTTCGCGCATAGTGGTCTTTTTGCCCGTCGCAATGTTATAGGATCTCCCGCTAATCTGAGGATTCACCCGCAGAGCCGCCTGCACAAACGCGCCCACGCAGTCATCGACGTACACGAAGTCGCGGCTGATGTCGGGTGAAACAAGGGGCGGTAGTTGTCCCTTACGACTCTCTTCCACCAGCCGGGGAATGAGCCGGTCGGGTTCTTCCCAGCCCCCGTAAATCGAATACAGCCGTAAATTAAGCGTGTTGAGTTTGTGAACTTTCGCGTAGTATTCCAGCGTATAAGCCCCCGACACCTTCGAGACGGCGTAGTGGCTGTTGGGTTCCACCCGGTCGGTTTCTTTCGGCGCGGTGCAGTTGAAGCCGTACTCCGAACTGCTCCCGGCGTGGATATAGACCATGTTGGGCGTGCAGGTTTCGAGAATATTGACCGTGCCAAGTACGTTCGTCTCGTAGGTTAAGCCCACGTTTTTCTGCTTGCTGTAAGCGCCATAGGCCGCCAGATTAAAGACGGTTTTGGGCTTGATGCGCTCGAAAACGTCCTGAACCGACGTGCTGGACAGAATATCGCAGTGGATGATATTTTCGGCGGGGGCGTCGAGGAGTTTGAGCCGCCAGGCTTTGGTCGCGTCGTGGGTGAGGGCGTATACATCGGCGGAACCGTTGCGCTGCCGGACGCGGAAGAGTTGCTCGAACAGGTTGGCGCCGATGAAGCCGCTGGCACCGAAAACAACAATGGGACCGTTAAGCTGGGTAATTGTGGAAGATAGCAAAATGGAGCAGGCTGATTCAGGCCGCAAAAGTACAGGAATTGGGTGGAAGTTTTGGGTGTATAAGTTTTTAGGTGTGTAAGTGTGTGGGTTTGTGAGTTGTGGTTCTCCTTCAAAACTCATAAACCTACATCACTCATAAACTAACACACTCTTTACACTGCCTGCCCCATCAGATACGTGGCCGACACGTCGGTGCAGGCCTGCTCGTACTGCGCCGGGGTCATGGGCAGGTAGTGCCATTCGAGCCGATTCTCCATGTACGAAACGCCCTTGCCCTTCACCGTATTTGCGATGATCATCTTGGGCTTGCCTGCTCCGTTAGGGTTGTTTTGAAGCGTGTCGAGCGTTGCCATGACGATGTCTACGTCGTGCCCGTCGACGGCAACGGTCTCGAAACCAATGGCTTCCCAGGTGCGAACAGCGGCCGTATCGCCAAATACGTCGGCGGTTTTACCGAAGCCCTGCAAGCCGTTTTTATCGACCAGCACCACGAGGTTGTCTAATTTGTGCTGAAGAGCGAAATGAGCCGCTTCCCAGGTGGTGCCTTCGTTGGTTTCGCCGTCGGACATCAGCACATACACCCGCGAGTCGTCGCCGAGGAGTTTACCCGCGTGAGCGATGCCAACCCCAATGGGTAGGCCGTGGCCGAGCGAACCCGTCGCGAACGGGATACCCTTGTGCTGATTGGGCGCGGGATGGGCGGGCAGGGTTGTTCCGTTCTGGTAGAACGTGGCCAGCTCATCGTCCGAAATAGCGCCGAGGTAATTCAGGCAGGCGTAAAGCGCGGCTGCCGCGTGGCCTTTGGAGAGCAGAAACGTGTCCTGCGGGCGTTTGCGCAGCACGAGCGTGGCAATCATGAGGTCGATGCAGCTCAGCGAACAGCCAATGTGCCCGGCGTGAGCCTGGTTGTAGAGGTTCAGAATTCGGAGTCTGAGCTGCCCGCGTAAGGCTTGGGTGTCAATGGCTTCGGTCGTCATACGGGTCAATGAAGTAAGGAGGGGGCGATTAGTGGCTAAACCGGTCAATACCGGTATTTCGTGCCCTCAAAATCAAATACGGTTTGTTTTTTTCCGGTACTGCCCTTAACCAGCACAACCCGGTCGTAGTCCGTTGAGTCGATGCGCTGGACAAACAGCGCGTTGGGCGGCAAATAGATGTTCACCATCTGTGCGTCGAACACGCGATAGGGCAGCCTGTTGTCGTCCATGTCGGTGTCGGTCGAGAGCCGTTTTTTACGACCTGGATAAACAATCGTGTCGCCCGGCGCGTAGGACTGCTTCAGCCGCTGTGCCAGCAACCAGTACGGGTTTTCAAGGCGCGGACGATCAAAGTACGTATATTTTGGTTGATTTCCGGCGTAAATCTGGGTGATCACCTGACCAACGAACCCCAACTGGAGCAACAGTACAACCCCAATCGGCACGCTGAACCACCACGGCAGCCTGACGAATTGCCGCAACCCCATCGCAATCAGTATGCAAACGTACGGGAACGAAAAACCCGAATATCGCTGCGTGATACCGAACGTGTGCCCCGAACGCCAGGCCATGAACAGGAGGAAAAACGTCGGCACGAACGTCAGCAGGAGCAGCATGACGAGGAGCGGACGCGTACGGGCGTCATCGTGCCGGACAATGGCCCAACCCATCAGGTACACGAATGCCGGGGCTGCCGACAGCACCAGAAGTCGCAACGGCACCACCGTATACAGCGGTAACCCGGCCAGTAGCAGCACCGGTATGGCCCCATACACCCACTTCGGCGGGCGGGGGGTGTGCCGGTACGTGTACATGATGAATACCACCAGCGTCCCCAACCCCAGCGCCAGGGCCGAATTGCGCAGCCCGGTCAGCACCAGCCCAAGGCCGTTGGTAACCATAAATAAATCGGTGAACAGGGGCAGGGACCGCTTCGCGATGTTGGGAATCGTGGCCGGTAAAATCGTGCCGAACGAGGTGCCGACGGGATTCGTCAGCGCAATGGTTCGGTAAAATTCAGCCTGGTAAGCCAGCGTCCGAAACGTGTACTGACCACCACCGAACACAAACCACAGGGCTACCACACCAACGCCGACCGCAGCGGTCAGCGCCAGCGTGAGCCAGGTGCGCGGTTGGCGCACGTACAGCAGGGCGTATAAGCCATGACACAAAAACACCGTAACCGTTAGGTAATGCGATAGCAGCGACACCATAATGACCAGCCCGTAAGCAACATGCAGGCCCGGCGATGAGCGTTGACTGCCTTCGTTCGCTGATGCCAGCCGCCCGGCCTGACTCCGTTCGCAGATGAGCAGGAACAGGTGCGTGGCCAGCAGCGTCAGGAAAAACGTCATCGAGTAATTGCGGGCCATCTGGGCGTAGGCCACAAAAAACGGCTCGATAGCGGCAATGCCCGCGCTGATGAGCGCCAGCGTGGTCGAGCCGAAGTGGCGACGGACAAAAATGAATAGTAGTCCCACGATCAGCGTACTGAAGAGCACGGAGAGGAACCGCATCGACAAATCGCTGAGACCGAACAGGGCCAGCCAGCCGTGCAGCAGTACGTAGTAGGCGGGGCTGTTGCCAATGTCGCTTCGGGTGTTGGCTTCGATGTAATCTGCTATCGTTTTGGGACGCCAGAAGTCCGCTGGGGTGAAGGTGGGCTGGGTAAAAACGGCGCGTTGGTTGGAGCCTTCCACGCAGATTCCCTGGCTAACGAGCAGGGTAGTTTTCTCGTCGAAAAAGATGCCATGCGCACCGGCGCGGTACAGACGCAGACCAAAGGCTAAGAGCAGAATGGCACCGATGAAGAGTACTATAGTGCGGGGTGACAAGGTGGACATGACGGCAAAACTACGGGCAAATCCTGGTTCTTACCGATTGGCGCCGTTAAATTCTGTCCGATAATGCATCCGGTACTTTGCCAAAGGACGACGTATCAAGCCGTCTCCCCGAGCGGATCGTCCCGACTGAGGGCGGTACGTTGGTCCACAAATTCAATAAGTTTATCGTTTTCATATTCGGTATACTCTGATCCATTTCATGAAAATTGAACGTAAAAATTTGGTTAAGTAGATGCTCACTCGCTAAATTTTCAACGTTTCCTACCGTATAATAAATATAGTTGCAAGATTCTCATTATAAGCAGTGTACAAATTTCCAAGCCTGATTGCCGGGTATGATTATAGTTTCGTATGTAAGGAATAGGCTTACAGTTAGGTTGGGATACTCTACTTTATTGGTTTACTTTCCCAATTGCTGCCCTATAAAATTGAAGAATGCGGGTTGAGACAATCATTTCACCCAGCAACCACCTCATTACTCCTGCCTGCGAATCATTACCGGAACAAGCTGCATTGAGCCTGCCTCGTACAGGTTGGTACATCATTTATCAACCAACTATCTCCACTTGAATTTTCTACTATTTTACCTTTTTACCCCGTGCTTTATGACCAACTTCTTAACCGTGCCGTTGAAATTAATGCTGTTGTTCGGCTTACTTTTACCCGTACTCAGCAGCCAATCCGTTTACAATCATTCCGATCATTCCTTTGTTTTCTCCTCGTCGGCTACTGTGCCAGATCACTCTTCTGTTAGGCGCACGCCCCCGGTCAAAAAGCTGACAAACAGTTTCTTTACCCAACGGACTTCCGTCAATGAACCCGCTAAACAGGGGCCCGATCCAATCCGGTTTTCGATTCAGTGCGACAAGCAGCAAATCAGGATCGGCGAAGAAGTCAACCTGACCGTAACGGCTCAACTGCTCAGTATATCGCCCAGCCAGTTGTTTTTCTTGTCCGGTGCAAACGACTACACCCTCAAAATGCTCCTGCCGCCCGGATTTGAGCAGACGGGGGGCGATTTCACCGATTACGTGTCGGGCCGCCTTTCGGCCGAGTCGCAGCCGGTGGTAACGTACCATGTTAAAGGCCGCTTTCGGACGGTGACGTCCGGCACAAGTTTCCGGCTCCTGCGCAGCCACGGGCAGGCCAGCGACCAAAGCCTGTTTGCCGAAAAATCGACCCTTACCCTCCAGACGGGCTTACCTAAGGCCGTTTCGTGGCTCCGGAAAGCAGGAGCCGGGCCAACGAACTCCACCGACGCAACGCTGTACGTACAAGTGGAAAACAGCGCCACCGGAACCGCCCGCGCTGCCGCTCCCAACTACACCGGTTTTCTTGATCAGCCTGATTACAACGTGATATCGGGCAAGACCATGTTCGTAACCGAAACGGTCACCAGCACGGGAAGTCCGTTGACGGTGCTGGCTCCGACCTATAACTGCCAAACGGGAGCCATTACTTTCAACACCAGCGGGGGGAACGGTTCGCCCATCCGCTACCAGGCAAACGGAATTACCGGCTGGACGACCGACTCAAATCAGTACTTAGACGCCGGGTCGCGGGTCAACGCTGACACGCCTTTGTTTACCATCAATGTGGAGCAGTCGGGACAGACCATCACCTACACATGGTCACGGCAAGCCACTTGCAATGGTACTCCTCCGCCCGTTACTACGCCACCCGTCACGACCCCTCCGGCACCGCCGACGCCCCCAACGGGGAACGCGTTGACGGTGCTGGCCCCGACCTATAACTGCCAAACGGGAGCCATTACCTTCAACACCAGCGGGGGCGATGGTACTCCCATTCGCTACCGATCGCCGGGTATTACGGGCTGGACGACCGATCCCAATCAATACTTAGACGCCGGATCGCGGGTTAATGCCGATACGCCCCCGTTCACAATTTACGTGGAGCAATCGAGCCGTGAAATTACGTATACCTGGTCGCGGCAGGCCACCTGTACTGGCACTACGCCACCACCAACCACGCCCCCCGCACCGCCCACGCCCCCTACACCACCGGTTGCCAACGGAGCCTGCGCGCCGGGAATCAACACGATTAATTACGCCTGGGACGGCGGCAACAACTCCATCAGTATCCGAATAAACGCGTCGGCGGGCAACCCGGAGCTTACACTCAGCGGCCCGACCAGCGCAGGCTGGACCAATACGTTCAATCTTGGGAATTCAGTCTGGTACTGGGATAAGCAGGGCATGAGCGCCGGTACCTACACGCTCTCGGTGCGTCCGGCGGGCGATGGGGGTGCGGGCTGTTCGTTCAGTTTAAGCCTGCCCAGTGCGGGCAAACAATTGTATCCCACGGGCGGTGGCGATCCCCCCAGCCCTCCTAACTGCACACCCCCGTCGGCCCCGGTTTTGAGCGCTTCGGGTGGAACGCAGGTGTGCAATAACTCGACCGTTACGCTGACCGCAGCCGGGTGCAGCGGCACAGTCACCTGGTCGGGCGGGCAGAGCGGCTCCAGCATCGGCGTCAGTGCCGCGGGTACGTATTCGGCAACGTGCACCCTCAATGGTTGCACCAGTGCTCCATCGAACCAGGTAACGGTTACGGCCTGCTCCAACACCGGAAATGGCCGCTACAACCGGGTGCTGTACGTGGGCAATTCGATCACGCTGCACGGCGGCAGTCCGTTTTTTATCGTTAATGCGCAAAATCCCAAGCGGGGCATGGCCGCTACGTCGCCCGAGAAAGACTACGTTCACCTGATGTCGGCCAAACATCGGGAGTTAAATCAGGGTGTCGATAACCGTACCTTCGCAAGCTGGAACATGGGTGGTCAGCTCGACGAAGCAACCGGACCGTATTGGGAGGGTAACAGCACGAAAGACGGCATCGACCTTAGCCGCTTCGATCCGGTGGCGGCCTGGAAACCCGATCTGGTCTACATCCGGCTGGGCGAAAACGTGACCGACTGGGAGATTACGAATCAACCGTTGTACCAAAGCCGGTTGAAAGCCCTGATCGACAAACTGATTTCCCAATCGCCGGGGGCTAAAGTCGTGCTGTCGACGTCGGTCTGGGGCAACCCCAACTACGATACGGCCATTCGCGCCGTTGGGGCCGAACGCAATTACCCCATCGCCGACTTCTCCGATATGTGGCCCAATCGCCTGACCAACGGCTATTACGCCCTTAATCCCAGCATCTACGGCGACGCCGGAACTGACAACCACCCCGACGATGACGGCATGGCACACATGGCTAACAAGCTGTGGGACGCCACGCCGAAGTGATACACATCAGGAAACGTAAAAAAGCCAGCCGGGCGAATTGCCCGGCTGGCTTTTTATTATGAAACGCTGTATGTTAAAGCCGTTACGCTGTTTTAACTTATTGGTGGGAATTGTATTGCTCTTCAGTTTCTGAAAAAACGTAGGTCAACTGAATAACTGTTGGCCAACTCCTCGCAACTTCTATTGTACAAAATCAAGAGATTAGGCGATCCGGTAAGGTAACTGTTTTCTGAGATTGGTTTTATCATATAATGATTGTTACGTAAAAATCCTCAAAAAGTACAACGCTTGTCTACCCCGTGAAAGATAGACAAGCGTTGTACTTTACCACTTCGAAATTCACCGAGGCTTATCACTACTGCAAGCGGACACCTTCGGTCAACACTGTCCAAAATCGGACAGTGTTGACCAACTAAATGCTCTTTAGAGCGTTTCAGGCTGGTTCTACCAGTCTGGTATGATAGTTGACCGTAACGAACCAGAACAAATCTTGGCTGACTTTGAAAAAGTTAATCGCTGCATTGGCACTGACGCTGTTTCTCGCCAATTGCCGTTCCCTTAGTTTCGTTGGCTCAGTTACGACAATTCCTCCTGGTAAAGAATTTGAATTAGGGGGTAATAGCAATGGTGCATTCTCAGCACAAGTGCGAAATATTGGTGCTGTTTCAGTAACGATCAGTCAACGGCGGTCTGACGGTCAAGCGACAGCATTGGGCCAACTCCGACCTGGTGACCAACAGAGTTTACAGTTTTTAGCTGGGGCTACGGCTGTATTTGTCAATGCATCTGTCCAATCTGCTGAACTGAGTTTGAGCTTGACAGGGGATACAAATCTACGGATGGGGTACGCAAAGGAAAAATAGAACAGTTTCATAAATTGATCTTTCTATGTTTCAGAACTATCTTAAAACTACTTTACGCCAATTTTGGAGAAACAAGATTGCTGCGGCTGTTAACATTGTCGGATTAGCGTTGGGTATCACCGCCTTCGTATTCATTTTAGAGTACGTTAGTTTTGAAAATAGCTATAACAGTTTCCAACAAAATTTACCTGTGCTCTACCGCTTACTGACCCGAACTGGTCAGGGAAAAATCCAAACCGATATAGCACCGGCAGTGGCACCACTGGCCAAGCAGCAGTTTCCGGAAGTACAAGACTTCTGCCGCTTGGCTGAACACTCGGCTAACGGTATTGTTACGTACACTCTTGATAAAAATGACCGTTCTCAGCAGTCATTTCGCGAAGGGAAGTTGGCCTACGCCGATGGCAATTTCTTTTCCATGTTCACTTTCCCCCTATTGGAGGGCAATGTAGATTTGGCATTGATACGACCAAACACTGTAGCGTTATCACAATCGCAGGCCCACAAATATTTCGGCAATTCAAAAGCGGTTGGCAGAACGTTGACGCTCAATAATCAATTTGGCAAGATACTTTACACCGTTACCGCCGTGTACGCCAATATGCCCCAGCACTCTGACTTGAATTTCGACGCGATATTTTCGTTAGAGACGTTAGCTAATCCGGCCAATCTCAACGGTAATAAGTGGGCCGATCTGACCAGCTTTGACGGGAGCTACTTAACCACATTTTTACAACTGTCTAAAGATACTGATTACGGGGGAGTGGAAAGTAAATTCAACGAGCTTGTTAAAAAGCTCAATCCTAGCGATGAAACTCTGTTTCTGCTCCAACCGGCCACTACCATGCACTTGGGTGCTGCCTTAGGTGACCCTTATCCAACTAATGGAAGTTTAGGATTGATGTACCTGCTCAGTGCTATTGCCGGGTTGATAGTACTGATTGCCTGGTTCAATTATGTCAATTTATCGACGGCGGGAGCACTGAAGCGAGCCAAGGAAGTAAGTGTTCGCAAAGTAACCGGAGCCAATTCACGGCAACTGATGGCGCAATTTTTGGGCGAATCCTTACTACTCAATCTACTTGGTTTTGGGCTGGCTTTTATACTCGTCGCACTACTACAAAGCGTTTTCAACGAGTTCATCAAAAAAGACCTATCGCTACTGGTACTCACTACGAGCGGCTATTGCTTAATAGGATTATTGATGTTGGTTGTTGGTGCGCTGGCTTCTGGCGGCTACGTGGCTTATACACTACTATCATTTCAGCCAGTACAAACCTTGAAAGGAGCGGTCAAAACGGGTAAAGGTCACTGGCTACGCCAGACGCTGGTAGTAACTCAGTTCAGTGCGTCAGTTATATTAGTCATTGCGACATTGATTGTATACCGACAGTTAGACTATATGCAGCGTAAAGACCTCGGTGTTAACTTAGATCAGCGGATTGTAATTGGGGGGCCATCAGTGGGGGACGCGCAATCAATAACCAATCGAACAACGGCCTTGGAGCAAGAGCTTTCTCAGCTACCTTATGTAAAAAACTTTTGTCAGACAGGCATGGTGCCGGGGGAGTACTATAATGGTACGACGAACCAAGTTACGAAGCAAAATCCTCGCCCCGACGATGGCAAGCAAACGTACTCAATGGGTGTGGTGGATGATCGTTATTTAACGACTTATACTATTAAATTGGCAGCCGGTCGAAACTTTACCCCCCGTGAAGCCGAATTAGGTTGGGAGAAGAGTGGTAAGCTGTTAGTTAATGAAACGGCAGCGCGGCAATTAGGATTCGGATCAGCCAAGGCGGCTGTGGGACAAACCATCCACTGGACACAGGATTATGAGATTGTTGGCGTAGTTCGTGATTATCACCATAAAGGTCTGCGGCAGGTCATTGAACCAGTTATTTTCTTACCAAGTCGCTCGGCTAACAACTTGACAGTGCATCTCACTACAGATCGGATTCATACTAAAATTGCCCAGTTAGAACGACTTTACAAAGCCAGCTACCCCGGTAATCCGTTCGAGTTTTTCTTTGTCGAAGAGCGTTACAATAAGCAATATCAGAGTGAACAGCAATACGGTAAGCTACTCACAATTGCTTCTGCATTGGCTATTTTCATTGCTTGTCTTGGTTTATTCGGACTTACCTCTTTTACAATGGAACAACGTATTAAAGAAATTGGTATTCGTAAAGTGCTTGGTGCCAGTGTTATCAGTATTGTAAGGCTACTTTCTCAAGACTTCCTCAAGCTGGTATTAATAAGCATCGTCATTGCTTCTCCCATTGCTTGGTGGGCCATGAGTTGGTGGCTGCGGGATTTTGCTTATAAGGTTAACATTGAGTGGTGGGTATTTGTAGTAGCGGCATCTTTGGCCGTCGGTATTGCCCTGTTAACCGTCAGTTTTCAAAGTGTTAAAGCTGCACTTACAAATCCAATAAGTTCACTAAGGAGCGAATAGCATCACAAACAAGGGGTCGACGAAGGCATTTGTATTGATGGTTCGTTATGAATTATGGTTTATTAAATTTACACCAAAATTCTTTGTCGTCGTAGGCTGGAAACTACTGGGCGTACGTTGAATTATCGCGCCTGTAATCTTAAATTTGGCATAAGTAGCTGGGATATAAAAGCCCATAAGGATGACGTCCATCCGCTTATAGGTTTAAAATTGTAAATTCGACCCGGCGGTTGAGTTTGCGCCGTTCGTCGGTTTCGTTGCTGGCAATGGGCTTGCTGGGTCCCCAGGCTTTGGTTTGGATGCGGGTCTCAGCAATACCTTTTCCCGTCAGGTACGCTTTTACCACCCGGACGCGGTCTTCGGAGAGTTTCATGTTGGGTTCCCAATCGCCCTGGTTGTCGGTGTGTCCTTCCACCAGAAGGGCCATATTCGGGTAGCTGGTCAGCATCTCGGCAACGCGGTCCAGTTCGGCACTGGCTCCCGGCTCAAGGGTAAACTGCCCCTGCTCAAATAGCACCTCGCGCATCGTGATCTTCTCGCCCGACTCAATCTTCACCAAGTACAGGTTGCGCCGGATGTCGCGGAAACGCTTGTCTTTGCTCAGGTCGAGCGTTTCGGTTGTGGGAAAGTACCCTTCCTTCCGGGCCGTCAGATTATAAACCTTCTGCGTGGGCAGAATAAGCTTGAACTCGCCCATTTCGGGACTGTAGTCGACTTTAGCCACGTCTTTGGTATCGTTGAACAGGCTCGAGACTACCTCCGATGCGATGGGCTTTTTAGTTTTGGCGTCGAGCACCTGCCCCGATATGATAGCCACCGGATCGGGCTTGATGGCGGGGTAGAGTTTAAGCCGGAAAATGTCGTCCTCACCCATCGACCCCGCCCGCGAACTCAGGTACGCGAAGTCGCCCGACGCCGGAATGGTAAAATACCCGTCCCATTCGTCGGTGTTGATGGCCGGGCCGAGGTTTTCGGGTTCGCTCCAGTTGCCCCAGGAGTCATCGAGCCGACGCGCCACAAAAATGTCGCCGTCACCGTAGCCCGGATGACCCGCCGACGTGAAATACAGCGTACGGCCGTCGGCGGCCAGAAACGGGGAGCTTTCAAACTCAGCCGTGTTCACTACCGCCCCCAGCGATACCGGTTCCGACCAGCTACGGTCGGAACGCAGCAGCGACACGTACAAGTCACGGTCACCGCGCGTGTCTTTGCGCTGCACGGCCAGAATAATGGCCCGCCCGTCGGGGGAGACGCAGAACTCCAACTGGTTCTTTTCGTGCAGGTTGTAGTTGTTGGCAATTTTGCACTCCACCGGCTGCGACCAGCCCGCTTTGGTTCGGATGGACTTGGAGATGCCAAATGATAACCCGCCGTCAGGCCGGTAAATATTGATGAGGTAGGCCGTGCGCCCGTCGGGACCCATGCCGCTAATGGCGTTGTCGCCCGTGTTATTGATGGGTGCGCCGATGTTGATGGCCTCGCCCCAGGTTGGCGTAGTACCACTGGCGCCCGATTCGAGCGTCGAGTACCAGACATCCTGCCGGTCGGCCCCGCCAATGTTGGCCTTGTTAAAGTTACGGGTGAAATACAGCGTCCGGCCGTCGGGCGAGATCACCGGCGCCACCTCCTGACCGGGCGAATTAACGGTTTTACCGAGGTTTTCTTTTTGGATGTCTTTCGGCGTCTCGGCCGATACGTTGATGCCGACCGTCACGGGTTTGGTTTCTTCTGAGATACCAATGGCGTCAATCTGGTTGATACCTTTCAGGGCGGCCCCGTTGATGAAAACCTTGACCTGGTGGCAAACGAAGGCAGAATCGGCCACAAAAATGCGCAGTAGCGGGTCGGTGCGGGGCTGCGGGCTGGTAACTCGATAAACCGGGTGTTCGATGCCTTTTTCGTCAATGACCAGTACGCGCACCACCGCTCCCGGATTTACGTTTTCGGCCACCACAATCTGCCGGGCGCGGATGGGTTTATCGAAGCCAACCTGAATCCATTCGTCGGCTGTGCCATCGGGGTAGAACGGCGCCCAGGCGCAGGGACTCTGCCCCAGCTCCGGCACTTTGCTGGGTCGGCCCAGTGCCTGCGAGGCCTTGTACTGCTCGCCGGAGGGTACGCCCGATTCAACGGTCCGATTTTTCTCCGACGACACCCCAACAACGCGACTCGCCCACTGCATGGTTTGCGCAGGGCCGACAACCGCTATGCTCATGAAACCAACAAAAAACAAGATGTAGAGCCTGTTCATAAAATCTAATTCGTCAGTACCCGGTATTCCCAGGGTTTAAGGGTAACGGTTACGTTGGGTTTCAGATTCATTGGCTGGCGGGTGAATACTTCGGTGTACATACCTTCATAGCCGTCGCCCCCCAGCTGAGCCGTTTGTGGCTGCCCACTCAGATTCAGCACGACGACAACGCGGTCGGTGTCGCGTTGCCGCTGAAACGCGTATACTTTCGTGTCGCGGTCGGTTGGTATTTTTACCACTTTGCCGCCCGCATTTCCGTTCCACAAGGCCCGGTTGCGGTGTTTGAGCGTCAGTAATGTTCCGTAGAAATTGCTCTTCGCATACGTTCCCCAGGCAATGGAATCTTTCTCAAAAAAAGCCAGCCGTTTGTTTAGGTTCGACTCCATCCCGTTGTACACTAATGGCATTCCTTCCAGGGTGCTGCTCAGAACAACGAACGTGTTGGCGGCCGGACCGAACGACTCGGCTAATGTGCCATTCCAGGTGTTTTCGTCGTGATTCTGCGTAAACAGCATCTGGTAGTACCAGCTCGGAAAACGCGTCTGGTTATTTTCGCGGAGCGAGTCGATCTTGTCGGCCGAGCGCTCCCCTTTGGCCACGGCCTTCATCAGGCTGTGCATGGCCCACCCGTAGTTCATGTTGAAACAACTTTTGAACTGGTCCGGCTCATCTTCCCACTCCGACAGCATAAATACCGTTTTGATTTTATCTAATTGCGGGCGCAGTTCGGCCCAGAAATCGTTGGGAACGAACCCCGCCACGTCGCAACGGTAGCCGTCGATGTCGCATTCCCGGACCCAGTACTGCATGGCTTCAATCATGCCCTTGCGAAGGTCCGGGTTATCGTAGTTGAGGTCAATAACGTCAGTCCAGTCGGTTGGCTTGTTGGTCTTCGGGTCGATGGGCGCAATCATCTTGCCATTCACCAGGGTGTACCAATCGGGATGTTGCTTCACCCAAACGTGGTCCCAGCCGGTGTGGTTGGGTACCCAATCCAGAATAAGGCGCATGCCCAGCGCGTGGGTGCGCTTGACCAGTGCTTTGAAATCGGCGAGTGTGCCGTAGGCGGGGTTAACGGCTTTGTAATCGGCAACGGCGTAGGGGCTTCCCAGCGATCCTTTTTTATTCTTTTGGCTAATCGGGTAAATGGGCATAAGCCAGATAATGTCCACGCCCATTTCTTTCAGCCGGGGTAGCTGCGCTTCAACTGCCTTAAAATCACCGGCAGCCGAAAACTGACGCGTGTTAACTTCGTAGATCGTGGCATTTTTGGCCCAGTCCGGGGCCGGAGGAGCGGTTGACGCGGTTGTGTCGGAAGTAGAAGTGGTGGTTTGAGCTTTATCTTTTGGGGTATTCCAGCAGGCCGTTGTCAGTAGGCATACACTGAAAACAAGGGCCAGGTGAGATTTCTTCATAGGAACGGGGTATCGCTTTAATAATGTAAACCAGCAGCACCTGCTATCGACCAGACCAATCAGGCCAGCATCGGTTGAGAACTGTTTTTAAGTTGCCGGATTGCCTCCAGCGGATCACCGGCCTTGAATATCGAGTTACCCGCCACCAGGATGTCGGCTCCGGCGCTGAGCAAAACCGACGCGTTGCCCGTGCTGACGCCCCCGTCGATCTCGATCAGGGCTGATGACTGATTAGCCAGCAACATCTGCTTTAGTTTAGCCACTTTCTGGATCGTGTGCGGAATGAACGACTGCCCGCCAAAACCCGGATTGACCGACATCACCAGCACCACGTCGATTTGTTCCAGCACGTCTTCCAGCCCGGCAATGGGCGTATGGGGGTTGATCGCCACCCCCGCCCGGCACCCTAACTCGCGGATACGCGTTAGTGTTCGGTGCAGGTGCGGGCAGGCTTCGAGGTGCACATGAATCACGGCCGCGCCCCCTTCGGCAAAGGCGTCGAGGTAGCGGTCGGGCTGGGTAATCATCAGGTGAACGTCGAGGGGCTTGCGGCAGTGCTTCCGGGCCGCTTCCAGAAGGGGAAACCCAAACGAAATATTAGGAACAAATACCCCGTCCATCACGTCGAAGTGCAGGTAATCGGCCTCGCTGCGGTTAATCAGCTCCAGATCCCGTTGCAGGTTGGCAAAGTCAGCCGCCAGGAGCGAGGGAGCAATCAGGGCCGGGTTGCTAATGCGGGTGGTTGAGGTCATGGCTGATCGCTGGTGGCTTTTTTAGCTTGTAAAAGTACCTTTTTTTGGTCGAATGAAGAAACAAAACCAACATTGCCAGCACAGTGAGCAGCCATCAATGAACAGTCCCGGTAGAGAACCGCATCAGTTCATTGTCTATTGCTAACATCCACCGCCTGCTGGCTGTTTACTGTTCTCTGATACCTGTTAAACTATGACGCCCCAGCAACAAATTGCCGAATTAACGGACCGCCTGAATTACTATAACTATCAATATTACCAGAACAGTGTGTCTGAGGTGGATGATTTCACCTTCGACCAATTGCTTCAGAAACTGACCGATCTGGAAAAGCAATACCCCCAATTCGTCCGTCCCGACTCGCCCACGGCGCGAGTCGGTGGCACCATCAGCAAGGAATTCGCTATCGTCTACCACCGGTTTCCGATGCTGTCGCTGGGTAATACATACTCCGAAGAAGACTTGGTGGATTTTGATAACCGCGTTCGTAGAGGCCTGCGCGACGAACCTTATGAGTACGTTTGCGAGCTGAAATTCGACGGCGTGGCCCTCAGCATGACCTACGAAAACGGCGTACTGGTGCAGGGCGCGACGCGGGGCGACGGCGTTCGGGGCGATGATATCACCAACAACATCCGTACCATTCGTACGATACCCCTCCGCATACAGGCCGAAAATGTACCCCGGAATGCCATACCATCCCTCTTTGAGGTGCGGGGCGAAGGATTTTTGCCGCTGGCCGAGTTCGAGCGCATCAACAAAGAGCGCGAGGACATTGGCGAACCGCTGCTGGCGAACCCCCGCAATGCTGCGTCCGGTACGTTTAAGCAGCAGAATTCGGCGGCTGTGGCCCAACGGCGGTTAGACTGTTACTTATACTCGTTCTTGTCGGGGGAAGCCTTTTTTCAAACCCACGAGGAAAGCCTGGTAGCCATGAAAAACTGGGGCTTTAACGTGTCGCCGACCTGGCGGAAATGCGCCGACATCCGCGCCGTAATGGAGTACATTAACGAGTGGGAAACCAAACGATTTGAGTTGCCATTGGGTACCGACGGCATTGTGCTGAAAGTGAACCGCTACGACCAGCAGGAGGAACTGGGCTTCACGGCAAAAAGTCCGCGCTGGGCCATTGCATTCAAGTACAAAGCACTGGGTGCCAGCACGACGCTCAACGCAATCAACTACCAGGTGGGCCGCACGGGGGCCGTTACGCCCGTAGCGTTGCTGACGCCGGTGCTGCTGGCGGGCACGGTTGTCAAGCGGGCGTCATTGCACAACGCCAACGAGATTGAGCGGCTCGGCGTGATGCTGCACGACACAGTATTCGTGGAAAAAGGGGGCGAAATTATTCCCAAAATTACGGGTGTCGACCTGAGCAAACGCACGGGTCAAACCGTCCCGATCAGCTACCCAACCGAGTGCCCCGCCTGCGGAACGCCCCTGATTCGCCGGGAGAAAGAAGCCCATTTCTACTGTCCCAACGAGAAAGGCTGTCCACCGCAGCGGCAGGCCCGGTTCGAGCACTTCATTCAGCGCCGGGCCATGAACATCGAAAGCCTGGGCGAAGGGAAGATCGAACTACTCATTGACCGGGGCCTCGTGCAAACCCCAGCCGACCTCTACGACCTCACAACGGAACAGTTGCTGGGTTTGGAAAAAACGTACCCCGCCACACCCGTTATCAACGACGATGGCTCCGAAACGCCCGGCAAAGCCCGTACGGTGAAGTTTGGTCCGAAAACCGTCGACAACATCCTGACGGCCATTGAGCGCTCCAAAGCGCAGCCACTGCCAAACGTGTTGTTTGCGCTGGGCATCCGGTACGTGGGCAACACCACCGCCGAGCGGGTGGCCGATTACTTTGGGTCGGTGGATGCGTTGATGGACGCCCCGTTCGAGATTCTGGCCAACGTGCCCGACGTAGGGCCGCGCATTGCCCAGAGCCTGGCTGCCTGGTTCACTGACGCCGACAACCGGGTTTACGTAGAGCGGCTGCGAACGGCCGGTTTGCAGATGGTCATGGACCGGCAGGAGGTGATCCGCGAGGGCGACGCGCTGACGGGCAAGACGTTTCTGTATTCGGGTACGTTTGCCAATTTCAGCCGTGAGGAACTCGAAGCCAAGATTGCGGCCCACGGCGGGCGGCTGCTGAGCGGTATCTCCAAGAAACTAAACTACCTGATCGTCGGTGAAAACGCGGGACCGTCGAAAGTTGCCAACGCGCAAAAACTGAACGTGCCCATGATTAGCGAGACCGAATTCATGGCTATGCTGGGAGAGTAAGTTTATGGCCCTTTAGTGTCTGGTTCACCGCCTGCTGAAATCCAGATCATAACTCACGTTGAGCCGAAATCCGTTGTCCAGGTCGAAGATAGGCTTTTGGGTGATGGGGTCCGGGTCGCCGTGCTGCAATACCCGGTTGAAATAGTTGAGTTCCAGCTTAAAGTTGTCGCGAACCTGGTAGCCTATGCCGCCCGACAGCCGGTTCTGGTTGAACACGTTGTTGCCCACGTTCTGGCCGAAGCTAATGAACAGTTCATCGAAGGCATTCAGGTAAAATTCGCCGGTGTCGATGGTGGGACCGCTGAGCGGGAACGTGCCGGAGATCTGATACCGAATCCGGTGCTGGTATTCCCAGTCTGCTATCCGCCTGGGATTTGCATCAGACGGCTGACCAAGCCACCGCTGCTCCAGCCGAAACCGGTGCGATAGTTCCATCCGCCCGAACTGGTCGCTGAGTTGAATATCCTCGTAAATCCGGTGTTCGGGAACGGGTACGCCCGCGTCGGCGGAGGGGTAATTGCCGTAGGGATAGGTCGTAAACAGCGTGTAGCCGCCCGACACGTTTACCCGGTCGGTGAGTTTGTGAACCAGTCCAACCCGCGCCAGCGACTGCTGCCAGGTGCGGATGAAGTCGATCCGACGCCACTGGTACTCGGTGTGAAGCTCCCAGCGATTGGCGAGTTTGTGATCGCCATTGTAGGTGTACCAGCCAATCGCGTTTCGGTCAATCACCCGGTTTTCCTGGCTAAAGCCACTGATGGTGAACAGATTGAAGACAACAATAAGGGCGATTTGCTTCATCAAGCACTGTAGCTAAGGTTTGGCAGTAATCACCTGAATCGTTGATCGTGAATCAGCAATGATGTAACTGTTTGTTGGATATGATGCCCTCTTAAACGGCAACCTTGTTAAGCTCAAGCAAAACGCCTTTGATCCCCTCGGCAAAGGAACGGTACTGCGGTTGCCAGGCTAATTCGCGTTTGGCTTTCTCATTGCTTACCCGGAATGAGCTGGTCAGCGACTTCACCAAAGGGCTACCAATCAGCCAGCCAATCAACCAGGGGGGGATGGTGCCCACGGACTTGACCCCCTGGGCCGACGTTATTGCATCAATCAGTTGACGTAACGGGATAGGGGTGTCGTCCACAATATTGTACACTTCACCGTAGCGGCCACGCGTCAGGGCGGCATGATAAGCCCGCGCTAAGTCATCGACCTGGATGGGACTCCAATAATTTTGCCCTTTGCCAAAAACGCGCAGTTGTCCTTTCTTCAGGGTATCATAGAACGAGGTTTTGAATAATCCACCGGGTCCATAAACAAAGCCAGGGCTGAGAACGAGCAGTTTGAGACCTTCGTTCTGGTGCAAACGCATCAACTCGGTGACGACCTGAGCGTGGCCTTCGCCCAGAGGAGAAGGATCAGCCCGTGTTTGCTCATCAATCCAGTTGGTTCCATGATCGCCGTAGTTGAAACAACCGCTGGTATAGATCAGTACTTTGTCATGCTGAATACACGCGTTAGCCAGCGCCAGTGTCATGGCTTCGTCAGCCTCGTTTATTTTGGCTTTGTTGGCATTGGTAAAGCGGCCTTTGGTGCTTAGTTGAGCCGTTTGGATCACGGCATCAACCGTAGGTACAATGGGTACGTACGTTTGGGGTGAGGTCATCTCCCCAACTTGGGGGGTCATTCCCTGCTGGATGAGCGATGTTGCTTTTGCCGGATCTCGTATCAATCCGACCACCTGATGGCCCTGGGTAAGCAATTCTCTAACGACCGCTTTACCTACAAAACCGGTTGCCCCTGTTACAAACACGTTCATAATCGCTGTTTTTTGTAAATCCCCGTTAGCCAGTTCCGCCCGCAACTCAGGCCGTCAGGCGCGTGCGCAGGTAAAGCTGATGCAAAACACGTTCTTCCGGTGCCAGGAACATGATGGTCAGCGCAAAGCTACGAAACGGGAGCCAACCCGTCTATGGCTGTTTGCGAACCAACTGATTAATATATGACTGAAGTGTGGTGTGGCCCCGAACCGGCGAATCGGGCGATTTGTATTCTTTTTTCAACGTAACTTCCGTCATCGCGGCCATTGATTCAGCCCCTTTCAGCGAAAAACCCATACTTATCAGCACCGATACCCACTGCTCCTGGGGTGTCTCCAGAGCGACAACGGATTTGTTGAGTGCGTCGGCAAAGGCCTCACCCACGTCAGCCGATGAATACGGTGCTGGTCCTTCCACGTAATAGAGACCCGTTTTGTCCATTGGCTCCATCAGCAGCCGGGCCGCAAGCTGACCAATGTCGTCGGGACTCACCATCGGTAAGCGTAGATCCATTGGATAAAGTGTATGGACCACGCCTTCCTGCCGGGCTGTCGCCAAAGCCATGTCCCAGTTACTCATATAATAAGCCGCCCGGATGATGCTGACCGAAAGGTCTTTGCCCGCCAGCTCTTGCTCCATCTCGTAGAGCACCCCCAGATCACCAACGCCCTCGCCCGGTTGCGCACCGTAGGTCGATTCGGCCACCACCTTTCTGATGCCTGATCCGTCTAAGGCATTCAGGATGGCCGTCAATGACTTCCGTTCTTCGGCCACGGTATCGGTCGATGGGGCGGCTGGTGGGTTGAGCAGAAATAGCCGGGTGCCCGTCTGAAAAACGGCCCTTAGTGCGTCCGTGTCGTGTACGTCGGCGATGGCAACTGTAGCCCCCCGGCGTTGCCAGGCATCTACTTTTTTAGGGTCTCTGGAAATAATCGTGACCGGTTGATTGTGGTCGAGTAATGTCCGGGCTACTGCCGAGCCGACATGGCCTGTGCCGCCTAAGATAATGTGCATTGTGTTGATCCGTTGTGAGTGACGGGGCAAACGTAACCCGGTCCTGCGACAACGGTATGTCAGGGGTGGGACAATTAATTTTTAAGCGTATTGAAACACTCCTGAAGCGTTAGTGTATGGGGCGCAAACGTTTCCGGCAAGGACGTTACCTGCTCAATATGGTCGACCCGGAAAATACGGTAAGCCTCGCGCAGGCGGCACCAGGCCACTAACAACCAATCCGCTTCGCTGCTCAACAGCAACGCAAACGGCTCCACCTCGCGCACCGTCTGCTGCTGGGAAAGGGCGCGGTAGGCCAGCCGGACAAGGGTGTGGTTGGTGAGTGCTTTTTGCAGGGTGATGAGGCAGGTGCTGGTGTGTTCACGCTGGCTGTTGCCATACACTTTCAGCCGGTCGGTGAGTAAATTAGCTTTGTCGCGGATGTCAGTTTGCAACACCGCCTTCACTTTTTGCACCGCGTCGCTATAGTGGCGGGCCAGCAAGCCGTCTTTGTTATGCAACGTAAGCTGCTCGGCCGTTATAAGGGCGTTGGCTTCCTCTTCGGTAAACTGAACCGGTGGCAGGCGGTAGCCATCCGTCAAGAAGTAACCTTTTCCTTCTTCCATTCCAATCGGCACGCCCGCCTGTTCCAGCGCCCGAATGTCCCGATAGATCGTTCGGACACTGACTGAAAATCGTTGCGCCAGTTCCGGCGCAGTGACCATGCGTTTGGTTTGCAGATGGGTCAGCATGGTCAGCAGCCGGGTAAGGCGTTTGCCGTCGTTATCATTCATTGGTATGGTTATTAATTCATAGGTTCGCCCACTATGCATGCACGGGATAGCAGCCGGTGTCGCACCGGCCGGAGCAGGCTGACTGTCGGCGACCCGGTCAAAGTCTGAAAATAAATCGTTAACGGGAACTCAATACCGACTCGTTCCGGGGTGAAACGTGCGCCAGCTATGCCAGAACTCCTGATGCGCCGGTACGCGCACGAGGGCCGCTCCGTCCGACAGCGATTTGCCCGACAGCGCGTAGGCTTGCCCGTCGGTGGTCAGCGTGTCGTGCCGGAGGACAAAGCGATTAGTAGGCGACGGGCGATGGTAGGCGAAAAAACTGCGGTTGTCATGCGCCAGCACGAGCAAAACGGGTTGCCCATTGAGCGTGTCGTGAATGAGCCGTTCGCGTTGCAGGCGGTTCCAGTCGTAGGCTTTGGCTCCGTTCCCGACAGAAAGGCCCACCACCCACGATTTGTCGCGCCACGACAGGCTGTCCCGCTTCGTCAGCTCGCTCTTGCCTTTGCCGCGTTCGTACTGGCTCATGTTGGCGTATATCTCTTTATACACTGTGTCGGGTTGCATCACCAGTGTGTTGGGGTGCAACGCCGTCCACTGCTTCAAGGTCATCTGCTCGCTGAATAGTTCGGGCAGGGTGTCGCCTTTGAGCGGTCCGGCAATGGCCTCGCCGTTGGCCTGCCGCCACCAACTGCCGGTCGTGGCATCCTCGAACATCGCGTTGAAATGATCCATTCCTACCAACCGAAACGTTTCGGAATGGCCGTTTACCACCGGCCGGAAAACCCGTCCCGTGCGGCAAACGGTGCAGTACGTAACCATAGCGGGTTGCCCATCCAACGTGTCCAGCACCTGATGGTGGTAGCCAATGTACTGAATCGGATACGCTTTTGCCTGCCCATCCAACTCGACGCCCAGCACTTCCCGATCTGGTTTGACCACGTTTTTGCCGACGGGTTTGAGTTGCAGCGTACCGGGTTGGTAAAACATGTGGTCGGCGGCCATTCTGAAATTGAACGCGTAGCTAACGCCCGCCACCACGAGCAGCGCAAGTAAGGCAAGCCACCGCGACTGCCGGATGGCGGGCAGCAGACCAACGACGATCAGCACCCCAAAAAACACTCGGAATGCCCACCGCCACGAGTGCATAAAATAAGCCGCGTCGATGCTGTTCATCCGCTGACTACCCGGCATGGGCATGATGAAATACACGTTCGCAATCTCGAATAGAATCAAGCCCGCGACGCCGAGGTAAAAAAGATTTCTCATGCGTTATGGCAGCGCAAACGCCACGTACTGATTTCCTTTTTGGGTACCTAATTTCGCGCCCCCACAGGCAACAACGACGTACTGCTTGCCGCCCACCTGATACGTCGCGGGCGTGGCGAAACCAGCGGCCGGGAGTTGGATTTCCCACAGCAGCTTGCCCGTCTTTTTATCAAACGCCCGAAATTTTCCGTCTTTGGTGGCGGCAATAAACAGCAGTCCGCTGGCGGTCACAACGGGGCCACCGTAATTTTCGGTGCCCGTATTCCGGACGCCTTTGGCCGCCATCTCCGGGTCTTCGCCGAGTGGAATTTTCCACAGGTACTCGCCCGTGTTGAGATCAATGGCGTTGAGCGTTCCCCAGGGCGGAGCCACCGCCGGGAAGCCTTTACTATCCTGAAATTTGTTGTATCCCGTTACTTTATACGGCAAATACGGCTGCTTAGCTGGTTTAACGACGGCTTTTGCGTTGGCTACTTTATACGGGTCGTTGCCCGATACCTCCTGCTTCTCGTCGTTGAACAGGAACGACACCAACGATTGCTTATCTTCGGCGGAGAGCGCCGTGAAGCCTGGCATCATGCCCTTGCCGTGGCTGACGATCTGTGTTACGTAAGCACGATCCCGCCGTTTGTTGATGTTCACCAACGACGGGTAGCCGCTGGTCGTGTTGCCTTTCAACTCGGGGCCGTGGCAACTGATGCAGTTCTGGGTATAAATACGCTGACCGGGACTGAGGTGGGCCAGTTCGTCCTCTCTGGGCGCGTCGACCATGGTAAAGATCCACGGCACGTCGTTGGCGTTCACGTACAGAATACCGTCGGGGTCGGCCGCGGCCCCGCCCCATTCGCCCCCGCCATCGCAGCCGGGAAACAGCAGGCTGCCCCGTTTGCTGATGGGTTCGTAGAGCCGGGTACCAATTTTGCGAAACGTAGTCAGCAGCGAATCCCGGTCGGTAGAATGAGGATTGATATCGGCTTCGGTCATCTTTTGCCGGGCAAACGCGGCTGGTTTCTGCGGAATGGGCTGCGTGGGCCAGGCCGATTCACCGGGGATATCGGACTTGGGCACGGGCGTTTCGTCAATCGGGAACAGCGGCTTGCCCGTCACCCGGTCGAAGACGAAGACGTGGCCCGACTTGGTTATCTGCGCCACAGCATCGACTTTTTTACCGTTGTGCGTCACCGTCAGCAGGTTGGGCGGAGCGGGAAAGTCGCGGTCCCAGAGGTCGTGGTGCACCGCCTGAAAGTGCCAGAGCCGCTTGCCGGTGCGGGCGTCGAGGGCCAGCAGGCAGTTGGCAAACAGGTTTTGGCCTTTGCGGTTGCCGCCGTAAAAATCGTAGGACGCTGAGCCGGTGGGTACGTAAAGAATGCCGCGCGGCCGGTCGATGGCCATACCCGCCCAGTTGTTGGCCGCACCCACATCGACATTTTTGTGTGCTTCCTTGGGCCAGGTGTCGTAACCGTAGTCGCCGGGCTTGGGAATGGTGCGGAACGTCCAGGCTAATTTGCCCGTGCGCACGTTAAACGCACGAATGTAGCCCGGTGCGGCATCGGGCCCTTCGGACACCCGCACGGGCATCACAATCAGATCCTCGAACAGCGTGCCGGGCGTGTTGGAAATAATGAATTTGTCTTTGGCCTGTTCGCCGAGACCCTCGTGCAGATCGGCGGTGCCATTTTCGCCAAAACTCGGAATCGGCTTACCCGTTGTTGCATCGAGCGCGTGAAGTTTCGGCCCAACGGTGTACAGAATGCGCTTGTCTTCACCGGATTGCCAGTACGTAACACCCCGGCTGGTGCTGTGCCAAACTTTGAGCGGATCACCGAATTTCCAGATCTCCTTACCCGTGGCGGCATCGAGCGCAAACGCCTGGACGGTGGGCGTGACGCCGTACAGCACCCCATCAACAATAATCGGATTGGTCTGAATCTGGCCGCTGTCGGGCGACGCGTACGTCCAGGCGACTTTCAGTTGCGCCACATTATTGGGCGCGATCTGAGTCAGGGCGGAGTAATGACTGCGGTCGGGGCCACCGAGGTATTCGCCCCAGTTGGTGTAATCGTTGGGTTTGTCGTCGGTGGTATTTTGGCGAAACCGGGACCAGCCGATGACCACAATGGTCAATACACCAAGGAGTAACAACAGTCGTTTCATAAGAGTAGGAGAATAGGACAAATCTACGAAAAATAAGGTCTCCACCGTTTTAAACGGGATACCTCAGCGAATATCCGCAAACCAGCGCTTCAACTTCTCTGGGGAATAGCCAACGCCCCACAGAATGCCAATGGCTAAATAAATACCGTTGGCTTTCCAGAAACCCCACGCAGCCACGCGCCGATCCGACGACTCGACCACGCGGTTTACCTGCCGCACCCGCCCAAACCTGACGAGCTTAATCAATAAATCGGCTTCCTCCATAATGGGCAAATCGCCATTGTAACCGCCCACGGCCGCGAACTGCTCCCGTCGGCAAAAAATCACCTGGTCACCGAAGAGTAGCCGCCCACCCCGGAAGAACAAATGCGGTCGGAACAGGAGCGGGGCGTAGTAGGTCTTGATATAATTGTGCAGCGATGTCAGCCAGCGCGTGGTCGATGAGCCGCGCATGATGGAAATAAAGCCCCCGGCTACGGTTTTAGGATCGGCGAGGGTGTGTTGCATCACGCGCAAGGCATCGTCGGGCAGGGCCGTGTCGGCGTGCAGAAAGCACAGAATGTCGCCCGTGGCTTTGTCGGCTCCGGCATTCATCTGACTGGCGCGGCTTGCTTTGGCACAACGAATAATATGGAGTGACCGGAAGCAGGGCCTGGTCGCGTTGGCGAGTTGAAGGGTCCGGTCGGTGCTGCCCCCGTCGACAATAATGATTTCGAGCGGTTCGGGGCACAGCCGCTGCAGCAGGCGCAGCGTCCGGGGCAGGCTTTGTTCCTCGTTGAGCGCGGGAATAATAATGGAGACGCTGGGCATACGGGGTGTAAACCAATTCGCCGGGGGAGGGTTTGTAGGAATGATGAATGATAAATGATGAATGCGCTGTAAGGCCTATCATTCATCCGCGTCGGCGGACCGATTCATCATTCATCATTCAACGCCGTGTTTCGATTTCTGCCCAATCTTCTTCTCCGGCAACTCTACACCCGCAACAGCCTGCGCAATACGCCCGATGGCTTTGTGTTCTCGCTGAAAAATCGCCTGTCTGATGCCCGTTTTACGGGACTGCAACGCGCCCGCATTGACGGGTATGAGTATCCCGCCAGCGCGTTTACGCTCGAACCAGATGGGGGAGAAGCCGTTGCCCTCAGCGCTGTATCGACAGAAAACCCGCTGGCGTTTCCGCTACGCCGGTCGGTGCGGGTTCGGGTGACTGTGCTACCGCTGAAACCGGGCAAACACACGCTGGAAATCACTCTCCATACCCAACCGTTCGGCACCATCACGCTGACGGTTGAGGACGAATTGCAGACGGACTTGCCGGACCAGACGCTACGGGAACAACCGGTTATTCCGCGCGACGCGGTCGACGATTATTCGTCTGATGTGGTAGCGAGTCGGCGGGCGTTTATGCAGGATTTTACGAAAACGGAGCCGCAGCACCTGACGCAAAACTCGTTCGACCCGGCCGTGATGCGGGGCAAGTGCGAGAATTTTGTGGGTGTGGCACAGGTGCCCATCGGACTGGCCGGGCCGTTGCGCGTCAACGGTGAACACGCCCAGGGTGACTTTTTGATTCCGATGGCAACCACCGAAGGCACGCTCGTGGCCAGCTACAACCGGGGCATTAAACTCATCAACGCGAGCGGGGGTGTGCTCTGTACCGTGCAGGACGACGCCATGCAACGTGCTCCCGTTTTTCAATTCGCCGACGCCCGTCAGGCCCGCGCGTTCGTTCAGTGGATCGAAGCGCACCAGCCTGAATTAGCCGCTGAAGCCGAACTCACCTCCCGATTTGCCAAACTCCGCTACGTCGATACGTACCTCACCGGTCGGCTGGCTTTTCTGCGCTTCGGCTACTCAACGGGCGACGCGGCCGGACAAAACATGGTCAGCAAAGCGACACTCGCAGCCTGCAACTACATTCTGGAGAAGTATCCGGCCGAGGTATCGGGACGGATTGAACATTTCTTTTTGGAGTCGAACATGGCGACCGACAAGAAACCCTCGCAGCTCAACATACTCCGAACGCGGGGCAAACGGGTGACGGCCGAAGTGCGCATCCCGCGCGATCTGCTGATTCGGGAGTTGCAGGTGGAACCGGAGCAACTGGCGCGTCACGCCCGCATCGGCGACGTGGGGGCGCGGTTAGCCGGAACCAACAACAACGGGCTGCACTCGGTCAATGGGCTGGCCGCGCTGTTCATCGCCACCGGTCAGGATGTGGCCTGTCTGGCTGAATCGTCGGCCGCGATCACGTTCTCGGAAATTACACTCGAAGGAGATTTATATGGGTTCATTACCCTGCCGTCGCTCATTGTGGGTACGGTTGGGGGCGGAACGGGCCTGCCCACCCAACGCGAATGCTTAGAATTGATGGACTGCTACGGCGATGGGAAAGTCGATAAACTCGCCGAGATCATGGCTGGGGTCGTTGTCGCCGGAGAACTGTCGCTGGCTGCGGCCATCTCCTCCCTCGACTGGGTATCGAGCCACGACGCCACGCGGCCGTAAGTTACTGTTTCCAGAATGACAACACGAGTGAAATGCCCGCCACTACCAAAACCGGCTTGCAAAAAAGCCGCGCCCGGACAGTGCCGAACGCGACTTTTCTTGTGAGAGGATTAACGAAGTTGGTCAGCGAACACGGGTTACCCGTTTTTTGTTAGCTTTGGCAAAAACGGTATATCCAAATGGTAACTTCAGCAGACCGACCCAATTCCGTTCAGATTTCGTTGATGCGTCTCTTCGACCGGCCGATGGCACCCGATGAGTTGGATGCAGTTCATCAATTATTAATGAACCATTATAGCCAGTTGATCGCTCAAGAGGCCGATGAGATTATTGTCCGGAAAGGGTATACGCAGGCCGATTTTGATCGCGCACTCAATACATCCCAACGCAGCAGTCATTAATCATGCGCGTTGTTATTGATACAAACTGCTTGATTGCTGCAATTCCGCGCTCCAGCGAACACTATTGGCTTTACCGGGCATTTATGGATCGCCGATTTGAATGGGTTGTCAGTCAGGAAATTCTAACTGAATACGAAGAGAAACTGGGTGACTTCTACGCCCCTTCGTTAGCCCAGAACGTCTTAAAATTACTGGCGGTGGCTCCCCACGTTATTCATATTGAGGCCAGCTTCAAGTGGTTGCTCATCAGGAACGACCCTGACGACGACAAGTTTGCGGAAGTTGCTTTTGCATCAGGAGCTGATTATTTAGTCAGTAATGACAGCGATTTCAACGTGCTAAAGGAGTACGAGTACCCTCGAATACACGTAATCCGCTTAGAAAAATTTCGCGAACGAATGGGTTACTGACAACTCTGTCAGTTATCGTTTCGTTACCCTTACGGCGTAATAGCCGGAATACGTTGCTCGGTGACCAGTTGGTTGAACGCAGGGACCTGCTGATTAACAATATCTTTGAGCTTGCCCAACGCGGTGTTCACCTGCTTTTCGAGGGCTTCGTAGACGACGTACGACGCTTTAGTTGGCTTCGTTTCGGCGGAAGCAACCACCGAGGCAACGCCCGATAATTTGTCGTTCAGCCGGATGGGGTAAGCCAGCGCGTCCTGCATCGCTTTCGACTTGGGCTGCATCAGCGTCGATTCCAGTTCGTCTAGCGACTCCAGCACGGGCTTGGTCACTTTCTTGAATTTCTCGACCGTTGCCGGGTCCTTTACCTCTTTCATGTACCCGTTGACCTGCGTCCGGATCTGACGAATCTGGTTGATGCCCTTGTGCGTCTCGGTAAGTTTGTTGTTGATGCGCATCATCAGGTCAAACTGCTCCTTATAATCCGCTTCGGTGAGCTTCAGGCGCGGGTCCTTTAGGATTTCGATGGGTTGCTCCGCCAGTAGCGAGTCGCCCAGCAGCAGCCGGACTTTGTACTGACCCGGAATGACTTTGGCCCCCGTTCCCCGACCCGTCCACATCACGTTGGTGCCCTCAACGGGCGTCACGTCGGGGTAGCGCATGTCCCAGACGAACACGTTCATGCCCGCCTGGATGGGGACGGTGCCGGGTCGTTTTAGCGCAGCATCCTCGTAGAACTCTTTAGCTATTTTGAGGGGTTGACCCTTCCGGTCTTTCGTACTGGAGTAGCTGATGATGCTGTCCCCCGCACTGGTCGTGAACATCAGTTTTAACTCTTTGGTGGGTTTGTTCTTGAGGAAATACCGTACGATAACGCCATTGGGGGCATTTTCGCCCTGATCGGCCGGTCCTTCCGCAGCGCCTGCGCTGCCGCCATCCATCCGGTACGCCGGGCGGGGCTTATACAGGTGAGCCATTTTTCCCGCCAGTGCCGTCTGCTGATCAGCGATCTCGTGCAGGGGCGAGATGTCGTCCATGATCCAGAACGACCGGCCGTGCGTCGCCACGATCAGGTCCTTCTCGCGCTTGTGAATCTGCAGGTCGCGGATGGGCGTAATGGGCAGGTTCAGGTTCAGCTTCTGCCACGATGCGCCATCCGTAAACGATACGTAAATGCCCCGTTCGGTACCGGCGTAGAGCAGGCCGGGCTTGTTGGGGTCCTCCCGGATAACGTGGGTGTACTCGTCCGCCGGGATGCCCGCCGTAATCGCCGTCCAGGTTTTTCCGTAATCCGTCGTCTTGAACAAATAAGGTTTCCGGTCGCCCGACATGTACCGTTTCGCGGCCAGATATGCCTTGCCGGTGGTATGGTCGGACGGGTGCACAATGCTCATGATCGCCCAGTCGGGGAGCATGGATGCGGGGGGCGTGATTTTTTGCCAGGTTTTGGCCCCGTCGCGGCTGATGTGCATCAGGCCATCGTCGGAACCGGCCCAGAAAACGCCTTTCTCCAGAGGTGATTCGGCCAGCGTAAACACCGTCGGGAAGGTTTCGGCTCCGGTATTGTCTTTCGTGATCGGCCCACCCGTATCGCCCTGCGTTTTGGGGTCGTTGCGGGTTAGGTCGGGGCTGAGGTCTTCCCACGAATGGCCGTAATCCATGCTCCGGTGTACGTGCTGCGAGGTGACGTATAAGGCTTTGGGGTCGTGGGGCGAGAACACAATTGGGAACGTCCACTGAAACCGGTATTTCCGGTCGGCTGAGGGTGCGCCCATGCTGTAATCGGGAAACACGTTGATGCGCTGATTCTGGTCCGTTGCCTTGTCGTAGCGGGTAATCAGGCCGTCGTAGCTGCCGCCGAACGTCACGAGTGGGTTGTTGGGATCGGCGGTGATGTAGCCTGACTCGCCCCCGGCCACCTGATACCAGGCCGCCGGTCCGATGACGTTGTCCGTGGTCCGGCTCGCAATCCGAATGGCGGAGTTGTCCTGCTGCGCCCCGTAGAGGTTATACGGAAAGTCGTTATCCACCGACACGTGGTAAAATTGCGACGTTGGAATGTCAACGTCCGAAAAGGTAGCCCCGCCGTTGTAGGTCACTTCAGCCCCGCCATCGTCGGCGATAATGTAGTTCTGCGGATTTTTTGGGTTCCACCAGATGTCGTGCGTATCGCCATGATGCACGGGTAAGCTCTTGAAGGTTTTGCCGCCATCGTACGACTTCAGTGCGTTCACATTCAGGACAATCAGCCCATTTTCGTTCTGCGGGTCGGCGGCCAGCATCATGTAGTACCAGGGCCGCTGCCACAGGTTTTTGTCGTCGTTAATCAGTTGCCAGTTGCTCCCTGCGTCGTCGGAGCGGTACAGGCCGCCTTTGGCGTTTTCGACCATCGCATATAGCCGGTTCGAGTTCACCGGCGATACGGTAATGCCAATCTTGCCGAGCAGTCCTTTGGGCATTCCCGGCCGGTCGTGCAGGCTGGTCCAGGTGTCGCCCCCGTCGGTCGATTTGTAGAGGCCGCAGCCGGGTCCACCGCTGCTCATCTTGTAACTGTTGCGGTACGCCTGCCACATAGACGCGTATACGATGGACGGATTGTTGGGGTCCAGTTCCACCACGGCCGCGCCGGTGCTGTCGTTTTTAGCCAGAATGTGTTTCCAGGATTTGCCGCCATCGGTGGTGCGGAAAACGCCCCGTTCTTTGTTGGGCGCGAACGGATTGCCCAGCGCGGCCACGTAGGCCACGTCGGGATTGGTCGGGTGCACTTCGATGGTACCAATGGCATCGGCTGCTTTGAGGCCCATGTGTTTCCAGGTTTTTCCGGCATCTGTCGACTTGTAGACTCCGTCGCCGTAGGAAATATTACTGCGGATGTCGGCCTCGCCCATGCCGACATAAATCGTGTTGGGGTCCGACGGAGCCACGGTGATGGCTCCTACCGAGCTGGAGGTAAACGTGCTGTCGGAGACGAGCATCCAGTTGGCCCCGCCGTCAACGGTTTTCCAGACGCCCCCGCCCGTTGCGCCGAAGTAATAGGTCAGGGGTTGATCGGCGTGTCCGGCTGCGGCCAGCGACCGCCCCCCCCGAAACGGACCAATGTTGCGCCACCGGAGTCCGTTGAACAGGTTGTCGGGCGTTTGATTGACGGCGGAAAGAATCGTCTTCGGTTTGCGTTGGGTCCGGCCCGGCTGGGCCAGTGCGGGCGTGAGTAGCAACAGCGTAGTGGCCAGTACTCCGGCAAGAGACGTAAACGAGTTGAACATAGGGTTGCGTAAAATTGGGCTTTCCGGTATATTAGCAGGTAAAAATCTTACGAAATTTCTCGTCAGCCAAATAGTATTTCAAACTTTCTAAGAATAATAGAACGCTGATTTTTATGATTAATATGATTTAGGCTGATTCTTGAGCAAATCAGTCGACTCTACTGACCGCTGATTCCGCTATCTGAGCCGAAAATTAATCTGAAATTATAACTGGTCTTAATTATCATAAAAATCAGCGTTCTATTATTCTTAGAAAGTTTCTTGTGGTGAGGGACACAGCGTGAATCGAGAAATTATGGAAAAATTTATACCGCTCTGGTTGCTCTTGTTTGCCTGCTTGCCGGGCTACGGTCAAGAGCTAATGGTGCGCGACCAGGAAGACAATCAGCCGGTTGAAGGAATGACGCTGTCGAGCGAAAATCCCCGCGCGTCGGCCGTTACGAATGCGGGCGGAAAGGTGGTTATTTCTCCGTTTAAGGGGGCGGCCACAATTCAACTCCGAACAATTGGCTACCAAACCCAGACAATCAGCTACGACGAACTGCTGACCAAAGGCCCGGCCTTATTCGTAAAACAATCACCAATTTCGCTGGAGCAGGTCGTGGTAACGGCTAACCGATGGGGGCAATCGAGCCGGGATATTCCGGCTAAAATCACTACCATCTCGGCGAAAGACATCGCGTTTGAAAATCCGCAGACGGCGGCCGACCTGCTGGGCATCTCCGGAGAGGTCTTTATCCAGAAAAGTCAGCAGGGGGGGGGCAGTCCCATGATTCGGGGATTTTCGACTAATCGCCTGCTCATCGCGGTCGATGGGGTGCGGATGAATACAGCTATTTTTCGGAGCGGTAATCTACAGAATGTTATCTCGTTAGACCCCTTCGCCATTGCCCGTACGGAGGTACTTTTCGGGCCGGGATCGGTCATGTACGGCAGCGACGCCATTGCCGGGGTAATGAGTTTTCAGACCCTGACGCCCAGATTAGCCAGCGGTGCCAAACCCCTCGTATCGGGAAATGGAGCCACGCGGTATTCGTCGGCCAACAGTGAACTCACGGGTCATGCCGATGTCAATTTGGGCTGGCAAAAGTGGGCACTCGTCACCAGCGTTTCGCACAACCACTTCGGCGACCTGCGCATGGGAAGCCACGGCCCCAGCGAATACCTGCGGCCGGAATACGTCGAACGCAGTGGGGAAGAGGACCGGGTTATTCCCAACGCTGACCCGCACGTGCAGCGCCCAACGGGTTACTCGCAGCTCAACCTGACCCAGAAAGTGCGGTTTAAACCGAATGAGCGGTGGGACTTCACCTACGGATTTCATTACTCGGCCACCTCCGACTACGCCCGCTACGACCGGCTGCTGCGCTACCGTCGGGGGCTTCCGCGCTCGGCCGAGTGGAACTACGGGCCGCAAATCTGGCGGATGAACAACCTGTCTGCGACGCATACCGCACCGGGCGGTGCGTACGACCGGATGACCGTTCGACTGGCTCATCAGTTCTTTGCCGAAAGCCGCATTGACCGCGACCTGAACGACGCCCAACGGCGAACAACGCGGGAAACCGTGCAGGCGTTTTCGGCCACGGTTGATTTCGATAAACGCCTTGCCGACAAGCAACGGGTGTTCTACGGACTGGAAGCGATCTATAACGATGTCGTGTCCACGGCTACCAATCTGGACATCAGCACGGCCGTATCATCGCCGGGTGCTCCGCGTTACCCCAAGTCGAACTGGGCGTCTTATGCCGCTTATATGACGTATCAGCTAAAAGCGACCGACCAGCTGACGGTGCAGGCGGGTGCGCGATACAATCAGTTTGCGCTGAATTCACGATTTGAAACGACGTTTTACCCATTCCCATTTACCTCCGCCAATCTTAACAACGGCGCGTTGACCGGTAGCCTGGGCGCGGTGTACAATCCAACCGAGTCCTGGGCGTTGAGCGCTAATCTATCGACGGGTTTCCGGTCGCCCAATGTCGATGACGTGGGTAAAGTGTTTGATTCGGCACCCGGCTCGGTCGTGGTTCCGAACCCGGCACTGAACTTAGAATACGCTTACAACGCCGAAGTTGGTGTTGCCAAACTGATTGGCAATGCGTTGAAAGTGGACGTGACGGCCTACTATACCCTGCTGGACAATGCATTGGTTCGGCGCAATTTCAGACTGAATAACCGTGACAGTATCGTGTACAATGGCGAGTTGAGTCAGGTACAGGCCATTCAAAATGCGGCCCATGCCAGGGTCTACGGGTTGCAGGCGGGGCTTGCGCTTACCTTACCGGTCGGGTTTGGGTTATCGTCGCAGTTCACGTACCAGAAAGGCGACGAGGAACTCGACGATGGCAGCACCAGTCCGTTGCGGCACGCGGCTCCGTGGTTTGGCATCACGCGGCTCAGCTACACCGCCAAAAAGTTACGCGTGGAGCTATACGGCGTTTACAATGGCGAAGTGACCAACCGGCAATTAGCTCAGGAAGAGCAGGGTAAAGACTACATCTACGCCGTCGATGCGGATGGAAAACCGTATTCACCCGGCTGGTACACGCTGAATGCAAAAGCGCAGTACCATATAGCTACTTATCTGTCCATCAACGCGGGCGTAGAGAACCTGAGTGATCAGCGGTATCGTCCGTATAGTTCGGGAATTGTGGCACCGGGCCGGAATGTTGTGCTTACGCTAAGGGGTAGGTTTTGAGTGATTGAGTGTGTACGTGGTTGGGTGTTTGAGTCTGGGTGCTGCTCGTAACACACTCGAACATTATTTCCTCGGCCTGTGTCCTCACAGGCCGCTTACTTACTCGGTGGCGACAACGCCGGGCGCCAAAGGCGTTTCTCAAGTTCGTGTCAATCCGTTTAGAATAGCCACTTCTACCGGGCAAAACTCATCGTCTACCCGGTGAAGATTAAACGGTTGAGCCGCAAGTAAAGGAGGTTGGGCCATAAATTTTGGGGCGGTGCCCTGATGATCCTGTGCCGCATGGGCAATGAAAGGATGACACAAATACACGGTTCCTGCTTTCCCCGTGGCAACTATTTCCCTTCTGTCTTTAGTGACATCCAGCTTGTGAGCCAGTTCCATAAACGACAATCCATGCTCGCCTTCGGGTTCCAATAGCCTGGCCACGTCAAGATGGGAGCCAACCCTGATTCGGGTGGGCGCATCCTGTTCGCCCACGTCCGAAAAAAGAAACAACATCAGTAAAGCCCGCCCTTTTGAGTGGATGTTTATCCGCCAGTCGAGGTAGTCATCGGGGTTTGCCCCCGGAAAGCTGGCATCGACATGCCATCCGGTATCTACCGCTTTTTCTTTACCAGGAAAACGGATTGGAAACGAACCAAGCGTTGATCGGGGAAGCCAGTTCCCTTTTCCTGCCAGTTGGTCGAAGGCATTGAGCAGTAGAGTGGTGTTGGCTACTTTTCTGAACGGTTCAAGCCCTATTTCTCCGATTCGAATAACGGGCTGCACCCACGTATCCGGCCGGTCGGGGTCACATTGAGACGCTTTCCATAAAATGGCCCGGCATTCGTCGGCAAGTGCCGTGGGGAAGGCATTATCGAGTCTGATAAATCCTTCGTCAACAAAACGTTCTATCTGACTTTCAGTTAGTTGATCCATCGTCTACTCTATCCGATTCTGGTCAGTAATTGTTAAACGGGGCATTTACCTTGCCGCTTGGTTTGGTTGCTGCATGTCGCCAGCGTGGCTATTTTTTCGTTAACTATCTTTTTCAAAAAACAGATAAATATACACAGCGGATTCAAAACCAGTGGACGTTGTAGACGTTAACCGGTAACCTTGAGAAGCGTATTCATCAAGCTTCGCCTGAATTCCTTCTTTAGATTTCTTTACTATGCGTTCTGAGTCAAGCGTTATTCCTGAGTGGTAAAATAGGGCTTCAACTTTGTACTCTTTCATTGTTTTACGAGTTTATTTTTCAACATAATTTGACTTCTACACTCCGGATTGCTCTGTTTTTTTTAAGATTTGAAATTCAGTCGTTCAGTGAATCAATGCCTTGTTCTTTAAGTCGTTCAAGGCGTTCTTTCATTACTTTAACTTGTTCGGTTGGATGCCCCTGCCAATTCGTAACTTCTCCCACAACTCTAAATGGGTGTGTCGAACGATATGATTTTGTTGGATTACCTGGGAATTTTTTATCTGTCAAGTCGGGGTCATCTTCAATTGGTCCTGATGGTTCTACCAAATAAATCCGTTCACGTCTTTCCCCAAAAGCAAGTTCTGCACCCCAGATAGCGGCATCCAATGTCGCAGTCAGAAAAATGTATTTGGCATTTTTTCTTTGTCCATAGTTCGAGTTGAAACCAACTCCGATTAGGTCACCAACTTTTAAGTCAGCCTTTGTCCCGTGAAAATAAGTCTGAGCGAAGGGTATTGCACCTTGTACGTTTGATTTGTATTCGTCTTTGGTTTGTTCCATTGTCAAAGTCTATAGTTAATCAGGTCGATATCTACAAGCGAAATGACTAAGCGGTATGCACAGTTTTGGTGCAATAGGTTTAGTTCACTGAGGGATATAGTCCGGTATGTATTGTTCGCCCGAACCCATCCATAAACCAGTTATTACTGAGTAATCGCCCTGGCTGACCGGGCCTGCTTTTGTTTGCGAATTCGTTTGGGTCCGTAGTACAGGTAAAAGCCGGTGATTGAGAAAATCAGCAGCGCAATGCCCATCACGGTCGTGTAGAGCAGCTTAATGGGTTGGTCACCTATCTGGAAGAGCGAGTCAAAATACGAGCCGTCGTGCAGGTGTTCGATGAAGTCGGACCGCCGACGTTCGATGTGCAGCACCTGACCGGTTGTGCAGTCTAATTGAACACCCCAATAGTGATCCTGGAACACGAATTTCACCATGCCTTTCTGGGGCCGGATGTCGATCCGGTCGAGGTTGGTCGACAGTCCGGCCGACACCGAATCGCGCAGGGTTCGAAAAGCGATCTGCCGGAGTGAATCAATGGGCAACCACGTTTTGGGGTCCGTTGAAACACCCTGATACGATTTCGCCAGTAACAATCCGCCCGACTGTTTTTTCCACCCCAGCAGCAACCCCGTTCCGGCGATCAGGATAAAGAAGACGAATAATGCCCCACCTAAGGCTCCGTGAATTTTGCGGTAAAAACGGATTCGGCGCGAGCTGTCCTTGATTTCTTTCATGGGTACAGGAAAATACGGGAGACAAACGGTTGGTGTTCTGGAACAGCCGGTCCGTGTGGAGAATGGAAAAAAAGCGAATAACGCGGCATTTTTATCAAAATACAAACTTGTTTGTATGGATTTGCCCCTGTCTGACCTGCCACCTTTGTATCACCCAAACGGGACAAACCAATTCTAAATCTTTAACCAAATCAAATCAATCAGTATCATGAAACATGTAATCAGTATCGTATCGCTTTGCTTACTTACGTTGTCGGGCTTTTCGCAGCCAGTGAAGTATTCATTTGAGGAAGTGTCCTACAGCCCAAGGGACAAAGGAGTAGGTCTGTGCCTCTATTCGGAAGGAATTGAGAACAGCAGTGGAAGTTCAAAGTACTACGTCACCGGGTATGTTGACCTCAAGAGTAAAACCATTAAAAATGTCGTGCTTATCGAATCTGGAGTCGGGGGCGGGCAACCTAAATCCATAAACCTGGATAAGATTACGCACGTCAGCCACCTATATCTGGGTACGCCGAACACGGGGGGAGTTGAGGCTTACGCCTGCCGGGGTACGGGCACTACTATGGTGTTTTACTTCTTGGTAGGGGCCACCACGTCAGACACGCTAAAGTTCCTGTATTACCAGCCGTCGGGACCGAACGGACTTCAGGTGGCCAACTAATAAAACCAGTAGCGACCAGCGTTTGTAACACCCAAACGGGATAAACCAATTCTAAACCTTTAACTAAATCAAACCAATCAGTATCATGAAACATGTAATCAGTATCGTATCGCTTTGCTTAATCACATTGTCGGGCTTTTCGCAGCCACCAAAGTACTCATTCGAGGAAGTGTCCTACAGCCCAGGGGAGAAAACGAAAGATGTAAAAATTCAGTCATCCGACATTGAAACGGCCCAGGGCATGCCAAAGTACTCGGTTAAAATACCCGTGGACATTCAAAACAAAAAGATCAACGGCACGTATGTGTATCTGAGTGAATACGGAAAGTCGGGTGAACTCTGCATGAGTATGATCACCCATGTTGGCCACCTGTATCTGGGTATGCCCAACACGGGGGGAGTCGAAGCCTACGCCTGCCGGAATACCCAAACCAAAGTGGTTATCTACTTCTTAGTAGGCGCCAGCACGTCTGACACGTTGAAATTCTTAATCTATGAACCATCATCCAACAACCTCAAGACGTTGAATTGATAAAAGTTAGTGGTGCTATGTTGAAAAATAAGGGCTTACGGCCCTTATTTTTTTGTCCTCCGGTTTAGGAAACTCCTCCTTTCTAATACACCGCTACGCATTAATTGTCAGTCTGTAAAATTGCTACAGACTATGTAGCCGACGGCAGAACAGTTAAAAAATACAGACTTGTTTGTATTGAATCAGGGGGCTGCAAACGGCCAATTTTGTGGTGTTCCTTCCTACCCACAAATACCGTGAAAAGTGCCTTTTCTTTCCTGTTCTGCTACTGGGTATTCGTCCAGTTTAACCCCGCTGCTGCCACGCCAATCGCGGGCGATTCAATTCCTCAGAAAGAAGCTGCCATTCAGGTAACGGGCGAGGCAACACTCACCAAGGGGAGTTACGCATGGCGCAGTCTGGAAATGTCCCAAAAGCAGGGGATGCCCTGGGAACTGAGCGGCAGCCTGACGCTGATCACCCAATCCGGCTGGACGGTACCGGTCCGGTTCAACGGGAGTTCGGAAACTAAGCGATCCAGTCAACCCTACAATCAGATTGGCATTAGTCCGCATTTCCGCGAGTGGCTCGTGCTGCACGGCGGTTATTGCAACGTGGTATTCTCGCCCTTTACGCTGGCTGGCCACACCTTTCTGGGGGTGGGCGTCGAACTGAATCCGGGCCTGCTGCGAGTCGGCGCAGTGGTGGGACGGTTCAACCGGGCTGCCAACGCGGACCACGCCGACCCCGACCGGGTAGCCTCGTTCCGCCGGAGGGGATACAGCGCCAAAATAGGCGTGGGTAACGCCCGTAACTACTTCGACCTGACGCTGCTCCGCGTGGCCGACGATGTACACTCCATCCGGCTTGACACGCTGCACCAGACAGCCCCCGCCGAAAACAGCGTGCTGGCCCTGAGCGGACGGTTTCAGTTGACCAAAAAACTCTTCATCGAGGTCGACGCGGCTGGCAGCGCCTACACCCACGATAGTCGGCCGAATACCGTAGTGACGACCACTAACCACGACGAACGGCGGCATTTGGGTCCGCTGAACAGCCTGTTCACGGCGCGGGAGTCGACCCAAACCCGTACCGCCCTGCAGGCGTCGCTTAGCTACCGGGGTAAATGGGTAGATTTGAAACTTCGGTACAAGCGCATCGAACCCGATTATCAGTCAATGGGCGCCTATTATTTTCAGACTGACCGGGAAAGTTTCACGGTGGCCCCTTCGCTTAAACTGTTCAACCGGCGGCTCCAGCTTCGCACCAGCATTGGGTGGCAGCACGACAACCTGATGAACCAGAAAAAGAGCCGCACCGACCGCCTGATTGGGTCGATGAGCGCGTCTTATCTGTCGGAAAAAAACCTGACGTTCGATCTGAACTATACTAATTATGGAATCACGCAACGGGCGGGTTACCGGCCCCTTAATGACACCGTCCGCGTAGCCCAAAACAACCGGACCTTGTCGGGCAGCGTACGTAAGCAGTGGACGGCTGAAACGGAGGTTCACACCGTTACCGGCCTGGCAGCGTATCAGGAACTGGACGATCTGAACCCGTTTAGGGCGCATCTGAACCGCCATGAGAACTGGAGTTGCACCGTTCACTACACCTGGCAACACCTGCCGGCCAACCTCAGCCTGAACGTCAGCTACGGCTACACCCTCACCCAAAGGCTGGCTATGACTAATGCGTTTGCTGGCCCGTCGCTCGAAGCGAGTAAGAAAATCCTGACAAATAAACTTGATCTACGGCTAACTGCCAGCTACCTGAAAAGCCGTAGCGTGGCGGCCGGGTCCACTGAGCGGGGTTCCGTCGTCAGCGCCGGACTGGGCATCGACTACCAGGTAACGTCCGTTCACCGGCTGTCGGTGCACACCCAAAACTCGATCAGCCGGGGCCTGCAACCGTTCCGGGAGCAACAGGGTTCAGTGCACTATTCCGTAAATTTCTGAGTTGGGCCCTCAGGAGCAACAGCCCGGTTTGGATTTCAGCGCTCACGCCAGTCGGGTCATTCTTTGTACCTTTGACCGCGTTTTCTGACTGCCATGAAGCTTACCTGGACGTTCTACCCCAAAGGTCAACCCAGCATCACCCTAACGGTAGTGTACGTGCCCAAATTAGACACGCATCCCGGCACCGGTTATCTCGACGTAGACACCAACACCGCCTACGTAAGCTGGGATCATTTTCGTATTTTCAACACCGGCGATCCGACCCTGAAGCGGGCGCTCTTCGGTTCGCTAACCCGCGTGGATGCGTTTGACGGTCTCTGGTAGGGCAGATGAATTTATAACATGGCCGCGCCAAAAACCCCCGCGCTGTCGCCGAGCTTGGGTTTTAGGAAACGGGTGGTCAGCGGCCCCTTGTTGAATACGTATTTTTTGGCCCGCTCAACGCCCTCCGTGTACAGCAGATCCACATTGCCAACGCCCCCACCCAGCACGATCACGTCGGGGTCGAGCACGTTGATGATGGTCGAAATGCCCCGGCCAAAATACTCCAGCAGCCGGTCGACGGTCTGATCCGCGAACGAGTCACGGCCGTCCTGATGCCGTTGCATGATTTCCTTCATCGTCCGTTCTTCGCCACTGATCTGCTGATAATACCGTTGCAGCGCCGGGCCGGAGATAACCTGCTCCACGCAGCCCCGCTTGCCGCAGTAGCAGGGGTAGCCGTTCTCCTCCAGAATGTTGTGGCCCCACTCACCGCCGATGCCCTGTAGCCCGTTGAGTACAAACGCCGGGCTGTCTGGTTTGTCGCGGTTGCGCACCACCACACCGCCCCCCACGCCGGTTCCCATAATGACGCCGAACACTGTCTGGTAGGTGGGCACTTCGTCGGGTACAACGCCCAGCGTAGCCTCGGCCAGTGCGAAGCAGTTGGCATCGTTAGCCACTTCGACCGGCACGCCCAGCAGCCGAGCCAGATCCTGCTTCATGGGTTTGCCGTTGAGCACCGTCGTGTTGCAGTTTTTCATGGTCCGCGTGGCCGGGTCGTTGGTGCCCGGTGTGCCGAAACCAATGCGGTCGGGGATCAGGCCGGTGTCGGCTTTGATTTGGTCGATGAGCCGCCCAATCTGACCCAAAATGTGGTCGTAGCCTTTGTGCGCTTCGGTGTCGATTCGTTTGCGGATGAGCACGGCGTCGGGCGAGAAGGTGACTCCGCCTTCTGCCGACAAGACGACGCCTTCAATTTTGGTGCCGCCCAAGTCGACACCCCAGTACGTTTGCATGCTTGATTACGGCCCGGTTGGGCTTAATTAAGTAAAATAAGGGCTTGACTTGACGAGGCTTTTTCTGAATTTCGCCCCGTCAAGTCAGATGAAGATTCAAATCAACTCAAAAATTCAGTATGCTGCAACCCGGAGAAAAAGCCCCCGCCTTTACGCTGTTCAACAGCGAGAAAAAAGAAGTATCGTTGACTGATTACAGTGGTAGAAGCGTAATCGTTTTGTTTTTCCCGATGGCATTCACCAGCGTCTGCACCGCCGAACTTTGCGAAATGCGTGATAACATCAGCACGTACGCGGCTCTGAACGCCGATATTCTGGCTATTTCGGTTGATTCGCCGTTTACGCTGGCCGTTTTTAAAGAACAGGAAAAGCTGCCGTTCGATCTGCTGTCGGACTTCAACAAAGAAACGTCGGTTGCCTACGATACGCTCTATGAGACATTTGCCATGAACATGCGGGGCGTCAGCAAGCGGTCCGCGTTCGTCGTTGACGGAAACGGCGTTATCCAGTACGCCGAAGTACTCGACAACGCGGGCGAGGTGCCCAATTTCACCGCTATCCGGGAAACGCTCAAGAAGATTAAATGATGAATTATGACCGGGTCGCCGGAGCGATGATAAACGATGAATTATTGGCACTGATAAGCATTCATCGTTTATCATCGCTCCGGCGACCCGGTCATAATTCATCATCCCCTACATGTGGTATCACGATTTCTTTCATGGGTTGCCGCAGGACGCCTGGCGGGCTGCCCAAACCGACGAGCAGACGCAGCTTGACCTCGAATTACTGGTCGAAACGCTCGAATTTGGTCCCGGTGACCGGCTGCTGGATGTGTTTTGCGGGTACGGCCGTCATGCGCTGCCGCTGGCCCGGCTGGGTGCCCGCGTAACCGGCGTCGACCTATCGGTGGAATACATTGACGACCTGCGGGCAGCGAGTGGAAAATTGCCGATAACCGCTGTTCTGGGCGATTTTCTGCAATTGACCAACGAGGATCTGGGGGGCGACGTGTCGTTTGACGCGGGGTACTGTCTGGGCAATAGCTTCAGTTTCTTCCCCCGGCCGGATATGCTGTCGTTTCTAACGCGAATTGGCTCATTGCTAAAGCCCGGTGGCCGATTCCTGGCCCATTCGGAGATGATTGCCGAATCGGTCCTGCCCGATTACCAGGCCCGCAACTGGCAACCCATTTGCAACGACGATGGAGAGTCAATTCTATTCCTGGTTGAGAACGAATACGACTCACTCGAAAGCCGGATTGATTCCCACCTGACCTACGTGCGCAATGGAACTGTGCAAACCCGCCTGGCACAGCATTACGTCTACACGCTGGCCGAGCTGATCCGATTGTTCAACGAAGCGGGATTTGGCGTAGAATCCTGTTACGGCAGTGTCGACGGCAGTCCCTACGTGCTTGGCGATGAGGCCGTGTGGTTAATAGCTCATAAGGCCTGATTAGGAGTTACGAGGGACATAGTGATGTAGTAATACCACTAAATAGATATATAAAGTTAGCATAATAGGTGACTCTGCTCTATTATAGGTCGTGCGAACGATTCTATTGTAAATTTCTTATAATTTTTGATTCATATTTAGAGAGTTTCATCATAAATACGTAGTTTTCAGGCGATTTAACACCGTTAACTTTTTGCTGGGCCCTGTATCTATGGAAGCCATTGAACGTAAACCCCGCTCTCGAGAACATACTCGGGCCGGAATTATAGGAACGGCAAAAGATATTGCCCGCCGGGAGGGTTGGCAGGCTGTTTCGATTCGAAAGATTGCCGATGCCATTGAGTATAGTGCCCCCATCGTTTATGAATATTTCGATAGCAAAGATGTACTGCTGAACGAGATTCGGAGCGAAGGGTTCCGGTATCTGCATCAGGAGTACAACCGCATCATCAAGCTATACCGCGACCCCGAAAAGCGCCTGTACGAAATCTCGCTGATTCAATGGGAGTTCTCGCGGGATCATCCCGAAATCTACCAGGTTATGTACAACCTCGACGGTGCGTACTGCACTGTGCCCGTGTACCAGTCCGACGACATGCAGGCCGTTAGCGATGCCGTTTGTCAAATTATTTTCTCCTTCATCCCTAAGTCAAAAGAAAGCATTCAGCGATTATATTTTGAGTGGTGGTCTTTATCGCACGGCATGATTATGCTGGCTATGCTACTCAAAGACCAGCAATCCCTCGATAAGTCACAACAGATTTACGGCGAAACAATCCGCCAGTTTGTCCGCAGACTGCGGTAGTTCTAATGTATAATGGTCAATGCATAATGTAAAATGAACAGGGGTACATAACCTCGTTTGGGGCCGCCCACGGTCCCGCTCCGGCGTACCGGTCGTTGCGGTGCGGTTCATTTTACATTGACCATTACTCATTAAGTATGAAAAAGCCCAAAATTATTTACGTCTACGATGCGCTCTGTGGCTGGTGCTACGGATTCAGTCCCGTTATTCGTCAGTTTCACCAGCAGTATGCCGATGTGTTCGAGTTCGACGTGTTGAGCGGTGGTATGATGACGGGTGCCCGTGCCAAGCCCATCTCCGAGTCTATGGCTTACATTGAGCAGGCTTACAAGGTTGTGGAGGTTCGCACCGGCGTCCGGTTTGGGGACGACTACCTGACTAAGATCCTCCGGCCTGGCACCTACGTTTCGGACTCCGAGAAACCGGGTATGGCCATGACGCTCATTAAATCAATTCTGCCCGGAATTGCCGTTGAGTTCGCCGGTACGCTGCAAAACGCGCTCTATCGCGACGGTATCGACCTGAACGATGACGCGGTCTACGGCCCGCTCGTTGAGCCGTTTGGCATTGATCCCGACGATTTTGTGGCGCACCTGTCCGACCGGGCCATTAAGGAGCAGACCTGGGCGGAGTTCAGTGTCGTGTCGCAGTACGGCATCAACGGCTTCCCAACGGTGATTGCCGACGTTGGTGACAACCTGTATGCGCTGTCGCGGGGGTACGTCCCGTATGAGCAACTGAACGAATCCGCGAAGACGATTCTCCAGATGGGACGGGCGTAATTAGTTCCCAACGCTGAAGCGGTGGGCTGATACAGAGAAACCGTCCGGGGATTCGCCCTGCTTGTATTAGCCCACCGCTTTAGCGTTGGGAACCGGTATAATCAATTACACACGAATGCACATTGCCATCATTGGTGCCACGGGAATGCTGGGTCAGCCGGTGGCGCACGAGCTCATCTGGGCGGGTAATCAGGTGCGCCTGATTGCCCGCGACGTTGCGAAAACGAAAGCGTTGTTCCCGCATGTTAAGGTCGTGACCGGCGATCTGCACGACAAAGCCAGTTTGGTGGAAGCGCTGCAGGGCATCGATAGTATTTATCTCAACTTGTCGATCAGGCAGACCGAAAAGCTGACCGATTTTCATACGGAAGCGGAAGGATTGGCGAACCTGATCGAGGTAGCCCGGCAGGTAGGCGTTCGGCGCATTGGTTACTTGTCGTCGCTGGTGATGCGCTATCAGGGCATGAACGGTTTCGACTGGTGGGTATTTCGGGTGAAGCACGAAGCCGTGCGGATGATTAAAGCATCCGGCATCCCGTACAGCATCTTTTACCCGTCGAACTTTATGGAGTCCCTGAACGGCACGCAACGGCTGGGCCGGTTCGTGTTGCTGGTGGGTCGGTCCAGCGTACGGCCGTGGTATATTTCGGCGCATGACTACGGCAAGCAGGTAGCCCGCGCGTTTGAGCAGGCGCAGACTGAAAATCAGGAATACGTGATTCAGGGGCCGGAAGCCATCACTCAGCACGAAGCCGCCCGTCGGTTCGTAGCGGGTTACACCGACGAGAAGTTATCTGTACTGACCGCGCCCCCACTTCTGATGCAGCTTGGACGCCCGTTCTCGGCTCAGGCCGACTACGGGTGGCACATCACCAAGGCGCTCAACAACTACCCCGAGCAGTTTGACGCTGAGCGCACCTGGGCCGAACTGGGCAAGCCCAGGACAACGGTGGAAATTTTTGCACGGGGATAATTTAAGGGTCCCACCGGTTTCCAACGCTGAAGCGGTGGGCTGATACAGACAGGACGGAAACCTAACTTACTGATATGAATGGGATGAATATCAGGATAGCTGATTTTTATCAGCCCATCGCTTCTGCGTTGGGACTCCAAATCAAAACAGCCCCTCTACCGACAGATAGCGTTCGCCGGTGTCGTAGCAAAACGTAAGAATGCGGCTTCCCTGAGGCAGTTCCGGTAATTTTTTGGCGATGGCCGCCAGCGACGCCCCCGACGATACGCCAATGAACGTGCCCTCTTCCCGCGCCGACCGACGGGCCATATCATACGCTTCGTCTTTGCTGACCTGAATGGTTCCGTCGAGGACGTCGGTGTGCAGGTTTGCGGGGATGAAGCCCGCCCCAATGCCCTGGAGTGGGTGCGGCCCCGGTGCGCCCCCGCTAATCACGGGCGATAGTTCCGGCTCAACGGCGTAGACTTTCAAATTCGGGAAATGCTGCTTTAGCACTTGGCCCACGGCCGTGATGTGGCCACCCGTGCCGACGCCCGTAATCAGCACATCGAAACCTTCGGGGAAATCATCTAAAATCTCCTGCGCCGTCGTGCGGACGTGTACATCGATGTTGGCCGGGTTCTCAAACTGATGCGGCATCCACGCGCCGGGCGTTTGAGCAACTAATTCGTGCGCACGCTCAATAGCACCTTTCATACCTTTTTCGCGGGGCGTCAGGTCAAATTCGGCTCCGTAGGCCGCCATAATCTTGCGCCGTTCGATACTCATCGACTCCGGCATGACGAGCGTAATTGGGTATCCTTTCACGGCCGCTACCATGGCCAGACCGATGCCGGTATTACCCGACGTTGGCTCAATGATGGTGCTGCCGGGCTGGAGCGAACCATCGGCTTCGGCGGCTTCGATCATGGCCAGCGCAATGCGGTCTTTGATGCTCGCGCCGGGGTTGGCCCGTTCCAATTTGTTCCAGACTTCGTAACCTGGGAAGAGCCGGTTGATGCGCACGAGGGGCGTCCGGCCAATGGTCTCTAAAATGCTGTTGGCTTTCATAGGTAAGGGAGTATCCAGTCAATGAGTCAATCAGTTGGTCAGTCAAACAGGCGTCAGCACTTACTGACTCACCGACTGCTATATCACAAAATTGATGGGTTCGTTTTCTTCCAGCGACTTGAGCCGTACGTCGGTTTGGTGCTGGTTGAACACGAGTGAATGCGGTTCGACACTGCTGGTGAGCCATACGTTGCCGCCAATGACCGAGTCGTGCCCAACAACGGTATGACCGCCCAAGATGGTGGCATTGGCGTAAATGACGACGTTATTTTCAATGGTTGGGTGGCGTTTTTTCTGCGCCATCGACTTCGCCACGTGCGTTGCGCCGAGGGTTACGCCCTGGTAGATTTTTACATTATCGCCAATAATGGTCGTCTCGCCGATGACGACGCCCGTGCCGTGGTCGATAAAAAACGAACCCCCAATTTGGGCACCGGGGTGAATGTCGATGCCGGTTTGGCCGTGGGCGTATTCGGTCAGCATTCGGGGCAGCAGGGGAACATTCAGCCGGAGTAATTCGTGAGCGATGCGGTAAACGGCAATGGCGTAGAAACCGGGATACAGGGCAATGACCTCTTCAAGCCCAACGGCCGCCGGATCGTTGTCGGCTATGGCGTGGGCGTCAAGTAGCAGGGTGTCGTAGATGGCAGGTAGCTGCTCAAAAAAACGGTCGGCAATAATGTTTGGCGATTCGGTCAGGTTGTTCTCTAAGGGCCGAAACAAACCAATTAATTGATCGTTTAACTTTCGGTAGGTCTCTTCCACGTTTTGGGAGGCCGACTGGCAATCCTGCGTTACGGGGAAGAGCAGCCGCATAAGTTGGTCAATAAACCGGCCGGCGTCGGGCCGGGAGGGGAGCCGGTAGCGGTACTGCGCCCGCTGAGCCAGCAGATGGTCGAGAAAAGAGGTGTTGGTACTGGTCATACGATAGGCTAAACAACTGAGAATTTCGATAAACGGATAGTGGAACGCTCACCCCGATGTGTGGAAACACGACACCAGCTCTTGTTTCGTTCGTACAATAGATTCGATGTGAAACGACCCTGAATCGTTGATTTTGAAACAAAAAGCAGGCCGCAAAGTTCGGGGGCGGCATCTGGAACCTTATTTGTATCGTAAATTAAGCATACTAATCTAATGAACCGACTAATCATGTTAGGTAAAGCACTCATCACGTTTGTTCTTTCATTGGCCGCTACATCGGGGGTTGCGCTACTGCTGTCGTTTGCCTGCCAGCGTACCGATCAGTCAGCGTCGGCTATGGTACCGGACTCGGTAGCAAACGGTGCTGCTGCGCCACTGGCGCTGAAAGTGGTGAACGCCTACCCAAAGCTGACGTTCAGCGCTCCGGTCGAATATACGCACGCCAACGACGGCACCAACCGGGTATTTGTGGTCGAGCAGAACGGTCGAATCCGGGTGTTCGACAATAACGAAAACGCTACATCGGCCGGTACGTACCTCGATATACGCAACAAAGTTGAGTATGGCGGGGAGATGGGCCTGCTGGGGTTGGCTTTTCACCCAAAATTTAAAGAAAACGGCTTTTTTTACGTCAACTACACGAAAGGCAATCCGCTCGAAACCGTCGTGAGCCGATTCAAAGTCTCATCGGCCAGTGCGTCGGAAGTAGATCCGGCATCGGAGGTAGTCTTATTCAAATTCAGTCAGCCCTATTCAAATCACAACGGGGGCAAGGTGCTGTTTGGACCTGATGGCTACCTGTACGTGTCGACCGGCGACGGGGGCAGTGCCAACGATCCGCAGGATAACGGTCAGGATCTCGGTAGTTGGCTCGGTAAGATTCTGCGCGTTGACGTGAACAGTACCGAAAAAGGCAATTATGGTATCCCGGCTGACAATCCGTTCAAGGGTAATAAAGACGGACTACGTGAAGAAGTTTTTGCGTATGGACTGCGTAATCCGTGGCGCGTCAGCTTCGACGAAAAAGGCCAGCTATGGGCGGGCGACGTGGGACAAAATAAACTTGAAGAGGTCGACATCATTACGAAAGGCGGTAACTACGGCTGGCGCGTCAAAGAAGGTAAGGCGCCATTCAAAAGCAGCGCAAAAGGTGACGCTGGCACCGCGATTGACCCCATCTGGGAGTACACGCATGACAACGGCGACGTCTCGATTACGGGTGGACTTGTGTACCGGGGGCAGGCCAATCCGGCCCTGCGTGGCAAGTATGTGTATGCCGACTTTGCCAGTGGACGCGTTTGGGCACTCACTCAGAGTGGCGCAAAAGCAAGTAATAATCAGGAAATTGTCAGGCAGGCGGGGTCGATCTCGGCTTTTGGTGAAGACCAGAAAAACGAAATGTACCTCTGCGACCTTGGTTCGGGTAAAATCCTGAAACTGGCGGCAAACTAATTCGCCCTGTCACTGAAAACGTGTTTAGCCCGTCGCTTGAGCGACGGGCTTTTTTTGGCCGAAACCCGTACCTTGGTGCATTAAAGAACAGGGCATGACCACTACGTTTTTTGATTCTCCATTGGGCATCGTGCGCATAACCGGCGACGAATCGGGCGTTTCGGTTATCTCCTGCACGGATGTTCCACCGTGCGAAAGTTCATTATCAACCCGACTGGATAATAAACCGGCCGAACCGGTTCGCCAGGCCGTTGAGCAACTCACTGACTACTTCGCCGGAACGCGCCAAACGTTCGACTTTCCACTATCGCCCGTTGGTACGGCGTTTCAGCAAACCGTCTGGCGGGCGCTGCTGACGGTTCCATTCGGTACGACGCTGTCTTATCTGACCCTGTCCCGGCAGTTGGGCGACGAGAAAGCAATTCGGGCGGTGGCTGCTGCTAACGGCCGGAATCCGCTTTGGATTGTCGTGCCCTGCCACCGTATCATCGGGACTAACGGGTCGCTGACGGGCTATGCGGGTGGGCTGTGGCGCAAGCAATGGCTGCTGGAACACGAGGGCGCTTTGCCGGGCGCGAAAACCGGACAAATGAGCTTATTTTAAGGGGTAATTAGTTGGTTATCCGCGCACGGGTTTTTACCTTTCGTCCGTACCAAACGTCGATTTCTATGCTTCCTAACCACCTGGTTCGTTCGTTGACTAACGCCCTCACCGGCTTGATCGTGCTGGTTTGCCTAAGCCTGTTTCTGCTCGTTACGTCGGCATTTTTATACCCTGACGATGTGCCCGTGAACAACGGTTGGGAAGGAATCAATACAATCGTAGCAACGTCGGTCAAATCAGCCCCGCTGACCGAGCAGCAAGTACTCGGCAAGCAATTGTTCGACAACAACTGCGCCCAGTGCCATGCTGTAACGGAGGAGATTGTGGTGGGGCCGGGACTGAAAGGAATAACGAACCGAACACCCGGTGAAGCGTGGTTAGTGCAGTGGGTCCGTAATTCGCAGGCGGTTGTGGCATCGGGTGATCCGTACGCGGTGCAGATATACAACAAATTCCAGAAGATACCCATGTCGAGTTTTACGAACCTGACCGATGCCGACATCAAGGCTATTCTGGCGTATGTGGATGCCCCACCGACCGTAGCTCCCTGAGTCAGGATTCATAGTAGAAAATGGCGAAGAAGACAGCCATTGCCAGGCAGATAACGATACTCCAGATCGGAAAAAACAGAGCAACAACTGCGGCTCCGCCGTAGAGCAGCGGCCCCAGCAGATAGCCCCTTCGTATCCCTGAATAATTGACCCTTTTCGCGCCGGAGCCGTTGACCAAGCCACGACGGAGGGCCGAATACCATAATAAATTGAAGGCAACCGCCAGCAACAGGTACGTTCCCGAATAAACAAAAGCGACCGTCGGGGCAGCGTCGGAGAGAACGTAGCGCGAGAGAAGCGAGGTCGGAAACGGAATGAACGTAACTAGCAGTAGCAACAGCCCGTTCACGAACATAAAGGCCCGGTCGGTGCGGTGGATGAGTTTGAACAGGTAGTGGTGGTTGACCCAGATGATGAGAATGGTGAGAAAACTGCTTAGAAAACCGAGGTAGGCAGGCCATTGACTTAGCAGTTGTTGGCGCAATTGCGGGTCGGTAACGGTGTCGGCGTTTAGATTGGGAACTTTCAGGTCGAGCACCAGCAGCGTAACAGCAATGGCAAAGACACCGTCGCTGAAGGCTTCGAGTCGGGCGGTGTTGGACGATTCGGCGGACATGACACGAGCAGGATTTTTGACAAACCTACGCACGTATGCCCTTATCTGTCTACAATCTCATCCTGTTCCGTACTTTTGTGATATGGAAAAAACCAGCATGGAGCGGTCCAACGGTTCGGTGCGCGGCCGGTCCGCCGATGCGGTGGATGTACCCCGCATAGATAAACCCGGTACGGATCGGTCCGACGATTCGGTGCGAGGCATGGAAATACTGAAAAGTGACCGGCTTACCCACCTGAAATACGACATCCGGGGGCCGGTGTACGAAAAAGCCCTCGAACTCGAAAGTCAGGGCTACAAAATCATTAGCCTCAACATCGGCAACCCGGCCACTTTTGGCTTCGATGCGCCTGATGAAATTGTCCATGACATTATTCTCAACATCCGCAACGCGCAGGGCTACGCCGACTCGCGGGGGCTGTTTGCGGCCCGCAAAGCGGTGATGCACCACACGCAGAATATTGGCCTGCCGGGCATCACGATCAACGACATTTACATCGGCAATGGCGTCAGCGAGTTGATTATGCTGACGATGCAGGCGCTGCTTAACGAAGGCGACGAGGTACTCATTCCCGCGCCTGATTATCCGCTCTGGACGGCGTCGGTGGCGTTTTGTGGTGGTAAGCCCGTGCATTACGTCTGCGATGAGGCTACCGACTGGAACCCCGCCCTTGCCGATCTCGAACAGAAAATTACGCCCCGGACGCGGGCTGTCGTAGTTATCAATCCCAATAATCCCACCGGCGCGGTCTATTCAAAATCGGTGCTGGAAGGTATTGCCCGCATCGCCGAAAAACACAAACTGATTGTATTCTCCGACGAAATTTACGACCGAATTCTCTACGACGGAGCCGTGCATTACCCCATTGCCAAAATGGTCAACGAAACGCTCTGCATCACGATGGGCGGGCTGTCGAAGAACTACCGGGCGGCTGGTTTTCGGGGGGGGTGGCTTATTCTGAGCGGGGCGCGGCACCGGGCCAAATCCTACATCGAAGGGCTGACGCTGCTGGCGTCTATGCGGCTCTGCGCCAACGTGCCCACACAATACGCGATTCAAACGGCGCTCGGCGGCTATCAAAGCATCAACGACCTGGTGATTCCGGCCGGGCGGTTGCACAAGCAGATGATGCTGGCCTACAAGCGCATGGTGGCCATTCCGGGTATCTCATGCGTGAAGCCCAAGGGGGCCTTGTATATCTTCCCAAAAATTGACCTGAGCCAGTTCCGCTTCGCCGACGATGATGAATTTGTGCTTGATCTGCTAACGGAACAAAAAGTGCTCGTGGTGGCGGGCAGCGGCTTCAACTACACCACCAACGATCATTTCCGCATTGTCTGCCTCCCCACAGTCGACGAACTAAACGTCGCGCTGGACCGCATCGAAGCGTTTCTGGAAAGCCGGAGAGTGGATGTAATGATGAATGATGAATGATGAATGATGAATGATGAATTATTTTTTGCAGAATCATTCATCATTCATCATTCATCATTCATCATTATTTTACCTACCCGGCGCTGATGCCGTCCGCCTTCAAATTCGGTGGTCAGAAAAAGGCGCACACTTTCCAGTGCGTCATTGAGCGAGATGAAGCGTTCGGGCAGGCAGAGGACATTGGCGTCGTTGTGCTGGCGGGTCAGTTCGGCGATGGCGGGCTGCCACACGAGCGCGGCCCGGATGCCGGGGTGCTTGTTGGCCGTCATCGAAACGCCCTGCCCGCTGCCGCACACCAGAATACCCCGGTCGGCCTGCCCACTCTCAACTGCCGACGCGACGGGGTGCGCAAAATCAGCGTAGTCGGCTGAGTCGGCGGAGTACGTTCCGAAATCGGTCACGGTGTAGCCGTTCGTTTCCAACCAGTTCTTAACGTGCTCTTTGTGGGTAAAACCGGCGTGGTCGGCACCAATCGCAATGTGGTGGGGCATGATCGAGTGGGAAAAAGAGGTGTTTGGCCGAACTGTACCGGCAAACTTACGAAAAAGCGTGACTGTCTGGCCGGGGTTGGCTGGCCTGTTTCGGACCCAGGATAAAACGAGGTGTTCTTTCTCCGCAGCCCGGCAGATTTTTTGTTTCTTGTGCGTAAACCAACGATCACCCAACTATGCTCACGAAAGCAATTGCCCTTTCCCTGTTGGCGGCTACCCTCCTCATTAGCTGCAAAAAGAGCGACGAAGTCGTTGCGCTGAATCCCGACCTCACCATCGGCCTGACGGGTACCTACCCACTGACATATTACCGGGAGGGACCGATTTTTAGCAACCTGCCGACCAATGGCGTATCAGGTCAAATCGACGTAACAAAGGTTGATTTGACCCATATTGAGGTAAAACTGACAATGACCGAAGCGGGCGTGAGTCAGCTATACAGTACGAACGATTTTGAGCTAAGCCGCGACTCAGGCAATCCCGATCAGTATACGGTTTCTACGGCCGGGAAGAACGTCGGCATCATCAGTCCGACCTACATCGACGTAAGTACCAGCTCGCCCGATGGCACGGTGACGCAGGTCAAGGCAAAACGGTAAGCAATGAAAAAACAGCAATAAAAAACGTCCGGCTCCGAAGACCGGGCGTTTTTTATTGCTTATTGCGTAGTATGGTCAGGCATGAAGGGCCGGAAAATTCAGAAACGTTTTAGCCCAACTATTCGTTATTCTATTCCGCCTGAAGAAATGCCCGAACGTTAGAACTGATTTTCGGAGTTGACGACCACAGTAGGCGGGTCAATAATCAATCAAGTGAGTCCGCATCGCGCCCACTGCTATTTATAGTACCATACATGGAAGCAACTAAAGAGAACCTTCAACGCTCGGAAGCCCAAAGCACCGAACGCATTACCCAGGATTTACTCAAACGCGACGAGTTACTCCTGACCCCCGACGAGCAGCGTATTAAAGAAGCGTTCCAGGACCATAACTGGAACGAGATCAAAACCGCCGACTCGTGGGTGATTTTTAAAGTGATGGCCGAGTTTGTCGAAGGGTTCGACAAGTTGGCCAAAATCGGTCCCTGCGTATCCATCTTCGGGTCGGCCCGCACCAAGCCCGACAATCCGTATTACAAAATGACCGAAGAGATTGCGGCCAAATTGGTGCGGCACGGTTACGGCGTCATCACCGGGGGTGGACCGGGCATTATGGAAGCGGGTAACAAAGGCGCGTTTGAACAGGGTGGCAAGTCGGTCGGCCTGAACATTACGCTGCCCTTCGAGCAACACAGCAACCTGTACATCGACCCCGACAAGAGCATCAACTTCGACTTTTTCTTTGTCCGCAAAGTAATGTTCGTCAAGTACGCACAGGGGTTTGTGGTCATGCCCGGCGGCATGGGAACGCTCGACGAGCTGTTTGAAGCTATGACTCTGATTCAGACCCGCAAAATCGCCCGCTTCCCCATCGTGCTCGTGGGCCGGTCTTACTGGCAGGGACTTATCGACTGGATCACCGACGTGATGCTGGGGCAGGAGCACAACATCAATCCCGAAGATATGAAACTCATCAGCATTGTCGACACGCCCACCGAGGCCGTGAAAGTCATTGATGAGTTTTACAACAAGTACCTGCTCAAGCCTAACTTTTAAGGTTATTTTCGGAAGCAGCGTTCTAAATTTACGTTGTTTTGTCGCCGGGTAATGATCTGCGTTGCCTGGCGGCTTCGTTTCTATCAACGCTGTGTCGCACTACTATGCGATCCTGATTATGAAAAACGGTCTGCTTGCACTGATTCGGACGGGTACGGTTTCGTTCGTACTTATAGTATTCGTTGCTACGTGTGGCGTGAAGGAGAAGTCCATCGTAAACCCGCTGCCAATCGTGCCGTACGTTCCAGGGCCGTTTACGTTTGAGGTGCCAACGGCGCAATCCCCCTGGCTGAGCAACAACCCGACCGTAATCAATAACCGGGTGGTTGGCCAGACGTCGATTCAGGAATCTACCATCCTGCGGCTGGAAGTGCGTAAGGAATATGGGGCATCCATCCAGATTTACGACAAGCTCACCAACCAGCCCCTTATTAACTTCAACGACCTCGGCCGCGAATCCGGGATGAGTTCGTACGGGGGACCGCGCAGCTTTGCCGATGATTCGCCCCGCTGGAAAGGCATCGGCTACAACCCGCTTCAGGCCGGTGACGACGGGGGTAATGCCTCGCCCATTCTCTTCCATGGCTTTGTCAACGGCTGGATCTATACCAAAGCGCAGTGCCTGTCGTGGCCGCATCAGAACGCCCGGCGGTTGCCGCTTTTCTATGAGCAGTGGGTGCGCGTCGACAGTAATAAAGTGCACGTTAACGTCCGGCTAACGCATCAGCGGCCCGACAAAACGTTCTACGGCCCCGAAACCCAGGAGTGGCCCATGATGATGATTAATGGTGCCCGAAACGTTCATTTCTACAACGGTATGGCTCCCTATACCAACGACCCGACGACCGTGACGGATGGCGTGGAAGCCCGCAACGGAGACGGGACCATTTTGCCCCACCAACGAACCACGTTTTGTATTACGGAACCCTGGCAGGGCGTCGAAATTGGCACCAACGCGGGTGAGCCTCGCCTGATTGGCCTGTACACACCCGGCTATTACCGCGCTAACTACAACGTCGATGCCATTCAGGCGCGGGAGACCGGGGAAGGCAGCAATACCAATACCTACACGGCCAACCTGCCCATGGCTCACTTAGACAGCGATAATACCTGGCACCGGTCCTACACCTACATCCTCGGCTCAGAGTCCGAAATTCGCCGGTACGTGTACGCTCAAGAGCGGTCACCCATTCCCGATTTTGTGTTCAGCAAGGCCAACGGGCGCAATGGCTGGGTTATCTTCGATGGCGGCACCGATCAGAAGGAACCGTTCTCGACCGACAACTGGCGGGTTACGGTGGCGGGCAAAGCAGATAATGGCCCCGTCAACGCCTACCATACCAAACTCATGTCGCCCTACGGCAACTGGAAGGCAGGTGACATCAAAACGATTTACATTCGTATGGCCTACACCGGGCCGTCGGGTGCTGGTTCCGAGTTCCCGCTGCGGTTGTCGTGGTTGCTCAATGGGCAAAATCCTGACGGACTCGATGGCGCGTATCCCCGGCAGAACGTGATCCGGTTTCCGCGGGGTGCCCGCGATTCGTTTGCGCAATCCGTCAATTTCATGGCTATCAACGACGGACAGTTTCATACTTATAAAATCAACGTGGGCGACAATCCGCTGTGGACGGGGATTATTCAGCAGCTCGAAATTGCCCACGCAGCCGCCCCCGCGTTCGTGGCACCGGGCGAAGTGCTGACCGTGCAATACATTGGCGCCCGCGACCCCGATGCGTGAACAGGCAACCACCTGACGAAGGTATTGCTACATTTGGAAAAAAATCCTTTGTTTCGCGTGATGAATCAGCTTAGTCGTCCTGCTCTTGCCACCGCCCAATTTGATGCGAATCGGATTGGGTATTTTTTTATTGCATTGCCCCTGTTGGTCCACGTCTGGATGGTATACCGGTTCACGACCAACATGCCGTATTTAGATGACTACACCTTTATTGTCGATGCGTTAAACATTAAAACGGCTAATCTGACGGCCCCGCAGTTACTAAAAGCAATTTTCTACCCCCACGGCGAACACGTGATTGCTTTTGCCCGCCTGACGGCAATGATCGACTATTTGCTCGAAGGCGAACTGAACTTCCGTACCCTGTTTTTCGTCGGTAACGCAACCTTACTGGGTACGGCCTGGCTGCTATATCGAATGGCCCGGCGGGGCGGATTGTCCGTTTGGCAGACGCTGCCCATTTTCTACCTGCTGTTCCAGCCGCAATACTACGAGAATACCTTTACCTGGGCGATTTGTACGTTACAGCACATACCCGCCCTGTTTTTTGCGTTTGGGGCGTTCTATTTGCTGGCCCAATCGTCGGAACGATCCTTTCTGTTTAGCTTACCACTCGCTTTTCTGGGCACCTTCTCCAACGGCAACGGATTAGCGGTTCTGGTGGTTGGTTTGGTGGTTGCAGCGCTTCGCCGACAACCGAAGCAAGTCATCGTCTGGCTGTTGTTTTCGGCCCTGTGCGGCTGGCTGTACTATTATCTATCCCAGTTCTCGGCCGCTGCCCCCGTTTCGGGCAACATTGCCCATCCGTTGCGGGTGCTGGGGGGCTTCTTTCTGATGAGTGGTTCCATGGGTTTGCTCTTCACCCGCTCCCTAACTGGATTGAGTTTGCTTGGTATCGCGCTGACTGCAGTATGGGCAGTGGTGATTAGTACCACGCTGATTCGTCAGGTTGGCTATGGGCACTGGCTGCAACGATTACCCACCCGTTTACAGCGACTATTGAACAAGTGGTCGGTTTCAACGGTCCGGCCGGTTTCACTGGTCCTGATTGCGTGTTATTTGTACCTGGCCATCACGATAATTGGCATTGCCTTTGCCAGGGGACGGGGCTGGCACTATGGCCTGATATTGCCGCGCTTCATCTGGTTTACCACCGTAGCCGTCGTCGTTGGCTACCTGCTGGTCATGCTCTGGATGCAGTCTGCCTACCGCACCCGGATTGGCTGGGGAGTCCTTGGCTTCAGTCTGCTATTCAATGGTGCGTCCTACTGGTTAACAACCGGTGAGATGCTGGCCGTTCGAGGGTCTCTGCTAAGCGATTGTTACAACTGGCCAAAGGAGAAACTGCTCATTACGCTACCAACCAACAGCCGGGGGAGCGATTCATTCTATGCCACGCTGATGACGGCCGCCATTCGGGAAGACGTTTACCGGATGCCGCCTGCTCCAATAGTCATCAACTCAGCCGATAAGGACCCATCAGTGACTACGACCTTGCCGACGTTGATTGAGAAAGACAGTAGTTTTGTGTTAGATGACCGGCACTATCGCTATCTGACCATTTCGGACAATGCACTGCCGAAGCGTCCATTCACAAGCAACGAAGCGTATTTCCTCCTGCGTGCTGGTCAACATACGTATGTGTGGCCCATCAACCAAAGCGATACAAAACTGGCGCAGTTCTTACTAACAGGCCACTCTCCCCGAAATGGCTCGGTAGCCGTCCTGATGGCCGACCTGTTGCCACTGGCTACTTACCAGCCTGGCATTTGTTACGCCCAAAATGGTCAGTGGATAACCGCCTACAGCACTCAGCGATTGGAAATAAGTACAGTGAGTCAGTAGGCCGAACTTACCTAAAACGGCGTTTCCTGGCTGGGATCGGCGTTGCCGAAGTTGGAGAGATTGTTGGCTTTGCTTTTGAAAACGCTGCCCGCTGAGGGTGGAGCACCCGCGTCGCCGGACCGGTCGAAGCTGCTCAGGCCGTTCACGTCAGGGGCGAAACCCTGCGTTCCGACTGGCTCGAAATAGGAATCCAAATCGCAGAACTTGGTGAATTTACTGATAAACCGGAGTTGAATCGTATCGAGCGAACCACTCCGATTTTTAGCGATGATAACCTCGCCCACGCCCGCCGTCGAGTTGCCGTTTTCGTCGGCGGTAATATTATAGTATTCAGGGCGATACAGGAAGCAAACCATGTCGGCATCCTGCTCAATTGAGCCTGATTCGCGCAGGTCGGAGAGCTGCGGCTTTTTGTCGCCCCCGCGCGTTTCAACGGCCCGGCTCAACTGCGACAGCGCAATAACCGGCACGTTCAGTTCTTTGGCTAAGTTCTTCAACGCCCGCGAGATGGACGCAATTTCCTGTTCGCGGTTGCCGCCCGGTCGCCCACCGCCCGATGTGTCGCCCGACATCAGTTGGAGGTAGTCGATCACGACCATCTGAATATCGTGTTGCGCTTTCAGGCGTCGGCATTTGGCCCGCAGTTCCAAGATAGACAGGGCGGGCGTATCATCGATAAATATGGGTGCTTCGGTCAGCCGCTGAATTTTGTGGTGTAGCTGCGTCCACTCGTGGGGAGCCAGCGTACCCTTCCTGATTTTTTCGGAGTCGATCTCGGCTTCGGCCGAAATAAGCCGGTTCACTAACTGCACCGACGACATCTCCAAGGAGAAAATGGCAACGGGTTTTCCGTGATCCACAGCCGCATTGCGCAGAGCGCTAACGACAAACGCAGTTTTGCCCATGGCTGGCCTAGCCGCCAGAATAATGAGTTCGGTCGGTTGCCAGCCCGACGTTACCCGGTCGAGGTTGGTGAAGCCGGAGGGTACGCCCGTTAATCCTTCCTGATTTTTCTTGGTTTCGAGTTCGTTGAGCGCCATCCGCACGATGGTGCTCATATCGGCGTAGTTCTTCTTGATGTTCGACTCCGAAATCTTGAAGAGTGACTGCTCGGCCCGGTCGAGGAGTTCAAATACGTCGGTCGTGTCCTCATAGGCGTCGCGCAGAATCGTGGACGACATGGCAATGAGCGCTCGTTTGAGGGCCTGCTCGGACACAATCCGGGCGTGGTACTCGATGTTAGCCGCTGAGTTAACCCGGAAGGTGAGTTCCGACACGAAACCACCCCCGCCTACCAATTCAATCTCCCCTGTTTTGCGCAGTTGCTGCGTGACGGTGAGCAGGTCGATGGGGTCTGAGTTGCCAAACAGCGTCAGAATGGCGTTGTAAATTCGCTGATGGGCTTCCTTGTAAAACGTTTCGGGCCGGAGAATGTCGACAACCGATGACAGGGCGTCTTTTTCAATCATCAGCGCGCCCAGCACCGCTTCTTCGAGGTCGAGCGCCTGCGGGGGCAGCTTACCTAAACCCGTGTCGAGCCAGGCGTTACCGGCCTGCTGACGACCACCGGCAAAAGCCGACGGTTTGCGAAGATGTTGGTTGGGGCGGGCGTTGTTCTCCATGTCTTAACGTACTGCAAGTTTACGCATTCCCCAGCCCAAAAGGCAAGCCGCGACCGGCCGACGTATGACCATAAAACCCCTCGCTTACCCGTAACATTCTGGTAATGTTAGTCCTATGCCCTCGAAAATAAATCTATTTTTTTAAGCAACGGTCAGGCAACAACTTGGCGTACATGGTGTGGAAAGATAGTAGGCGTCTGTCAGTCAGCAAGATACTACTTTCTCAATAGAACCCGCCTGGTTTTACGCCAAAGTTTTGCGTATAACAAGAAATAGACAGGAGCGAATAAATTTTGGTCGGGATGTGTTGTAGGAATGGAGAAATCGCTTACTTTTCGGAATCACACTCTAACGCTATTCATCGTTTGGTCGAAAAAGTCATTACCCTCGACAATGTCTCGCTCATTGATTTTCTGGGCGTGGAAAACCACAATATCAAAGAAGTGGCGGCTGCGTTTCCCATGAGTAAAATTATCTCACGGGGCAACGAAATCAGGATTAAGGGCACCACGCCCGAAATAAGCCGCATCAGCGACATTCTGGATTCGCTGATGGAACACTACCAGCGGTACGGTAAAGTTACCCACGAGAACGTGCAGAGTTACCTCAGCCACGGTGGTCTGCTCACAAACGGCACAACCGCGCCCGTGCCGCCCGACGACGACGAAGTGCTGGTATATGGCACCCGTGGCGTGGTCGTCCGGGCCAAAACTGATAACCAGAAACGCCTGGTCGAAGCCGCTGAAAAATACGATCTGGTGTTTGCCGTTGGCCCGGCCGGTACGGGTAAAACCTACACCGCCGTCGCCATTGCCGTGCGGGCGCTCAAGAATAAGGAAGTCAAGAAAATCATCATCACCCGGCCCGCCGTGGAAGCGGGGGAGAATCTGGGCTTTCTGCCAGGCGATCTGAAAGAGAAGATTGATCCCTATTTGCGGCCCATTTATGATGCGCTCGATGATATGATCCCGGCCGAAAAGCTGAAATTTTACCAGGAAAATCGTATCATCGAAATTGCCCCGCTGGCCTACATGCGCGGCCGGACGCTGAATAACGCGTTCATCCTGCTCGACGAAGCGCAGAATACGACGCCCATGCAGATGAAGATGTTTCTGACCCGGATGGGACCAACCTCGAAGGCCATCATCACCGGCGACCGGTCGCAGATTGACCTGCCTAACAAGCAGAAATCGGGTTTGATTGAGTCGGTCGACATATTGAAAAATATCAAAGGAATTTCGTTTGTCGAACTCGATGGCCGCGACGTAGTGCGCCACCGGCTTGTGCGGGAAATCATTACGGCGTATGAAAATGCAGGTGCATAAATCAGACTATACCTTGTTGAGAACCGGCTGGCGTTGGCTGGCCGGTTCTTTTTTGAGCCTGCTCAGCGTTGCTGCGGGGGCGCAATCCATCTCTACCGCCAACGGTGCGTTGCAACGCTGCGGGACAGTGGAACACGAGCGCATATTGCAGCAGCGCAACCCCAACCGGCTTCGACAGCTCAACGATCTGAACCGGCGGCTGGAACAGTTTGAGTCCGGCCGGATGCTGCTGCGGCAGGCCACCGATGAGACGGTATACCGCATTCCAATCGTCGTACACGTGGTGCATAACACGGCGTCGAACGAGATTGGGGGCGATAACAACGGGAACATCTCCGACGAACAGATTGCGTCGCAGATTCGGGTGCTGAACGAAGATTACCGCCGTCAGCCCGGCACTAATGGCTTCAACACCAATCCTGTCGGAGCCGACGCTGGCATCGAGTTTTTTTTAGCTGACAAAGACCCCAGCGGCCAGCCTACCAACGGCATCACCCGGCACTACTACCCCCAAAAGAGATCGTTCGACGTATACAATGACGACGTGCTCCTGTCGCAGATTGCTTATTGGCCCAGCGACCGGTATCTAAACATCTGGGTGACCACGGTAGACGATTTCCTCGGCTTCACGCAGTTGCCAACGACGGCCGATACCCTCAGCGGATTAGATCCTGTCAGCAATGAATTTACGGACGGGTCGATCATCGACCATCGCTATTTTGGTCGGCAGATTGGCACCGTTCGCAATTCGACGTACTGCTGCGGTCGAACCGCCACGCACGAAATTGGGCACTGGCTGGGCTTGATTCATACGTGGGGCGATGCCGTTTGTGGCAATGACTACGTAGGGGATACGCCCCGGGCGGAAGGGTCTAACCAAACTGTGAACTGCCGGGATCTGTTTTCGACCTGCTCCGGGACCCGCACCCGGAACATGATCGAAAACTACATGGACTACTCGCCAGATCTCTGCATGAACGTGTTCACGGTTGGGCAGGTGGGCCGGATGCGGAGCGTACTTAGGCTCAGTCCCCGTCGGTTTCGCGTAGTCCAGTCAACGATGACGCCCTTGGAGCCGACTGAGACACTGACCATCAATGTGTACCCCAATCCGGCGGTGGCAGATGTTCTTGTCGATGTGCGACTAAAGGACTTTCAGTCGTTTACGGTTGAACTTTTCGACATGGCCGGTCGTCAGGTAAGGGCAATGAGCTATTCGGACTCGCCAAGTACCCGCGTCTTGCTGTCGACTAATTACTTAGCCACGGGCCTGTACGTCGTTCGCGTGAAAACGGCCACCGAGTCCGTGAGCAGGCAATTGCTGGTGCAATAGGAAAAGTTTGTGGTTTGTAGTTGCGGTTCCCCGCCGGGACTGACCGCACCGGCGGATCAGCGGTCAATGCAGCATCAGCCAACCACAAACGACAAACTCAAAATTCTATGATCGACGTTTTACCCATTTCCAGCACTGCGGACCTTGACGAAGCCTTTGCTATTCGAAGGCAGGTGTTCGTTGACGAGCAAAACGTATCGGCCCGGGAAGAGTACGACGAATACGAGACCAGCAGTACGCACTTTCTGGCCCGAATCGACGGGGTCTCCTGCGGCACGGCCCGCTGGCGACGCACCTCCAATGGCGTAAAGCTGGAGCGGTTCGCCGTCCTGAAGGCGTACCGGGGCCGGGGCGTTGCTAAAGCGTTACTACAAGCCGTGCTAAACGATGTATTTAGCCAGCAGCCCGAACCCATCGAACGCATTTACCTTCATGCGCAGCTAACCGCCATGCCCCTGTATGCTGGATTTGGCTTTGTGCCGGTTGGTCCGCAATTTGATGAAGCGGGTATTCAGCACCAGAAAATGGTCCTGCCCGGCTCTTCTTATTCGAAACAATGAGGGGCCACCCCTTCGTGCGCTACACGGCCGGATTGGTAACGGGTATTCTTCTGTATACGTTCGGTCCAGCCGGGTACGGAGTGCCGCTGACTGCAATGACAGTGGGAACGGCCCTGCTCAGTTGGGGCTATGTGCGCTACCGCCATCAGCCGGTCAAACCCGTTCAGGCTGCGCAGGGTATCGGTGCATTGCTGGTATTGCTGGCCTTTGGCTGGACCATTACCTACCAGCGAACCGCCAGTAACCAACCCGATAACCTTGTTCATGCCACCGATACGTTACGGGCCTACGAGGGCGTGGTGACGACGCAGCCTGAAGAACGCGCCAAAACCTACCGGGTCGAGCTGGAAATACGCCGGGGAGATTTCACCCGTTCTGTATCGGTAACACCATCAGTAATCCCGGCTCCGCCAAACTGGCAACGCGTCAGTGGCCGGGTGATCGTTTACTTAGATAAAACCGCTGGAGCCATCCCGCGCTACGGCGAAGTTTGGTTGGTGGCCGGTTCGCCCCGCCCCATCGACCCGCCCCTGAACCCCGGCGAGTTCAACTACAAGCGGTACCTCAGCTACCGGAACATAGCGCATCAGCAATACCTGCGGCCGTTTCAGCGCCGGATTGTGGGGTATGATCCGCCCAACCGAATTACGCAGTTGGCCACAACCGTTAACCGCTGGGCCGACAGCGTGTTTACCCGACAGGTGGGCAGCCGCGCTGAATACGGCATTGTCAACGCCATGATTCTGGGCGTTCGCGACGATTTGGATACCGAAATGTACCGGGCCTATTCAGCGGCCGGGGCGGTTCATATTCTGTCCGTGTCGGGGATGCACGTCGGTATCTTGTTCGCGGTGCTGACGTTTCTGTTGAGTTTTCTCATCAAACGACCACGCGGTAAGTTGCTGATGGCCGCTCTGCAATTGCTCATATTGTGGTTCTATGCCCTCGTAACGGGCTTTTCGCCCCCGGTGCTACGGTCGGCGGGAATGTTCACGGTATTGATCGTGGCTAATGCATCGGGTCGGCAGCAGCAGTTGGCCAATACGCTGGGTGCGTCGGCGTTTTTCATCCTTTGTTACGATCCCTACGCGCTGTTCTCGGCTGGATTTCAATTGTCGTACTTAGCCGTGGCGGGCATTGGCGCGTGGCAATCGTCGCTTTCGCAGTCGTTCACGTTTCGGTACAAATGGGCAAACAAACTCTGGGAACTGACGGCGGTGGCCGTTGTCGCTCAGTTGATTACGTTTCCGCTGGGCGTATTTTATTTCCACCAGTTTCCCACGTATTTCCTGCTGGCTAACCCAATTGTGATGGTGCTGTCGTTTATTCTGCTGCCGCTGGCCATGACGACACTGGCTTTTAGCTGGGTGCCGTACCTGAGCGATGTACTCGGTTGGTGCTTACAAAAAACGGCCTGGCTACTCAACGCGGCCGTCACGCAAACCAGTCAACTGCCGGGCGCAGCCTGGGACGGTCTCTGGCTTTCGCCCGCTGCCATGCTCCTGGTCTACGCCCTCATTCTGTGCAGTATCTCGCTGGTGCTGACCCGCAACCGAGCTTACTTATGGGCGACCTGCGTGGCGGCTTTACTACTGGCGGTGCTGACCGTGTGGAACGACTACGGGCAGCGGCATCAGCAGAAGATGGCCGTTCATTTTCTGCCCCACCGAACGGCCGTTAGCCTGACCGACGGCCACGCCAGCATTCTGCTCACCGACCTCGACACGTCGGACACGCGCTCCTATGATTTCTATTTGAAAAACACGTTTGGGGAGTGGGGCGTCACCGATCTGACCGTTATTAATGCAAAAGAAGATTCATTGACTCGCGTCCCGGCTTATAGCCGTACCAAAGATTACGCGCTCTGGGTTTGGCGGGGCAAAACGCTGCTGTTGGTCAATAAACTGACTGGAAAAGGACGTTGGAAACTGCCCGCCGTGGTCGATTATTTAATCATCCGCCGAAACGCCATGCGCGAGTGGAATCAGCTAAACGGCCGCGTGGTAGCCCGGCACATCATCTTCGACGACTCCAACAAAACACCGCTGACCGACAAGCTGTTAGTGGATGCTAAACAGCGCGGAATCACGTGTTACTCGGTACGGCAAATGGGCGCGTACGTGGCAGAATTGGAGTGACTTTGGTTATATTTACAGATAAACCAGCCTGGCTATGACACTCAGCATAGAAAATATACCGGACGAGCAACGCACAACCGTTACGTTCGCCGACTATTTGATGGACGATGATGCGTTCTACGAATTCTGCCGCCAGAACGACCATCTCAAATTCGAACGCAATCCCGACGGAACTATCGTAGCAATGCCCAATACAGGCGGAAAAACCGGAATTAGAAACACAAAAATTACATCCCGGCTCGACATGTGGTCGGAGTCGTTTGGCGGCTTGGTATTTGATTCATCAACGGCTTTCAAACTGCCCAATGGAGCCACCCGATCACCGGACGCAGCCTGGATCAGTGATGTCCGTTGGAACCAACTGACCGACAGCCAGCAGGAGAAGTTTCCGCCCGTTGCGCCGGATTTTGTAGTCGAGCTTATGTCTAAGACGGATTCGCTTAATAGCGCCAAGGAGAAAATGCAGGAGTATATTACCAACGGCGTTTTGTTAGGTTGGCTGGTCAACGTCAAACAGCAGGAAGTGCTTATTTACCGTGCCGACGGAACAATCAGCAGGCATACGGACTTTGAACAGCCGATTTCGGGTGAGAATGTGCTGCCGGGATTTGCGTTCAATTTGCGGTTGTTGCTGCGTTAAATCCTGACCATAAGTTCTTGGTATTGATTCACCTCCACCAATTAGAAACACCAAACTTTTCCCGTATACAGTCCGTTAGACAAGTATATGGAAACGCTCGAAAAAATCCGTAAGGCGTACACTGAATACGTTCTTGAACACGGTCATCAACCCACCTCCGTCTTCCAGTTTGCCAAAAAGCTGAAACTGGCCGAAGCCGATTTTTATACGCATTACGCCAGTTTCGACGCCATCGAAGCCGACATCTGGCTGGCGTTTTTCTCCGAAGCCAAAGCCACCGTCGAAGCCGACGAAACCTACCAGGGCTACTCCGTTCGCGAGAAACTACTGGCGTTCTACTACACTTGGATTGAGTTGCTGAAAGGACAGCGCAGTTTCGTTGTCTACAGCTATGGGCGGCTCCGGGACGGTGCCATGACCAGCCCCACGTCGCGGGCCGGAATGCGGGCGCGTTGGGCGGGGCAGAACGCCCAGAGCCGGGTGCTTTTCCCCTTCAAAGACGCCTTTTTCGACTACGCCCGCGACTTGCTGGCTGAAGGACGCGAAAGCAAAGAAGTGGAGCCGCGTGCCTTTATAACGGATCGCTACCCCAACGCACTCTGGCGGCAAACGCTGTTCCTGCTCAATTTCTGGGTGAACGACGTGAGCAAAAACTTTGAGAAGACCGACACCGCCATCGAAAAAGCCGTCAACACGTCCTTCGACCTCATCGGCCGCTCACCCCTCGATACCTTGTTTGACTTCGCCAAATTCATTTATCAAAATAGGTGATTACAGTAGTCGTAAGTCGGTAAGTCATAAGTCGCAAGTACATCTTGCGGCAGCTACTTACGACTTATGACTTACCGACTTACGACTATTATATGAAAACCCAAAGCTCCGTCCCGACGACCAAAGTTGCCCGTGCCAGTCAGTTCATGAAGGCCGGGGTGAAGGTTGGCGGCAATTACATCAAGCATTATAGCAAGAAACTCCTCGATCCCAGCCGGTCGAAAGAGGAACTGCACAAAGCCAATGCGGCTGACATCTACGACGCCCTGAGCGAGTTGAAAGGTTCGGCCCTGAAAATGGCGCAGATGCTGAGCATGGACCGGGGCCTGTTGCCGGTGGCCTACTCCGACAAGTTCACGATGGCGCAGTATTCGGCACCCCCGCTGTCGGGGCCGCTGGTGGTCAAGACGTTTAAGACGTACTTCGGTAAAACGCCATCGCAATTGTATGACAAATTCGATATCGAAGCCGTTAATGCCGCCAGTATTGGGCAGGTGCATCAGGCGTGGAAAGACGGTAAGAAGTTAGCCGTGAAAGTGCAGTATCCCGGCGTGGCCGACGCCGTTGTGTCGGATTTGCGCATTGCCAAACCGCTGGCCGTGACGCTGCTGAACCTGAACGAGCGCGACATTGATCGCTACATGGGCGAGGTGGAAGCCAAACTGCTCGAAGAAACCGATTACGACCTGGAACTGAAGCGCTCCATCGAAATATCGGAGGCCTGCGCTCATATTCCTGACTTAGTGTTCCCGAAATATTATCCTGAACTGTCGTCGAAACGAATTCTGACGATGGACTGGCTCGACGGAATGCACCTGAAGGAATTCCTGAAAACGAACCCGTCGCAAGCTGTCCGTAACCAGATTGGGCAGGCGCTGTGGGATTTCTACGATTTCCAGATACACACCCTTCGGCAGGTTCACGCCGACCCGCATCCCGGCAACTTCCTCATGCGGGCCGACGGCACGATGGGCGTCATCGACTTCGGCTGCGTGAAGGTGATCCCGGATTTCTATTACGATAATTATTTCCGGCTCGTCAACCCCGACACCATTGAGGACGACGCGCTGATGGAGCAGATTTTCGAGAACCTGGAGTTCCTGACCCCGGTTGATTCGCCGAAAGACCGGGCGTTCTTTTCGGGCCTGTTCAAGCAAATGATCCGAATGCTGGGCGAACCGTTCGCCGTGGAGGAATTTGATTTTGGCGACGACCGGTACTTCAACGAAGTCTACGCGTTTGCTGAAGGGCTGACCAAAGTGGAGCAACTGAAAAGTTCGAAAGTAGCCCGTGGATCGCAGGACGGCCTGTATGTGAACCGCACCTACTACGGTCTCTACGCCATGCTGAACGAGCTGAAAGCCAGAGTTGTCACAACTAAACCCGAGTGGTTGCGGTCGAAGAAAGTACTGGCCTAAACGAACGACGAATCAGGTAGTCGCGGACGCATAGATTCGTTCGACGATTTCCTGTAAAATAGCGCCCTGTTTGGCGGTGCAAACGTTCGATGGTTTCCCCTGGCAGGCATCCAGAAAAGCCGCCGTGTTCTTTAGCTGCATATCGCCATCGTTCAGATACGGGAACTGAACATCGGCCAGTTCACCCGCCAGTTCGGTGTGCAACGCGAACGGGAAAAGCCTGACACCCCCTTTGCTGCCAAAGATCTCCAGATTGCGATCTACGTCAACCTGCGTGTTCAGGGCAAAGGAAGCCGACAGCATGATGGACGATTTATCCGGAAACGAAAGGTAAGCCATAGCCGCATCGTCAACCTCAAACGTGTCTGGATTCCAGGTGCCCATTAGCCCTTTGCCGCCCGCCTTGCCAATAAAATTGTATGTATTACCCAGCACCTGATCCGGTGTGGAATAGTCGAGGGCGCACAGGGCTAAATCGAGTACGTGAACGCCGAGGTCGATGAGCGCCCCACCGCCCTGCACGGCCTTGTTGGTGAAGTAACCCCAGCCCGGAATGCCCCGCCGACGCAGAAAATGTGCCTTGATGTGGTAGATGTCGCCCAGCAGTCCGTCACGTTTGCAGCGCATGAGCAATGCCCACTCGGCCGACTGCCGAAGCTGAAAATTATACGCCAGCATCCGGTCTTTCCGCGCAGCAACGTCAGCCATTTCGCGGGCGTTTGGGGCGTTGAGGGCGGGTGGTTTCTCACAAAAAACATGGCAGTTATGCGCCAATGCTTCCATCGTCTGCGGGTAGTGGAGGTTGTTAGGCGTACAGATAACCACCAAATCAGGAGCGCACTGACGATACAGCTCGCCGGTGTCGTTAAAAGCATGGACAATGCCGTGTTTGTCGGCTAAGGCACGGGCTTTGCTGAGGTCACGGCTGCAAACAGCCACGATTTCAACTTGCTCTGGTAACATTTTGAGCGCCGGAATGTGGTTGTTATCGGCAATATTGCCTCCGCCGATGATTGCTGCTTTAAATAGGGACATGCCGTAAAGAAAGCAAAAAGCTGAGTTAGTTTATCCATCCCGTACCTTTACTGAATGCTACTTACCACCGACACGCCCGTAACGCACACAAGGCCCCGCTTCGATGATATTTTCATGGAACTGGCCGTGAATCTGGCCAAACGGTCGCACTGCATCCGGGCGCAGGTGGGGGCGGTGCTCACCCGCGAGACGCGCATCATTTCCATCGGCTACAACGGGCCGCCCGCCGGAACCCACAACTGCGACGAGGAGTTTCCCGGTGTGGGCTGCCCCCGCGACTCCAAAGGCTCCTGCTCGCTCGCTCTCCACGCCGAACAAAATGCTATTCTGTATGCTGCCAAAAACGGTTCGGAGATTGAAGGAGCTACGATTTATGTGACCCTCTCGCCCTGCATCGCCTGCGCCCGGATTATCTACAGCATGAAAATCGCCCGCGTTATTTTCCTGCATTCCTACGCCGAATACAAAGGAATCGGAACTGACGAGGGGGTTGACTTTTTGCGCCGGTTTGGCGTGACGGTCGAACGCTACCAGCCGGGCAACGGAGTTACGTTGCTGTCTGAACCACCCATTTCCCGAAAAGCGGAGGTGAACGCGCCGGGCCAATGAACATACTGGCGCATGGCTGGCTCTCCGGTCGAAACGATAGCTTGCTGTCGGGTAATTTTCTGGGCGATTTTGTCAAAGGTGATCCGACCCATCCCCGGCACAGCCTGACGCCCGGCGAGGTAGCGGGTATTCGGCTGCACCGCGCCATTGACAGCTTCACGGATACTCACCCCGACGTGGCGGCCGTGCGCGACTTGCTGCGTCCGCGTTGCCATAAATACGCGGGCCCGGCGGTCGACATCTTTTTTGATCATTTTCTGGCTGCCAACTTCACCCAACTTACCGGCGAATCGCTGCCCGCGTTTACGCAGTACTTCTACGAAACGCTCCAGCGCAACAGCGCTCATTTTCCGGCCCCGGCTATCAGGATGCTCAGCGCCATGGTTCAGTACGACTGGCTCCGGCACTACCCGACGATTGAAGGCATTGACCGGTCGTTGAAAGGCGTTTCGCGCCGGACGGCGTTCCCGTCGGGATTAGATACGGCTATAGTCGATCTGGAGCGGTACTACGACGAAATCAGTGAGCGGTTTGCCCATTTCTGGCCGCAGTTGGTAGTTCATTGTGAGCACTTTACTGCTTCACTGGGCGTAAGACAGGTTTAACTTTTTGCTGACGCTTAGCTCTTCGACTACGCGTCCCGGACAAGCTCAGGGTGACCACAAACTTGACTCAAGTCCACTATTTTCATTCAATTTTCCCGTCACCCTGAGCTTGTCCGGGACGCGTAGTCGAAGGGCTAAGCGTCAGCCATTTTCCCATACCAGACAAACTTGTCTTATATCCCTTTGCCAGATAGTTTGTAGCAACGCAGTCCATGGAGCTATTCTCAGGCCGGTAAGAAATAAATGGCCTACAGTAAAGCTAAACGACGGTGGGAAGGCGGTTGTGGGCATAGTAAGTGGGCCGGTTTATTGTCTTTGCTGGCTGTAGTCTAACGATGTCAGGCGATAAACCAATTTAAACCCTCCATACGATGATCCGCCCCATGAACCGCCGGGATTTCCTGAAAACGAGTGGCGCCGGGGCGCTCAGTCTGGCCCTGCTTCCGGGCATGACCCGCAAAGTGGCCCCCAGCGACCGCCTGCGGGTGGCACACATCGGGCTGAACGGCATGGGTACCAATCACCTCAACTGGTTTGCCAACCTGCCCGACGTGGAGGTCGTTGGCTTGTGCGATGTTGATGAGACTCACCTCAACAAAGCCCTTGGCGTATTGCAGAAAATCCAGCCCAACACCACCGCCAAAACCTACGCCGACTTCCGGTATCTGCTCGACCGACCCGACATCGACGCCATCACCTGCGCCACGCCCGACCACTGGCACGCCCAAATCGCCATCATGGCATTTCAGGCGGGTAAAGATGTGTATGGCGAGAAGCCGCTATCCTACAGCGTTCGGGAGGGTCAGCAGATGGAGAAAGCGCTCAACCGCTACGACCGTATTTTTCAGTTGGGAACTCAGATTCACGCGGGCGATAATTACCACCGGGTGGTCGAGATAATCCGGGCTGGGGCCATTGGCCGGGTGCATACGGTCCGGCTCTGGAAAACGGGTTTTCCGCCCGTGCTGGGTCCGGCCACGTACCAGACTCCTCCGCCCACGCTCAATTGGGACATGTGGCAGGGGCCAGCCCCGGTTTCGCTCTACGCACCCGAACGGTGCCATTTTAATTACCGCTACTTTCTGGATTATTCGGGGGGCGTATTTCAGGATTTCTGGTGCCACATTGCCGATGTCGTCTGGTGGTCGATCAACCCCACCGGATTGAAAAGCATCCGGGCGAAAGGCGAAGCGCCGGAGGGTATTGCCGACGCGCCCAAATGGATTGATGTCGACTACGAATTCGATAACCTCACGCTCCACTGGACCAGCACCCCACCTAATGTGCCGGGTGCTGAAAAACGGGGCATTGGCGCGTATTTCGAGGGCGACAAAGGCACCCTCCTCTGCGACTACAATACCCGCGAGATTACCATCAACGGCGTCACGATGACCGACGTACCCGAGGTGCCCATCACGCTTGAACGTTCGCCGGGGCACCAGCAGAACTTTGTGAACGCCGTGAAGTCGCGCCAGCAGCCGGAATCGAACCTCGCCTACGCCCGGCAAATGACTCTGCCCATGCACCTCGGTCTGATTGCCTACCGGCTGGGTGAGCCGCTGGAGTGGAACGCCCGCAAAGAGAAATTTCGCCACAACGCCGAGGCCAACGCCCTGCTGTCGCGGAAATACCGAACCGGGTGGAAATTAACGTAGTAAACTTACCCCCCTCACCGTATGAAACGAAGAGAGTTTGTTAAGGCTACCGGCGTCCTGGGCGGAGCGTACGCCCTGTCAGGATCGGCTGCGTGGGCCAGCGTTGGGTCACCAATGGAACCTAACAACTGGCTCGATGGGCCGATGCGGTGGGCACAGCTCGCCTTCGTCGAACGGGACCCCGGCCAGTATGACCCGGACTTCTGGCTCAGTTATTTCAAACGCATTCACGCCGATGGTGCCTTACTGAGCGCGGGTGGCGTCGTGGCCTTTTATCCGACCAGCATTCCTCTGCACCACCGGAGCGATTTTCTGGGCAACGCCGACACGCTGGGGTATTTGGTTGAAGGCTGTCGCAAGCAGGGCATGTCCATCATGCTCCGCACCGATCCCCATGCCGCCCGGCAGAACGTGTACGACGCGCACCCCGACTGGATTGCCGTAACCGCCGACGGGCAGAAACGCCGTCACTGGGCCAACCCGGACTTGTGGGTGACCTGCGCGCTGGGACCGTACAACTTCGAGTTCATGACCCAGGTGAACATCGAAATCATGCAACGCTACCAGCCAGATGGCCTGTTCTCGAACCGATGGGCTGGCCACGACATTTGTTATTGCGAGCACTGTACGCGCAACTTTAAGGCCTACGCCAGTCTGGAACTACCCAGAAAAGTGGATAAGTTTGATCCTGGCTACCGCAAATATGCCGAATGGCGGGTTGGGCGTCTGCGGGAGTTGTGGGCGGTGTGGGACGCCGGAATCCGCAGCCAGCGGTCCACGTCCCGCTTTATACCCAACGGGTTTCCCGATCGGGTGGTGACGGGTCGGGAAGCCGATCTTTTCTTTGCCGATCAGCAGGCCCGGCGCGGTCTCACGGCCCCCTGGTCGAACGGGAAAGGGGCCAAAGAACTTAGGTCGACGCTCGGACTGAAGCCGCTGATTGGTATTTTCAGTGTCGGGGTCGAGGAGGAATTCCGTTGGAAAGACTCGGTGCAGAGCGACGCTGAAATCCGAATTTGGGTGGCCGAAGGAACAGCCAACGGGATGCGGCCGTGCTTCGTTAAGTTCGGGGGCGTCATCTACGACAAGCGGTGGATGGATGCCGTGGCGACGCTGTACGAGGGCTACCACCGAAACGAAAAATACCTGCGCAACACCGCTTCCCTGTCCCGCATCGGCGTGGTGTATTCGGAACAGACCGAGCAGAATTACGGCGGCAAGCCGTGGCAGCAGAGAAGTCCCGACCACCTCGATGGCATGTACCACGCGCTCGTAGAAAGCCGCCTGCCCTTCGACATGGTCAACGACCGACTGCTGGAACCGGAGAACCTGAACCGGTTCAAACTGCTGGTACTACCCAACATTGCGGCCCTGTCCGACAAACAGTGTCGTCAGTTGGCGCAGTATGTGCAGACCGGCGGGAGCCTGGTAGCCACGTTTGAAACGTCGCTTTACGATGAGAACGGCAAGCAGCGGCCTGACTTTGGACTCGCCAGCCTGTTCGGCGTTGCCTACGACCAGCGGGTGGAAGGTCCCCTGCGAAACAGCTATTTGCAACTCCGCCACGAGGCCGCAAACCCCCAGACCCGGCAGATACTAACCGGCCTGGCCGACACGCCCCGCATTGTGAATGCTATCTATAAGGTCAATGTAAAGCCAACGACAACGTTTCCCAGCCCGATTACGCTCATTCCTACGTACCCCGATTTGCCGATGGAGGATGTGTATCCGCGCGTCCCCGAAACCGACATTCGCGAATTATACCTCCGGCAGGTCGGAAAGGGGCGGGTTGCCTACATTCCCGGCGATCTGGACCGGTCGTTCTGGCAGTTACTGAACGTCGATCACGGTCAGCTTCTGGGCAACGTAGTGCGGTGGGCACTCGACGAGGAACCCGTTGCCGTTGTAACGGGGCCGGGAGTAATCGATGTTACGGTGTGGCAGCAGGCGAAATCCATGACCGTGCACCTGGTAAATCTGACAAATCCGATGATGCTGAAAGGGCCTTTCCGGGAACTGATCCCCGTAGATGCTCAGGTTTCCGTGCAAATACCGGCTGGGGCAAAGGTGATGGCTGTCCACCTGCTGATGAGCCAACAGACGCCCAAATTCGACCTTCGGGGAGGCCGGGTAACGGTCACGGTGCCCCGAATTTTAGACCATGAAATTGTAGCGCTCGATCTGGCATGAGTAGATGCACAGCTTACTATGCAATTGTAGGAGTCATCAGGCTTGTCTGCCTCACTTACTACTTACTGCCCCAATAGCACACGACTCATGGTCTGGAAACAAGTCATTGACCCGTTCGGGAACATCGTTGTATCGGTTCTGGTGGCGGCTGTACCCATACTGTTTATTTTCTGGGCGCTGATTATCAGGAAGATGAAGGGATACCAGTCGAGCTTATCGGCTACCCTGATCGCGATGCTGATTGCCATTCTTGTGTATGGAATGCCGGTCAAACTGGCCCTGCTGTCGGCTGCGCACGGTGCGTTATATGGCCTGTTCCCCATTTGCTGGTTGGTAATCATGGCGGTTTTTTTGTTCAACCTCACCGTTAAAAGTGGCCAGTTCGAGATCATCAAACATGTTATGGGGTCGATCACGGCCGACCGGAGGCTACAGGCTCTGCTGATTGCATTTTCGTTCGGATCGTTCCTGGAAGGCACGGCCGGTTTTGGCGCACCCGTGGCCATCACGGCGGCCATGCTTGTGGGCTTAGGGTTCAATCCGCTCTACGCATCGGGCATCTGCCTGATTGCCAACACCGCTCCCGTTGCCTTCGGCTCCATCGGGATTCCTATTACGGTGGCTTCGCAAGTGTCGGGAATTCCGGAGACGCCCATTTCGCAGATGGTTGGCCGGACCCTGCCCATCCTGTCCATTCTGTTGCCGTTTTACCTGGTAACGATCATCGCTGGTTTTCGCCGGGCCTCGGAGATTGCACCGGCCGTGCTGGTGTCGGGCGTATCGTTCGCGTTTTTCCAGTGGTTCACGTCCAACTACATGGGACCAGCCCTGCCCGACGTGATTGCCGGTCTCGGTTCGATCATCTGCCTGATGGTCTTTCTACGATTCTGGAAGCCCAAAACCATCTGGCGGTTTGCCAACGAACCCGCCCCCACGTTTAGCCCCAACGCGACGTACACGAATGGGCAGATCATTCGGGCGTGGTCACCCTTCCTGGTGCTCACCATCACGATCATCGCCTGGGGATTGCAGCCGGTCAAGGACGTGCTCAACGCATCTGGGCTGACCCAGTTTGAATTTCCCGGACTGCATAACGCCATTCAGGGGAGCGATGGCAACCTGCTGCCCAAAGTGTTTCGGGTTAATTACCTGTCGGCTGCGGGGACGGCCATCCTGATTGCCGCGCTCATCGCCATTCCGCTGGTTGGCCTGACCTACCGGGAGGGCGTTCGGGTATTTGGGACGACGCTGAACCAACTAAAGTTTCCGATTCTCACCATTGCGTCGGTGCTGGGGTTTGCCTACATCCTCAATGACTCCGGCATCACGCTCACGCTGGCGACTGTACTGGCCAGCACGGGTTCACTGTTTCCGTTTTTTGCGCCTATGCTCGGCTGGCTGGGGGTGTTTATCACCGGTTCCGATACGTCGGCCAATGCCCTGTTCAGTAAACTCCAGTACGCCACCGCCACGTCGATTGGTGTGGACCCCGTGGTGACCGTTGCCGCCAACGTGTCGGGTGGGGTGGTGGGCAAGATGATTTCTCCGCAGTCGATTGCCGTAGCCGCAGCGGCCGGGAATTTAGTGGGTCAGGAGTCGACGCTGTTTCGCTTTACCGTAAAGCACAGTTTTTACATGCTGACGTTTATCTGTTTTCTGACGCTGGCCCAGGCCTACGTGCTGAAATGGCTGATTCCAGTGTATAAAATGCAGGACGTTAAAAAGACGACAGTGCTGCCCGATCTGTCGCAGGGGTACACGTATTTACTGTTTCTGGCTATACTCCTAACTTCGCTGGCGGTCGCTATTTCACGCACCCGCCGGAGTGAAAAGCCAGCGCAGGACTTAGTGAACTGATTGGCTTATAACAGGTAAATTCGTTTCTTTAATTGTTACTTAAACCTGTTTGTAACTGCTTGCCGAAAATTTAATAGAATGACACAACCGGACAATAGTTCAGCAGAATACCCTTTGCTTGAGGTAAAAGTGAAAACCGGCCAGGAGCGCTTCCAACTTAAAGGACAGGAACTGGATGTTTTGTTATTAGATTTCTGGCGTTGGTCAGCTTCCGATTTAGTCAATAATGCGCTACGTGGACAGTTAGCAGAGTACATTGTAGCTCAGGCTCTTAATATCACACATCGTGTAAGAATTGAATGGGATTCTTATGACCTGATGACGGGTGCTGGTACGCGCATAGAAGTGAAGTCTGCAGCCTACTTACAATCTTGGCATCAGAAGAAGCTTTCCAGTATAAGTTTTGGTATACGTCCTACAACAGGGTGGGATGCTGAAAATAGCAAATATAAAATGGAAGTAAAACGGCAGGCTGATGTATATGTGTTCTGTGTTCTTGGCCACAAAGAGAAAAATACTGTTAACCCACTCGACTTGGATCAATGGGAATTCTACGTGCTGGCAACCTCCGTTATAGATTCTGCATGTCCAGTTCAGAAAACGATAAGTTTATCAACACTTCAGAAATTAAAGCCCAGACACGTAAAGTTTCAAGAACTGGCTTTAGCGATTGAAGGATATAGAGAGTCTACTGACATTGTCAATTAATCATGAAGTCTTACTCATTTATCTGATAGTATCCGTTTTCTATCTGTAGTGACAAAATTTATTCTTATTTGTTCAGTTTTGCCTTTCGCGCGTCAAACAGTATAAATACGAGTTGTAGACGCCTTGATCTGTATAAACTAATCTGGAAAGCGTACTTTTGCCATACGATTATACTGTTTGTCTAACTAACGTATGTTGCAACGAGTACGCCTTTCTCTACTACGCATCTCCACTTTTTTATGGCTGGTACATCCTGGCTGTCCCGGGTCGGCAAACGCTCAGTCGCGGGCTACCGGATCACCAGCTACTCCGTTCAATATGGTGGAAACCACGATCAGCGACATTCACCGGGCATTTCGAGGTGGCTCATTGACGAGCGAACAGTTGGTTAATGCCTATCTGGAGCGTATTCGCGCCTACGACCAGCCGACGAAACTCAACTCCATCATTGTCGTAAATCCCGACGCCATCGCTACGGCCCGTGCGCTGGATGCCGAATTTAAAAAAACCGGTAAGCTGCGTCCGTTGCACGGTATTCCGGTGATCGTAAAGGATAATTTCAATACGAAGGGCCTGCAAACAACGGGTGGGTCTATTGCATTGAAAGGATTTGTCCCGACCGAAGACGCCTGGCAGGTCCGGAAGCTGCGGGAAGCGGGCGCCATTGTTCTGGCCAAATCCAACATGGCCGAGTGGGCTTTCACGCCCATGCACTCGCAAAGCTCAATGGCGGGCGAAACCCTGAATCCGTACAACTTAGCCCACGTGCCCGCCGGGTCGAGTGGGGGAACGGCGGCTGCAGTAGCGGCTAATCTGGGTGCGGTTGGGTTAGGTTCCGACACGGGTAACTCGATCCGGGGACCGTCGTCGCACAACGCCCTATGTGGTTTTCGGACGTCGCTGGGGTTGGTGAGTCGGTACGGCATTATTCCGCTTTATACCCGCAACGACGTCGGCGGACCCATGTGCCGCACAGTCGAGGATGCGGTGCGCCTTCTCGAAGTCACGGCTGGTTACGATCCCAACGACCCGATTACTAAACATAGCCAGGGTAAAGTGCCCAAAAATTACACCCAGTTCTTGCGGAAAGATGGGTTGAAAGGGGCCAGGATTGGCGTGATGCGTCAAGTGAGCGACAAGAATATTCACCCGGAAATCAAGCAACTTTTTGACAAGGCTATTGCGGATATGACCCGTGCGGGTGCGCAGGTCGTTGACGTGACCATTCCCGATTTTGATTCGCTGCGGGCTAATCAGTGGTGCGCCGATTTTAAAGCCGACGTTGAAGCGTATTTGCGAACATTCGTGAAGCGGGATACGCTGAAAACACTGGACGACATCATCCGGGTGGGCGGGTATTCAGACATCGTGCGCGACCGGCTCACCTACCAGCAAACGCACACCGGCCGGGCCAGCCACCCCGAAATTCCGTGTGGGGACGCCTTCACTGATTCGCGCCGAATTGCCTACCGCAACGCCGTCGAAGCCGAAATGAATCGTCTGCGCGTGGATGCGCTGATTTACCCGTCCTGGAATTATCCGCCCGCGCTGGTGGGCGACGCGACCGGCTACAAAGGGGATAACAGTCAGTTGATTGCGCCTGCTACGGGCCAACCGGCGTTCACGATTCCGATGGGTTTTACCACCGGCGACTTACCCGCCGGTATTCAGTTTTTGGGACGTTTGTTCGATGAGCCAACGCTAATCCGGTTGGCCTATGCCTACGAACAAGCTACCCATCACCGGACGTCGCCCAAACGGTTTCCGGCCATTAGCCGTCGATAATCCACCCCGAACCGCTTACTTCTCTGTCAGTTCGCTAACTCACTCCATTCCCGTATTTATCAATGCATTGTTTTACCGCCCCGTCGATTCGTTTTCTGTTCGGTCTGCTTGTCTTTCTGAATGCCACCGCACTCCTGGCTCAGCCGTTTAATAAGGCCGAAATTGCCCGCTGGCAGCAACAGGCCAAGCAGGTTACCATCACGCGCGATACGTGGGGCGTTCCCCACATCTATGGCAAAACCGACGCCGATGTCGTGTTTGGGTTGCTGTTCACCCAGTGCGAAGATGACTTCGAGCGGGTTGAAGAAAACTACATCACAAACATTGGTCGACTGGCCGAAGTGGAAGGTGAATCGGCCCTGTACCACGACCTGCGGGCGCGGCTGTTTCTGGACTCGACTCAGGCGATTGCCATCTATAAAAAAAGTCCGGGCTGGATGAAGCAACTGCTGGACGCGTTTGCCGACGGCACGAACTACTACCTACACACACACCCGGCTGTTAAACCCAAATTATTGAAACGCTTCCAGCCGTGGATGCCACTCATGTTCAGTGAAGGCAGCATCGGTGGGAACATCAGCGTGGTATCGACCGAACGGCTGAAAGCATTTTACGAAGGGCGCAAATCAACGTCCCTGAATACTAATTATGACCACTATGAGCGCGAATCCATCGGCTCGAACGGGTTTGCCATTGCGCCCGCCAAGAGTGCCACCAAAAACGCGCTGTTGCTGATCAACCCGCACACGTCGTTTTACTTCCGGTCGGAGGTGCAGATGGTTAGTCAGGCCGGGCTGAACGCGTACGGGGCCGTTACATGGGGGCAATTCTTCATCTACCAGGGATTTAACGAAAATTGCGGCTGGATGCACACAACCAGTTACGCCGATTCGATGGACGAATATCTGGAAATCATCGAGAAAAAAGGGAATGCACTTTATTATAAACACGGGACGGCGCTCAAGCCGGTCAGGACGCAAACCGTGCGGCTGCCCTACAAAACGGCCAACGGGATGCAGTACAAAGAATTCACGATGTACTTCACGCAGCACGGCCCGATTGCGGGCGAAAAAGACGGCAAATGGATCGCCATTGCCATGATGAACACCCCCCTGAACGCCCTGTCGCAGTCGTACCTGCGGACAAAAGCCACGGGCTACGCGAGTTTCAAGGAGGTGATGAAGCTCAATGGCAACGCGTCGAACAACACAATATTTGCCGACCGCGACGGAACCATTGCCTACTGGCACGGCAATTTCATGCCCAAGCGTGACCCCAAATTCGATTGGGAGCAACCCGTGGATGGGAGTGACCCCGCAACGGATTGGAAAGGCCTGCATCCGGTGGAGGACATTGTGCAGGTGCGCAACCCCGCCAGCGGCTGGATTCAGAATTGCAACGCCACCCCGTTTACGGTATCGGGCAGCAGCAGCCCGGCCAAAAGCGCGTACCCGGCCTACATGGCACCCGACGCCGAAAACTACCGGGGCATCAACGCCGTCCGCGTGCTGAGCCAGAAACCCATGTTCACCCTCGATACGCTGATTGCTGCGGCTAACGATCCGCACTTGATCGCCTTCGACGCCCTGCTTCCGGCCCTGTTCGATGCATACAAAACGGTCACCGGTGATTCGGCCAATACATCGAAGGACTTAGCCGAAGCCATCCAAATCCTGCGGGGCTGGGATAGATCGTACGGCGTGGCATCCATTGGGCAAACACTGGCCATTCACTGGGGCGAGAAAATCCAGCGGTTAGCCCGGAGTCGCGCGGTTGCTGGCCAGCCGCTCGATAACCTGAGTCTCACCGCTCTGACCATCAAAAGCACTACCCCAGCCGAAAAAGTAGCGGCCCTCGCCACCGTACTAACCGACTTGACGCGCGATTTCGGGACTTGGAAAACGCCCTGGGGCGACATTAACCGGTACCAGCGCCTGACGGGCAAGACGCAGGAAACCTACGACGATCAGCAGCCCAGCCTGCCCGTTGGTTTCACCTCTTCGGCCTGGGGGTCGCTGGCGGCTTTTGCGGCTAAGACGTATCCCGGCACCAAAAAGCGGTACGGCAGCGTGGGTAACAGTTTCGTGGCCGTGGTGGAGTTTGGTAAGCGGGTACGTGCCCGCTCGGTGGTGACGGGCGGGCAAAGCAGCAAACCCGGCACCAAACACTTTGCCGACCAGGCCCCACTCTACTGCGCTGGCCAGTTTAAGGACGTGCTGTTCTACCCCGAAGATGTTCGTCAGCACGTCGAGAAAACGTACCATCCGGGGGAGTAAGGAGTGTGGTTGATTTGTCGGGCCGGGTGGCCAGTGCCATGAAAAATCAACCAACCAAGCCGGGTAATCTAATGAAATACGTGCTGCTCTTTGTGATTATGGTGCCCGATTTGAGCCGAGGTCAGTCAAAAATAGCTGGCTTAGGACAGTACACCATCGGCATTACGACGCCCGATTTACTCAACCGTACTGCATTCAGGGAGGAAGAGCAATCCTACGTCAAAGGAACTATAGCCCTGCCCTGCGCTCACATTCGCACGTTTACGGCATCTACCCTGATGATTGCCGGTGTTTCAGTAACCAACATTGTTCTGGTTTTTTATGACGACACATTATTTAACCTCTCCTGCGACTACAGCGCTCAATTAAAAGCGGCCTTTGTAGAACAGCACGGACCGGGGGTTCGCAAGCCGGTGAGCCGCTTTCAGTTCTGTCCCCAAGGAAATGATACCCCAATGCTGGTGTGGGGGGAACGCTGGCTAAGTGTTGATATACTGGCTCTCGTGGTGTACTGGAAAGGCTATACAACGGAGTGTAAACCGGAGGAGGGGACCCGATTAGTAATAGCTGACCAGCGGATTTCGGCCCTGTCTTCGGATTGTGATCTGAAACCCGCCGATTCATTCATTGACGCGTTTATCAAGTCGCCGTGACTCCGCTCATTGATGGCTGACCGGGATTATAGCTTACGTCCTGCGTTTTCACGGCCACCATCGTAATGATGGCAGCCAGTAGCAAGGAACCAGCCATAAAAACATAGGAAGCCCCAAAACCGCCGGTGGTGCCATTTAGATAGCCAACAATGTAGGAGCCGACGAAGGAGCCTAACGCGCCTAAGCTATTGATAAGCGCTATCGCACCACCCGCTACGTTTTTGGGTAATATCTCCGGGATAATGGCGAAGAACGGTCCGTATGGAGCATACATCGCCCCGCCCGCAATAATCAGGAGCGCAAACGATACCCAAAAATTGTCGGGACCAATCAGGTAAGAGCCGTAGAAAGCCAGCGAACCCAGCAGCAAAAACGGCCAGACGAACAGCTTTCGGTTCTGGGTTTTGTCCGAGAAATGGGAAGCGCTCAACATGCCGACAATCGCCAGTACGTACGGAACGGCCGCTAACCAGCCGGTTTTAACAATGTTCATATCCGGCGCGGCATTCAGAATGGATGGCAGCCACATGACGAATCCGTAGACCCCAATGCTCCACAGGGCATATTGCAAACTCAGCAAAATCACAATCCGGGACTTAAAAGCCTCCGCGTAGTTCTTGACGGGTTTAATGCCCTGCTGCTCCTGCTGTAGTTTTTCTTCCAGCGCCTGCTTTTCCGGGTCGGTCAGCCAGGCTGCATCGGTCGGTTTATCGGCGACTAACCGCCACCAGAAAAAAGCCCAGATGATGGCGGGAATTCCTTCGATAATAAACATCCATCGCCAGCCGACCGCTTTTATCAAATAGCCCGACAGAATTGACATCCACAGGATCGTGGCCGGATTGCCAAGAATCAGGAACGTATTGGCCCTCGACCGCTCGGCTTTGGTAAACCACCGGCTCAAAAAAAGCAGCATGGACGGCATCACAGCGCTTTCGACGACACCGAGCATGAAGCGAATCCCGATCAATACCGTCACGTTGCTGACAATGCCGGTTGCCGTAGCTAAGCTGCCCCACAGAATTAAGGACCAGAAAATCAGCTTTTTGGCACTTCGATTTTCGGCGTAGATGGCACCGGGTACCTGAAAGAAGAAATAACCCAGAAAAAACAGCGACCCCAGCAGGGACGACATGGCTGGGGTAATGCGCAAATCGGCCGCCATGCCACTGGCCGCGCCAAACCCAAAATTGGCCCGATCTAGGTAAGCTAAGCTATACGTAATGAACGCAATCGGTATCAGGCGGTACCAGCGGGATTGTGCCAGGGTAGTTCCCATGTCAGCTATGCGGTTTGTCTATTGGGTGGTTGACGTGTATCGACTGATTTGTCAATGGCTGCTGGTAAGAAGCCGCTTCACTAAAAAGTAGAAAAGTCGTTGGTATACTTGACATTGATAGCTTTCTAGACAGCACGTTGGTAAAACCTCCCATCTGGGAGAGTGGCAATAAAGGTCCGGACGAAGGCGGTTTAAACGATTGGTGGGGTTGCGTCACTGCTCCTGATAACGTATCCTTAAGAGTCTGCTATCCCACCGGTATCAATGCTCGAAAACCGCATCAGTGGCGAACGTTTCGAAACGGCCGTTGCTGAGATTACCAAAAAACACGTCCCGCGTTTGGACAAAAAATTCTGGTCGTTCGACTGAAAAAAGGAGCACAAACAGCTCGACCGCATTGTTTATAAGTTGACCACGGCTGAGAACCCGGACGTGATTCAGGGGTTGATCAGTTTGAGAGATTCAGGCGACCACATATTTGTGTTTCTGGTTGAATCGGCATCATTCAATCGGGGCAAAAGCAAATTATACATTGGTGTCGGTGGGCACTTGTTCGCCTTTGCCTGCAAACAATCTTTCGAGAAAGGGTATGATGGGTATATTTCGTTCGAGTCGAAAACGCAGTTAGTAAATCAATATCAGCAGGAATTGGGTGCCGCCCGTATTGGTTCATCGCTTAAAATGTTCGTGGACACGGTAGCGGCTAAACGTTTAGTTATTCACTATTTTCCAGATATACTATGAAACCAGACTTCAAACGGTTAGATGACGTTGACTTAGAAGTTGTTAACACAAAACTGACCGAGATAGACATTAAAGAAATAAGCGCTTTCATTCAGGAACACAAGCGGAAGGAGAAGGTGAAAGCGCAACGGAAGGCGGCAAGGAAAAAATCAGACTTCTAACGTTTAATCGTTTTGCGGCCGAGACGTATCCAGGCACCAAAAAACGTTACGGCAGCTTGGAAAATGGTTTTGTGGCAGTCTTCAGGGCTTTCTTACAAACTAATTTGGGTAAATTTTAGTGTCTTTTTGCCGGGAATTGCTGACGTAAAGTCCTGATGCTTAGACCAATGCTGTCCGACGGTCCATGGCAACCGCGATGCGCTGAAGCGTGTCGGCCTGGGGCTGGACAAGACCCCGCTCGACTTTGAAGATGTATTGTTGGGTTGAGCCAATGCGCCGGGCCAATTCGTCCTGACTGAGTTGGGCCTGCTGACGGGCTTTGGCCAGGGAGGTGATGACACCAGCGTTATAGTCGTTCTGGCGGATCTCACCGTTCGATCACCGGCTTAGAATCCGATAGGGTTCAACGGCAATAATCTCAATAATTTCAGGCGTTTCCATTTTACTTGTGCGCAAATTTCAGGCGAATTGCTCAACGAATGCTTTCAGATTGACAATCTGCGTCTGAGCGTAAGGAGTTATGGTAAGCAGATCAGGATCGCCTGTAACTAAATATTCAGCCCGACTATCCCGGCATAGACTTAGTAAATAATAATCATGGCTATCTCGACCCATCTTCACCTGCGACGTGACGCTAATTTTTAGGGCATATGCCTGAAACGTGTTAATGAACGATTCCAGCACCTCGGACGTGATGTTCTTTTTTCTGAAGTAAGCTATGTCAGCAAAATGCCTGATTTTCGCCAGAACTTGATCGGAGTAACAAATGTCGAATTGATCAATATGATCAAGCAACTATAAATAGCGTTTTCGGGAGATACCGCCAATCAATACGCTACCAATCACGTTGGGGTCAACTACCAAACGGGTTGGTTTACTGGTAACCATGCTTTTTGCGGATCGACTTCACCGCCTGATTAACCTCCGACTGTTTGGCCGACTGATTGGGTAGCCCTCTTAAGAAAGATTTGGCTACGTCAGCCGCCTGAATCTTTCGATCTTGCTGTAGGGGTTTAACCTCAACAAAATCAAGCGACTTTAAGTATCGTATCAATGCGTCGGCCTGTTTACTCTCTTTTATATCGATGACGTATTGGCTCATAGCTGAAGTATAGATAGGTTGATTAATAAATATAACGGACGTAAACGCAACTCAACTACTTATTTGTCAGGATCTGACACGTGAACCACAAAAAAACCTCGAAAACAGCTTGTTTTCGAGGTTTTTTTGTTTTTAGTAGGAAGTAGCGGGCTCGAACCGCTGACCTCTGCTCTGTCAAAGCAGCGCTCTGAACCAACTGAGCTAACCTCCTTTGTTCCCGCGAAGGTGTCGGCGACGGAGTTTCGTGAGAAAGGGCGTTGACAACGCCTTCCGGGAAGACAAATTTAAGAAACTTCTGTCGCTTCCAAACGAACGCTGTACATTTTTTGCGACGGGATGCGCCACAGCAACAGCAAGCCAATCACAAACAGGACCAGCAAGGCCAGCACAGAGTTGCGCATACTGCCCGTCAACTGCTCAATCAGGCCGTAGAGCAGCGTTCCCAGCACAATGGATAATTTTTCGGTTACGTCGTAGAAACTAAAGTAGGAGGCCGTTTCGGTGGTGGCCGGGATAAGCTTGGCGTAGGTCGAGCGGGACAGCGACTGAATGCCGCCCATGACCAAGCCTGCCACACCCGCCAGCACGAAAAACTGAGACTCTGTCTGTATGTAGTAAGCCCCGGCGCAGAACGCAATCCAGATCACAACCGCCACCATCAGGGCGTGGGTATTGCCAATCCGCTCCGACAGCCGCGAGAACCCATACGCCCCCGGAATAGCCACTAACTGAATCAGGAGAATGGTGATGATCAGGCTTTGGGCGGGTAGTTTCAACTCGTCGCTGCCGAAGATTGTCGCCACGTACATAACGGTTTGAACGCCCATGTTGTAGATGAAAAAGGACACCAGAAACCGTTTGGTCAACGGCCGGTGCTGCAACTGACCGAAGACAGTGCGCAATTCCCGAAAGCCGTTCAACAGGTATTTTTTCCGTCCGGTCGTCTCGCCAGCGTGGCCTGCCCGTCCGCCGGTGGGGTTGGGCCGGGCCGCGTTCGGCAAACGACTCAGCGGAATCTGGGCGAAACCAATCCACCACACCCCAACCGTCAGAAAGGCAATGCGCGACGCCATGCCCTCGGAGATGTTGCCGAACCAGTCCCGCTTTAGAATGACGAGCAGGTTGAGCACCATCAACAGCACGCTGCCAATGTAACCCATCGAAAAGCCCCGCGCACTCACCCGGTCGAACTGATCTTCGGTGGCGATGTCGGGCAGGTAGGAATTGTAAAAAACGATGCTGCCGCTCCAGCCCACCAAACTCAGCCCAAAGCAGATGATGGCAAACGTAGTAGTCTCCTTCGTAAAGAAATACAATAGCGCACAACTGATGGCCCCGAGGTAACAAAACGCCCGCATGAATGCCTTTTTGCGCCCGCTGTAATCGGCAATGGCCGAGCAGATGGGCGATAGCAGGGCTGTTGTCAGGAAAGCCGCTGAAACGGTGTAGGAAAACAACACCGTGTTTTTAACCGTAACTCCCAGAAAATTAATGACGGGTCCGCCTGCATCGTTAAGAGCTGTGGCCGAGAAATAAACCGGAAAAATGCTGGACACAATTACTAAGGAATGGACCGAGTTGGCCCAGTCGTAGAGCGTCCAGGCGGTGAGGATACGGGGGTTGTTCTTCTGCATAAAGAGTGAATGAGTGAATGGTGAATGAGCGAATAGCTGGTAATGTCATTCGCTCATTCACCATTCACTCATCGTTACAGCGACGGGTCAAATTCCAGATTGATGTCGGCGTCTTTGCCGTCGACCGGGGCACGCTGGCGCAGAATGAGTTTGATACGGCTTAGTTCGACAATGGGGAAATTGCCTTTGAAGCCCGTCACGTCGACGTCCATCGACTTATTGTCGGTGGATAGTTTCCAGGTGCCGCCGTTGACGATTTGTTGATTTCGTTGGTCGATGGCCCGAACTGTACCGTTTGCCCGAAATTGCATATCCAGGGCGAACACGAATTGCGTAACTAAGTTCAGCCGTTCTTTATTTATGCTCTGCCCTTCGGGGGTCGATACGCGGTTAATTCGCCAATTGTTGGCTGTCAAAAGTTCGGTTTGTGAAGCGGTAGTGGGGGCAGGCGTAGTGCCGCCTTCATTCTTGCAGCCAATCAGGATACCCGTTGAAAGCAGGGCTACCAGTAAAAAGCGAAGTGTCGTCATAATTGGGTAATGGTTGGTCGGGATGACAAAAGACGGAATCAAAATTCAATAACTTTGACCAAAAAACAACAATGCTGGTTCGATTTGGGGTATTAGTAGGGTTGTGGCTCGGTATTTACCGCCCGGTGCTGGGGCAGCAGCAGTGCGCCGACCGGTTACCGTTTACGCCCGTCAGTCAGCCGAACCGAATTGACTGGGACAAATTTCCGGATTTCACGCTGCCCTTCGCGATTATATACGCCGGACCGCGCTTTGGCGATGTCAAAGGTAGTCCGCTGCGCCACGGGTTTAGTCACATCGACCTGGTTGACGCGACGGAGCTTGGCAATACTGTGCAGGTGCGGCAACGATCCATCACCTACTACGGCATTGCCACCGGTCTCGATCAGCCGTGGGAGACGATTGAAAGCCCGTGGGCCAATGACCTCAGCGCCTACCGCACCAAGTGGGACCAATGGCTGTCGGGCGTGGCGGGGGGCACTAAAAATGCCGCAGGAAAATACGTCATTCAGGCGGGTCGGCTGACCATCGACGTGGAGCGAATTGCCGAATCAGATACCCGGATTCTGCGGCTCAAGCAGGACCCCCGTGTGCCGGACCAATACCGGAAACTGCCGGATGCGGATTTTGTAGCGGCCTACAAACGGGCCATTCGCAATCTGTATGCCGAAAGCCTGCGGTACTTGCGTCAAAACGCCGATCTGACCAACCTGACCGTCAGCAGCTACGCCGATACGCCCATCCTGAATACGTACCTGAACGTGCCGGGCAACACCTGGGCCGACTGGACAACCAATCTGAGCCGGGTTAATTATTTGGTGAAAGACTCGACCGAACGAATGGTTGGCGGGCCGTTCTACTCGCAGTTGGACGCCCTCTCGCCTTCGGCTTATTACTACTACGACTACCCAAATCAACTGGCCAAAGATTACTTAGCGTACCTGCTGTTTCAGGTGGAGGCCAACCGGGCGTGGAGCAGCAAACCCGTGGTGCCGTGGGTATGGCTGCGGTATCACAACAGCACCCAATTCTACCCTAATTTCATTCAGCCGTTCATGGCCGAAGCGACCGCTATCTTCCCGTTTTTTTCGGGAGCCGCCGGGTTGTGGTTGTGGGACGAGCCGAATTCAGGACAGGGCCGCACGGAGGTATTCGCAGCCTATGAGCACTTTACGCACGGGCTATACCGGCTTTCGCGCTTCGCCGATATGTTCCAGGGCCAATACGAGCTGGTCATCGAAACACCCGCCCGCGACCTCATGGACAAGGCATTGCCCGTTTGGCGGGGTGTGGCGAAAGCTAATCAGATCCTGATTGCCGCCCAGAACCCCTATGCCGACGATGGACAGAAAACGAACCTGACGGTGCGCTACAAAACCTGGCAGCAAACAATCGAGCTGACCGGGCGTGAGGTATATCTGTGTCGGTTTGATATGGGAACGGTCACGGCAACGGAGCCACAACTCGCCAGCGTTCAGGTTTTCCCGAATCCCGCTGCCTCAGAACTAACCGTTCTGTTCGGCAAAGCGCCAACCATCGCCATTGAGTTAGCGTTATTCAATACGACTGGTCAGGTGGTGAGCCGTTCATCGGCAAAAGCCGTCCGGGAAACGCTAAATGTAGCCGCTCTGCCCGCCGGAGTCTATTTTCTGCGCATCACAACCGAAAACGCAAGCCAAACCAGAAAAGTCATCATTCAATGATGCATTGTGGTGTATGACGTATTATACATAATGTATGTAACACTTACCATATATCATGTATAATACATAATATATCCTATATATCCGTCAACCTATGCCTAATCAACTCCAGTACGAAACCAGCCCGTATTTGCTACAGCACGCTGATAATCCAGTCGACTGGTGCCCGTGGGGTGAAGAAGCGTTGAACCGCGCTGTTGACGAGGATAAACCAATTATCGTCAGCATTGGGTATTCGGCCTGCCATTGGTGCCACGTCATGGAGCGCGAATCGTTTGAGAAGGACGGCGTGGCGCGGGTGATGAACGAACACTTCATTTGCATTAAAGTAGACCGCGAGGAACGCCCCGACGTCGACGCTATCTACATGGACGCCGTGCAGGCGATGGGGGTGCAGGGTGGCTGGCCGCTGAATGTCTTCCTGATGCCCGACGCCAAGCCGTTTTATGGCGTTACTTACCTGCCGACCCAAAACTGGGTTCAGTTATTGGGCAGCATCCGCTCCGCGTTCGGGGAGCACCGCGACGACCTCGCAAAATCGGCCGAAGGTTTCGCCACCGAGTTGAACATCAGCGACGTAGAGCGGTATAACCTGCCCCAAACCGATCCGCTGTTCGCCCCCGAAACGCTCGACGTGCTGTACCGGAAAGTGGCGGTTAAAACCGACGATGAGAAGGGCGGCCTGAACCGGGCACCTAAGTTTCCAATGCCGAGCGTCTGGCGGTTTCTGCTGCGTTACCACGACGCCACAGAAAGCGAGTCGGCCGCATCCACGTCGGCGCTGAAGCAGGTTACGCTGACCCTCGACCGCATGGCCCTTGGCGGCATCTACGATCAGCTTGGCGGTGGGTTTGCCCGCTACTCGACTGACGTCGACTGGTTTGCGCCCCACTTCGAGAAAATGCTGTATGACAACGGCCAACTGCTGACGCTCTACGCCGAAGCGTATAGTCTGACCAAAAGTCCGCTCTACAAGCACGTTGTTTATCAGACTATTGCCTTCGCCCAGCGCGAACTGCTCAGCCCGGAAGGTGGCTTCTACTCCGCCCTCGACGCCGACAGCGAAGGCATAGAAGGTAAGTTTTATACGTTTACCACGCCCGAACTGCGGGATATTCTGGGTGGTACGGCATTCCGGGAAGATTACGACTGGTTTTCGGAACTGTATAACCTGACCGACGAAGGCAACTGGGAACATGGGCGCAACATCCTGCACCGTACGGAAACCGACGAAGCCTTCGCCCAGCGGATGGGCTGGTCGCTGGATGAGCTAAACGCTCGGTTAGACAACGCACACGCCCGGTTGATGCAGGTGCGGAACGAACGTATCCGGCCAGGTCTGGACGATAAAATTCTGTGCTCGTGGAATGGGTTAATGCTGAAGGGATTAGTAACCGCCTATCGCGTCTTTGGCGAGCCTGAGTTCCTGACGCTGGCTCTGCGCAATGCGTATTTCCTGCTCAAAAAAATGCGCGATAGTCGAAACGGGAGACTCTGGCATAGCTATAAACTGGGTCGTGCCAAGCAGGCCGGTTTCTTAGACGATTATGCCGCCGTGATCGACGGTTTGCTGGCCTTGTATCAGGCTACGTTTACCGAAAGCTGGCTGACCGAAGCCGATCAGTTGATGCAGTACGTGCTGGCAAACTTCACCGACGATTCGGACGAACTGTTTTTCTTTACCGACAAGAATAGTGAAGAACTCATCGCCCGGCGCAAAGAACTATTCGACAACGTGATCCCGGCTTCCAACTCGATCATGGCCGAAAATCTGTACACGCTCAGCCTGTTACTCGACCGCTCCGACTACGCCGAACGGGCCGACCGGATGCTGGGCCGGGTGCAGCCATTAGTGCAGCAAAACGCCGATTACCTCACCAACTGGGCCGCTCAGTTTGCCCTGCGAACGCGCCCCACTGCCGAAATCGCTATTGTCGGCCCCCAGGCTGAGCAGTTCCGTGCCGAAATTGACGCAGCGTTTTATCCGAATAAAGTACTCTGCGGCACAACCGGGCAAAGTGACCTGCCCCTGTTACAGCAACGGGGAACAATTGATGGGAAGACAGCGATTTACGTTTGTTACAACCGGGCCTGTCAGTTGCCCATCACGAGCGTAGCCGAGGTGTGGCGGTTATTGAAGTAAGGAATCACTGAATGCCTTATTCCAGGGAAGCAGCGCCACTATGCATCTTTTGCATAGCCTGCCGACTGAATGTTCCTCCGGGCAACGGTACCCTGACGCACATGAAGTAGTCAGGGTAAGCGACTGTTAGTGATACATAAACCATTCTACACGTAGTATATAGGTGACCGTTTAATTAATCAAATAGTATTATATAAAAAGATAGTATGATTATTGCTATAAAATAAAGATAGTAAAGTTCTGATTTTTCCTGACAAATTGTTTAGAGTATTGCTAAATGCTTGATTGGCAGGCACTTGTTATCTTGTGCGCTGCTAACTGTGACACTACTCACATTTTCGCCTTATTGCCTATAGACAGTGCAGAGGTTCAGTAGTGTTAATCAACCGTCTTGCGAGTAAGTGTCCAGCGTATCCCATCATTCATTTTACTAACTATTAACTGTCCACACCATGTCTCGTTTCCCAATTTACCTCATCCTTGTGCTGTTGATTAGCGGACTTTGGTCCTGTTTTGACCATCGCATTCCGAGTATCACACCCGGATCACCCACTACGCGGCTGCGCGTTAAGACCTTAACGCTGGATCAACCCAATAACCAGGCTAAAGTCAGCTCCTTTACCTACGACGGACAAGGGCGGCTCCGCTCGATTCTGACCTATCAGACGCCCGACAGCAGCGCTTCGGTGATTGAGTACAGCAACTACCAATACGACGGTCGGAACCGGCTGACTCAACTCCGGCGTGAGGTGGTGTTACATCCTCGGAGTGGGCAACCCAATCCGGCTGAGCAATATATTTATTCCTATAATGGGGCTGGTCAGGTAGCTGAGATAACCTACGTGAACGGCGGCTCAGTGGCATTATTTTACAATGGTGACAATCAACTGGCGAGGGGCAATGGAGCTTTCCCCGTCCCGCTGACAGGGTTTACCTTCAGGGAATCTTTACTGTTCACATTCACGGGCAAAAACCTGACTAACTACACAAAGGAGAATAACGTTTTCACCAAGGGAGGGCCATCAATAGTTGTCACAACCGTTAAAACCTTTGCGCATGACGACAAAGTAAATCCCTTCTATGGCGTGTATGTGATTCCCTCACCGTACGTCGATCAATTTGTTAACGTAACGTCCGCACCTGGGTCGCCTTACACCTATTTTGGCGGAGTAGATAACGTATTTAACCTGAGCCAAAATAACGTACAGACCGAGGTCTCTACCGTTAGTAGTGTCGGTAGTGGTGTTTCAACGCCGTACACCGTGACGACATCCTACCAGTATCAGTATAACGGCGCTAACCTGCCCACAGTCCGAATCAGGACTACCACCGAACCCGGCCCTTTTGGACCGCAAGTAGAGACATTACGCTTCGAGTACGAGTCGTATTGAGGAGGGGTAATCACTCACCCCAGGCCGTTAGGATTAGCGTTCGGGAACCGCCATCGTTGCGGTGCTCACCGAGATAAATACCCTGCCAGGTGCCCAGGTTTAGCCGTCCGTTGGTGATTGGTATGGTAACCGAGTGCCCCAGCATGGCCGCTTTCAAATGAGCGGGCATATCATCGGAGCCTTCGTAGTCGTGCTGGTAATAGGGCGCGTTTTCTGGTACCGTCTTGTTAAAGTGACGTTCGAAGTCACCCCGGACGGTTGGATCGGCATTCTCGTTTACTGTTAAACTGGCTGAGGTATGCTGGATGAAAACATGCAGCATACCAATGCGGATCTGTTGCAACTCAGGGCTAAAATCACGCTCAATGAGTTTGGTGATGAGATGAAAGCCGCGTGGGTAGGCGGGGAGGTGCAGCGTTTGCTGGAACGTGGGCATACGGTTATTTAACTGCTGACCCGTCCCGAGTTTTCGCTCACAAACGCGCCCCAGGCTCCTTTCTTGGTTTTCTTGCCCGGAGCTACGGGCAGGGCGTTCTCGTGGAAATGGTGGCAAACGGCGATAGCCAGCGCGTCGGTGGCATCGAAGAACTTCGGGTTCAGGTCTTCCTTCAGCAAATGGCCAACCATGTGCGACACCTGGTCTTTGCTGGCGTTGCCGTTGCCCGTCACCGACTGCTTGATGCGCCGGGGGGCATATTCCACAATGGGAATGTTGCGCGAGAGAGCAGCGGCCATCACCACGCCCTGCGCCCGGCCGAGTTTGAGCATCGCCTGCACGTTCTTGCCAAAAAACGGGTCTTCAATGGCCATCTCATCGGGTTTGTGCTCCTCAATGAGCCGGATGATGGTTTCGTAGAGTTTCTGGAGCTTCAGTTGGTAGGTCGTATATTTGCTCAGCTCAACGACGCCGTACTGAATCATCCGCATCACGCCCCCCTGAATCGAAATAATGCCGTAACCGGCGACCTGCGTACCGGGGTCAATGCCAAGAATAATCTTTTCGGGCAGGACAGTGAGGTTTTTGGCGGTGATAATCATGGATGGTTCGTTAGGCACTTTCACAAAGTAACGTGTTCTCGCCAGCTTTGTCGCCCAAATGGACCAAAAAAATCGGTTTCTGGCTTAAAATCGTCGTTTTTGCCGGACTCCTTGCCTACATCGGCTACGTACTGCAGCAACAGCGGTTCGACTGGGCCGTGGTGCAGCAGCAATTCCAGGCGGTCGATCACCCTGAACGCTGGGCCGCCGGGCTGGTATTGCTTACGCCGGTCAACTGGGGGTTTGAAGCGCTGAAGTGGCAGATTTTGCTTCGGCGCATCGAAAAAACAACGTTTTGGGACGCGTACAAGGGCGTGCTGGTGGGGCTGACGCTGGGATTCGCCCTGCCCGCTCAGTTAGGCGACACGGCCGGGCGGGTGCTGTCGCTGCGCACAAATGCACGGACCGATGCCATTGGAGCCTCGCTGGTGTCGGGCGGGATGCAGTTCTATGTTGCGCTGCTGTTTGGCGCGGTGGCCTGGGCGCATCACCTGAGCGTAGTGCCAACGCGTGACAATGGGGCTGGGCAATGGCTGCTGGCGTTGCTAACGGGTCTATCGGCCTTGGGTATTCTGTTCAAGCTGGTGCGTCAGCGGCTCATTGGCTGGTTAGCCACGCGGCCCGGTTTGCGCCGGTTTGCCCATTACTGGAACGTAGGTGGGCAGTACACCGACCGCGAGATTGGCCTGGCGCTGGGCGCGGCTTCGGTGCGGTATCTCGTTTTTTCCGGGCAGTTTTACATAGCCATGCGGTTCGTGGGCGTGGCGTTGCCAACCGTCGTTTCGGCATCAGGCATTGGCGTCGTGTTCCTGATCAAAACCATCACCCCCGCCTTCAACCTGCTCAGCGATCTGGGCGTTCGGGAAGCGGCTGCGCTATGGGTATTTGCACCCTTCGATACGTTGCCACCAGTGCTTATCACGGCTACGCTAACACTCTGGCTGGTTAATGTTCTGGTGCCGGTGCTGGTCGGGCTGATTTGGGTATGGCGGCTGAAGTGGTCGGTAAAGTGAGGTATTTAGGTGTATTGGTGTTTAAGTTTCCGGTAAACAAAATTCGTCTTGGTCATCGCTCTGTTCGTCATCAGTTTTCTATATGCATTGTTCACCACGACACTATGGCTGACCTGGCTGCGGATGCCCACGTTTCGGCCCGGAACGACCCCAACTGATGGTCCTTCGATTACCGTTATTATTCCCGTCCGCAACGAAGCCGCCAACATCGGTCATCTGCTGGACGATCTGAGTCGGCAAACATACGACCGCTTCGAGGTTATCGTCGCTAATGATTCCTCCACGGACGATACCCTGTCTATCATTCGGCAGTACGCTTCTCATACCGTCTACCCCTTACGCCCGCTGGCTTTAATCGACGAGCGCACGGCCTCGCCCAAAAAACGCGCCATCAGCCAAAGTGTCGCGCTGGCCACCGGCGACCTGATCGTAACCACCGACGGCGACTGCCGCGTGGGTCCGGACTGGTTAGCGTCGATAGCTGCTTTTTATCAGCAAACGGGTGCAAAACTGATTTCAGGACCGGTAACGTTCACCACAGACACGCCCTGTTCCAACGGCAGGGCACAACCAATTCCAACTCATTCTACACTATTCGACTCGTTACAAACGGTGGAATTTGCCAGTCTGATCGGTTCGGGGGCGGCCACAATGGCGCTGGGGCAACCGACCATGTGCAACGGAGCCAACCTGTGTTACGAAAAGCGGGTCTTTACTGAGGTTGGCGGCTTTGCGGGTGTCGATCACCTGGCATCGGGCGACGACGAGTTTTTGATGCATAAGGTCGCAACCCGGTATCCCGATGGCGTCCGGTTTCTTAAAAGCCGCGAGGCCATTGTCCGAACAGGACCGCACCGGTCGTGGACCGCGTTTTATCAGCAGCGCAAACGCTGGGCGAGCAAATGGCGGGCCTACGAAAACTGGTTGCCTACGGGGCTGGCCGTGTTTATTTTTCTCAGCAATGCGGCTCCGGTAGTGGCCGTGGTGAGTTGGTTGCTCGGATTTTTAAACGGAAATGCAGCACTTGTCGTTGTCGGACTGAAGGTGGTACCCGAATTTTTGTTTTTACAGCAGATTCTGGTTTTTTTGCAAAAAAGGGCGTCGGTCAGTGCAATTCCGCTGACGCAATTAATTTACCCGTTCTATGTCGTTTTCTTCGGGCTGGCCGCTCAGGGAAAAGGCTACCGCTGGAAAGGACGCAACCTGGAATGAACTGAGTTTGTGGTTTGTCGTTGCGGTTCCCCGCCGGGACTGACCGCACCGGCGGACCGGCGTCCAGAACCGTGCGTCAGTCCCGGCGGGGAACCGCAACGACAAACCACAAACTCAAAAACCACAAACTCAAACGCACTTTGTCTTTCTTCCTCCATAAATCAAACTTCCTCATCCGAACGGTTTACCCTGAATTCTGGTGGAAAATCGACGATGAAGCCGCCCCAACGATCTACCTGACGTTCGATGATGGTCCCATTCCCGACGTGACGACGTTCGTGCTGGAACAACTTGATAAATACGCGGCTCAGGCCACGTTTTTCTGCATTGGCGACAACGTCCGCAAGCACCGGAATGTGCTGCTTGAGGTACTCGAAGCGGGGCACATGGTCGGTAACCACACGTTCAATCACCTCAACGGCTGGAAAACTGATGATGCGGTCTATCTGGAAAATATCGAGAAGTGCCAGCAGCAGTTGGGCGTCGAAACGGCCCTGTTCCGCCCGCCCTACGGACGCATCCGAAAGACGCAGGCGGCTCAGGTGATCGAAAATTACTCTATTGTGATGTGGGACGTGCTGACCGGCGACTTCGACCGAAAACTGCCCGCCGACGTATGCCTGCGTAAAACGATTCAGTACACCGAACCTGGCTCGATTGTGGTGTTTCACGACAGCCTGAAAGCCTGGCCGACAATGCGTTATGTGCTGCCCCGGATGCTGGCGTACTTCGCCGAGCGTGACTACACATTCCGGGCCGTTCCGCAACCCGTTTACGCTGGATATTGAGTATGTCAGTTGATGAGTCGGTCAGTCAGTGAATCAGTTGATGCGTCAGCCACTCACTGACTGACCGACTCATCAACTGATTCACTGACTGACTCCATGACTTTAATCGACACCCACGCCCATATTTATGATCCGCAGTTCGACGCGGATCGGGACGAGATATTTCATCAGGCTGAAATGCAGCAAGTGAGTCAGATCTGGATGCCCAACTGCGCCCGCGAAACCGCGCCGGGCCTGATGGCCCTCGCTGACCAACATCCTGACCGGTATTTACCGATGATGGGCCTGCATCCAGCCTACGTTACTGAGACGGTTGACGCTGAACTGGCGGCTGTAGAAGACTACCTGAACCGCAACGCGTTCATGGCCATCGGCGAAATTGGACTGGATTTTTACTGGGACATGGCGTTTGTCGACCAGCAGTTCAGGGCGTTTGAGATGCAACTGCGCTGGGCGGCTGAACAAAACCTGCCCGTGTCGATGCACACCCGCTCCGGCCACGATAGAAACGCATTCGCCGAAGCCGCCGACCTGATTGAGAAGTTATCACTGCCGGGTTTAACCGGTATTTTTCACTGTTTCGTCGGAACATTGGACGAAGCGAACTGGGCCATTGACCTTGGTTTCAAACTTGGCATTGGGGGTGTGGCTACGTTCAAAAACGGAGGTTTAAATGCCGTGTTGCCGCACGTTGGTCTGGATCACATTGTTCTCGAAACCGACAGCCCGTATCTGGCACCGATGCCGCACCGGGGCAAGCGCAACCAACCGGCTTATCTCCGGCTGATTGCCCAGCGCGTGGCTGACTTGATGCAGATTAACGTGGACGACGTAGCCCGCCACACCACCGCCAATGCATTGTCCCTGCTGCCCGCACTGTACGCGAATCTGTTACCGGACTAATGGCACCCCACAGGCTTCAGCAAATACTTCATTCCAATCGTTCACGAACCGATTTAGTCCGAACCGAGTGAGGGCGGGTAACGATGGTCGGCCAAAAAGACACCCGTTGAACCGGCCTGATTGGGCACATTGACCGGTTCTTCGCATCTTTGGCGGATGAGGTACAACACAGTGCGCCTGAATCCACGGGCGAATGCAACGCAGGCAAAAACAGACCCTGCGCTCCGGTCGGTATTAGTTATTTACACCGGCGGCACGTTCGGCATGGTGTACGATCAGCAAACGGATGGGCTTATTCCGTTCGATTTTGAGCACGTTCCCGACCGCCTGCCCGAACTGCACCGGCTCAACTTCGACATCACGCTCATTACCCTGTCCGACGTTATTGACTCGTCGAACATGAAACCGGCGGTATGGATTGAATTGGCGCAGTTGATCGAAGCAAATTACGAGCAGTACGACAGCTTCGTAATCCTGCATGGCACCGACACAATGGCCTACACGGCTTCGGCGCTCAGTTTCATGCTCGAAGGACTAAACAAACCCGTTATTCTGACGGGGGCACAGCTACCCATTGGGGCTGCCCGAACCGACGCCCGCGAGAACTTCATCACGGCCCTCGAAATTGCTGCCGCCGTGGATTCGGCCGCAGTGGACGCTGCGGCAGTGGATTCGACCCGCTCCGGCCGGTGCGCCGATGCGATACCGACCGTGGAAATGTCTGGGCAACCCACCGTACCCGAAGTTTGCGTGTATTTCAACTCGCGGCTGCTCCGGGGCAACCGGGCCACCAAGCAGGAAAGCGTTCAGTTCAACGCGTTTGCCTCCGAAAACTACCCGCCCTTAGCCACGGCGGGGGTCAGCATTGCCTACAACCGGCCATACATCCGACCTTATCAGCCGGGTCAAACCCTACGAATTCGCACGGCGCTGGAGCCGAACGTGACGATCCTGAAATTGTTTCCGGGTATCACCCAGCCCGTGGTCGAATCTATTTTGGGTATTCCCGCGCTCCGGGGCGTGGTGCTCGAAACATTCGGCGCGGGCAATGCCCCAACGGATGGCTGGTTTCTGGATGCGCTCAAAATGGCCATTGATCGGAGCGTGTTGATTATCAACGTGTCGCAGTGTGAAGGTGGCCGCGTGACGCAGGGCCGTTACCAGACCAGCAAGCAGCTTGAGCAGATTGGCGTCGTGAGCGGGGCCGACATCACCACCGAAGCAGCCATCACCAAGCTGATGGTGCTGCTTGGCCGGGAGCATGGCCGGGGAGCAGTGGCCACGGCCCGATTACGAACACTGCTGGGTTTACCAATGGCGGGCGAAATGAGCGAATGAACGATTTTTTGCCCCATAATTCTTGCGTCATTCGGGCTAATCCTGCATCTTTGCAGTCCGAAACGACACAGAGAGGTGTCCGAGTGGTTTAAGGAGCACGCCTGGAAAGTGTGTATGCGGGCAACCGTATCGAGAGTTCGAATCTCTTCCTCTCTGCCACGCCTGGAGAGTGTATATGCGGGCAACCGTATTGAGACCGGGGAATCGAAAGTCTTCGAATCTCTTCCTCTCTGCCACTTAGTTTGTGAAGTTGACCAATTTAGAGAGCTGCCAGAGTGGTCGAATGGGTCTGATTCGAAATCAGAAGTACTCGCAAGGGTACCGGGGGTTCGAATCCCTCGCTCTCTGCTTAAGTCCTGTTGACCGCAAACGTTGACAGGATTTTTTGTGCGTTTAGGTGAGCTTGAAGCTGTTCAGGATTTATTCTTAGCTATTGAATTCAGGCTGATGCAGGCGGCTGTTGGTATTCTGGACGGCCACGTCCGGGCGTAAATAGTCTGTGTTCGCCCGGACGACGTGGCCCTCCAGAATACTAACATACCGGATAAGTAATCATAAATAGCTTCCTTATCCGGTATGTTGCCAACGAACATCACGCGTGTCAGCAATAATCATAAACTACGAACTAAAAACCCTTTCCCATGTGGACCGAAACCGATAACCAACTCACCCGCGAGTTCACCTTCGCCGATTTCAGCGAGGCCTTCGCGTTTATGACCCGCGTGGCGCTCATCGCCGAAAAAATGGATCATCATCCTTGGTGGTCGAACGTCTACAACCAAGTGACCATCAAGCTATCAACCCACGACTCGGGTAACACCGTCACGACCAAAGACCACAAATTAGCTGCGGCCATCGATAAGATAATGAATAATGCAAAATGAATAGTGTGTAAATGCTTGAATTTAAGCTATTTATATATTATTCATTGAACTACTTTCCGGCGGGAACGGCCACGCGTTGCGTTGCTAACTGTTTAATCAGCGTCGTTTCCTGCGGGTCGAACACTGAGCCGTCGGGCCGGAAGATGTCGTGGAACCAGGCCTTAGGTTCGTCCCCGTTGGGCATGGGCGTATCCCAGGCGTAGATGGTGTTGGTTTTGCCCTTCACGAGTCCCCAGTTAATAGCCCCAACCTTGTATTTCTTGAAGACCGGTAGACACGTCTGGAAGGTGCTGTTGCGGGTGCGGGCCATATACTCGGTGCAGATCAGCGGCCGACCCATCTTTTGCAGGTCGATGATCTGCGCTTCGAGTTTCGGCGCTTCAGCGTAGTTGTGGAACGTAATAATGTCGGACTGGCTGTAGGACAAATCGCTGGAAAGCGGATGGTCGGTCCACCAGCCGACCGTGATGGGCTGGCTCGGCCGGACGGCCTGCGCCCAGACGAACGTTTGGGTCAGCAGGGGCATGACGGCGTCGTTGTAGCCCGAATTGGAGGGTTCGTTGAACAGGTCCCACACCAGCACCCGCTTGTCCTGGCCAAAAGCGGTCAGTACGCCTTTGGTGTATTGCTCTAATCCGGCCCACGTCCGCGCGTCGAACAGGCGTTTGGTGCCCGGCCCGCGTACCCAGCCCGAGTTGTGTTTGCCCGTCACTGGCTCGGGTTGCTTGCCGAGTTTAGGGTCGTCGTTCCAGCACGAATCGAACAGCACAAACATAATTTTTATGTGGTGCTTATCGGCAATCTGTAAAAACTGGTCAATTCGTTTTTTGTACCCCTCGGCGTCCTGTTCCCACACTAAGTTGTGCAGAAACACGCGCATGATGTTCATGCCGATGCCCTCGGCGTAACCGAGTTCGCGGTCGATGGTGGCGGGGTCGAAACTATCGGCCTGCCACATCTCCAACTGGTTGATGGCGTTGCTGGGAATGAAGTTGGCACCCACCAGGAAGGGCTGGGTCTTGTACCAGTCATTGGCCTGCTGGGCGGTCCATCGCTGAGCGGTTGCCGGGAGCAGGGCCGAACCGGTGAGAAGGAGCAGGACGGTGAAACGAAACAGCGTAACGAACGTAAATCGCTTCATAAAATTTGGATCGGGGTTGAATGGGTATTGGATCGTTGTCTTTGGGAAGAAGGAAAATAGCCCCTGATTTACCCCTGCACTTTCTGAAAAAAACGGTCTTATGCCGGGAGTGGCGGTCGGTTGGCGTCCGACGGTTAACTTGCAGCATGAAACTGTACCTCGTGCCGACGCCCATCGGCAACCTCGACGATATTACGCTCCGGGCCATTAAAATCCTGCAAAGCGTCGATGCTATTCTGGCCGAAGACACCCGCACGTCGGGCGTGCTACTCCGGCACTTAGCCATCAGCAAGCCGCTCCACAGCTACCACATATTCAATGAACACCAGACTGTGCAGCGTGTTGTCGACCAGCTCAAAAGTGGTAAAACGCTGGCCCTGATCTCCGACGCGGGTACGCCCGGCATCCAGGATCCTGGTTTTCTACTGGTGCGAGCCTGCATCCAGAATGATGTGCCGGTGGAGTGTTTGCCCGGCCCCACGGCGTTTGTCCCCGCGCTGGTCAATTCCGGCCTGCCGAATGACCGGTTTACATTTGAGGGATTTCTTCCTCAAAAGAAAGGGCGGCAGACGCGCCTGGGGGAGCTGGCAGGGGAAGAGCGGACGATGATTTTCTACGAATCGCCCCACCGCCTGCTCAAAACGCTCGGTCAGTTTGCCGAGGTATTTGGTTCCGACCGGCCCGCCAGCGTCTCGCGTGAATTGACAAAGATGTTTGAAGAAAACCGGCGCGGGCCGTTGTCCGAACTTATTACGTATTTTGCCGAAAAAACGATAAAAGGTGAACTGGTTATCTGCGTTCAGGGGAAAGAAGTGGTTAAGGGGAAGACCAAGCGAGTATACAACAATGATGACGAGGGAGATGACACCGACGACGATAGCGACGATGAATAACCGCCCACCAGTACGTAACTGGCTGCTTCGGGCAGTCCTCATCATTTATCATTTATCATTTATCATTCATCATTCGCATGGCCAAACCCTCTCCCCAGCCGCGCGGGTGAGTCTGCTGACGGTGTCGCCTGGCGCGGAACTGTATTCGAGTTTCGGGCATACCGCCATTCGTGTGGTTGATCCGGTGGTGAGTCAGGAGCGGATTTTTGGCTGGGGCACGTTCGATTTCAGGGCCGATAATTTCTACGTTAAATTCCTGCGGGGAACGCTGCCGTACACCATATCGGTCACGGATATGTACTCGATGCAGTACGCCTACCAAATCGAAAATCGCACCATCCGTGAGCAGGTACTCGACCTGTCACCCGCCCAGCGGCAGCGGCTGTTTAACGTGCTCAATGAGAACTACCGCCCCGAGAACCGGACGTACCAGTATAAATTCTATTACGACAACTGCGCCACCCGCCCCCGCGACAAAATTGCTGACTCCTGTGGCGACAGCCTGACGGTGCCGTCCAAGACCGTATCGACCGGTAAGTCGTACCGCGACTGGATGAACGATTACCTCGGTCAGCATCCGTGGTCTAAAGTGGGCATGAACCTCGCCCTCGGCACGCCCTCTGACGTAGTCACGACCGGCTGGCAGGCCATGTACCTGCCCGACCAGGTGCATGACCAACTGAGCCGTGCTACCCTGCGCCGGGCCGACGGGCGCGTGGTGCCGTTGGTGGCGCAGAACCTGACGCCGTTTGAAGCTCCTAAAGTTTTCCGGCAAACAATTCCGTTCATTTTTGACCCGGAGGTAGTTTTTGCCGTACTGGGTATTTTAGTTGCTTTGTTCACGGCACGTCGCTACCAGCGCGGCCACGTCGACCGCTGGCTCGACCGGCTGCTGTTCGGCTTCTCGGGCTTTTGGGGTTGGTTTTTGTTCCTGCTCTGGGTCGCCACCGACCACGGCGTTACGGCCTGGAACCCCACGCTGTTGTACCTCATGCCGCTGCATCTGCCACTCATTTATTGGGCTACCGGTCCCAGCACGACCGCCCGTCGCCGAACGCTGTATTTTGGCGTAACGGCGGTGCTGATTCTGCTCGGTATGATCCTCTCGAATGTGCCGGGGGGCGTGGATGTGCTCTTTCCGCTGACTCTGCTGGTGCGCTGCATCGTGAACCTGCAACCCGTCTGGCGTGGGAAACAGCTTCCGGCACAGGCTGAGGTTTGATAGTCGATATCGGATGTCACAACGCTAAAGCGATGGGCTAATAGCCGGAACACGGCACATTCGTATCATCCCACCAGCCCACCGCTTTAGCGTTAGGAACCGTTGAGAACCCTTAAAAAGCCTATAATCTCCCTAACCCCATGAGAAAACCGTTCCTCTACCTCTGCCTGCTGCTCATCTGGAGCAATACGGCATTTGCCCAACCCGTTGAGCGATTCGTTAAAATCGTCGTCACGCCCGACCACGACGATTGGCTCTACAAGATTGGCGAACCGGTAAAATTCGTCGTCTCGATATACCGCAATAATGTCTTACTGAAAGGGGCCAAACTCCGGTACGAGATTGGGCCGGAAAAGATGGAGCCGACCAAAAAGGAAGCTGTCACGTTAAAAGATGGTACACTGGCCGTTGATGCCGGTACGATGCGCACAACGGGTTTTCTGCGCTGTATCGCCACCGTTGAGGTGGATGGTAAAGAGTACCGGGGTCTGACAACGGTCGCGTTCGATCCGCTGAGCATTAAACCCACCGTCGAAAATCCCGCCGACTTCCGCGCGTTCTGGGACAAAGCCAAAGCCGACTTAGCTGCCGTGCCGATGGATGCCCGGATGACGCTCCTGCCCGAACGCTGCACCGAACGGACGAACGTGTATCACCTTAACCTGCAAAACATCAACAACTCCCGGTTTTATGGCATTCTGTGCGTACCCAAAAAAGAAGGAAAATACCCGGCTATTCTGCGGGTACCGGGCGCGGGCGTTCGGCCGTATGGCGGGATGATAGCCGACGCTGATAAGGGATTTATTACGCTCGAAGTGGGAATTCATGGCGTGCCGGTCACGATGGACCCCAGCGTATATGCCGACCTCAGCCGGGGACCGCTCAATGGGTATCAGGCGGCTAATCTGGACGACCGCGACCGGTATTATTACAAGCGTGTGTATTTGGGCTGCGTCCGGGCGGTTGATTTTTTGGCCGCCATGCCGCAGTTCGACGGGCAGAATCTGGCCGTGACGGGTGGGAGTCAGGGTGGGGCTTTGTCTATTATTACGGCTGGTTTAGATTCCCGAATCAAATGGGTAGGAGCCTATTACCCGGCGTTGGCCGACGTAACGGGTTACCTCAAGGGCCGCGCCGGGGGCTGGCCGCACTTGTTCACTGGCGACAATTTGGCGTTCAACAACAAACCCGACCGCATCAAAACAACGGGCTATTACGACGTGGTCAACTTTGCGCGATTAGTCAACATACCGGGCTATTATTCGTGGGGCTACAACGACGAAACCTGCCCGCCCACGTCCATGTACGCGGCTTACAACGTTATTCCCGGCCCTAAAATGCTGGATATCGGGTTCCTCGATACCGGCCACTGGACGTATGCCGAACAAACCGAAAAAATGACCAACTGGCTACTGGCGCAACTGAAAGGGGAGAAGTAGTTAACGTGAGTACGGGATTAATCTGGCTGCGGAGCGACAGTCGGCCGCGTAGCGGTTGAATATTTGTAGGTAATGGGAGACGCGTGTGCGCTCAGCGTGCTGTAGGTACGCAACTTCACGCCGTTGTTCCACCGGGATCTGCCATTTCGGCGGGTCCGGCTGCGTCGGGCCGGATGTCGTCGAGACTGGGGTCTTCGTCGGTGGCGGGGTCTTCCTGAATCTGGCTCTGAATCCGAAACGCCAGAACCGCCAGTGCCGTCAGCGACAGCGCGAACCAATAAAAACGTAACCGTACGTCGGAGGTTTGCTGCGCAACTAAGCCGTTAAGCACCCCACCCAGCAGCGCCACCGTCAGCGAATCGACGGCCGCCGTTGCGTACAGTAACCACACCAATTGCCCGACATTCGCGTACACGACGTGCAGCCCCGCCCCGATGATGGCCATGCTGATGACGATCTTCTTTTTATCAACTTTGTCGAGGAAATACTTGAAGAAGACGAAGTTGGTTAGCGCACTGGTAGCCCCGAAGAAAACGAAGAAGTGCGAAATCTGGGTCGAATTAAAGCGCAACGGTCCGGTGCTGACGTAGGCGTAGTAGCCCTGCGCCAGCGTGAACAGCAGCGTTAGAATCACTAACCAGCGCAGGCCCGGCCGAGCCAGCCTGGTCACTCTCGGTCAGTTTAATCCACAGGCGCTTCACGTTCAGCGACCAAACCAATATTCTTTACGATGTCATCTTTTGGCGATAAGTCGGTAACCGCCGAGCGGGCGGTGGCAAACATGCCGTTGGTGAGACCGTCGCCAAAACGGTTGGCGAAGAGGAAGCCCGCCCGCACCGGCAGCGCATTGGCGAGCAACGTTCCAATGGTTGACGTGATGATCAGGGGCCGACGCCCGAGCGAGTCGGAGAGCTTACCAATCAACGGAGACGACACCAACTGCACCCCCAGAAATAGCGCCGTACCCAGCGACAGCCACACCTGCGGCTGACTTAGCTTGCTGACAAACTGCGGCAGCACCGGCCCAATCGCTGATCCTAACACTACGTCGATCAGCACAATTCCGTACACCAATAGCAGTCGGCGATCCATTTGGCGGTAGTTGAGAGCAAACTACTATGTCGATCAAATTACTGACTGTACGAAAATTTGTTCGCCGACGCTATTAACTCTACTTTATTACCCGCGCTTGTCTGGGTTATTTACGAATCCTTACTGCTTTGGAAATTAACGTTTTATGGAGCGAATGCAGGGCTAATATAGATTTATGACGAGTTTTTTGTCTTTGTATTCGACCCAGAAATTTGCATAACATTCCCTTAAACAAGCAGTTGAGGGGTAATCTATAATAGTTATAGAGTAATATAGCAAACAATTAATCTACCCAACTGCATGACTGCTTTTTTACGCACCCGGTATCTGTGGTGCCTGCTCTGTACGTGTCAGGTACTCTGTCTCAGTCCCGCGCGGGCACAAACCGCGCCCGCTGCCACCCCATCGATTCCCGGAACCGATGCTATTCCCATCACCGGCAAAGTAACGACAACCACCGGTGAGAGCCTGCCCGGTGTCACGATTCTCCAGAAGGGTAGCCAGCGGGGCGCTACCACCGATGTCGACGGTAACTTCACCTTCAGCGTTCCCGACCAAAGGAGCACGATCACCGTCAGTTTCGTCGGGTTCGTTACGCAGGAGATCCCGGTCGGCAATCAAACCTCTTTCTCTATTCAACTCAAAGAAGATGCGCAGGCGCTCAGCGAAGTGGTGGTCGTGGGCTACGGCACCCAGAAACGCTCGACGCTGACCGGCGCGGTGGCCGAAATATCGGGCCGCGACCTTGTCCAAAGTCCGCAGCCCAACCTCGCCAATTCGCTCGCGGGCCGCACCCCCGGCCTGATTGCCCTCAACCGCTCCGGCGAACCCGGCCGCGACGGGTCCCAGTTCTTTATCCGGGGCCGCAGCACCCTCGGCGACCCCAATCCGCTCATCGTCATCGACGGCGTAGCCAACCGGCTCGGCGGCCTGGACCGGCTCGATCCCAACGAAATTGAAAGCGTGTCGATTCTCAAAGATGCGTCGGCGTCTATCTACGGGGCGCAGGCGGCCAATGGGGTGATTTTGGTGACAACCCGGCGGGGTAAGAAAGGTAAGCCCCAAGTCACCTACAACTTCAACCAGGGGTTTTCGACGCCCACACGGCTGCCCCAGATGGCCGATGCGCCAACCTACGCGCAGATTCTCAACGAAATTCAGTACTACACCAACCCAACGGGCGGACTAAACCAACGCTACACGGCTGAGGAAATTGAGAAGTTTCGCAATGGCTCCGACCCGATCAGCTACCCCAATACGAACTGGCTCAAAACGGTGTTGCGGTCGGCGGCACCCCAGCACCGGCACACCCTCGGCGTCAGTGGTGGCAGTGACGACGTGCGGTATTTAGTCTCGCTCGGTAATCTGTTTCAGGACGGCATCTATCAAAACGGCACCGCCAAATACAATCAGTACAGCCTGCGGGCCAATATCGACGCCAATGTGGGCAAAAACCTGACCATTGGGGCCGATCTGAACGGGCGTCAGGAAGACCGTAACTACCCGCTCGATTCAGCGGGGCGAATTTTCCGCTACGCCTTGCGGGCCTACCCAACGCTGCCCGCCGTGTACCCGAATGGGTTACCCGGCTCCGGCACCGATCAGGGCCGCAACCCGGTGTTGCAGGTGACCGACGCCCTCGGCTACCAGCGCGACCGCCGGACGTACCTCAACGCGACCATCCGGCTGCGCGAAAACCTGCCGTTCGTGAATGGTCTTTCCGTCGACGGCTTCGTAGCTTTGGATAAAGTGTACCAGTTCAACAAGCAGTGGTCGGTGCCCTGGACAACGTACAACTACAACGGGGCGACCGGCCAATACGACCCGCAGGTGAATTCGCCAAGCGTGCCGGGTTTATTGCAGGGTCAGACCAACCTTACGCAGATTACGCTCAACGCCCGGCTCAACTACGACCGCGCCTTCGGGCCGCACCGGCTGGCGGGGTTCGTGGCCTATGAGCAAAGTACCTACAAAAGCGACGTGTTCAGCGCTTACCGCAGCAGCTTCGTCAGTACGCAGATACCCGAATTCTTTGCGGGCACCGAAAGCGACCGCGTAACGGGCCAGCCGTTTGCGTCGGCGCGGCAGAACTACTTCGGACGGGTGCAGTACAACTACAACGACCGCTATTTAGCCGAGTTTCAGGCCCGCTACGATGGGTCGCAAAACTTTGCCCAAGAGCGCCGGTTCGGGTTTTTTCCAGCGTTTCTTGTCGGCTGGCGCATTTCCGACGAATCGTGGTTTAAGGGGTCGGCAACCAGCTTTATCAATAGTCTGAAGTTCCGGGCATCGTACGGGCTGCTGGGCAACGACCGCATTCCGCAGTACCAGTACTTAGCCGCCTTTGGCTTCGATCCGGGGTATATTTTCGGCGATACACCCGTGCGGCAGCCGGGTCTGACTGCGTCGGGTGAACCCAACCGGAACGTGACGTGGGAAAAAGCCCGCACCACCAACGTTGCGCTGGACGCCAACCTGTTCGACGGTAAACTGAGCGTGACGTTCGATTATTTTCACACGCTCCGTAACGACATTCTGATTCGCCGGAACGTGTCGGTGCCGGACTATACGGGCCTGGTGCTGCCCAACGAAAACCTCGGCAGCCTGACCAATCGCGGATTCGATTTTCAGATTACGCACAACAACACGCTCTGGTCGGGGTCGCGAAATCCCATCAACCTGTCGGTGGGTACTAACTTTACGTTTGCCCGCAACAGCGTAAAATTCCTGGACGAGATACCCGGTTTGCCCGATTACCAGCGGCAGACCGGCCAGTCGATCAGCGACCCCACCTATGGCGGTTTGCTGTATAATAGTCTCGGAATATTTAAAACACAGACCGACGTAGACGCGTACCCGCACGTGCTGGGAGCCGGACCGGGCGACATTAAGCTCGAAGATGTAAACGGTGACGGGGCCATCGACGCTAACGACCGCATCCGGCCGCGCTACGACAACATCCCCGAAATTGTGTATGGCGTACCCATCAACCTGACCTGGCGCGGGCTGGACCTCAATATATTGGTGCAGGGGCAGGCGCACGTCTCGCAGTATCTGTTGTTGGAATCAGGGTCGACGGGCAATTTTTTCGCGCAGGACGCGGCCAACCGCTGGCGACCCGACAACCCGAACGGTTCATTTCCGCGCGTGGCCAGCGAAATGCTCAATAGTATCAACGGAGTGTATCAGAATACATACTGGCTCAGGAACGCGGCTTTCACGCGGCTCAAGAACGTGCAGTTGGGCTATAACTTGCCCAAAACACTGTTGGAAAGGGTCAAGATTCAATCGTTACAGGTCTACATCAGCGGTTTTAACCTGCTGACGTTCGACAAGCTCAAAACCATAGACCCCGAAGGCGGCTCCGCCCAGGGCTGGTTCTATCCCCAACAGAAATTGTACAACATTGGCCTTAGCGCCCGATTCTGATCTCTCCATGAAATCGTTTATATACACAATTCTCACCCTCACCCTCGCCCTGCTGAGCGCGGCCGGGTGCAGCCACGAGCTGTTAGATAAAGCACCCGTTGACCGAATCACGTCCGATGTGGTCTGGTCGGATGCGAACTTAGTGCAAACGTACGTCAACTCGAAATACCGCGATCTGGGCTTCGGTTTCAACTGGAATGGCGATGAACTAATGTGGGCGTCGGCGTCGGACGAGTCGATGTTCAGCCATGATTACGGCATGTGGGCTATCAACAAGGGCGAAATCACCCCCAGCAACCTCGCTGTTCTGAGCAGTCAGCCCGGTCAGTACAACGGCAACATGAACCCGTGGGGCAAAAATTACCGCTACATCCGCGACGCCAACGTGTTTTTCGACCGCATTGGGGCTGTGCCGATGGATTCGGCCCAACGGCGGCAACTGACGGGCGAAATGACGTTTCTGCGGACATTCCGGTACTTCGATCTGGTGCGTAACTACGGTGGTGTACCCCTGCTTACCAAAACGTTTGCGCTCGGCGATGACTTTGGAACCGTTCAGCGGGCCACCCTCGCCGAAAGCATCAACTTCGTGGTGAGCGAAGCCGACAAAGCAGCCGCCCTGCTGCCGCTCACCTACGGCAGCGCCGACATTGGCCGGGCGACTAAAGGTGCCGCGCTGGCGCTGAAGGCGCGGATGCTGCTATACGCGGCCTCGCCCTTGTATGCCGGTATGAACGACGCTACGCGTTGGCAGGCTGCGGCCGATGCCGCCAAAGCTGTAGTAGACCTCGGCTTATATAAACTGTATCCCAACTACCAGCAGTTGTTCCTGACGGCCAACAACGCCGAAATCATTTTCAACCGCATTGAAACGCAGCAGGGCGATAGTTACCTGAACTTAGAGCGGTGGAATGGCCCCAACGGATACGGCGGCTGGGGTGGCAACCTGCCCACGCAGAACTTGGTGGACGCTTACGAAACGATGGATGGCCAATCCATTACGGAGGCTACTTCAGGGTATGACCCGCAGAATCCGTACGTCAACCGGGACCCGCGTTTCTACGCGACGGTGCTCTTCAACGGCGCACCCTACCGGGGCCGCATGGTTCAGGTTTTCCAGCCGGGCGGTTTGGACGGTCCCGACGGGCCGGAAGCCTTCAACACCACGCTGACGGGTTATTACCTGCGTAAATTCATCACGGAAAGTCGGGGGCTGGGCGACGCCAACGGCTCACCCGCCCCGTGGATTTACTTCCGGCTGGGAGAATTGCTGCTCAACTATGCCGAAGCGCAGAACGAAGCCACCGGACCCGATGCCAGTGTGTATGACGCCGTCAATCAACTCCGTGCCCGCGTGTCAATGCCCGCCCTGCCTACGGGCTTGACCCAGGCGCAAATGCGGGAGCGAATCCGGCGCGAACGGCAGGTCGAACTGGCCTACGAAGAGCACCGGTATTACGATGTGCGTCGGTGGCGAATTGCCAGCGCGACCGAGAACCTGCCGGTACGGGGCGTTACCGTGACCAAAGATGCAGCCGGAACGCTGCGTTATAATTACCAGACTGTGCAGGAACGCCGGTTTGGCGATCGTAATTATTTCCTGCCCATTCCGCTCAAGGAAACCCAGGCTAACCCGAACTTGCAGCAGAATCCGGGGTTTTAGGTTGCCGTGAATTAGGATTTCTCACCGATTTACGCTGATTTAAGGCGCAGGTCCTCGCCGATTTCACTCAATTTCTGCGAGGACCTGCGCCTTAAATCAGCGTAAATCGGTGAGAAATCCTAACGTAATCAGCTTTATAGTGTTTGGTAAAACGGGCCGAAAAGTCAATTTTACGCAACCAACTGGGCTGTTTTTGCGTAGAGAGGACATGAACCTGTTTGTTAATATCGCCCTCAACGACGCCCACAAAACCGCGCTTCGGCAGCAACTCCCGCCAGAGATCGTAACCGTATTTCGGCGGGAATTGCCCGAACCGGAGCAGCGGGCCGCGTGTCAATCTGCCCATATCATTCTGGGTAATCCGCCCCTGACCTGGTTCAGTGAACCGCTGCCCAACCTGAAGTTCTGGCAACTCGATTCGGCGGGTTTCGATGGCTACAAGGCTATTCAGACAACGGCACAGGTGGCTAACATGGGCGATTATTATGCCTGGCCCTGCGCTGAAACGATGGTGGCGGGGTTACTGGCGCTTTATCGGCGTATTCCCGAACTGACTTTGCTCCAAAACCAACAGCAGTGGGTGGGTGCACCACTCCGCGCCCGGACGGGTTTGCTGCGCCATAAACGCGTGGTCATCCTTGGCACCGGCACCATCGGGCAGGCGGTGCGGCAAATGCTAACCGGCTTTGAGTGCAACGTGACCATGCTCGCCCGCACCGATCCGCAGGCGGAGTTGCACTCGGCCGATGAACTCAAAGCCGTATTACCCCAAACCGACATCGTTGTCAATTGCCTGCCCGGTACGGCAGCGGGCTTCTTCTCGGCCGATCTGATCGCGGCCATGCAACCCGGCAGCGTTTACGCCAACGTGGGGCGGGGCACCACCACCGACGAACCGGCTCTGATCGCGGCCCTTCAGTCGGGTGGGCTTGGCGGGGCCGTCTTAGACGTAACCGCGACCGAACCGCTGCCCGCAGACAGCCCGCTCTGGACGCTGCCGAACGTCCTACTCACCCAGCACACGGGGGGCGGACAGCCCGACGAAGACGCCGGAAAAGCAGCGCAGTTTCTCAAGAATCTGGACTTATTTATGGCGGGCAAGCCGCTTGAAAATGCGGTGGTGCTGGGGCGGGGGTATTGAGTGAGCGGGTTTGGTTAGAAACCAGTTGGGCTTTTTTGGGATCCCGTTTTATTCCGCCAACTGCACAAAAACGGCCAAATCAGCACTTGATTCGCCTTTTTTTTGTATCTTTAAGGAGCCGATTTGTACCGCGTACGGATGGCTGGCCCGCCTGTTTTTTTACTGAAATAGTTCCACAGCAATTCATGATGAACGACGAGAATGGGGAACCGATGGACGACGATCTCCAGCCATCTTCAGCCGACGGAACGGCCGACGATACGGAGCCAATCGACGCCACCCAACCCGATGAACTACCGATTGATACCGTTACCGAAGTTCTGCACGACCAGACCGTTGTGTCGGGTTTATATGAAACGTACTTCCTCGATTACGCATCCTACGTTATCCTCGAACGGGCCGTGCCCGCCGTTGAAGATGGTCTGAAGCCCGTTCAGCGCCGGATTCTGCACGCCCTGCGCGAGATGGACGATGGCCGGTTCAACAAAGTGGCTAATGTCATTGGCCAGACCATGCAGTTTCACCCCCACGGCGATGCGTCCATTGGCGAAGCGCTCGTAAACATTGGGCAGAAAGAACTGCTGTTCGACACGCAGGGCAGTTGGGGCGATGTTCGTACGGGCGATGGGGCTGCTGCGCCCCGATACATTGAAGTACGACTCTCCAAGTTTGCCCAGGATGCCGTATATAACGACAAGACCACCGAGTGGCAACTGTCGTACGACGGCCGCAAGCGGGAACCCGTCACGCTGCCCGTTAAGTTTCCGCTGCTGCTGGCGCAGGGCGTCGAAGGTATTGCCGTGGGTCTATCGACCAAGATTCTGCCTCACAACTTCAACGAACTGATCGACGCGTCGATCAATATTCTGAAGGATAAACCGGTGTCGCTCTTTCCCGATTTTCAGACGGGGGGCCACATCGACGTCAGCAATTACAACGACGGTCACCGGGGTGGCAAAGTACGGGTGCGGGCCAAAATCGAAGAGGTCGACAAGAAAACGCTCGCCATTCGCGACGTGCCGTTTGGAATAACGACTCCGCAACTGATCGACTCCATCGTGAAAGCGGCTGAACTGGGCAAAATCCGTATCAAAGCACCGAGCCGGAACGTAGCCGCCGTAGTCGACAATACCGCTAAAGATGTTGAGATCTTAGTGCATTTGCAGCCGGGTGTCTCCCCCGACGTGACCATCGACGCGCTCTACGCGTTTACAGACTGCGAGGTGAGCATTTCGCCCAACGCCTGCGTCATTATTGGCGACAAGCCGCACTTTGTCAGCGTCAGCGATATTCTGCGCGTCAACACGCATCAGACGGTGCATCTGTTGCAACGTGAACTCGAAATCAAGCGGAGCGAATTGATGGAGCGGCTGTTATACAGTTCGCTCGAAAAGATTTTTATTGAGAACCGGATTTACCGCAAGATCGAAGAGTGCGAGACGTTTGAGGCCGTCATTGCCACCATCGACAAGGCACTGAAACCGCATCGTAAACTGTTTTACCGCGAAATCACGGAAGACGACATCATCCGCCTGACCGAGATCAAGATCAAGCGAATCTCGAAGTACGACGGCTTCAAGGCCGAGGAATTAATGCGTCGGTTAGAGCAGGAACTGTCCGAAACCGAGGACAACTTAGCCAACATCACCCGCTTCGCTATTGCGTACTATAAAGACCTGCAAAAGAAGTACGGCAAGGGGCGGGAGCGCAAAACCGAAATCCGGGCGTTCAACACCATTGCCGCCAGCGTAGTAGCGGCTGCCAACCAGAAACTGTACGTGGACCGCGAAAGTGGTTTTATTGGCTATGGGCTGAAGAAAGATGAATATGTGAGCGACTGCTCCGATATCGACGATATCATCGTGTTCCGGCGCGACGGTACCTGCGTGGTCACGAAGGTGCAGGAGAAAGTATTTGTCGGCAAGGATATTGTACACGTTTCGGTGTTCAAGAAAGCCGATGAGCGCAAAATATATAATATGGTGTACTTAGACGGGAAGTCGGGCATTTCGATGGCCAAACGGTTCCCCGTTACGGGCGTCACCCGCGACCGCGAGTATGACCTGACGATGGGCAACCCGAAGTCGAAACTGACTTATTTCAGCGCCAATGACAATGGGGAAGCCGAAGTGATCACGATCAATCTGACGGCGCAAAGTTCGGCCAAAATCAAGCAGTTCGATTTTGATTTTGCGTCGGTGGCGATCAAAGGGCGGTCGGCGCAGGGCAACATCCTGACGAAGTACCCGGTCCGGAAAATTACCCAGAAGTCGGGCGGTGTTTCGACATTGGGCGGGGTCGACATCTGGTACGACGACCACCTGGGGCGGCTTAACCGGGACGAGCGGGGAAAACTGCTGGGTAACTTCGATGCAAAAGACAGCATCTTAGTCGTTTATAAGGATGGACAGTATGAACTAACCGGGTTTGATCTGACCAACCGCTTTGAACCGAACGACGTGGCTATTCTGATGAAGTTTGATCCCGAGACGGTTCTGTCGGCAGTGTATTACGAAGCGAATCAGAAGGCGTGGTATGTGAAGCGATTTAAGGTCGAGACTACCTCGCTCGACAAGAAGTTCAGCTTCATCGGCGACGGAAAAGGGTCGAAGTCGCTGGCCGTTACCGCCGACCGCCATCCGCGTATTGAGGTCGTGCATCAGGCGAAAGATCGGGGACCTTTCGAAAAGATGGTGCTGGAACCAGAAGGATTTATTGACGTGCGTGGCTGGAAAGCGTTGGGCAGCAAATTGCCATTTGCAAAAGTAAAAGAGGTTAAATTACTAACGCCCAAAGTTGTGCCCGCCGGTTCAGTTCGTGAGACCGTGGTTGCATCATTTGTGGACGAACCGGTCGGCCTGGAGGCTACCGATGCCGACGCAACGGAGTCTGTGCAATTAGGCTTGTTTTCCTGAATGGTTCAACGCCCGAAAGTACAGGTGTTTGCGTGATGGAGTGTTTATCGTGTTTGACTGACTATTGCAAACATGATAAACACCCCGGCATGAACGACTCAATTAGTAGGCCTATCGGCAGAACGTCTTTTTAAGAGCACACATTGTGTATACGCGGGATTGTAAATGAATACAACATTGGCCACTGACTACAGCGACGATATGCCCCGCGAAGCGGTCAGGGTACGCGTGGTCAAGTGGACCATCAAAATCACCATTGTGGTTGTATTCACCGGAGCAATGCTGGTGCTGGCGTGTAACTGGTGGGTTGTGCGGACCACAGAGGCACAGATTTATTTCGACGTTCGCCAACTGCCCGCTAACGACGTTGGATTAGTGCTGGGAACGAGCAAGTTTGTCCGTACGGGGAAGGAAAACTTGTTTTTTCGGTATCGTATGGAAGCCACGGCCCGGCTTTGGAAAGAAGGAAAAATTAAATACCTGATTCTGAGCGGTAATAACGACTCGGAGTATTACAATGAACCTGCCGATATGCAGCGGGCGCTGGTTAAGTTGGGTGTACCGGCGTCGGTAATGACCCTTGACTACGCCGGTTACCGCACATTCGACTCGGTGGTGCGCTGTAAGGATGTGTTCAATCAGGAGAAGATCACGATTATCTCCCAGAATTTTCATAACGCCCGTGCGCTCTACATCGGTAACCACGAAGGAGTCGAAGCGGTTGCGTTTGCTGCTCAGGACGTGCCCGACGGCTACTCGTTTCGTACGCTCATCCGCGAATACCTTGCCCGGCCTTACGCATTGCTCGACGTGTATTTGTTTCGGCCTGAGCCTGAAAAAGGGAATTGGCAGCGATAATGATCTCGCCTAAAAATAGTGTTTAGGTAAATTAATTCAATTTTTATATTTGTAATATATGACTAATAGTATACTTGTTGTAATATAAATACTTTATATTACAACAAAAGGTATTCTACTGCGTTTCGTTTATTAGATTTACTACCGGAATGAACGCAATGATTGTAAAAATTTTTTACCTCACATGTACGGCCGCTCTACTGTGGGTAGCAACGGCCTGTCAGAGCGACAAGGAAACGGCTCAGACACCCGCGCCTGTTGCCTCGTCGGTTTACAAAGAAGGTGGCTCTGTTGTGGCTGTTCCTTCAGTGCGAAATGGGGCGCGGGCTGCAGCAGCTACTTCAATCCAGCAACAGGAAGTGCTGACCTTTATCAATCAGGCCCGTTCGCAGCCGTGTCAGTGTGGAACGGCAACCTACCCAGCCGTACCAGCGCTGGTGCTCGATGCGCAACTCAACGCAGCATCTGACAAATACGCCATCGACATGGCAACGTATAATCGGTTTAGTCATACGGGCCGCGACGGATCTCAACCTTGGGACCGCATGACCCGCGAGGGCTACATTTGGCGGGCAGCCGGCGAAAACATAGCGGCTGGCTATTCGACGACCCGCGCTGTAGTGGATGGCTGGCTGCGGTCGCCGGGGCACTGCAAAAACATTATGAGTCCTAATTTCAAGGATGTAGGTGTGGGTTATGGGTACTCCGCCAGCAGTACTTATGGTCACTACTGGGTTACGGACTTCGGCGCGAAGCGTTAATCTTCCCGCGTATAAATTTAATTAACGGGTCAGATGCTTATCTGCTCGCTAAACCGGACGACACGACGGTTTAGCGAGCAGATAAGCATCTGACCCGTTCTGTATTCTAATAATATTGGGGGTATTGTAATCTATTGATTTAGTGGCGATAAACTACGACAGACGTTGCTGGCTGTAGAGTCGGCGAATTTTATCACGGGTCCGCTTCAAACGCATCTTTACAGCGCTGTCGTTCAGCGAAAGTTGCTGAGCTATGGTCCTGATGTCGAGACCTTCTTCGTATTTCAGTAGCAACATACGTGTTTCTTCGGGTGTGATCGCATTCATCACCAGGGCCAACTGTTGAAGTTGCCCATCGATCACATCATGCTCACCTGATTCGGTCAATGTATGCTCATGTTGATCGGTGAGCGAGACGGTAACGTTTCGATTCGCCGAGCGCAGTTGATCCATGCAGTAATTGTAGGAGATGGAATAGAGCCAGGTTGAGAAAGCGGAATGCTCCTTGAATTTGCCCAAATTACCATATACCCGCAAAAAAATATCGTGGGTATAATCTTCCGCCCGGAATGCGTCTTTGGTTAGCGACAGGCATCGGTTATAAACCTTATTTACGTATCGATCATACAAGACTTCGAAGTAATTATTTTGTTGCGTATTTAAATACATTTTAATTAATTCTTCGTCATTCAACTGATGGTGCGTAGACATAATTCAGTCCCTCGTTTATGTTTGAGTTAGCTATTAAAGACTTATTACATTAACTGAAATTCGTTATTAACAAGGTTTTTGTTTACTTATTATGATTTATGTAGATAAATCACGCCATTCATTTTACACTTAAAATAATTTATTTAACACGTTATAAATCAGAACGTTGCAATTTATCTTTCGCTTGCTGGTTACAATTTGTGAATATCGGAACGGATTCAATTCTTCTATTGAGTATTTATTATTCGGTATATGTGCTCTTATATTCATGCGATAATAAGCAAATTATGTACGTTGATGTAGTAGGTTAATGACACTCGAAATTATAAATTGGAAATTAGATGTTGACGGATTGCGTCTTAATTAAATTAACTACAGATGCGGTTTGTATTGATAAAAAATGATGGTTGATGGTCGTCCATTCTGTCCCCTTCATGTATGTGCTCATAAACGAGCCGACGCTTTGTAATGTCTTCAAATAGCACACGATCACGCGCAATTGCGCTTATTTTTCGGAACCGATCAATATTGACTTACATTTGCTGAAAATTCCTGGTCCTGCCACCGAGTCAATCGATGAAGTGCAATAAGTCCTCAAAAGCAGCCATGTTGTCACCTGTATTCGTGTTATGTGGCAACGGCGTACCGTGACCGGTTGCCTGCGATAGTAACGAACTGCTGTTGAAACGAGGGGTAGGGTTCAAACGCAAACACAGCGCCTGTACACTATAAAATTGGTTTACTGTCTGTTGACGTCAGGTAGGAACGGACAGTAAACGAACAAAGATTATGGTTCCGAACGACGAACTTATCCGTATTATTGATCTGCTTAATACAACCTACGAGAGCGAAGAAGCCTGGCACGGACCGTCTGTGGTTGAAGCCCTGCGGGGCGTAACACCCGATATGGCTGGTCGGCGGACGACGCCCAATACCCACACCATTGCCGAGCTGATTTTTCATATGACGAGCTGGCGCATTTTCTGCGTCAAAAAAATGCAGGGCGACGTCGACTTTGATATTACAACCCCTGCGAAAGACTTCGGAGCATTACCCGACAAAATCGACGATTTTGAGTGGGAAGCCCTCGAAATTGAGTTAAGCCTGAGTCAGGAGGAACTCATCAATGAACTCGATAAACGCGACGACGATGAGTTTCTGGAAGACATCGTACCCGGCCGGGATTATACGTACTATGATATGCTTCATGGCATTATCAACCATGATATGTACCACACGGGCCAGATCATGATCCTAAAGAAAGCACTGTCGTTTAAAACGGCCGGTTCGCGTTTTGCCGACTCCGACGAAGATGAATACGGCTCACCTTTCGGCGGCAATCAGGAACAGGACGATTATTATTGAGTTGGTCAGTCAGGTAGTCGATGAGTTAATCAGTGCTGACGCCAGTTTTACGGACCGCCTAATTTACTCACTACCTGATTGACTGACCAATTCATAGACTCACCAACTATCTTTGAACTACTGGCTCGTCAAATCCGAACCCGATACATACGGGTGGCACGAGTTCACCCGGCAGGGTCGCGCCGTGTGGGACGGTGTCCGTAACTACCAGGCCCGTAATAACCTGAATGCCATGCGCACGGGCGATCAGGTATTGTTTTACCACAGTGTAATCAATCCGGCGGTTGTTGGATTGGCCAAGGTCGTTCGGGAAGCGTATCCCGACCCAACGGTAGCCGTTGAACTCAGCACAACGCCAACGCGGTGGGTAGCCGTGGAACTGGAGCCGGTGATGTTGCTCGAAAAGCCGGTTTTACTACGCCGGATTAAGACTGAGCCGCTCTTGGCCAACATTGCCCTCATCCGGCAGTCCCGCCTGTCGGTGATGTCAATTCGGCCCGATGAGTTCGAGCTTATTCTCCAAATGGGAACCACTATAAATGGATAATGAGTAATGAACAATGTGCGATGGCTCTGCCTATGTATTGTTCATTACTCATTATCCATTATCCATTGATGATATTAATCACCCCCGCGCCCTGGTCCGATTATGAACTGATCGATTCGGGCGGATTTCAGAAGCTCGAACGCTTCGGCGAGTTTATATTGACCCGGCCCGAACCGCAGGCTATCTGGAACAAGTCACTGTCCGACGACGAGTGGACGCAACGCACTCACGCCCGGTTTCAGCGCGACCGGCAGTCGCCTGAGCGGGGAGACTGGCAAACCACGCCTGACATGCGCGACCCGTGGTACGTATCGTTTCGGCAGGAGGGGCTTAAACTTACCTTCAAACTCGCACTGACATCGTTCAAACACGTGGGTCTGTTTCCCGAACAGGCCGATAACTGGACGTATATATATGATAAAGTGAAAAAAATGACCGCCCCCGGTCATTTACCGACTCAACCAAAGGTGCTTAACCTGTTTGCCTACACGGGTGGTGCTTCTCTGGCCGCCCGGCAGGCCGGTGCCCAGGTTACGCACGTCGATGCGGTGAAGCCCGTTATTAGCTGGGCGCGGGAAAACATGGATCATAGTGAATTGGACAACATCCGCTGGGTGGTCGAAGACGCCACAAAGTTCGTTCGGCGGGAGGTGCGCCGGGGCAACCGCTACAATGGTATCATCCTCGACCCGCCCGCCTACGGTCGCGGCCCCGATGGTGAAAAGTGGGTGCTCGAAGAGCACCTCAGCGACCTGCTCAGGTCCTGCGCTGATCTGCTCGACGGCGATGATTTCTTTTTTATCATTAATTTGTATTCGCTTGGATTCTCCGCGCTCATTCTCGAAAACCTAATTGAGCAAATATTCGGCGCGGTGCCAAATGCTGAATGGGGCGAGTTGTTCATGAGCGACAATCGGCAAAAACGGTTGCCGCTGGGGGTCTTTTACCGGTTCGCGTCCGTACCTTTGTAAGGTTATGAAAGAGCAAAAGAGCGAAAGAGTGAATCGGATCGCCGAAGCGGAGCGAAAGAACAAGGAAGCGAAACGTAGCCGGTCCTGCTCATTCACTCATTCACGCATTCACTTATTTACTCTTTCACTCATTCTTTTCGCCTGCGGCAACGACAACCGGCAGACGGCCCGCATCCCGGACTATCCAAAGCCGGGCGACAGCAGCCGGACGGCGGGGGCACTGCGTGCGCTGACGCGGTCCATCAATGAGTCGGCTCCGGCATCGGCTTATGCCAAGCGGGCCGCAATTTTACTGAGAATGGGACGAGTAAGCGACGCGCTGACCGATATTGACGAAGCCATCAGCCGAAACGATAATGCCGGTTCATATTACCTCACCCGCGCCCAGATTCTACGCGCGTTGCAACGGCCCGACAAGGCGCTCGTGAATGCACAACGCGCCGAGATTTTGGGTGTCGACACCCCCGAGTTGTACACCTTGCAGGGTGATTTACTCCAGCAGCAAAATCAGTTCGACAAGGCCCGGCTTTACGTGGCCCGTGCCCTTCAAATGGCCCCTTACGACGGCGAAGCGTATTTTTTTAATGGATTAATGGCCGCCAAGCAGGGCGACACGGCTGAGGCACTGGCGCTGTATCAGCAATCGCTTCGATTGAAGCCGCGTTACTTGGAGACGTATAATCAATTGGCGTCGATCTATCGGACAGCGGGTGATGCCGCTTCGGCACTGGCTTATAACGGGCAGGCGTTGCGGTACTTTCCGGCCAACGCCCGGCTCAACTACGGCCGGGGCCTTATTTATCACACGACCGGGCAGATTGACAGCGCCATGACGTATTACCAGCAGGCGGTGACCGTTCAGCCTACGTACTATCAGGCTTACTTTCAGATGGGGCTGATTAATCAAAAGTACCGAAACTATTACACGGCCTTAAGCAACTATGAGCGAGTGCAGCAACTTCGGCCCCAGTTTCCGCGCATCGACACGTACCTCGGCTATTGCCACGAGCAGATGGGACAATATGACCTGGCGATTGCTGCCTACACTAAAGCCGTCCAACAGAGCCCGGCCGACCGGCAGGCTGCCGCCGGATTGTGGCGGTCCGACCGGCGACGATACGCGAAAAACCCGTATAACTCCTTATTTTTGCCGGATGCTCCAGCCGAGCCATTGACCTCAACGCGAAGCCGGTCCGTACTCGACACCACCCGTGTCAGGATTTCAACGATCCAGCCTAAAGCGCGGGTGCTCACCGGCGAAAGCGACTCGCTCCGGCGAGCCGTCAGGCCGATTGGACAGAATTAGTATGTAATGAATAATGTACAATGCATAATGCCACCCGTTTCACTACTCATTTTGCATTATTCATTAAAACAAGTGACGTACAGTTGTAGGTGCGTTGCGGGTACCCATAGTTTAACCAAGTACAATCAATGATTGCGCAGGACGAACAAATCCGCGTGACGCTGCCCGATGGCAGCGTTCGGCAGTATCCCAAAGGAAGCACCGGGTTGGATGTTGCCACCCAAATTAGTGAAGGCCTGGCTCGCAACGTGCTGGCCGCCAAAGTAAACGGCATCGTTCAGGATGCCACGCGGCCTATTGATACGGACGCTAATGTGCAGCTACTGACCTGGAACGATACCGAGGGTAAAGCAACGTTCTGGCACTCGTCGGCGCATTTGCTGGCCGAAGCGCTGGAGAGCTTGTATCCGGGCGTCAAATTCGGAATCGGACCGGCGGTAGAAACTGGTTTTTACTACGACGTGGACCTCAATGGACAGCCGTTTTCCCAGGAAGACTTTAAGAAAGTGGAGGACAAGATGCTCGAACTGGCCCGCCGGAAAGAGCAGTACGTCCGCACGCCCATGTCCAAAGCCGACGCTGTTGCGTATTTCGAGGAGAAGGGGGATCCCTACAAACTCGACCTGCTCGAAGGTCTCGAAGACGGCACTATTACGTTTTATAGCCAGGGCGATTTTACGGATTTGTGCCGGGGACCACATATTCCCAACACCAGCTTTATCAAGGCGGTAAAGATCATGAATGTGGCTGGTGCCTACTGGCGGGGTAATGAAAAGAATAAGCAACTAACCCGGATTTACGGCGTTACGTATCCCAAGCAAAAGGAACTTGATGATTACCTGTTTCTGCTTGAAGAAGCCAAAAAGCGCGATCACCGGAAGCTGGGTAAAGAACTCGACCTGTTCACGTTTTCGGAGAAAGTAGGAGCGGGGTTACCCTTGTGGTTGCCGAAGGGCGCTATCCTGCGCGAGCGGCTGGAAAACTTTCTCCGTAAGGCGCAGGTGCGGGCGGGCTACCTGCCGGTCGTGACGCCCCACATCGGCAGCAAGCAACTCTACGTAACATCGGGACACTGGGAGAAATACGGCAAAGATTCATTCCAGCCCATCCACACGCCCGATGAAGATGAGGAGTTCATGCTCAAGCCAATGAACTGCCCGCACCACTGCGAGATCTATAAATCACGGCCCCGCTCGTACCGCGACTTACCCCTGCGGCTGGCGGAGTTCGGGACCGTGTACCGGTATGAGCAGTCGGGCGAATTGCACGGGCTGACACGGGTGCGCGGCTTCACCGTGGATGATGCCCACATGTTTTGCCGACCGGATCAGGTGAAGGAAGAGTTTCTGAAAGTGATTGATCTGGTGCTGTACGTATTTAAAACGTTCGACTTTACCGATTACACGGCCCAGATTTCGCTGCGTGATCCTGAAAACAAGACCAAATACATTGGATCAGATGACTTGTGGGAGAAAGCCGAATCAGCCATTATTGAGGCAGCCGCCGAGAAGGGGCTGCGGACAGTGACCGAGTTGGGCGAAGCGGCTTTTTACGGCCCTAAGCTGGATTTTATGGTGCGCGACGCCCTCGGCCGTAAGTGGCAGTTGGGAACGATTCAGGTGGATTATAATCTGCCAGACCGGTTTGAACTCGAATACATCGGGGCTGACAATCAAAAACACCGGCCGGTGATGATTCACCGCGCCCCGTTTGGGTCGATGGAGCGGTTCATCGCCATTCTGATTGAGCAGACGGCTGGTAACTTTCCGCTTTGGCTCTCGCCCGATCAGATCGCCGTGCTGCCCATCTCAGAAAAATACGAAGACTACGCCAACGCCCTGTTTCTCCGGCTACAGGAGCAGGACATCCGGGGTTTTGTTGACTTGCGCGATGAAAAAATTGGGCGCAAAATTCGTGATGCCGAAATTGCGAAAGTACCGTATATGCTGATCGTTGGTGAGAAAGAAGTTGCCGAAGGCAAGCTGTCGGTTCGTCGCAAAGGCGGTGCCGCGACCGGACAGGGTGATCTGGGTATGATGCCCGTTGATGACTTTATTCGATCGTTTCACGAGGAGGTAAGATTATAAGTTTTTGAGTGTGTAGGTATTTTGGTGTTTTGGCAAACTTATGCACCCGAACACTTACACACTCAAAAACTAAACTCTGGTTGCTTCCAATCCCTATTTTCGATACATTCCCGAACTTTTTACCAACCGGCACGTTATCCAAGCGACTTTATAAAAGTCGGATATCAACATCCGTTACCCTAAACACATTATATGGCATTACCCCAGCGCAGACCACCCCGTCGCGTGGTTGAAGAACCTTACAAAGTCAATGAGCGCATCCTGGCCCGCGAAGTGCGGGTGGTTGGTGAAAATGTAGAGCAGGGAATCTACGAGACAAATCAGGCGCAGGCAATGGCCAAAGCCCAGAACCTCGACCTCGTTGAAGTGTCACCCAACGCCGTTCCGCCCGTTTGCCGGATTGTGGACTACTCTAAGTTCAAGTACGAGCAAAAGAAAAAGCAGAAAGAAATAAAAGCCAACGCCACCAAAGTTGTCATCAAAGAGATTCGGTTTGGTCCCAATACCGATGATCATGACTTTGAGTTTAAGCTCAAACACGCCATTAACTTTCTGAAAGAGGGCGCTAAGGTGAAAGCGTACGTGCAGTTTGTGGGGCGGGCAATTGTCTTTAAAGATCGCGGATTTCAACTCCTCGACCGTTTCTCCAAAGGGTTAGAAGATTACGGCAAAATAGAAGCTGAACCGAAGCTCGAGGGCAAGCGCATGAGCATGTTCCTGGCCCCGAAGGTGGTGACGCCCAAAAAATAGATTTAATAGAAAGCCGGATAATGAATGCCGGACGTTGAGCTTCCATAACGTCGCTTCACGTCTGGCATTCATTATCCGGCTTCTTTTTGTATCTTTGCGGCCTGTTTACTATTTTCTCCACAGGTAACGGTTTATCACAATGCCAAAAGTAAAAACCAATTCGGCTGCCAAGAAGCGTTTCAAGCTGACCGGTACCGGAAAAATCAAGCGGAAGCACGCCTTCCACAGTCATATTCTGACGAAAAAAACGACCAAGCAGAAGCGCAATTTAGTGCATGACACGCTGGTTAGTGGCCCCGATGAGACACGCATCAAAGCGTTACTGAACATCTAAGCCCAAAGAAAGACGCAGTTGCGTCTGGTTTCACGTTTCACCCGATGTCCGGCTGTTGAAGAGAATGAGTAATGAAGAATGTAAAATGAAGAATGTCAGACATAGAGTCATTAAACATTACTCATTATACATTATTCATTAGTATTCCGCCGGTTGTCAAAAAACAAACAAGGTTATGCCACGTTCCGTCAATCACGTTGCCTCACGGGCGCGTCGGAAAAAAGTAATGAAGCTGGCCAAAGGCTATTTTGGTCGGCGTAAAAATGTCTGGACGGTTGCCAAGAATGCCGTCGAAAAAGGCTTGGGCTACGCCTACCGCGACCGCCGGGCTAAGAAGCGTGATTTCCGCAGTCTGTGGATTCAGCGGATCAACGCCGGTGCCCGGATTCATGGTCTGTCGTACTCAGTGCTGATGGGCGCTCTGAACAAGTCGGACATTCAGCTTAATCGCAAAGTACTGGCCGATCTGGCCATGAACCACCCGGAAGCCTTCAAAGCCGTTGTGGACCAAGTGAAGTAGTAAACAGATCTAAAAAGACAAAAGCCCTGGTGATGAACCGGGGCTTTTGTCTTTTTAAGAGGGTGTATCAGACCTCCTACCGTGATAATTCGGGAATCATCGTCACCAGAACGTCGGGTCTGATGCCCCGGTGGCTATCATCAATCACTTGCTTCACCTGTGGGTAGCTGAATCGTTCGTGCAGGTAGTGATTGTAAAAACTATTCAGTGCTGCTGTCATTTGGTTTTTGTCGTTGGCGTCGAAAGCAGCCAATGCCCATTCCACAAACACCTGTGGCGAAAACGGGGCTTTAGGGTTGGTTTGGTCGATTCGGTCAACGAACGCGTGCGGATAACCGGCCTGTTGATAAATCTGCTTCACAAAATCAATCCGGTTCACCAGCGTTTGCGTGCTGACGCGCCGAAGCAGCCGGTAACACTGAGCCGTGTCTTTCTGAACGGCAAACGCGAGGGCTTTATACAGCAAGGGTTCTTCCCACCGAGGCTGCAACTGGTAGGCCTGATCGAATAAGACCTGCGCTTGCTTAAACTCGCTCTTCCTGACGTGCGCGTTGCCTAACTGGAGAAAAGCAGAAGGACGTTTAGACCCTTCAATGGCAATGATTTGTTGGCATAAGCTAATTGCCTTATCTGTTTCTCCACCCGCCAGAAACAGTGAAACGGCTCTCGACATCAGCCGGGTATACCGGGGATGCTGGGCAAGTTGCTGATTTATTACACGGACGGTGCGCTGGTAGCAAAACTGTTTCACGGCGGGTGGGGCGTCGCTTTGGAGCAGGCTCAGGGTCTGCGATTCTAACCCATCGGCCAGATCCAAAGTCCGTATTTTTGCGTCGAAGTAAATCGTTTCCAGTGCGTCGTATCGCTGTTGTACATCCGCCAGATTCTGCTGTTTTTTCAATTGCCGTACGGTTCGGTACAGCTCGTAAGCACCGTAGTTGGCCAGTAAGGCAATCAGTGTTACACCAGCCACCCGGACCGGAACCAGCCAAACAGGTTTGGTGGGCAGATCAATTGCCGGACGGGGCAAGGTACTAACCAGCGCCAGCAGGCCGAAAAAAGTTTGCAGCGGCAACAGACTGTCGACGCTCAGTAAGTTGAAGAAAAAATAAGCTACGAATACCGCCCCCAGAAACCCCCGCTCCCAACTGGTTAGTAGGGTGCCGTTTGTCCGCAGCGTGTTGACCAGCGTTACCCAGATGAGCAGGTAAGTTAGCAGCCCGATGGCGCCGGCCGAATATGCCCAGTCTAACAGCACATTGTGAGTCCGGTCGTACCAGTCAAAATTGCCACCAATCAGAATAGTGGGGTCGAAATGCTGGGCAAATCCATAGCTGAAGGTTTCCTGCCCCCAGCCCAACAACGGGCGCTCAGTTAGGGCATTGAGGGCTATTTTCCAGCAGACATACCTCGGCGACAGCGTGTTGTTGACCCCTGAATAATGCGTGAATCGGTAGACAATCGGCGACTTTTGCAAAAAATCACTGTTAACAACCAGCCAGAAGAGGCCGACTAGGACGCCAAGCACGGCCATCAGTCGCAGAACTATCGTTGACAGCGCCCGACGTTGCTGCCAGGCGACAAAAACACTGAGGTAAAGGATACCGCTTACCAAGCCAAGCACCGCCGAACGGGTACCGGTCAGGTAAATGCCGCCTGTCAGGATTACCAGCGTCGATGCCGCCGTTAGGCCTTTTATCCAGCGCGACACACCCGGAAACTGATTTACTAAATAAACGCTGATGAACGTATTCATCAGCAGATACGAGGACAGAAAAGACGGGTTGCCAACGGTAGCAACCAATCGTCGGTCAATAGACTGCCAACCCGTCGTGCTGAAATAGCCTTTCAGAACAATCAGCACCGCAATGCCGACTGATAGTAGTAACGCTGTGTTCCACTTCCATTTAGGAAAAGGGGTGCGGGCCAGAACAAGAAAATACAGCCCTAAATGAAGGTACGTTAGAAATCCGTCCAGACGCGTGTAGCTGGAGAAGTAGCTGAGTAAGGGGTCGACCCCCAACCCATCGGCCACAAAGAGCACCGCCAGGAATAGTAATACGGCAATTTGCAACGGCGATGGTTTGACCGTCAGAAATCCGGGTGCAAACAGGGCCGTGGCGACCATGCAGTCTACTACCGCGTAAAAAAACCAGGTTCGTTCGGTGATGAAGCCAAAGAACGCTGTTTCGCTGTAGAAGAAAGGAGTGAGTAGTGAACTTAGAAAAAGAAAGAAAAGCAGGCGTTCGGATATAAGCGTGCTTAACACATGGCTATCCGACGTGCGGGTGTCCGACGGCCGAATAGCTTTAGATGGAACCTTTTTTTTCATGATGGGTGTGGTGCAGAAACCGGGTGGATATAATCGACTATAGATGCAAGTAAATAAATGCTAATCAATTAATTGATTGGCTGAATGGGAGATTTTACACCTTAGTGCATGAAACAAACAAGCCCCGCCAGTTATAGCGGGGCTTGTTTGTTTCATGCCGTTTATAGGTTTGCTGGATCACCGGTTCATCGAGATCAAAAATTCTTCGTTGTTGCGGGTGCCTTTCATCCGGTCGAGCAGAAAATCCATGCTCTCCATCGGGTTCATATCGGACATGTGTTTGCGCAGAATCCAGACCCGTTGCAGGGTTTCCTTGTCCAGCAGCAAGTCCTCCCGGCGCGTGCCCGACGCCATCACGTCGACGGCGGGGTAGATGCGCTTATTGGCTAATTTACGGTCGAGCTGAAGTTCCATGTTGCCGGTGCCTTTGAATTCCTCGAAGATAACCTCATCCATCTTCGAGCCAGTGTCAATCAGGGCGGTAGCGATAATCGTCAGCGAACCGCCGTTTTCCACGTTGCGGGCCGCCCCAAAGAATCGCTTGGGCCGGTGCAGCGCATTGGCATCCACACCACCCGACAGAATCTTGCCCGATGACGGCACCACTGTATTGTAGGCCCGCGCCAGTCGCGTTATTGAGTCCAGCAGAATGACTACGTCGTGGCCACATTCGACCATTCGTTTGGCTTTCTCCAGCACCATACTTGACACCTTCACGTGCCGGTCGGCCTGCTCATCAAACGTCGATGAGATTACCTCGGCGTTAACGCTGCGGGCCATGTCGGTCACTTCTTCCGGCCGCTCGTCAATCAGCAACACGATCAGGTAAACCTCCGGGTGGTTCCGCGTAATGGCATTGGCAATTTCTTTGAGCAGTACCGTCTTACCCGTTTTGGGCTGGGCTACAATCATGCCGCGCTGGCCTTTGCCAATTGGCGCGAACAGGTCCAGTACCCGCGAGGAGTAATTTTCGGGACGGTTGCTGAGGTGGAGTTGCTCTTCGGGGAACAGGGGCGTCAGGTACTCGAAGGGAATACGGTCGCGGATTTCCTCGGTCGTTTTGCCGTTTACGGTCGATACGCGCAGCAGGGCAAAATATTTCTCGCCTTCTTTCGGCGGGCGAATGGCACCCCGCACTGTATCCCCGGTTTTCAAACCAAACAATTTGATTTGCGAAGGCGACACGTAAATGTCGTCGGGCGAGGCTAAGTAGTTGTAGTCGGCTGAGCGGAGGAAACCGTAGCCCCCATCCTGCATGATTTCCAGAACGCCTTCGTTATCAATAATGCCGTCGAACTCGCGTATATGCTGATTATACTGACGACGGATGCGGTTCTGATATTCCTGGGCTTCCCGGGTTGCCTGATTCGTCTGCGGCTGCGCTGGCTGGCCTGATTCGGTCTCAGACTGCGGTTGCTCAGCCTGTTGCTGACCATCCGCCGTTTCGGCTGGCTGGGCATCCGGGTTGACGTCGGGCGTAGTAACTACGCCCTCGGCCGACTGCATATTGGCTGCGTTATCCTCCGATATGACGGTGGGTGTCAGAAACTCTTCGTCGGGGCGGCCACCGTAGTTCAGGCCCGCTTCGTCGGACACAATTCGTTGCGTACGAGGTCGCTGACCAGCGGCCCCCGGCCGGTTGGCAGGCTCCCCGCCGTCGCGCTGCCGATCCATGCGGTCCCGCCGGGGCTGAACACCATCCCGATTGCCGTCTGGCCGTTGCCGATTGTTGGCCCCGTCGCGTCCGGCAGGCTGGCTCGAGTCTGACCGAAGAGGACGCTGTGGGCGGTTCGTATCCGTACGGGAGTTCAGAGCAGCGTCGCTGGCGTTAGGTTCACGTCGGCCACGGGTCGGCGGCTGGTCTGTCGCGTCGTTGGGCTGAAGGGGTGCCGAAGCCATTTCATCGGGGCCTTCCGGCTCTGTGCGGGGCTGCTGGAGTGGCTGAGCATCACTTGGGAATGTACCCGGCTCGGTTTCGGCCACTGGTGTTTCAGCGACTGAAGTCATCCCATCTTCGGGGGTGGGCGATGGAATTTCTGAAGCACCTGCATCACGCCGAACGCGCTGGCGGGTCCGGGGGCTATCAGTCCCATCAGCTACCGGACTGGCAGTTGAGTTAGTGTCAGCCAGCGCGGGTGCCACTGGCTCGGGGGTGGAGTTGACGTTAACGGGGGCGGCTTTAGGGCGTCGACCGCGCCGGGGTGCGTCGTCAGCTACGGGAGACGTTGCAGGGGCAACATCCGTGTCAGGCTTGAGCGACTGCTGATCGAGTATTTTATAAATCAATTCTTTTTTCTGGTACTTGGCATTGTCGCGAATGCCAAATTCATCGGCAATGGGACGAAGCTCGGAAAGGAGCTTTGCATTCAATTCTTCAATATTATACATAAGTTCAGGTTAGCAGTAAACCTTAAAGAAGCCACTCGGGTGGCGGTAACGATATGGATTGATGGGTTGGAAGCAGGGAACGCCCATAACGAATGGGCAGTGCTTTTGGTCAACAGGTGAACGGAAGGATAAAGCGCCAGGCGCTAAACCGATCTGATTTTAACGGGGTTGCTTGAGTACGCAATGAAAACGGGTTAACTGGAAGTAGTTTATGTAGTCCAAACACAACCGTCTGGTGGGGCCAGACGCGGAGGTCATTGTAACGTTTGGAAAAAATGGTGGTTCGCCAATGCGATGGTACGCCAACGCGGCACTTCGTCGTAGCTATGGGTTGTCGCTTCTGAGAAAGCACCACTTGCCCACCGGATTGATGGCAACAAAGGTAACACACTGATCCGGTTTTGTCAACATAACGTTTTCTGTTCCGAAATGTTTCTCCGAAGCGGGATAACACGCTCTCCGACTTAAATTTCCTTAAAACTGTTCGGAGCGCTGCCAACTCAGCCGCTGTTCAGCGTTACAGATATCGAATGCCAATGACACCGCAACCACATCAAAACACCACGGAGAACGTAGTAGTCGACTGGGGCAACACGACGTTGAAAACTGGCTGGTTCAACGGGTCATCGCTCATCGAAACCCGGCGCTACGACTCCGTCGCCAATCTGGTAGCGGACTTAACCGACTGGACGACGGCAGCCGTAATCGTCTCATCCACGAGCCGACCGGCGGACGAAATCAGGGAGCGTTTGTCGGGGGCGGGGTGGGCCGTGTGGGTGCTGGATAGCCAGACACCAGTGCCCATCCGCAACGCTTACGACACGCCCCATACGCTCGGGGCCGACCGGGTAGCGGCTGCGGTGGGTGCAACGGTCCTGTTTCCGGGTCAGGACTGCGTCGTGCTTGATCTCGGTACGTGCCTGACGGCCGATTTTATTGATCGGGAAGGGATGTTCCAGGGTGGGCTAATTTCGCCGGGACTGCACATGCGTTTTCGGGCTATGCACGAGCAAACGGCCCGCCTGCCGCTGGTAAGTTTCGAGGCCGACGAGTTGGAGCTGTGGCCGGACGTAACCGCTAAGAACACGCGACAGGCCCTGCTGAGTGGGGTGGTCAATGGCCTGATGTTTGAGATGAACGGCATCATTGAACGCTACCGCCGGGAGCGGCCCGGCGTAGTGGTGCTGTTGTGCGGGGGGGATGCTCCTTCCTTTGAAAGTCGTTTGAAAGGGCCGATATTTGCAGTGCCCGAATTAGTGCTGATTGGGTTGAATCGAATTTTACGCTATAATGTTGAGAATTTACAAGCAGATACGCCAGACGTTAACGCATAGTTTGCTGGCCATTGCTGCGTCGTCGCCGGTGGTGCTGGCGCAGGGATTAGGTAACTCGCCTTATTCGGCACTGGGCATTGGCGAGCTGTATAACGAAGGGAACGTGACCAACATGGGAATGGGTAATATTGGCATCAGTAATGCCAGTCCATTTTACCTGAACATGCAAAACCCGGCTCTGCTGGCCCGTCGCACCCGGTTCACGGTTTTTGAGGTGGGCCTGATGGCGCAGTCGAAGAGCCTTTCCCAGAACCTGAACGGTGGTGTGCAGAACCAGCGCGACTTTGGGGGTAACCTGGGTTACTTAGCCCTGGCGTTCCCGGCCAACTCCCGCTGGAATATGTCGCTGAGCCTAAGGCCGTACACCTACGTGGACTACACGACCCGGCAGTATCGGCCGGTTTTCGGTACCATTTACGAGGCCGAGTACAACTATACGGGACGGGGCGGGCTAAACAAAGCTTCTTTTGCCAACGGTGTGCGAATCACTAAAAACCTCTATGTTGGGGCGGAAGCTGCGTTCGTATTTGGCAACATTACCAACTCATCCGACTCGCGCGTACTCATCAATGACAATACGGCTGCGGGCATTCAGGATACGCGGGTGACCCGCCTGAACCGGGCTAATTACAGCGACATCGTCTGGAAGTTAGGGGCCGCCTGGCGACCTAAGCTGAGCGAAACCTGGACGCTCAACCTCGGCGCTACCTACGACCCACAAACCCGCGTCAACGCCCGCGAAACGGATATCTATCAGCAAACCACGCTCGGGGGCGGTGCTATCTCAGCACCCGATACCTTACGAAGCCAGGCCAGCGGCCGGGCCACCCTGCCCCAGCGTACCCACTTTGGCATCAGTTTAGAAAGAAACAATACGTTTCTGGTGGGCGTCGATATTGGTTTGCAGCAGTGGGGTCAGTACCGGACCGTTAGCGATCAGCCGGGCAACCTGACCAACGGGATGAGTGTTGCCACGGGTCTGGAATTTACGCCCAAAGCCACTTCGACCCGCTACCGCGATTTGATTACATATCGGGCTGGATTTCAATATAACCGACTGCCGTACCGGGTAGAAGGTACGCAGATCAACGACGTGAACGCCAGTTTAGGCCTGTCATTGCCGTTGGGGGCGTACTTAGTCAACCATGTCACGCTGTCGGTAGTAGGCGGGCAACGGGGCGTGTTAACGGGCACTCAAATCAAGGAGCAGTACGTCAGAATTGGTCTGGGCTTCTCGCTCAATGACTGGTGGTTCCGTAAGCAGGTGGTTGACTGAATGATGAATTATAAATTAGGGTTTAACCCACTAATGAATGCATTTACTGCGCAAAAAACGCGGTTGTTGCGAATTGTTGGTCGTTTATCATTCATCATCTATCATTTATCATTCTTCCTGCTCTCCTGCGAAGAGCCGAAACAGGCTAAAAAAGCAGCCGCGTACACGGGCCCGATTGAGGAAATCAATGATGTCAAACTGCTATACAGTGAAGTTGCTCTATTGAAAGTGAAGCTAACGACGCCGAAACAGTTTCGCTACGCCAACGATGACCGAAAGTACCCTAAACCCGTTTCAATTATTTTCTACGGTCCCGCCGGGGAAGAAGTGACAACCCTGCGGTCCGACTCCGGCCGCTACAACAAAGCCAAAGACCTGTACACCGTCATGGGCAACGTGGTGGTGGTTAACAAGCAGAAACAGGAGAAGTTGCTCACGCCCGAACTGAAATGGAATCCGGTTACTAAAAAGGTATTTACCGAAAAGCGCGTTACGGTCATCAGCCAGATGACCGGCGAAAAGCTGTATGGTACGGGTTTAGATGCTAACCAGGATTTCACAAACTACTCCATCCGCAAGCCGTCCGGTGTCTTCAACGCAGAGGGCGGGCCGGGATTTTGAAGGGAGTCGTAAGTGGCTGACGCGTCAGCAAAAACTACGCCGGTCCGCCGGTGCGGTCAGCTACTTACGACTCCTTCGACTTACTGACTTACAACCCCCTTCTTACATTGCTCCAACACTGGCGTAACCGCTTTCACGTCCGTCAATGTCGTTTCGTCCCCCCATTCGTTGTAGATGTAGGTTGTCAGTTCGGCAATTTCGAGCGCACTCAGTTGCGGTTGGGCAGGCATTGGCCGGTTGTAGCGTTTGCCGTTAACCACAATCGGTCCCTGCTGACCGTACCGAATCAGGCAGATTACGCTGTTTTTATTGACTAAGTAATCAGACCCGGCGATGGGTGGATACAGGGCGGCCAACCCCTTTCCATCGGTCTGATGACAGTTGGCGCAGTTATTTTTGTAGACCAGAATGCCTTCCGTTATGTAGCGTTGCCGCTTAATTTCCTCATCGCTCTGGCAGGAAAGGCCAACTAACATCAGACAGAAAAGGGCTGACAAACCGATGAACCTCACCATCATGAGTTATACTCGGCCAGTAACCGGTCTATATCCGCCATGAGCTTATCGACGCCTGCTTCGGTGGTTCCATCGTAGACGCCCCGGATGTGTTTGGCTTTGTCGACCAGAATAAACGCCCCACTGTGCACAACACCCCCCGGTGCGCTGGAGTCGGCCTGCGCCGTGACCATGTAGCTGGTTTGGCCGATGTCATAAATTTTCTCGCGGTCGCCGGTTACGAACAACCATTGCCGACCCGTGACGCCGAGATTATCGGCAAATTCCTTCAGCACGGGCACCGAATCATGCACCGGGTCGATGGAGTGGGAGAGCATCATCACGCTGGCGTTGCCTGTGTACCTGTCGTAGACACGTTTCATCTGCACCTTCATTTTAGGGCAGATGGTGGGGCAGCTGGTGAAGAAAAAGTCGGCAACGTAAACTTTGTTGTCGAGAGTTTGGGCCGTGACCGTGTCGCCGTATTGGCTCACGAAGGCAAAATTCGGAATCGTCTGGTACGTTGAGTCGGTCACTGACTTGCCGTTGACCACTTTCGTCACTGCTTCCCGCTGCCCCAGAATGGGTAACTTCTCATCGGCTGACCCGCAGCCAGCTAACACAAACAGGAGCAAGGAGACAAGGAAAGAAGGACAGCCGTTATTTCTTGTCCAAAAACTGACGAGCCTGGTCGATACTGGAATTGAACTTGATTTTAACATCGGTAATTTGATCTTTTTGTTCCGATAAATACCGCAGGGCATCATCCGGAGAAAGCTTGGTCAGCGTATCGCCTTTGTAGTGACTCATCCAGTTCATCATCAGGCTATCGGCGTTTGTCAGATTTCGGCTCAACAGCCGGGCCTGCTCTTTTTCCTCATCCGTTCTAAGAGCACCAGCCGCTGAACGGGTTGCTGCTGTGCTGTCTAAGGCCGAGATGCGCTGATTGAGTTGCTTTCGTAACTTCATCACGTCACCCATTTTCGGCATCACCTCATCGTGAATAGCAAACATCTCATTTTCAGCCTCTTTAACGGCATCATCGCCTTTCTGACAAGCCCCGAAGAACACGCTACTGATGAGGATTCCTGCTACTAAAGAAACAAACTTTATCATGGAAAAAGTCTTTAAAAGGAGAAGTTAGTGAATAAGTGTATGGGTGTATAAGTATGTATGTGTTTAGTGGATACATGGTTGAATGTGCCCGCTTCCAATGCGTATACACCCATACACTTACTCACCTAAAACTATTTCGCTGTAACGACGGTGCGTTGCTTAAGGATTTCGCGGGCGTTTTTAACCGCGCTCGGCGACGGCGTTTTGCCGCCAATCATCTGCGAAATCTCGTTCACTCGCTCGTCGAAGGTAAGTTTCTTGATGCGGCTGACCGTTTTTGCGGCCGAATGGTCTTTGTACACAAAATAATGAGCCGTTCCCTGAGCCGCAATCTGGTGGAGGTGCGTGATGGCGATAATCTGGTGACTGTGCGCCATGTCGCGCATCATGTTGCCCATTTTGATGGCAATCTCACCCGAAACGCCCGTGTCAATCTCATCGAAAATAATTGTGGGCAGCGACCGTTTGTTGGCCAGAATATATTTGATCGCCATCATGAGCCGCGAAAACTCACCCCCCGACGCTACGTTTTTCAACTGCTGGGGTTTAACGCCCTTGTTGGCGCTGAACAGAAACGATATGGTATCGATGCCAGCCGGGCTGGGTTTGCCCGTTGTGGCCTGAATTTTGAGCGACGCATTGGGCATGCCCAGATCGTACAGCAGGCCCCCAATTTCGCTTTCGATGGGCTGGAGCACGGCCTGCCGGGTGGTCGACAGCGTCTCGGCGCTTGTCTGCAACTGAGCGCGGGCGGCCTCGGACTGGCGCTTCGCTTCGGCCAGTTCATCGTCTAAGTTAAGCACCTTACTAACCTTTCGGCTCAGTTCGTTGCGCAGCGCAATCAGGCCCGCCACATCACTAACCTGGTGTTTGGTCTGGAGTTGATAGATAAGATTAAGCCGCTCCTGAATGGTCTCCACGCGAGCGTCGTCAATGTCCACGCGCTCCTGTTCCGTACTGATTTCGTCGGCTAAATCGCGCAGTTCGATCAGGCTGCTCTGCGCACGCTGCAACAATTGCTCGTACTGATTCGACAGCTTGCTGATATACGCTAAATTACTGACCGTACCTTTCAAAAAGTCGATGATCGACTGTTCCGTATTGTCTAAATACTCGTAGGAAAGTTGCAGGCGGGCTTTAATATCTTCGGCGTTTTGCAGGATCGTCAACTCCTGTTCGAGCGTTTCCTGTTCGGCGGGCTGAAGCTGCGCTTTCGTTAATTCTTCGTACAGAAAATTGTTGTAATCGAATTCCTTGCGCATCGCCGACGCTTCCGTCATGAGCTGATCGTAAACCGTTTTTTTACTACGGTAGGCCTGGTAATCAACCCTGTACTGGCGAAGTAAATCATCATCCTGCGCGTACGTATCCACAATTTCCAACTGGTATTCGTTGGAGCCGAGCATGACCGAATCGTGCTGCGAGTGGATGTCCATCATCTGGCTCGTTACGCGCCGGAGCGTTTCCAGATTGACGGGCGTATCGTTGACAAACGCCCGCGACTTACCGCTGACGCCGATCTCGCGCCGAACAATACATGTATTCGAATAATCTAATTCCTCTTCCTCAAAAATTCGTTCGATAATGAAGCCCGATACGCCAAATGTGCCTTCGATAACGCACTTCTGTTCGGGATTGTAAAGCACTTTTGTGTCAGCCCGGTTGCCAAGCAACAGGCCGATGGCACCCAGCATGATCGACTTTCCGGCACCGGTTTCGCCCGTGACAATGTTTAGTTCACGGTCGGGTGTCAGTTCGAGTTCGTCAATGAGCGCGTAATTTTTTATGAGTAAATGCGATAGCATAGATGAGACGCCTTGCTTACGTAACAACACCGGCCGGGGTGCGGTTCAACCCCAACGGGACTACGTGGTCACTAATTTTCGGTACAGTTCCGTTTTAGACGGGTCTAAGAAGGAGAGCAACTCAAACGCTAGTTTGCGTTCGGCGGGCGTTCCCTCGAACAGAATATTATACAGTTCCTGCCCTTTGGCGTCAAAAAATGTATTAATCAATACCGAATACGGAAGTTGCTGACTAACCGTTCGGATGCTGGTCAGCAGGTCGAGGGTTTGCTTACGCATCTGCACGGGATTAGCCCCGAATATATCTAAGCCCTGCCGGTGGTAGGTATACATGGCGTCGCGGAATGAGGTTAACTGCTGGTTTTGCAGGTTCTCAACAAGCCAGTACCGTTTGCGCTGATCGCTGCTCGGCTGCCAGGCGTCGCTGGATGAACCCTGCTGCGCCTGTAGGGTGATGGCAAATGCCCGTTGCACAAATGGGTTGCCGCCCCGCTTGCTAAACGTATCGTAGTCAACGGCCAAAATCAAATTGGCGTAAAACGCAAGCATGGACGTAAGGTCGTCGGTGTACTGATTTTCACGGTAAAAAACCGGCGTAGACGGCTGATAAACGAAATTGAAATTTCGGTCTACGTAGTTGAAAACGGTTGTTTCATAGTTCGTGCCGTACACGGGCCGCGTCACGATGATCTGCGCCGTAGCTTCAAAAGCGCCCTGCACCAGCGATTTGACCAAGTTGATGTTGAGTGAACAGTTGATCCGTTCCGAAGCCGTAAGCTGATCGTTGCTCCAGCGCCGGTTGTTCATGAACTCCGTGATGATGCCTTTGAGCTGCGCGACGTACGAAAAGTCAGTTTTTTGCTGGGCGAACAACTGATCGGAATTGATGGTTACCTGGCAGTTCAGCTCCTGCGCCCGCGCCGTTGTCAGCAAACTTAACAGGCCAATTAGTAGGATTAACTTTTTCATGATGCTATGTTTTTGGCGACTAAATCCACTAAATCCTGTGCCACCTCTGTTTTGGGTTTAAGCCCAAATTCGTGGGTTTGCCCTTCTTTGTCGATAACGGTAATTTTGTTCGTATCGTGTCCAAAACCGGCTCCGGTGTCGCGCAGGGAGTTCAGCACGATCCAGTCTAAATTCTTGGCGTGAAGTTTTTTTAGCGCATTCTCCCGTTCATTATCCGTTTCGAGAGCAAATCCCATGAGCAACTGGCCCGGTCGTTTTTGCGCACCCAACTGAGCGGCAATGTCGGTGGTTTTGGTCAGTTCGAGCGAAAAAGTGGCTTCTTTTTTTTTGATCTTCCGGCCGGCCGGATGGGCGGGGGTGTAGTCGGCAACGGCCGCGTTCAGCACCAGCACGTCGGTTTGGGCAAAAGCCGCCTGGGTAGCCTCAAACATCTGCTGCGCCGTCCGCACGTCGATTCGCCGGATGGACGGGTGGGGGAGGGACAGGGCAGTAGGACCACTGACGAGGGTAACCACGGCCCCGGCTCTGGCAAATGCCCCCGCGATGGCGTAGCCCATTTTGCCGGTCGAGTGATTGCTGATATAACGCACCGGGTCGATTGGCTCCTGCGTTGGCCCGGCCGTAATCAGGACGTGTTTACCCGACAGGGGCGTTGGTTTGTTGAAAAACGCGTCGAGTGCCTGCATAATGGTTTCTGGTTCGGCCAGCCGTCCTTCGCCCACTAAGCCACTGGCTAATTCGCCGTGTTCAGCCCGGATGATGTGATTGCTGAACGAAACAAGCCGACGCAGATTTTCCAGCGTAGCGGGGTGCCGGTACATGTCCAGATCCATGGCCGGGGCAAAAAACACCGGGCACTTAGCCGATAAATAGACCGCCGACAGCAGGTCGTCGCACAAGCCATTGGCGCAGCGGGCCAGCGTGTGGGCCGATGCCGGAGCCACCACGACGGCGTCGGCCCAGAGACCCAGTTCAACGTGGTTAGTCCAGTTGCCTTCGCCCCGCCCCTCATTTTCCGTATCGACAAACGCCGAGAGAACCGGCCGTTTGGCGAGTGTGGCGAGCGTCAGGGGTGTGATGAATGTCTTGGCCGATTCGGTCATAACGACCTGAACGTCGGCCCCGGCTTTCACCAGCAGCCGGACCAGCAACGCCGATTTATAGGCCGAGATGCTGCCTGTTACGCCGAGAAGAATACGTTTACCAGCTAACATAAGCGCGGCAGAAATTGAATGCTATCGGGATGGGTGAAACACAAAAACCGCACGGCATACATACCGTGCGGTCACTGCTGAAGATTGGTCAACGACCCACTCTACTGCTGAGCGTCTTCGTCGTTGTAGCGCCAGTAGATTTTGTCTTCCAAAAACTCGTCCGTTGCCACGGAGGTCGGCTTGGGCATCCGCTCATAGAATTTGGAGATTTCGATCTGCTCGCGGTTCTCGAACACTTCTTCAAGATTGTCGACGGCCGATACAAACTCCGACAGCTTGTTGCTTAGTTCTTCCTTGTTCTTGGTCGCAATTTGCCGGGCACGCTTCGAGATAATTGAAACCGATTCGTACAGGTTACCCGTTTTGATCGCAATCTTGTCGTTGTTGCGGGTGATAATGGATTGATTCGATGCCATTTTTTAGTTAACAGTTAGTAGCCAACAGTGAGCAGTAAACAAAGCGCACGCTAACTGTTGGCTGTTTACTGCTCACTACTCACTGGATTAATTTGCCGCCGTCACTTTGGCCGGGCGGTTCGTGTCGGGCGCTTTGGTCTTCTCTTTTTCGCGCTCCTGCTCTGCTTTCGCCAGTCGGTCAATTTCCTTCTGGCTGGTCTCGTACATCTTTTCGGACTGTTTAATAAACCGGCTGGTCGGGTATTTGTCCACGAATGCCTGATGATAAGTCATCGCTTCCTGATACCGTTCCTTTTGTTTGGTTTCCAAGCTATTCTGAGCCAGGCTAAACTCAGCGTCAACCTTTAAAAAGGCCAATTCCTCGTTGTATTCTGAATCTGGAAACTCCCTCTGAAAGTTGTCGATGGCAATAACTGACGATTTGTACGACGCAATGTTGAAGCCACTGGTCTTGTAATACAGTTTGGCTTTCTCATACGCTTTGCGCTCCAACTTCTTGCGCAACTCCAGAATCATGCGGGTGCATTCATCCTTGTACTGGCTCTCCGGATAAGCGTTGACGAAGTCCTGAAGGGCCGACGTGGCTGTCAGCGTGTTCGACTGATCGAGGTTGAAGGCGGGCGTGTCTTTGTACAGCGAAAAGGCGTACATGTACATCGCTTCCTGCGCGTAGTCGCTTCGGGCAAACGTTTCGTAAAATTTTTTGAAGAGCGTGGCGCTGAGCAGGTACTGCTGCTGATGATACTGCGTATAGGCGTAATAGAACTGGGCCATCTCCGACTCCGTACTGCCTTTAAGCACAGGAATCAGTTCTTCAAACAGCAAACCCGCGCGATACCAGTCGCTCTTTTTATAATATTGAACGGCTCCCTTATATTTCTCATCGTCGGTGCCGCTTTTCTGTAGTTTCGAGAACGGACTGCACGAACTTAGCAAAACTACGAACCAGGTTCCGAGCAGAACCTTACCAATATGACGTTGTTGCATACGATGGCAAAGATACGAAAAAAAATGGGCTACACCGTTCTAACGACGATGCAGCCCGTATAGTGCCGAAATTGGGGGCTATCCTCAACCCGTTTATGATAATTTAACAGCCCCACAGCGTCTTACTGATGACGAACGAGCAGGCGTTTGGTCGCTACCTTTTTACCATCGACCGACAATTGGTATAAATAATAACCCGTTGCGTAGTCGCGGGTAACGATGCGTACTTTGCGGTCGTTACGGTCGAGGCCATACTCCGCAATGGGAACGCCCAGTACATTCAATAAGGCTAACTTAGCTTCTCCCACCGACCCACTGATTTGGTAGTCAACTTCAGTAACATCGTCGGCTGGATTCGGGTAAACGTTGGACACCCAGATGCGTTCGTTGGCATACAGGCGGTTTTCTGACTTGCCCTCCTGCTCAGGAGCCGACCGGGCGTCGGCGGGTGCGGGGCTGGATTCGGCTGTGGTTGTGCGGGCACCCGCTTTTGTAATTGGCTGCGCGATGAGCAACGACCGGTAATGCTCGTTGATCGCTTTATTTTTGCGGATTGTCACAGAGCGGTCAAGCCCTGAAAGAACGGGTTCCGGCACCATCCGAAACCGGTTGGCACTCACCACCGGCGCGGTAGGTTTGCGAGTCGACGCCGTTCGTCCCAACTCCAGCCGACTGCCCTTTCGGGCGTCGGAGTCGCGCAGGGCTACCTGCGCCCGAAGCGGGATTGTGGCCGTTAGTAAGCCCGTTAGTAACCCAATAAGTATAATTTGTTTCATGAAAATCCAGTTCAGATACACTTAGCCAACACAAACCTATTCAGGATAAAAGACAAAGTCAACGGGGCAGTGTGTAAAAAATTGTTAAATGAGTCATTTATTACCCCTTTGAACGTTTTTTCTGGCCAATGGTTTAGCTGACCCTTTGATTTTTGGTGGTTTTTTAGCAGCCGGTTGCTCTGTTGGGGGTGTTTCCAGCCAGAGAACCTGACCTTTCGTCGGCTTTTCTACTTCACGCCAACGAAATCCGTCGAGCTTCTGAGCATCGTCGGTGAACTCTTTGGGTGGAATAAGCTGCGCGTCAGGTCGGCCGTAGAACCGAATCTGCCCAACCTTGTTGTTAGCAAACTCCATGTTCATCCGGCTGCATTCGACGTGGTTCAGGCCAATCAGTCTGTTTTTGTCGTCCACGGCGTAGTAAATACTTTGTCCGTTGCCGTCCACGAGTACCCGGTCAAGGGTTGTTTGTTCTCGCGCCGGAGTCGACGTGGCGCGGGGCAGTGTGCGGGACGGTACACCGGGCTTGGTCGAGGCCGTGGCTCCGGTTATTTTTTTAGTTGTCTCCCCGGTCTGGGTTTGGACAAGCCTGGTCGAGGCCGGTATTACCTTTGTTACGAAATAAGCCGTCACCGTACGCCCCTTAATCTGGTTATAATTTTTGAGCGTATCGAGCGAAATGACGAACGACCTGCCTTTAAGGAACATGGTGTTGATGCGGTTGTTCTTGAGTAAAGCCCGCATCGTGTCCGCTTCCATCTGGTACTTATCCTGGCTCCAGACGATGGGTTTCTTGAAGAAATGAATCGTTGAGTCAGCCGTGTCGTAGATGAGCGAGTCGCACTTGCTTTGCAGATCGGACTTGTAAACGAAAACGTTCTTCTGGCCGAGCAACCGGCGCGTGTTGGTCAGCTTATTGTCGAACGAAAACAGCGTATCAGCCCGCATATAAAGTGTATCGCGCGTGGTTTCGCTGGCGAGACTTTTGGCCACGGGGTGACCCGTTACGCGCGAAATGCCCGACTTGCCGTTGTAGCGGACGTGTTCACCGGTGATAACAGCTTTGCGGTCTTTGGCTACCATAATGACGTTGCCTTTGGCAATGCCCAGTTCCGACACGTTGTCGTAGTAGAGTGAATCGCCGGTTAAGCGGTATTTGGGCGTATCGACGGTGGCCCGGCGCTGAAAATTCGAGATGCCGGTAGCCGTGTTATACTGTCCGGCAATGGCCGTCAGCACCCCGTCCTTATTGGTAATACGCGTTGGCCCCTGAAACGTTGCAATCCGGCTGAGGGAATTATAAAGCAGTGAATCGGCGGTGAGCGTACCTTTGGTGTTGACCAACCGAACGTTCTGGCGGAAGGTGAACAGCTTGCTGCGCGTGTCGTAATAGCCTTCGCGGCTGGTCAGCACGTTTTCTTTGTCAACAATACGGCCGGGAACGGGATAATGGGCAACGCCCGACAGCATGTCGTAGTCGAGCTGCTGGGTCGTGAGCGTCATCTTGCGGTCGCGCATCACCACGTTGCCGCGCAGATTGGCCTGCCGGGTGTTGCCGTAATAAAACATCGTATCGCCCCGCACGTTAATGGTGTCGCCCTGGATCAACCGGACGTTGCCATAGGCTTCGATCACGTTGGTGGTCACGTTCTGGATGGCAAGGTCGCAGTACATGAGAACGCCTTTCTGCCGGAACCGGACGTTATTGTAGATCTTCCGGACGACCTGACCGGGGATGTTCACGCCCACCAAACTGTCGGAACCAGGCAGCAACTCGACCTTGTCGGCCGTACTGCCCGGCATTGGCGGGCGACCGGCCTGGGCGCGTACATCGGCAGGCACGAACACCGATCCAAGCAGGAGAGAAAAAGCGATAAGGTGAATGAGGAAACGCATAATGGAACAAAAATACGGCTTCGTGCCGAGACCGAATGTTGGAGTCGGACTTTTTAGGATTTATTAACGACAAACGGCTATTCGAACCGACCGACTGCGTCCTGCTGGCCGTTAGTGGCGGGCTGGATTCAATGGTGATGGCCGACCTGTTTCACCGCACCAACCAGCGGTTTGCCATTGCCCACGTCAATTTTGGACTGCGGGGAACCGAATCGGCCGACGATGCTACCTTCGTCCAAAACTGTGCCAAACAGTATGGAGTTCCGTTTCACCTGACGCACGTCAACACGGCCGTTGTAGCGGCTGAACGGGGCGTGTCCATTCAGATGGCCGCCCGCGATCTGCGCTACGACTGGTTTGCCCAACTGATTGGCGAACACAGCTACGCGGGTGTGGCGACGGCTCATCACCAAAACGACGTACTGGAAACGCTATTGCTAAACCTGACACGCGGTACCGGACTGGCCGGGCTGCACGGCATTGCCGCCCGGCAGGGCAACGTGATCCGGCCGGTGCTGTTCGCCACCCGCGACCAACTGGCGGCTCATGCGGAGACACATAGCCTGACTTACCGCGAAGACCGATCCAACGCCGATGACAAATATGCCCGCAACCGGATTCGCCATCACGTTGTGCCCATCCTGACCAGCCTGAATCCGGGTCTCTGGCAAAGCCTGCCCCGCACCGTGGAGCGGCTGCGGGCGGCCGAAATGCTCGTTTGGGCCGAACTCAACCGGTCGTGGCAGTCCATTGCTGAACCATACGGAGCGGGTCTGTTTCTGCCAGCCGATACACTGCTGGCCCAGCCGGAATTGGCATTTCGGCTGGCCGAGTGGCTAAAATCGTACGGCTTCACAAGCGATCAAACGGGTCAGATGGTCGAATCACTGAGCCGGGAAACGGGGCAGTTGTTTCGCTCGACTACGCACCAGGTTACGCACGACCGATTGCCGAACGGTACAACCGGATTGCTGCTCGAATCCTTGCCAGCACGAAGCGACTACGAAATCACGCTAACCGAGTGGCCTGATGCGCCGGTGAACGTAGCGGGACACTTTACGCTGACCATTGCGCTATTCGGCAAACCCACCGACTTCCGGCCATCCACCGATCCGAATATGGCTTGCTTAGACGCTGACCGGCTAACGTTGCCGGTAACGATTCGTCCGTGGCGGCAGGGTGACCGCTTCCGACCGCTGGGACTGAACGGCACTAAATTAGTCAGTGACCTGCTGAACGACCTGAAACTACCCCGCCCCGAACGCGACCGCACCGCCGTGCTGCTATCGGGCGATCAGATTGTCTGGGTCATTGGCCGACGTATCGCCCATTCATTTCGGGTAACGGGAGAGACCAAACGGATTGGTCGAATCTCATTTGTGAACGAATAATTTATTGGCGTATCGTTAGCTTTACGGAAAACCCCTGTACCCATCCGTAATGACCACTATTCAGATTGACGGGAAAGACCCCGGTTTATTGGCCGTTTGTTTCCCCCAAGACCCCATCGGTAACGACCTCATCCGCGAAATTCCAGGAAGACGATGGAGTTACTCGCGCAGATGCTGGCTCGTATCCAACACCCGCGAATCTGTGGTGCAGATCGGCCAGCTCTTCGGCAAAGAGTATTGTCGTTTCGATGAGGCCGTCGTGCGGCTCTATAAGCCCCTGGCTTCAGCCGTGGGAATTGAGCAGGCCACAAACCCACCCTGGCCCCCGTTAAGTAAACGAACTGCTGGAGCACACCGCCTGCCATTTCGGTATGCACCACCAATGCGTGAGTACGACCGGCACCCGGTTATCGTGGCTATTTCCGATACTTTGCGGATTCAGAATTACAGCTATAAGACGTACAAAAATTACAAACAGGCCATCATCGCGCTTATTCGCTACGCTGGTCTGAGACCGCTCGATGAACTGACCAAACCCCAGTATCAGCAATACCTGCTCTTTTTGATCCAGAAAAAGCGGCTTAGCGCGGCTACCATCAACGTCCATATCAATGGTTGGAAGTTCTATCAGGAAAAAGTTCTGCTGCGCGATAAGGCGTTTTACGACGTTGTGTATCCACGTCAGGCTACCAAACTGCCAACCGTATATAGTGTAGCCGAAGTAAAGGCTATTTTCAAGACCACCACCAGTATGAAATATCGGACGCTCTTTCAGGTTGTATACGCTACAGGTATGCGGTTGAGCGAGGTGGCCTGTTTACGTCTGACCGACCTTGACCGTACCCGCCAACTCATTACGGTTCGGGGTGGTAAAGGCAAAAAAGACCGGGTTATGATGTTTTCCGAAAAAATCGAGCTATCTGTCAACGAGTACCTTGCCCGATATACTCCGAAAACGTATGTGTTTGAGGAAGCTGGACATCACGAGCCTATTGCCGTTCGTACTATTCAGTTTGTATACACTCAGTCCGTACAGGCTGCCGGTATTCAGAAACGGGGTGGTATTCATACCCTCCGGCACAGCTTCGCCACCCACCTGCTCGAATCAGGCTTGGATATCCGGTATATTCAGGAGTTACTGGGCCACACCAGTATATTAACCACGATGCGGTATACACACGTAACGGCCAACAAAATCAGTCAGCTCAAAAGCCCACTGGACGATCTGTAATCTGGTGCCGACGTAGCTTGGATCGGAGTTGTGATAAGCTGTAAAATCGGCTTTTGAGTACATAACCTTGTGTGTACCGCTTTACCGTTCTGCGTACGGGCTTCACGTCGCCCCGTGCTGTAAAGCGGTATAGTTGCCCCTTCTCATCAAAAAAGTAGTTGGGATAGCCCTCGATGTCCCATACCCGCTCTACAAATACCTCTACATACCGTTTAGTCACTTCAGATGAATGAAAGTTGGAAGTTTCGGTCAAGTTCTTTTCTTTTGCATTAGTCCTGTTCAATAGTAAAATCTTAGCCGTTGCGGAACTAAAAGTAGCTGATTGTGAGCAGAATGTAGTTCCGCAATTTTGCGTACATATACTTGTTAGGTGGCTCGTCCATAAAGTGCTTGTGTGCCAACGTTCCGGCGACAAGCAGCACGTCCCAAAGGTCAGGCTTTCGCTCGTTCGGCAAGTCCTATGCGACAAGTTGAACGCCCCGGTTGAGCAGGTTTGGGCTTCCGATTGACAAGCCAACCGCCCCAACCATTAACGTTTAGGTTCGCGGGGCAGGTTGCGGGCGACAGGTAAGCTTATAAAAAAGGGTTACCGTAATCTGGTCAACATATATTAAGTAGATTCACAGAGAAAATAGTTATTGCTCAATTCAAACCGATAGCTTATGTCAAAACTTCCTTGGGCAAAATACCTCTTCAGTGTTTGGGTAGTAGCCATCATCGTTTCGTTGACGGCCAAGTTTCTTACGGCGAATGTCTTGGTTTTAGTGCCACTATCTGTTGGTGTATACTGGCTTTCTGTACAGGGATTTGCCAAAATAAGGGGGTACTAATAAAGCAAATTAGGTACGACGTTGTCCGCTCCGCGTAGGCAGTTCCCTGGTGACAGGCCGCACGTCCCGCAGGAGAGTCGGCAGCCCAACTCAAACAGGTTTGTAAAGGTGCAGGTGCGTGAGTTTAGCAAGTAACTCGCTCACCATCAACACCTGTGGGTGTTGGGTGGCTCGTCCAAGTAAGTGGGTTCGGTAACGTACCTGTGACAGGACAAGTGCTTGATAGTAAACGTGTTTTGGTTGAGTGCCACGTATCTGGCGACAGGTCAATGCCCGGTGGACAGCACGCAAAAAGTGCGTTTCGGTTGACAAAGCAACGTACCTGAGCGGGCGGGCTTGACCAGCCTCGGCTTGACATTACTCGGCCTGTCTCGGCTTGCTTGGTTTTGTGCGTTTTTGGTTAGCGTTGTTGTGGCGTGTCACCTCTGACAGGAAACTGTCGAGTAGTCCAAGGTGGCAGCCCAACATCCTCTGTGTTCGCGGGCGAACGAACCCCAACCAACGCATGAGACCAGAAAGCCAGCCCGTAGCCCTATATTTACGTAGCTATCAGTAGCCCCTTTGTGGGAAGATCGTCCTTTCCTCTGGTGCCCTCAGCCCGGCCAACGTCCCGATTTGGCTATGAGACAGGGACTACTTTATCAGTCCGTGCCTTGAGAACCCCACTGGTAGAGCGGGGCAACCCGCTACTCCGTACATCATAATTATCGTTTGACTAACATAGCCCACTGATAGCCCTTTTTGAGTAACTGCTAACCCGTTTCTACCATGAACAAGCAGACCCAAGACTATCGCAAAATGCCTGTCGTTCACCAGCAGGTGGCTGGCATCGACATTGGCTCTCAGTTTCACGTCGTAGCCGTAGGCGACGATCCCAAACAAGATGTGCAGCAGTTCGGCGTATCGACCAAAGAACTCTTCCGACTCGCCGACTGGCTGCATCTATATGAGGTTAAGTATGTCGCTTTGGAAGCCACCGGGGGCTATGAACGACCGTTGGTCAATGTGCTTCAGGAGGCTGGTTTTGACGTGTTGGTCACAGCAGGAGCGAATACGAAGAACTATCGACGTTTCAAATCTGATACGTCAGATGCTATTCACATTCGTACGCTGCACAGTCTGGGCCTGCTGCCCCCCATCTTCCTTCCCCACGAGTTTTCCACCCTTATCCGGCCACTAGTGCGGCTGCGGAGAAGTCTGGTCGAGGATGCCGCTGATTACATCCGGCGTATCCAGAAAGCCCTGCGGGTGGGCAATGTACGCTTAGATACGGTGCTGACCGATACCAACTCGGTGTCGGGTTTGCGGA